>NZ_JBDGIO010000021.1:0-106545 GCF_057657375.1 Variovorax sp. Soil_C_12 | reverse complement strand
GCTTCTTCACCGAAGTGAATGTGGAGACGCAGGAAGTGCCGGGCTCGCCGGACCAGGTGGACCTCGCGATCAACGTGGCAGAAAAGCCCACCGGTACGCTGCAGCTGGGTGCCGGCTTCTCGAGCGCCGAGAAGGTGTCCCTCACCTTCGGCATTGCGCAGGAGAACGTGTTCGGCTCGGGCAACTACCTGGGCCTGCAGGTCAACACCAGCAAGTACGCCCGCACGCTCTCGCTCACGACCACCGACCCGTACTTCACCAAGGACGGCATCTCCCGAACCTTCGCCGTGTTCCACACCACGACGCGCCCCTACTACAGCGTCGACGGCGACTACAAATTGGTCAACGAGGGTGGCTCGGTCCGCTTCGGCGTGCCCTTCAGCGAGGTCGACACCGTCTTCTTCGGCATCGGCCTGGAACGCTACCGCTTCGATCCGGGCGGCAACGTCGCGTACCTGACCCCGCAGTCGTATCGCACCTATTTCGGCTGTGCCACCAACGCGCAGGGCTTCGTCACCGAATGCACCAACGACAGCGTCTGGGGCGTGCCGCTGTCCGTGGGCTGGTCGCGCGACGATCGCGACAGCGCGCTCGTGCCGACCCGCGGCAAGCTGCAGCGCGCCAACCTCGAGGTCGGCGCCGGCGGCGACATGAAGTACTGGAAGTCCAGCTACTCGTACCAGCAGTTCTTCCCGATCAGCAAGCAGTACACCTTCGCGATCAACGGCGAAGTCGGTTACGCCAGGGCCTATGGCGGCAAGCCCTACCCGATCTTCAAGAACTTCTACGCCGGCGGCCTGGGTTCGGTGCGCGGCTTCGAGCAGAACTCGCTCGGCCCGCGCGACGTGCCGCTGTTCGGGCAGACCGAGGGCGCTGCGCTCGGGGGCACCAAGAAGGCGATCTTCAACATGGAGCTCAGCACGCCCTTCCCGGGCGCCGGCAACGACCGCACGCTGCGCCTCTATGGCTTCTTCGACGTCGGCAACGTGTTCGCCCAGTCCCGCGCCCCGACCCTGACGGACGCGCAGTGGAAGGCGCAGAAGAAGCTGCGCGCCTCGGTCGGCCTGGGTATCAGCTGGATCTCGCCGCTGGGCCCCCTGCGCCTGGCGTACGCCATTCCGGTGAAGCAGCAGAAGGAAGACCTGAGCGACCCCTTGAATCCGATCCCGAAGGATAGAATTCAACGCCTGCAATTCCAGATCGGAACCTCCTTCTAATGACTCCTTTGCTTCGTGCCGCCGGTGCGCTGCTCATCCCTGCTTTCGCGCTTGTGGGCACGCCCGCACAGGCGCAGGAAACCTTCCGCATCGGTTTCGTCAATCCCGATCGCGTGCTGCGCGAGGCGCAACCTGCCAAGGCCGCACAGGCAAAACTCGAGTCGGAATTCCTGAAGCGCGAGAAAGACCTGCAGGGACAGGGTGAAGCGCTCAAGGCCGCCTCCGAGAAGTTCGAGCGCGAGGCGCCGACCCTGTCCGAGAGCCAGCGCACCACGCGCCAGCGCTCCCTGGTCGACCAGGACCGCGACTTCCAGCGCCGCCGCCGCGAGTTCCAGGAAGACCTCAACGCCCGCAAGAACGAAGAACTGCAGCAGGTCTACGAGCGCGCCAACCGCGTGGTCAAGCAGGTGGCCGAGGCCGAGAAGTACGACGCGATCCTGCAGGAGGCGATCTACATCAATCCCAAGCACGACATCACCGAGAAGGTGATCAAGGCACTGAACGCGTCCGTTGCCGGCGGCAAGTGAGGCCAGTGAACTCGTGTGGCACTACGGCTAGGCGCGATCGTTGAAGCACTCGGGGGCGACCTGCAGGGCGATCCTGCGCTGTCGATAGAGCGCCTCGCGCCGCTCGCGACCGCGCAGGCCGATGCGCTCAGCTTCCTGAGCCACCCCAAGTACCAGAAAGAGCTCGCGGCCTCGAAGGCCGGCTGCGTCATCGTCTCGCCGGCAATGCGCGCTGCAGCGGCGGGGCGCGGCGCGTTCATCGTGACGCCCGATCCCTACCTGTACTTTGCCCGGCTGACCCAGCTCTGGAAGCAATCCCATGCGAAGCCGGAGGGCGCGCGCATCCATCCGAGCGCGGTGATCGACCCCGACGCGCAGATCGACCCGACGGCCCGCATCGGTGCGCTGTGCGTGATCGAGCGCGGCGCGCGCATCGGCGCGCAGACCGTGCTCAAGTCCAGGGTGACCGTGAGCGAGGATTGCATCATCGGCGCGCGCTGCCTGCTGCATCCCGGCGTGGTGATCGGGGCCGACGGCTTCGGACTCGCACCGCACCAGGGCGCCTGGGTCAAGATCGAGCAGCTCGGCGCGGTGCGCATCGGGGACGACGTGGAGATTGGCGCCAACACTTGCATCGATCGCGGCGCGCTCGAAGACACGGTGATCGAGGACGGTGTCAAGCTCGACAACCTGATCCAGATCGGACACAACGTGCGCGTGGGCAAGAACACCGCCATGGCCGGGTGCGTCGGCGTGGCGGGCAGCGCCGACATCGGCGCCAACTGCACCCTTGGCGGCGGCGCGATCGTGCTGGGCCACCTGAAGATGGCGGACGGGGTGCACATCTCGGCCGCGACGGTGGTCACGCGCTCCATTCTCAAGCCGGGCCAGTACACCGGCATGTTTCCCATCGACGACAATGCCGCCTGGGAGAGAAACGCCGCGACCCTCAAACAACTGCACGCCCTGCGGGAGCGCCTCAAGGCACTGGAAAAACCGGCGATGCAGGACAAGCCATCATGAAGCTCGACATCCATCAGATCCTCAAACTACTGCCCCACCGCTACCCCTTCCTTCTGGTGGACCGCGTGCTCGAGATGGAAAAGGGCAAGCGCATCAAGGCGCTCAAGAACGTGACCATGAACGAGCCGTTCTTCAACGGCCACTTCCCGCACCGCCCGGTGATGCCGGGCGTGCTGATGCTGGAGGCGATGGCGCAGGCCGCGGCGTTGCTGTCGTTCCATTCGCTGGACATCGTTCCGGACGACAACACCGTGTACTACTTCGCGGCCATCGACGGCGCGCGCTTCAAGCGGCCTGTGGAGCCGGGCGACCAGCTCACGCTGGAGGTCGAGATCGAGCGCATGAAAGCCGGCATCTCCAAGTTCAAGGGGCGGGCGCTGGTCGGCAGCGAGCTGGCCTGCGAGGCCAGCCTGATGTGCGCCATGCGCCAGATCAGCTGACGCTGCTCGAAAAGGCATGACCCAGGTTCATTCGACGGCCATCGTCGACCCCCAGGCCCAGCTCGACCCGACGGTCAGCGTCGGCCCGTATTCCGTGATCGGCCCGCATGTGCGGGTCGGCGCCGGCACCACCATCGGTTCGCATTGCGTGATCGAGGGGCGCACCACCATCGGCCGCGACAACCGGATCTTCCAGTTCGCCTCGCTGGGGGCGATCCCGCAGGACAAGAAGTACGCGGGCGAGCCCACCGAGCTGGTCATCGGCGACCGCAACACCGTCCGCGAGTTCTGCACCTTCAACATCGGCGTGCCGGGCGCAGGCGGCGTCACGCGCGTGGGCAGCGACAACTGGATCATGGCCTACACGCACATCGCGCACGATTGCCGGGTCGACAACCACACCACGCTGGCCAACAACACGACGCTGGCCGGCCACGTGCACCTGGCCGACTGGGTGACGGTGGGCGGCCTGACCGGCATCCACCAGTTCGTCTCGGTCGGCGCCCACGCCATGATCGGTTTCGCCAGCGCGGTGGCGCAGGACGTGCCGCCCTTCATGCTGGTCGACGGCAATCCGCTCGCGGTGCGCGGCTTCAACGTCGTCGGCCTGCGCAGGCGCGATTTCTCGGCGGCGCGCATCGCGGCCGTCAAGCAGATGCACCGGCTGCTCTACCGCCAGGGCAAGACCCTGGAGGAAGCCCGCGCCGCCATCGAGGCCCTGGCCGCGGAGGTGCCCGAAGCGGCGGCCGACGTTGACCTGATGAAAGCCTTCCTGGCCAGCGCCACGCGCGGCATCGCGCGCTGAGGAGCCGCATGGCACAGGAGACACAGCGGCGCTTTGCGCTGGTCGCAGGCGAGGCCTCGGGCGATCTGCTCGCCGGTCTGCTGCTGGACGGCCTGAAGACCCGCTGGCCGCAGATGCAGTCCGTCGGCATCGGCGGCCCGCAGATGCTGAGGCGTGGCTTCGAGACCTGGTGGCCGCAGGAGAAGCTGGCCGTGCGCGGCTATGTCGAGGTGCTGCGCCACTACGCCGAGATCGCCGGCATCCGGCGCCAGCTCAAAGCGCGGCTGCTGCGCGAAGGGGCCGGTCTCTTCATCGGCGTCGATGCGCCGGACTTCAACCTCGATCTCGAAGCAGGCTTGCGCGAACGCGGCATGAAGACGGCCCACTTCGTCTGCCCCTCGATCTGGGCCTGGCGGCCGGAGCGCGTGCAAAAGCTGCGTGCAGCCGTCGACCACGTGCTGTGCATCTTCCCCTTCGAGCCCGCTCTGCTGGCGAAGCAGGGCATCGCCGCCAGCTATGTCGGCCATCCGCTCGCCAATGTGATCCCGATGGCGCCGGACCGGGCCGCTGCGCGCGCCGCGCTCGGCCTGGATGCCGAGGCGCCGGTGGTGGCCCTGCTGCCGGGCAGCCGGCGATCCGAGCTGCGCTACCTGGCCGATCGCTTCTTCGCGGCGGCGGCGCTGATGCAGCAGGCCCGGCCCGAGCTGCGCTTCGTCCTGCCCGCGCTGCCGAGCCTGCGCGGCGAGGTCGAGCAGTTGCTCGCGGCGAGCGCGATGAAGGGCCGGGTGCAGCTGATCGACGGCCGCTCGCACGCCGCGCTCGCCGCCTGCGACGTCACGCTCATCGCCAGCGGCACCGCCACCCTCGAGGCTGCGCTCTTCAAGCGGCCGATGGTGATCGCCTACAACATGAACGCGATGTCCTGGGCCCTGATGCGGCGCAAGCAGTTGCAGCCCTGGGTCGGCCTGCCCAACATCCTGTGCGGCGAATTCGTCGTGCCGGAGCTGATCCAGGAGGCGGCCACGCCCCAGGGCCTGGCCGAAGCGACGCTGGCCTGGTTCGCCTCGCCGGACAAGGTTCACGCCTTGCAACAACGTTTTTGCGCGCTGCACGCCGAATTGCAGCGAGATACGCCGACACTGTGCGCCGATGCGATCCAGAAAGTTCTTGAAGGCTGAACAGGCCAAGCTCGCATGGGATGCGCCGGGCCTGGTGGCCGGCGTCGACGAGGCCGGGCGCGGCCCGCTGGCCGGGCCGGTGGTGGCCGCGGCCGTGATCCTGGACGACCAGCGACCGATCCGCGGCCTGGCCGATTCGAAAGTGCTCACGCCCCTGCAACGCGAGCGGCTCAACGACCAGATCCTGGCCAAGGCCCTGTGCTGCTCGGTGGCCCAGGCCAGCGTCGAGGAGATCGACGAGCACAACATCCTCGGCGCCACCATGCTGGCGATGAAGCGGGCGGTCGAGGGCCTGCGGCTGAAGCCGGCCAAGGTGCTGGTCGACGGCAACCGGCTGCCCCGGCTGGAGGTGCTGGCCGAGGCCGTTGTCGGCGGCGATGCCATCGTCAAATCGATCTCCGCCGCCTCGATCCTGGCGAAGGTGCATCGCGACCGGCTGTGCGAGCAGTTGCACGCCGAGTTCCCGCACTACGGCTTCGCCGCGCACAAGGGCTACAGCACGCCCGAGCATCTGGAGGCGCTGCTGCGCCATGGCGCCTGCGTGCACCACCGCCGCTCCTTCAGCCCGGTGGCCGCGGCGCTGGCGCGCGCGGCCGGCGAGGAGATCCCGCTCGCCGCCGTAGCGGGCGAGCTGATCGTCGAGACGATGCGGATCGAGACGGTGCAGGTCGAGCTGCGGCCCGCGCCATGACCGCGGCCGAGCCCAGCCACATCAGCTCGCGGGACAACCCGCTCCTCAAGGAACTGCGCAAGCTGGCGCACGACCCCGGCGCCTACCGCAAGGCGGGCCGCGTCTGGCTGGAAGGCGACCACCTGTGCCGGGCGGCGCGCGAGCGCGGCGTGCGCGCGGCCATCGCCGTCTTCACCGAATCCGCCTGGCCGATGGCACGCCACGAGTGGGCCGGCGCGTCGGACAAGACCGTGGTGGTTGCCGACGCACTGCTGGCGGGCGTGAGTGGCCTGGAGTCGCCCGCGGCGATGGGCTTCGTGCTCGACCTTCCCGCGCCGTCGCCGATCGCCGCCGATGCGGCCACGGTGGTGCTCGACCGGTTGCAGGACGCCGGCAACGTCGGCTCCATCCTGCGCAGCGCGGCGGCCTTCGGCTTCGCCCAGGTGATCGCGCTCAAGGGCACGGCGGCGCTGTGGTCGCCCAAGGTGCTGCGCGCCGGCATGGGTGCGCACTTCGGATTGCGGCTGGTCGAAGGCGCCGAGCCCGAGGCGCTCGAGGCGCTGGCCGTGCCTTGCGTCGCGACCAGCTCGCACCGCGGCGAATGGCTGCACCGGGCCCGGCTGCCCCATCCCTGCGCCTGGCTGATGGGTCACGAAGGGCAGGGCCTTTCGGCCGCCGTGGAAGGCCGCGCGAGCCTGCAGGTGCGCATCGCGCAGCCGGGCGGCGAGGAGTCGCTCAACGTCGCCGCCGCGGCCGCGATCTGCCTGCACGCAAGCGCCGCCGCGGCCGAGGGATAAGGCGGCCCGGGCTATAATCAAGGGCTTTCCCGCTCACACCTCGCCCATAGCGCACGCAAGCCAACTCCTCGACGAAAGTCGCGACCAAGAGCCACATCTTGGGTCCGCCGTGGGCGTCATCCATTCGGAGATCCCAGTGCTTTTGTCTCTCAAGGGAAATTTCCCGCCCGCCATCCTGGCGCTTGCAGACGGCACGGTCTTTCTCGGCAACTCGATCGGCGCCCAAGGCGCCACCACCGGCGAAGTGGTGTTCAACACCGCCATGACCGGTTACCAGGAAATCCTGACCGACCCCAGCTACTGCCAGCAGATCGTGACGCTCACGTATCCGCACATCGGCAACTACGGCGTCAACGAGGAAGACATCGAGGCCGACAAGATCCATGCCGCTGGCCTGATCATCAAGGACCTGCCGCTCCTGGCATCCAACTTCCGCAAGACCGCTACGCTGAGCGAATACCTGGTGGGCGGCAAGACGGTCGCCATCGCGAACATCGACACCCGCAAGCTCACACGCCACCTGCGCACGCATGGCGCGCAGAACGGCAGCATCCTGGGCCTGGCGCCGGGCGAGAACGTCACGCAGGCGCTGATTGACAAGGCCATCGCCGCCGCCAAGGCAGCACCCAGCATGTCCGGCCTCGACCTGGCCAGGGTGGTGTCGGTCAAGGAGACCTACGAGTGGACGCAGACCGAGTGGAGGCTCGTCCACGTCGATGGCAAGCCGGGCTACGGCGTGCAGATCACGCCCAAGTTCCACGTCGTGGCCTACGACTACGGCGTCAAGAAGAACATCCTGCGCATGATCGCGCAGCGCGGCGCGCGCATCACCGTCGTGCCGGCGCAGACGCCCGCGGCCGACGTGCTCAAGCTGCGCCCCGATGGCATCTTCCTGGCCAACGGCCCGGGCGACCCGGAGCCCTGCGACTACGCGATCGCCGCCACGCGCGAGCTGATCGAGACCGGCATCCCGGTCTTCGGCATCTGCCTGGGCCATCAGATCATGGCGCTGGCCTCCGGCGCGAAGACCTTCAAGATGAAGTTCGGCCACCACGGCGCCAACCATCCGGTGAAGGACCTGGACAACAACCGCGTGAGCATCACCAGCCAGAACCACGGCTTCGCGGTCGACGAGAAGACGCTGCCCGCCAATCTGCGGCCCACTCACGTCAGCCTGTTCGACGGCACGCTGCAAGGCCTGGCGCGCACCGACAAGCCGGCCTTCTGCTTCCAGGGCCACCCCGAGGCCTCGCCGGGCCCGCACGACATCGGCTATCTGTTCGACCGCTTCACGGCGCTCATGCAAAGTCACAAAGAAGGGCAGAAGAATGCCTAAGCGCAACGACCTCAAGAGCATCCTCATCATCGGCGCCGGCCCGATCATCATCGGCCAGGCCTGCGAGTTCGACTATTCCGGCGTGCAGGCCTGCAAGGCGCTGCGCGAGGAGGGCTACAAGGTCATCCTGATCAACAGCAATCCCGCGACGATCATGACCGACCCGGCCACGGCCGACGTGACCTACATCGAGCCCATCACCTGGCCCACGGTCGAGAAGATCATCGCCAAGGAGCGGCCCGACGCCATCCTGCCGACCATGGGTGGCCAGACCGCGCTGAACTGCGCGCTGGACCTCTGGCGCAACGGCGTGCTCGACAAGTACAAGGTCGAGCTGATCGGCGCCACGCCCGAGGCCATCGACAAGGCCGAGGACCGCCTGAAGTTCAAGGACGCGATGACCAAGATCGGCCTGGGCTCGGCGCGCTCGGGCATCGCCCACTCGTTGGACGAGGCCTGGGCGGTGCAGAAGACCGTGGGCTTCCCCGTCGTGATTCGCCCCAGCTTCACCCTCGGCGGCACCGGCGGCGGCATCGCCTACAACCCGGAAGAGTTCGAGACCATCTGCAAGCGCGGCCTGGAAGCCTCGCCGACCAACGAGCTGCTGATCGAGGAATCGTTGCTCGGCTGGAAGGAATACGAGATGGAAGTGGTTCGCGACAAGGCGGACAACTGCATCATCGTCTGTTCGATCGAGAACCTCGACCCGATGGGCGTGCACACCGGCGACTCGATCACCGTCGCCCCGGCGCAAACGCTTTCGGACAAGGAATACCAGATCCTGCGCAACGCCTCGCTGGCCGTGCTGCGCGAGATCGGCGTCGACACCGGCGGCTCCAACGTGCAGTTCTCGATCAACCCGAAGGACGGCCGCATGGTCGTGATCGAGATGAACCCGCGCGTCTCGCGCTCCTCGGCGCTGGCGTCCAAGGCCACAGGCTTCCCGATCGCCAAGGTGGCGGCCAAGCTGGCCGTCGGCTACACGCTCGACGAGCTGCGCAACGAGATCACCGGCGGCGCCACGCCGGCGAGCTTCGAGCCCAGCATCGACTACGTGGTCACCAAGATCCCGCGCTTCGCCTTCGAGAAATTCCCGCAGGCCGACTCGCGCCTGACCACGCAGATGAAGTCGGTGGGCGAGGTGATGGCCATGGGCCGCACCTTCCAGGAATCGTTCCAGAAGGCGCTGCGCGGTCTCGAGGTCGGCGTGGACGGCCTCAACGAGAAGACGCAGGACCGCGAAGTCCTCGAGAAGGAGCTGGGCGAGCCCGGCCCCGACCGCATCTGGTACGTGGGCGATGCCTTCGCCATGGGCCTGACGGTCGACGAAGTGCATGCGCTGACCAAGATCGACCCGTGGTTCCTGGTGCAGATCGAGGAGATCGTGAAGATCGAGCTCGAGCTGGAAACCAAGTCGCTCGACGACATCGACCGCGACACGCTGCTCGCGCTCAAGAAAAAGGGCTTCTCCGACCGCCGCCTGGCGCGCCAGCTGAAGACCACCGACACCGCGATCCGCGAGAAGCGCCGCGCGCTCGGCGTGCGACCGGTCTACAAGCGCGTCGACACCTGCGCGGCCGAGTTCGCGACCAACACCGCCTACATGTACTCGACCTACGAGGACGAGTGCGAGGCCGACCCGAGCAGCAAGAAGAAGATCATGGTGCTCGGCGGCGGCCCGAACCGCATCGGCCAGGGCATCGAGTTCGACTACTGCTGCGTGCACGCTGCGCTCGCGATGCGCGAGGACGGCTACGAGACCATCATGGTCAACTGCAACCCCGAGACGGTCTCGACCGACTACGACACCAGCGACCGCCTCTACTTCGAGCCGCTCACGCTGGAGGACGTGCTCGAGATCGTCGACAAGGAAAAGCCCACCGGCGTGATCGTGCAGTACGGCGGCCAGACGCCGCTGAAGCTCGCGCTCGACCTCGAGGCCAACGGCGTGCCGATCATCGGCACCAGCCCCGACATGATCGATGCGGCCGAGGATCGCGAGCGCTTCCAGAAGCTGCTCAACGACCTGAAGCTGCGTCAGCCGCCCAACGCCACCGCGCGCACCGAGGCCGAGGCGCTGGAGAAGGCCGCGCAACTGGGCTACCCGCTGGTGGTGCGCCCGAGCTACGTGCTGGGCGGGCGCGCGATGGAGATCGTGCACGAGCAGCGCGACCTCGAGCGCTACATGCGCGAGGCGGTGAAGGTCAGCAACGATTCGCCGGTGCTGCTGGACCGTTTTCTCAACGACGCCGTCGAATGCGACGTCGACTGCCTGCGCGACGCCGACGGCGCCACCCTGATTGGCGGCGTGATGGAGCACATCGAGCAGGCCGGCGTGCACTCGGGCGACTCCGCCTGCTCGCTGCCGCCCTACAGCCTCAAGGCCGAGACGGTGGCCGAGCTCAAGCGGCAGAGCGCGGCCATGGCGAAGGCGCTCAACGTGGTCGGCCTGATGAACGTGCAGTTCGCGATCCAGGAGAAGGACGGCCAGGACGTGATCTACGTGCTGGAGGTGAATCCGCGCGCCTCGCGCACCGTGCCCTACGTGAGCAAGGCCACCGGCATCCAGCTGGCCAAGGTGGCGGCGCGCTGCATGGCCGGCCAGTCGCTGGCCGCGCAGGGCGTGACGAAGGAAGTCACGCCGCCATACTTCAGCGTGAAGGAAGCGGTGTTCCCCTTCGTCAAGTTCCCGGGCGTGGACACCATCCTCGGCCCCGAGATGAAGTCCACCGGCGAGGTGATGGGCGTGGGCAAGACCTTCGGCGAGGCCTTCGTGAAGTCGCAGCTGGGCGCCGGCACCCACCTGCCCAAGTCGGGCCGCGTCTTCGTCTCGGTCAAGAACAACGACAAACCGCGCGCAGTCGAGGTCGCGCGCGGGCTGGCCGCGCTGGGCTTCGAGCTGATCGCGACCAAGGGCACGGCCGCCGCCATCAACGCGGCGGGCATCGCCTGCGCCGTGGTCAACAAGGTGACCGAAGGCCGCCCGCACATCGTGGACATGATCAAGAACAACGAGATCGCCCTCGTCATCAACACGGTGGAAGAGCGCCGCAACGCGATCACCGATTCGCGCCAGATCCGAACCTCGGCCCTGCTGGCGCGCGTGACCACCTTCACCACCATCTTCGGTGCCGAGGCGGCGGTGGAAGGCATGCGCTACATGAAGGACCTCGACGTGATCTCGGTCCAGGAGATGCACGCGCAGCTTGCGTCGGCGTGAGGCGATGGACACGCAACTCGTCGAACTCGACCTGGCCGACTGGGCCGGCGCCACGCCCAACGAGGCGTGGATCGCCGCGCTCGAGGCCGGCAAGGTGCTGTATTTCCCGCGGCTGGGCTTCGAGCTGCGGCCACAGGAGCGCGAGCTGTTGACGCCCTCGGTGCTGTCGCCGGACGTGCGCAACATCAGCCTGGACGCCAACGGTCGCATCAAGGGCGTGGCCGGCGACGAAGCCAGGCAGCAGGCTGTGAGCGCGATGGTGGGGCGTTTCCGCGCCCAGGCCACGCAGCTGATCCACGGCCTGCTGCCGCACTACACGCCGGCGCTGCGCCTGGCGCCGACCAGCTACCGGCCGGCGCAGGTGGAAACGCGCGTGCAGTCCTGGCGGGCCGACGATCGCCGGCTGCACATCGACTCCTTCCCCTCGCGACCCAACTACGGCGAACGCATCCTGCGCGTCTTCACCAACGTCAACCCCGAGGGCGCGCCGCGCGTCTGGCGGGTGGGCGAGCCTTTCGAGACCGTGGCGAAGCGCTTCCTGCCCCGCGCCA
Organism: Variovorax sp. Soil_C_12; assembly: GCF_057657375.1. Classification (NCBI taxonomy): domain Bacteria; kingdom Pseudomonadati; phylum Pseudomonadota; class Betaproteobacteria; order Burkholderiales; family Comamonadaceae; genus Variovorax; species Variovorax sp. Soil_C_12. The sequence goes on along the minus strand of NZ_JBDGIO010000021.1, from coordinate 94,823 downwards.
AGCCCTATTCGCGCTGGCAGGCGCGGCTGCTGCAGACCCTGCACGTGACCAAGTCTTTCCGCAGCGAATACGACCACCTGATGCTGCAGCTCCACGACGGCATGAAGTCGGACCTCGACTACCAGAAGAACGCGCAGCAGCAAACCGTGCCCTTTCCGGCTGGATCGGTATGGGTGTGCTTCTCGGACCAGACCTCGCATGCCGTCATGTCCGGCCAGTACATGCTGGAGCAGACGCTGCACCTGCCCGCCGCAAGGCAATACAATCCCGATTCGAGCCCGCTCGCCATCCTGAGCCGGCTGACCAGACGCACGCTCGTCTGATCATTTTTCTTCCATGAACCGCCGAACGGCAGCGTTCGGCGGTTTCGCTTTCTGGAGAGACAAAACATGGCTGCTACCACCATTCCGATTACCAAGCGCGGTGCCGAGAAGCTGCGCGACGAACTGCAGCGGCTGAAGACCGTCGACCGGCCCGCGATCATCACCGCGATCGCCGATGCGCGGGCCCAGGGCGACCTCAGCGAGAACGCCGACTACGACGCCGCCAAGGAGCGCCAGGGCTGGATCGAAGGCCGCATCAAGCAGATCGAGGGCATGCTGTCGAACGCGCAGGTCATCGATCCGTCCGAGCTCGACGCGGAAGGCAAGGTCGTCTTCGGCTCGACGGTGGAGCTCGAGGACGAGCACACCGGCGAGGCGCTCAAGTACCAGATCGTGGGCGAGGACGAGGCCGACCTGAAGCTGGGCCTGATCAACGTCTCCAGCCCGATCGCGCGCGCGCTGATCGGCAAGGAAGAGGGCGACACCGCCGAGGTGCAGGCCCCGGGTGGCGTGAAGCGCTACGAGATCGTGGGCGTCAGCTACCTCTGAAGCCGCCCGAGTGCTGAAGGACCGCATCGCGCTGCTGGTGGCCGCCCTCTGGTGGGGCAGCCTGACGACCATCGGCTTCCTGGTCGTGCCGATGCTCTTCGCTCACCTCGGCAACCCCGCCATGGCCGGCAACTTCGCCGGCCGGCTGTTCTCGGCCCAGAGTTGGGTGGCCCTGGCCTGCGGGCTGGTGCTGCTGACCTATTTCAGGTCGAAGGTCCTGGACCGCGTGGACGCGCCGACCCGCATGTCGATCGCCTGGATCCTCGCGGCCCTCCTGCTGGCCCTGCTGCAGGAATACGCCGTCGCGCCGCGCATCCTGGCGCGCGAGAACCTTCGGCTCTGGCACTCGCTAGGCAGTGCCATGTACCTGGGCCAATGGCTGTGCACCGGTGTGCTGCTGTGGCGCATGGGGCGCCGCGAAGGCTGATCAGGCGTTCCAGAACTGCGTGATCCAGCGCGCCGGCCGGATGAAGCGAAAGCGCCGGTTGCGTCGGCCGGCCAGCGCATCGGGCGGATTGCATTCCCCGTGGAAGACCATGATGCGCGCCCCCGCCGGCACGAAGGGCTCGCGCCAGTAGTTGGTCGGCCAGGCCGGGATGCCGTGGTACTTGAAGCTCGGGCACCACTCGGCCGGCCAGTAGGCCAGCTTGCCCTTGCGGTGCATGAAGTCCGACAGGTAGGTCTGCTCGTTGCGGTACGTGGCCTGCACCGCGTCCATGTTCTCGCGGAAATGCGCCAGTACGTCCGGATGGGCGCCGATCTCGAAGCGATAGACCGAGGAGTTGCCCGTGATGCGCCGGCGCCGCCAGGGCCGGGCGTAGTCGTGGATGATGAGGAATTCGCCCGGATGCTCGAAGAAGGCGTCGAGGCTGCCGACGATGACCACGTCGAGGTCGATGAACAACGCCCGGCCGTGCAGGCCGTAAAGGTTCTCCTCGAAGGTGGTCAGCTTCTTCCAGGCCCGGTCCACCTGGCCCGGCGCCAGTTCGAGGGCCAGCGGCGGGATCGGAAAGCACTGCACCTCGCTGCGGATGCCCTTCGCGTCGTCGGTCAGGCAGACGAAATTGAAGTCGCCCGACAAGTGCCGGCGCGCCATTGCATAGAGGCGGTTGACGTACTCAGGGCCGTACTTCGTGCCCCATTTCATGCAGAGGATGTGGCGCTGCGGTAGGGCGGCCGCCTGTTCTTGGTTCGGCATCCTTCAATCCGCCTGGCGGCGCTTCTTGACCGACAGGCTCTTCTTCGCCTTGGCGCGCTTGATGTTGCCGCCCGGGGTGAGTCGCTGGTTGCCGAGCACGCGCAGGGTCTTGATCTCCGGCCGCTGGCCACCGCGCTTGCTGTACTTGATGACCTTGACGTCGCGCGGGCCGGGCATGCGGTCCTCGTCGATGGCGCGCTCCTTCTCGGGGATGGGGCGCCACAGCACCAGCAGCTTGCCGATGTGCTGGATCGGCGCGGCGCTCAGCTCCTCCGCCAGGGACTGGAGCATGGCCTCGCGCGCAGGGCGGTCGTCGGAGAAGACGCGGATCTTGATCAGGCCGTGGGCCTTGAGGGCGGCGTCGGCCTCCTTCTTGACGGCCGGTGTCAGCCCGTCGCTGCCGACCATGACGATCGGGTCCAGATGGTGCGCTTCTGCGCGATGTACTTTGCGCTGGGCAGGGGTCAGTTGAATGGCGGGCATCCCCGTATTATCGAGTGTCGATGAATCCCAAACCCAAGAGCAGCAAGGTCAATCGTGCATGGCTGCACGACCATGTGAACGACCCCTACGTCAAACTGGCCACCAAGGAGGGCTACCGGGCGCGCGCAGCCTACAAGCTCAAGGAGATCGACGAGGCGCTGGGCCTGATCCGTCCGGGCCAGCTGGTGGTCGACCTGGGCTCGACGCCCGGCGCCTGGAGCCAGTACGTGCGCCGCAAACTGTCGCCGGGCGGCGCCGCGGCCGGGCAGCTGGAGGGCAGCATCATCGCGCTCGACATCCTGCCGATGGAGCCGATCGAAGGCGTGACCTTCCTGCAGGGCGATTTCCGCGAGGACGAGGTGCTGGCGCGGCTGGAAGAGGCCATGGCAGGCCGGCTGGCCGACGTGGTCGTATCCGACATGGCCCCCAACCTGTCGGGCATCGCCTCGGCCGACGCAGCGCGCATCAGCCACCTGATCGAGCTTGCGATCGAGTTCGCCCGGCACCACATGAAGCCGGAAGGCGCGCTGGTCGCCAAGCTTTTCCATGGCAGTGGCTATGCCGAACTGACTCAGCTGTTCAAGACGAATTTTCGAGTCGTGAAACCGATCAAGCCCAAGGCTTCGCGCGACAAATCCGCGGAGACCTTCATGGTCGGCATCGGCCTCAAGCCGCTCGATACGAATTGATACTCCGCCCCGGCCCGCCATTAAGGCCCAAAACCGTGCACGTCCTATGGCTGCTATAGGGAAATTCCGGCATTTCGCAGGTTGAAAAGCCTAAAATGGTCGCCAATTGCGTGCCCTAGCGCGTTTTTTGTTTTGTCCCCACGCGCTTTCGACTGGAGCTTCGTTTGAACAATCAGTGGTTTTCCAAGGTCGCCGTCTGGCTGGTCATCGCGATGGTGTTGTTCACTGTGTTCAAGCAGTTCGACACCCGCGGCGTCGCCGGCGCCGGCAGTGTGGGTTACTCCGACTTCCTCGAGGAAGTCCGCAGCAACCGCATCAAGAGCGCCACCATCCAGGAAGGACAGGGCGGCAGCGAGATCGTCGCGATCACCAACGACGACCGCAAGATCCGCACGACCGCCACCTACCTCGACCGCGGCCTGGTCGGCGACCTGATCGCCAACAACGTCAAGTTCGACGTCAAGCCCCGCGAAGAAGGCTCGCTCCTCATGACGCTGCTGGTGAGCTGGGGCCCGATGCTGCTGCTGATCGGTGTCTGGGTCTACTTCATGCGGCAGATGCAGGGCGGCGGCAAAGGCGGCGCCTTCAGCTTCGGCAAGAGCAAGGCCCGCATGCTCGACGAGAACAACAACCAGGTCACCTTCGCCGACGTCGCGGGCTGCGACGAGGCCAAGGAGGAAGTCAAGGAGGTCGTCGACTTCCTGAAGGACCCGGCCAAGTTCCAGAAGCTCGGCGGCCGCATTCCGCGCGGCCTGCTGCTGGTGGGCCCCCCGGGCACCGGCAAGACCTTGCTCGCCAAGGGCATCGCCGGCGAAGCCAAGGTCCCCTTCTTCTCGATCTCCGGCTCCGACTTCGTCGAGATGTTCGTCGGCGTGGGCGCGGCCCGCGTGCGCGACATGTTCGAGAATGCCAAGAAGAACGCCCCCTGCATCATCTTCATCGACGAAATCGATGCGGTCGGCCGCCAGCGCGGTGCCGGCCTGGGCGGCGGCAACGACGAGCGCGAGCAGACCTTGAACCAGATGCTGGTCGAGATGGACGGCTTCGAGACCAACCTCGGGGTGATCGTGGTCGCGGCCACCAACCGCCCCGACATCCTCGACGCCGCGCTGCTGCGTCCGGGCCGCTTCGACCGCCAGGTCTACGTGACGCTGCCCGACATCCGCGGCCGCGAGCAGATCCTCAACGTCCACATGCGCAAGGTGCCGCTCGGCCAGGACGTGAACCCGAGCATCATCGCGCGCGGCACGCCGGGCATGTCGGGCGCCGACCTGGCCAACCTGTGCAACGAGGCCGCGCTGATGGCCGCGCGCCGCAACGCGCGCGTGGTCGAGATGCAGGACTTCGAGAAGGCCAAGGACAAGATCTTCATGGGCCCCGAGCGCAAGAGCATGGTGATGCCCGAGGAAGAGCGCCGCAACACGGCCTACCACGAGTCCGGCCATGCGCTGATCGGCAAGCTGCTGCCCAAGTGCGACCCGGTGCACAAGGTCACCATCATCCCGCGCGGCCGCGCGCTGGGCGTGACCATGAGCCTGCCGGCGCAGGACCGCTATAGCTACGACCGCGAGTACATGCTGAACCAGATCAGCATGCTGTTCGGCGGCCGCATCGCCGAAGAGGTGTTCATGCACCAGATGACCACCGGCGCCAGCAACGACTTCGAGCGCGCCACCCAGATCGCGCGCGACATGGTGATGCGCTACGGCATGACCGAGTCGCTGGGCCCGATGGTCTATGCCGAGAACGAGGGCGAGGTCTTCCTCGGCCGCTCGGTCACCAAGACCACCAACATGAGCGAGTCGACCATGCAAAAGGTGGACGCCGAGGTGCGCCGCATCATCGACGAGCAGTACGCCCTGGCGCGCCGCCTGATCGAGGAGAACAGCGACAAGATGCACGCGATGGCCAAGGCCCTGCTCGAATGGGAAACCATCGACACCGAGCAGATCGACGACATCATGGCCGGCCGCGAGCCGCGTCCGCCCAAGGACTGGACGCCGCGCACCCCGCCTTCGGGCAGCGGCGGCAGCGGCGGCACGCCGGCGGTGAATCCCGATCCGGCGCCCACTGCGGCCTGAGCAAGGTGCTCGGGCGATCGACGGGGCCTTTGGCCCCGTTTTCTATTTCCGGAAGGCCAGGGCCTGTCATCCAATGAATCACCCCCGCGTGAGGCCCCAGAGAGGGCCCAATCTAGGCGCCAAGCGCAGCTGGGTTGGACACCCAGCGAGCATTGGCAATGACGAGTGGGCCCTCTCTGGGGCCTCGCCCGAAGGGCCGTGGCGCCAAGGGGTGCACGGCGACGTTGCGGTCCTTGCCCAGGCGAGCCAGCCTGGGCTGCGGCCCGCGTCTAGCCCTGCACCCCTTGGCGCCACGGCGCGCGGGTGATTCATTGGATGACAGGCCCTGACATGACGAGGACCTGGCGCACGACGCGCTTCGAGATCGATCTCGCGCAGCCGCGCGTGATGGGCATCGTCAACGTCACGCCCGATTCCTTTTCCGATGGCGGCGCGCATGCCTCGACCGAAGCCGCGCTGCGCCATTGCGCCCAGCTGGTGGAAGAGGGGGCCGACATCCTCGACATCGGCGGCGAGTCCACCCGGCCCGGCAGCCCGGCCGTGCCGCTGGACCAGGAGCTGGCGCGCGTGGTGCCGGTGGTGCGCGAGGCGGTCAAACTGCAGGTGCCGGTCTCGGTCGACACCTACAAGCCCGAGGTCATGCGCGCGGTGCTCGAGCTCGGGGCCGACATCGTCAATGACATCTGGGCACTGCGCCGGCCGGGCGCGCGCGAGGCGGTGGCGGCGCATCCGGCTTGCGGCATCTGCCTGATGCACATGCACCGCGATCCGCAGACCATGCAGGCGGCGCCCATGGAAGGCGATGTTGTTCCCGCCGTGCGAGCCTTCCTCGAACAACAGGCGCAGGCGCTGCTGGCGCTGAAGGTCGCGCCCGAGCGCATCGCGCTCGACCCGGGCATCGGCTTCGGCAAGACAGTGGCGCAAAATTTCGCCCTGCTGGCTCGCCAGCAGGAACTGCTCGCCGCCGGCTGGCCGTTGCTGGTCGGCTGGTCGCGCAAGTCCTCGCTCGGCGCGGTCACCGGCATCGAGGCGGCGGCCGGGCGCCTGGTGCCCAGCGTTGCGGCCGCTGTGCTGGCGGTCGAGCGCGGCGCGGCGATCGTGCGCGTGCATGATGTGCGCGAAACCGTCGCGGCGCTGGCCGTCTGGCGGGCCATGCGCTCCGAACAACGGGGACAGGAGAAGCAACCATGACAAGACAGTATTTCGGCACCGACGGCATTCGCGGCACGGTCGGCCAGGCACCGATCACGCCCGACTTCGTGCTGCGTCTGGCGCATGCGGTCGGCCGCGTGCTCAAGAAGAGCGAGGCGCGCCCCTCCGTGCTGATCGGCAAGGACACCCGCATTTCGGGCTACATGCTCGAATCCGCGCTCGAATCGGGCTTCAATTCCGCCGGCGTAGACGTGGTGCTGCTGGGGCCGCTCCCGACGCCCGGCGTGGCCTACCTCACGCGCGCCCAGCGCGCCAGTCTCGGCGTGGTGATCAGCGCCAGCCATAACGCCTACCCGGACAACGGCATCAAGTTCTTCAGCGCCCACGGCACCAAGCTCAGCGACGAATGGGAGCTGGCGGTCGAGGCGGCGCTCGAGGAAGCGCCGGTGTGGGCCGATTCGGCGCAGCTCGGCAAGGCGCGCCGCCTCAACGACGCGCCGGGCCGCTACATCGAGTTCTGCAAGAGCACCTTTGCCAACGACCTCACGCTGCGCGGCCTGAAGCTGGTGGTCGACGGCGCGCACGGCGCGGCCTACCAGGTGGCGCCGAACGTCTTCCATGAGCTCGGTGCGGACGTGATCAGCATCGGCTGCGCGCCCGACGGACTCAACATCAACAAGGACGTGGGCGCCACGCACCCCCAGGCGCTGATCGACGCGGTGCGGGCCCACGGCGCGCACTACGGCATCGCGCTCGATGGTGATGCCGACCGGCTGCAGCTGGTCGATGCGAGCGGCCGCCTGTTCAACGGCGACGAGCTGCTCTACCTGATGGCGATGGAGCGCATCGCGCGTGGCGAGAAGCTGGCCGGCGTGGTCGGCACGCTGATGACCAACAAGGCGGTCGAGATGGCGTTGCGCGCCCAAGGCATCGAGCTGGTGCGCGCGCGCGTGGGCGACCGCTATGTGCTGGAAGAGCTCGAGAAGCGCCATTGGCTGCTCGGCGGCGAAGGTTCGGGCCATCTGCTGGCGCTCGACCGCCACACCACCGGCGACGGCATCGTGAGCGCGCTGCAGGTGCTGCAGGCCTGCCAGCGCAGCGGCAAGAAGGTGGGCGAGCTGCTGGCCGATCTCACGCTGTTCCCGCAGACGCTCATCAATGTGCGCCTGAGCGGCGACCAGGACTGGAAGGCCAACAAGGCGCTCGCCGCCGAGATCAAGCACAGCGAAGCGGAGCTGGGTGACGCGGGCCGCGTGCTGATCCGCCCCAGTGGCACCGAGCCGCTGCTGCGCGTGATGGTGGAGGCGCGCGACGCAGCGCAGGCCGAGGCCTGCGCGCGGCGCCTGGTGGCGGCGGTGGAAGCGGGCTCGGCAGCATGATCGAGGTCCTGCTCGCGGACTACCGCAATCCGGTGCACGCGCGTGCACTGGTCGATCTGCTGGACAGCTACGCGCGCGACCCGGCCGGCGGCGGCACGGCGCTGGCGCCGGAGGTGCTGGCCGGGTTGCCCGGGGCGCTGGCCGCGCGGCGGCAGGCTTTCAGCGTGCTGGCCTACGACGGCGCGCAGGCCGTCGGCCTCGTCAACTGCATCGAAGGCTTCTCGACCTTCGCCTGCAAGCCGCTGGTGAACGTGCATGACGTGGTCGTGCTGCCAAGCCATCGCGGGCAGCGCATCGCGCAGCACATGTTCGCGTGCGTGGAGCAGGAGGCCCGCGCACGGGGCGCGTGCAAGCTCACGCTGGAGGTCTTGTCGGCCAACCACAGTGCGCTGCGCGCCTATGTGCGCGAAGGCTTCGCCAACTTCCAGCTCGACCCGGCCTTCGGCCAGGCGATGTTCCTGCAAAAGAAGCTCTAGGCAAGAAAAAACCGCCGGCGCACGAGGCGCACGGCGGTCTGGCACATCCGAAGCGCGATCAGAAGCGGGTCACCGGCATCTCGCTGTCGCCCTTGTCGGCGGCGTACTTGCCCAACTCCCACTTGGCGATCGCGTTGCGGTGCACCTCGTCCGGGCCGTCGGCGAAACGCAGCGTGCGCGCGCCGGCATAGGCGTAGGCCAGCGGGAAGTCGTCGCTCATGCCGCCGCCGCCATGCACCTGCATGGCCCAGTCGATCACCTGGCAGGCCATGTTGGGCGCCACCACCTTGATCATCGCGATCTCGGTCTTGGCAACCTTGTTGCCCGCCACGTCCATCAGCCAGGCCGCCTTGAGGGTGAGCAGGCGCGCCATGTCGATCTTGCAGCGCGCCTCGGCGATGCGCTCCTGCGTCACCGTCTGCGAAGCCACGGACTTGCCGAAGGCCACGCGCGAGGAGGCGCGCTTGCACATCAGCTCGAGCGCGCGCTCGGCCAGGCCGATCAGGCGCATGCAGTGGTGGATGCGTCCCGGGCCCAGGCGGCCCTGGGCGATCTCGAAGCCGCGGCCTTCGCCCAGCAGGATGTTGTTCACCGGCACGCGCACGTTCTCGAAGTACATCTCGACGTGGCCATGCGGCGCGTCGTCGTAGCCCATCACGTTGAGCGGGCGCACGATGCGGATGCCCTTGGCATCTGCCGGCACCACCACCATGCTCTGCTGCGAATGGCGCGGCGCCTCGGAATCGGTCTTGCCCATGGTGATGTAGACCTTGCAGCGCGGATCGGCCGCGCCGGAGATCCACCACTTGTGGCCGTTGATCACGTACTCGTCGCCCTGGCGCTCAATGCGGGTGGCGATGTTGGTGGCGTCGCTCGAGGCCACTTCGGGCTCGGTCATCGCGAAGGCCGAGCGGATCTCGCCATCCAGCAGGGGCTTCAGCCAGCGCGCCTTGATCTCGTCGGAGCCGTAGCGCGCGATGGTCTCCATGTTGCCGGTGTCCGGCGCCGAGCAATTGAAGGCCTCGCTGGCCCATGGCACACGGCCCATGATCTCGGCCAGCGGCGCGTATTCCTGGTTGGTGAGGCCTGCGCCCTTGTAGCCGGAGACTTCGGCGCTGTCGACCGGCAGGAACAGGTTCCACAGGCCCTGCGCCTTGGCCTTCTGCTTGAGCTTCTCGACCGTCTGGAGCGCGGTCCAGCGCTTGCCTGCCGCGGTGTTGGCGGCCAGTTCGGCCGTGTACTCGGCCTCTGCGGGATAGATGTGGTCTTCCATGAAGGCGGTGACGCGCTTCTGGAGGTCTTTGGTCTTGGCCGAGTATTCGAAATCCATGGAGTCTCCTTTGGGGTAAGGGGCGCTTCAGGCGCGCTGCGCGAACTGCCAGGCCATCTCGGCCATCGGCCGCGCACCGCGGCCCGAGGCGACGGCCTGCTCGCTCGATGCGGTGCCGGCCTCGACCCGCTTGGCGATGCCTTGCAGGATCGCCGCCATGCGGAACAGGTTGTAGGCCTGGTAGAAGTTCCAGTCGGGCGCCAGCGCCTCGGGCGTGGTGAGGCCGGTGCGCTCGCAGTACTTGCGGATGTACTCGCTCTCGGTCGGGATGCCCAGACTCTTCAGGTCCAGTCCGCCGATGCCGCGGAAGGCGCCCGGCGCGATGTGCCAGGACATGCAGTGGTAACTGAAGTCGGCCAGCGGATGGCCCAGCGTGGAGAGCTCCCAGTCGAGCACGGCGATGGCGCGCGGCTCGGTGGCGTGGAACATCAGGTTGTCCAGGCGGTAGTCGCCATGCACGATGGACGTCATCTTCTCGTCGCGCGCGCTTTGGGGCATGTGGGCCGGCAGCCATTCCATCAGCCGGTCCATCTCGGGAATGGGCTGGGTGATCGAGGCCACGTACTGCTTGCTCCAGCGCCCGATCTGGCGCTCGAAGTAGTTGCCGGGCTTGCCGTAATCGGCCAGGCCGCGCTCGGCGAACTTCACGGTGTGCAGCGCGGCGATGACGCGGTTCATCTCGTCGTAGATCGCCGAGCGCTCCGCGTTGCTCATGGCGGGCAGGGACTGGTCCCACAGCACCCGGCCTTGCATGAACTCCATGACGTAGAAGGCGCGGCCGATGACGCTCTCGTCCTCGCACAGGCAATGCATGCGCGGCACCGGCACATCGGTACCGGCCAGCCCGCTCATGACCTTGAACTCGCGCTCGACCGCGTGCGCCGAGGGCAGCAGCTTGGCGACCGGACCCGGCTTGGCGCGCATCACGTAGCTCTGCGTGGGCGTGACCAGTTTGTAGGTCGGATTGGACTGGCCGCCCTTGAACATCTCGACCGTGAGCGGGCCCTTGAAGCCTTCCAGGTTCTTCTCGAGCCAGGCGGTCAGCGCGTCGACGTCGAAGAGGTGCTGCTTGGAAACGGCGCGGGTGCCGACGAAGTTGTCGAAGTCCTGGGTCATGTCTCTGAGGTCTGCTGTTATTGGCCGTCGGCTTCCGAGATGCGCATCAGCGCGGCGCGATCCAGCACCACCAGGCCGCCCGGCTCGATGCGGATCACTTCCTCGCGCTCCATGGCCTTGAGTTCCTGGTTCACGCGCTGGCGCGAGGCCCCCAGCAGCTGCGCCAGTTCTTCCTGCGCCAGGTGCAGGCCGATGCGCATCTGGCTGCCGTCCGCGAGGTTGGGCACTCCGTAGCTGCGCACCAGATGGATCAGCTGCTTGGCGAGCCGGGCCCGCAGGGGAAGGGTGTTGAGATCTTCGACCAGGCCGAACAGTTGCCGGATGCGCCGCGCCTGCAGCCGCATCAGCGCCTCGTAGAGCTCGACGTGGCTGGCGAGGATCTTCTGGAAATCGGCGCGCGCCACGCAGACGATCGTGGTGTCGCCATGCGCATAGGCATCGTGCGTGCGCCGGTCCCCGTCGAACATCGCGACGTCGCCGAACCAGATGCCCGGTTCCACGTAGGTCAGCGTCACCTGCTTGCCCGACACCGCGGTCGAGCTCACGCGCACCGCGCCCTTGGCGCAGGCGATCCACTGCTCGGGCGGATCGCCGCGCGCGCAGATCAGGTCGCCGTCCTTGTAGCGCTTGACGAAGGTGCATCGAAGAATGTCGTGACGCAGGGATGGGGAAAGAGAAGAGAACCAGCGACCACCATTGATCGCCTCTCGTTCTTCGATGGTAAGAATGGGCTCGTCCATGAACTGTCCTGTGTGTGACTGAATTGCCCGGGCTTGTCGCCCGAGCGACGCGCTGCTATTCGTAGCGCGGCGTCTCCTTGGCGAGAAAGGCGGCAATGCCGATGCCGGCGTTGGGGTGGTGCAGGTTGCGCACGAAATGGTCGCGCTCCTGCGACAGCTGCGAGGCGAGCGTGGCGCCGTGCGCCTCGCTAAGCAGTTCCTTGATGCTGGCCAGCGAGTTGGGCGCACGCGCGTTGAGGCGATTGGCGAGCGCGAGCGCGGCCGAGAGCGCCTGGCCGCTCTCGCTCAACTCGTTGACCATGCCGAGCGCATGCAGGCGAGCCGCGTCGATGCGGCCGCCCAGCATCAGCCACTCGCTGGCGATCTGGCGCGGCAGGGACCGTGCAAGGTGCCAGCTCAGCCCGCCGTCCGGCGAGAGCGCGACACTGCTGTAGGAGGCCGCGAACACCGCATCGCGCGCCGCGACGATGAAGTCGCAGGCCGCTGCGAGCGAGAAGCCGGCACCGGCCGCCGCGCCTTCGACGGCGGCGATCACCGGCTTGGGGAAGGTGCGGATCGAGTCGATCCAGTTGTGCAGTGCCTCGATGCTCTCGGCCTGCACCGCTGGCTCGCGCTCGCGGTTGGCCGACAGACGCTGCAGCGAGCCGCCGGCGCAGAACCATGCGCCTTCGCCTACGAACACCACGCTGCGCACCTCATCGCTGTTCTCGGCGCCGTTGAGCGCCTCGATGCCCGCGGCGTACATCTCGGGGCCCAGCGCATTGCGCTGCGAAGGGTTCGAGAGCGTGAGCACCATGGTGCCGTCCTCGGTCGTGCTCTTCAGTTCTGCTGTCATTCGAATGCCTGTCTCTTACGCTTCGGGATGGGTGAGGCTCAGGCCCAGCGCGCCACGGCGGCGCAGCCAGGGGCTCGGGCGGTAGCGCGGATCGCCGTACACGGTCTGCAGGTTGAACAGCACTTCCAGCACATTGGTGGGGCCGTAGAGGTCGCCCATCGCGAGCGGGCCCTGCGGATAGCCCAGGCCCAGCTTCACGGCCAGGTCGAGGTCGGCGGGCGAGCAGACCTGCTGCTGGCACATGTCGGTCGCGATGTTCACGATGGTGCCGATCACGCGCTGCGTGACGAAGCCGCCGCTGTCGCGGATCACGCTCACCGCCTTGCCGTCGCGCGCGAACAGGGCGTGGGCGGCGTCGCGCACGTCATTGCGCGTCGCGGGATTGGTGGCGAGCACGCGGCGTTTGGTAGCGGCGTCGTCCACCATCAGGTCGATGCCGACCGTGCGCGTGGCATCGAGCCGCTCGACTGCGGCCACGGTGGTGACGTCGAAGCCCAGCGGCGCGACCAGGATCAGCGCTGCGGAGGAGGGCGTCGCTCCGCTTTCGAGCTGGGCGCCCAGCGTGTGCACCAGCTTCAGCAGATCTGGCCGCCGTGCCGCGCGCGGCGAGACCCAGACCGCCGGGTTGCCCTCGAACGCCGGTGTGGGCGGCTCCGGCGCCTGCTGCGCGACGCCGTCGATGTAGCGGTAGAAGCCTTCGCCGGTCTTGCGCCCGAGCGCGCCGGCCGCAAGACGCTGCGCCGTGATCACGCTGGGGCGGTAGCGCGGCTCCTCGTAGAACTGGCGGTAGATCGACTCCATCACCGGATGGGAGACATCGAGCCCCGTCAGGTCCAGCAGCTCGAAGGGGCCGAGGCGGAAGCCCGCCTGGTCCTTGAGGATGCGGTCGATGGTGGCGAAGTCCGCCACGCCCTCGCCGGCGATGCGCAGCGCCTCGGTGCCATAGCCCCGCCCCGCATGGTTGACGATGAAGCCGGGGGTGTCCTTGGCCTGCACGGCGGCGTGGCCCATCTGCTTGGCGTAGGCAGCGAGTTGGCGGCACACCTCGGCATCGGTCTTGAAGCCGGCCACGACCTCGACCACCTTCATCAGGGGCACCGGGTTGAAGAAGTGGAAGCCTGCCATGCGCTGAGGCTGCGCCATGGTGGCGGCGATGGCCGTGACCGAGAGCGAGGAGGTGTTGGTCGCCAGCGTGGCCGAGGGCGCGACCACCGCTTCGAGCTCTTGAAACAGCTTGCGCTTGATCTCCAGGTCCTCGACCACGGCCTCGATCACGAGGTCGCAGCCGGCGAGCGCTTGCGTCGAGTCGACCGCGTGGATGCGTGCGGACAAGGCATCGTGCTGCGCTTCGTCGATCTTGCCTTTCTCTCGCAATTTCTGCCACTGGGCCACGATGGCGTCACGGCCGCGAGCAGCGGCACCCTCGAAGCTGTCGAGCAGCAGCACCTGGCTGCCGGCCTGGGCGGCAATCTGGGCAATGCCGCGGCCCATCGCGCCAGCCCCGATGATTCCTACATTGGAAAACTGCACAGTCATTTGATAATTGTCTCTCGCTAAATCTGGTGTCGCCGATGAGCGTGCCAGAATGTGTCTACTTTCGATTACTTCTTAAGCTCTACCCATTTTGCAACCACCACGTTTGGCTGCGGCCCTGTTTCTACTCGGGTTCGCACTTGAATCGTCTGCCTTGACGATCGGGCGGCCTCAGGGCGCTGTCTGGATCGGCAAGCCTCTGGACTTGGTGGTTCCGCTTTCGCTGGACGAGGCCGAGACCAGCGGCGCACTGTGCCTGGAAGCCGAGGTGGTGCAGGGCGACTTGCGCATCCCCGACCGGAGCGTGTCGATATCGCTCGAGCCTGGGTCCAGCCCCGCTAGCTCGCGCATGCGCATCCGCTCCAGCACCACCATCGACGAGCCGGTCGTCAACGTGAACGTGCGCGCCGGTTGCGAAACGCGCTCCACGCGCAGCTATGTGTTGCTCGCCGATGTTCCGACGGAAGCTTCCTTGCCGAGCGTGGCCATGCCGCGCGCGGCCGCCGAGCCGCCGCGCGCGTCCTCGCGCGTGGCTGGGGCGGGCTCCTCTTCCGGCTTCGAGGGCGGGGCATCCGCGCGGCGCAACGGTGCTGCCGCGTCCGGTGCAGGCACGCAAGACGCCGAGGCGCCGCCGCCGCGTCGAAGCGCGCCGGCGCCACGGCCTGCGGCGGTGCGGCCGCCGGCTGCGGCTGCGCGTGCTGCTGCGCCGCGCGCACCTGCTGCCCCTGCAGCGGCGCCGGCGCCGGCCCCGGCCCCGGCCCCGGCCCCGGCACGCGCGGCCACGCCGAGCGGATCGCGCCTGCAACTCGAGGCGATGGAGCCGGTCCCGGTCGCGCAGCCGGGCCTCAAGGCCACGCCACAGCTGACGCTGCCCGCTGCCGAGGACCCGGCCCGCCGCAGCGCCGCCGCCGCAGAATGGCGAGCCCTCAGCGCCGAGCCCGAGGCGGCGCAGCGCGAAGCTCAGCGCATGCAGGCGCTGCAGGCCACGTTGAACGCGCTGCGCGAGCAGACGGCGCAGAACCAGCGCGCCCTGCTCGAACTGCGCACCGAGCTCGTGCAGGCGCGTGAGGAACGCTACCGCAACCCGCTGGTCTACGCCCTGGTCGGCCTGCTGCTGCTCGCATTGATCGCCATCCTGCTTCTTTGGCGCCTCGCTGCGCGCCGGGCTGAGGCGGCCTGGTGGCGCGAGCCGGCGCCCAAGGGCGACGAGGGTCCCACGCGGCCGGACAAATTGGGCGAGTTGCTCGGCGATGACGATGAAGAGATCGAGCCTCCCGCCCGACGGCGCAGCGCGAACGCCACCAGCTTCGGTGCGGCCACCTTCGCGGGCCTGGAGCCCGAGGAGGACAGCGGCTTCGGCGAGCCCCATCCGCCGCATCCCGCGCGCGCGCCCGATGGTCATCCCTTGCGGCCGGTCAACACCGAAGAGCTGTTCGACGTCCAGCAGCAGTCCGACTTCTTCCTCTCGCTGGGCCAGCACGACCAGGCGATCGCGGTGTTGCGCGAGCACATCGCCACCAATCCCGGCACCAGCGCGCTGGCTTACCTGGACCTGCTGCGCATCTACCACGGGCTCGACCGCAAGGAAGACTACGCGCGCCTGGCCGACGAATTCGAGCGGGCCTTCAATGCCTACGTGCCCGAGTTCGAGCAGTTCGATCAGACGGGCAAGGGCCTGGAGCACTACCGCAGCACACTCGCGCGCATCGAATCGCAATGGCCGGCGCCCGGCACCCTGGCGCTGATCGAGGAACTGATCTTCCGCAAGCCCGGGGTGAATGAAGATGAAGACGAGGCCTTCGACCTCGCTGCCTACCAGGAACTGCTGCTGCTCTATTCGGTTGCCAAGGAGGTGATCGATCCTGACAGCGCGCCCCCCGCGCCTGTCACGCCGCATTCCTTCGTCGACACCTTCGGCCACGAGCAACTGGCCACGACGCCCGCGCCGCTCGAAGCCGAGCGTCCGCCCGAGCCGGTCGAGGACGGGCCGATGCTGCCGGCCTCGATCTACGGCGCGATCGACGACTCGCTGGAGCACGAGACCGTGCTGGTTCCAGACAGCCCCACGCCGGCGCCGGATGTCCCAGGCCGCGAGTCGGCGCGCGTCCAGCCCGGCGCCAGCCTGGACCTGGCCGACTTCGACAGGACGGCCTTCGAGACCATGCGCGCGCCGATCGACACGCCCAAGCCACCGCCGGCGCCTTCGACCGATCCGAACGTGATCGATTTCGAGCTCTTCGATCCGGACACCGAAGCCGAGATTGCGCCCAAGCCGATCAAGCGCTGAAGGCGGCGCTGCGGGCCTGGGACCGGTCGACGGCCAGGCTCAGCAGCAGCGCGCACACCAGCATCGCGAAGCCGACCCAGCTCATCCAGGCGATCGCGTCATGGGCCAGCAGCCAGCCGCCGGCCGCGGCGCCCACGGCCTGCCCCACGTAGATGCCGGAGCTGTTGAGCGCGACCGAACCCGGCGCGAGCGCCGGCGCCATCGACACCAGGCGCGCCTGCTGCGCCGAGTTGGTGGCGAAGCAGCCCAGGCCCCATGGCACCAGGATCAGCGCCAGCCCGGCGAGCGTGACGCCCAGCGGCCACAGCAACAGGCTCAGTGCGATCAAGGAGGTGGTGATGAGCACCATGCGCGGCGCGCCGACGCGGTCGATGCTCCGGCTCACGAGCATGTTGCCCAGCAGGCCGCAGACGCCAAACCAGCCCCACACGAGGCCGAGAGAGGTGGCATCGGCGCCGACGGTCTCGCGCAACACGGGGGCGAAGTAGCTGAACAGCACGAACTGGCCCGAGCCCTGCAGCGCGGTGACGGCCACCACGCCCATCAGCAGCGGACTCCTGAGCACCTGCGCCCAGGCAGCGCGCGTCAGGGCCGGCGGGCGGATGCCGGTCGGCAACTCGCGCCAGATCCAGACCGCGCTCAGCACCGACAGCACGGCGATCGCGACGAAGGCCGTGCGCCAGCCGAAATGGCCCCCGATCAAGGTGCCCAGCGGCAGGCCGAGCACGGAGGCCATGGACCAGCCGAGAAAGACGAAGGTCACGGCGCGGCCGCGCTGCTCCAGCGGCACCAGCAGGCCGACGCAGGCCGCGGCCTGGGGCGTGAAGATGGCGGGCGAGATGACCGTGAGCATGCGCACCGCCAGCAGTCCGCCGAAACTCGGCATCAGCGTCGCGGCCAGGTGGCCGGCCGCATACCAGAGCATGGTGCAGGCCAGCAGCACCCGCCGGTCCCAGCCCGCGACCACGGCGGCCAGCAGCGGTGCGCCGAAGCACACCACAGCCGCCGCGGCAGTGATCAGCTGGCCGGCCGTGGCCGCGCTGACCTGCAGCGAAGTGCTGAGCTCGTTGAGCGTGCCGGGCACCACCATGACCCCGGTGCCGATCACGAAGTTGCCTGCCAGCAGCGCCCAGAGGGACGGCGGCAGGCCGGGGCGTTTCAACGTCGCACCTGCAGCGCGCCCGGATTGACGATGTTGGTCGGGTTGCCCTTGATGAAGCTGACGACGTTGTCGAAGGCCTGGCCAAAGTACATCTCGTAGCTGTCCTGCTCGACGTAGCCGATGTGCGGCGTGCAGATGCAGTTCTCCAGCCGCAGCAGGGCGTGGCCCTGCAGGGGCGGCTCGCTCTCGAAGACGTCGATGGCCGCCAGGCCGGGCCGGCCGCGGTTAAGCGCCGCGAGCAGGGCGTCCTGCTCCATGAGTTCGGCGCGCGAGGTGTTGACGAAGAGCGCGGTGGGCTTCATCCGCGAGAGGTCCTCGAGCGTGACCAGGCCGCGGGTCTCCTCGGTGAGCCGCAGGTGGATCGACAGCACGTCGGCCGCGGCGAAGAAGGCTTCGCGGTTGGGCGCCACCTGGAAGCCGTCGGAGCGTGCGCGCGCGCAGCTTTCCTCGCGGCCCCAGATCACGACCTGCATGCCGAAGGCCTGCCCGTAGCGCGCCACCAGTTGGCCGATGCGGCCATAGCCCCAGATGCAGAGCGTCTTGCCCTTGAGCACGGAACCCAGCCCGAAGTTGGCCGGCATGGACGCGGACTTGAGTCCCGACTGCTGCCAGGCGCCATGCTTGAGGTTGCTGATGTACTGCGGCAGCCGGCGCATCGCCGCCATGATCAGCGCCCAGGTGAGTTCGGCCGGCGCAAGCGGCGAACCCGAGCCCTCGGCGACCGCCACGCCGTGCTCCGTGCAGGCATTGACGTCGATGTGCTGGCCGGCGCGCCCGGTCTGCGAGATGAGCTTGAGCTTGGGAAGCTTTTCGATCAGCTGGCGCGAGATCTGGGTGCGTTCGCGGATCAGCACGATCACGTCGGCATCCTTGAGCCGCACCGAGAGTTGCCCGATGCCCTTGACGGTGTTGGTGTAGACCTTGGCGGCATACGCGTCGAGCTTGGAGGCGCAGCGCAGCTTGCGCACTGCGTCCTGATAGTCGTCGAGGATCACGATGTTCATGGCGTGCCATTGTGCCTCGCACCATCTGCAGGGCTGCGTGCCGTGCGCCAGAAGCGCAGGGCGCTTCTGGGATATGCCCGCTCAACGCCCGCAGAATGCCCGCGGATGTACCCGTGCCCGGGCGCTCGGCGCGCCCGGCGGCGGGTCGCTGTCGTCAATGCAGGCGGCCGGACGACGGCGTTGCGCCGGCGGCTTCCAATGCGGCCAGCCGGTCGAGCTCGGCGCAGACATCGGCCATGCGGCCGGAGATCACGACCCGGCCCGTGCCCGGGCCGTTGGGTTGCGCATCGACCATGCGCACCACGCGCAAAGGACGGGCCGGCGCCGACAAGTGGGACGTTGGTGCGGCAGGACGCGCGGCGCAACTGGGCCGGATGCCGACGTAGCGCAGGCCGGCGGCGCTGCGGCGGCGCGACGGCATCCAGCGGCTGGCCAGCGATTGAAGGGGCGTGAACAGGTCGACGAGGCTGAGCAGAGCGATTCCCATGTGAACTCCATGAAGGTCAGAGATTGAACACAGGCAGGATTGCTGTCATCGGCCGCGACAGGGTGATGGCCCTCGGCCATACGCCCGCCACCTGTCGCAGCCGGTGGGGCGGCAGGGGTCGATTTCGCCCATGCCGCCTTGTGCGGAGCTACATCAGCATCGTGTTGCGGATCAGGCCGACAGCGAGGCCTTCGATCTCGAAAGGCTCGCCGGGCTGCACGATGATGGTGGGGTAGTCGGGGTTCTCGGCATGCAGCTCGATGACCTGCTTGTTGCGCTTGAGGCGCTTGACCGTGACCTCGTCGCCCAGCCGGGCCACGACGATCTGGCCGTTGCGGGCCTCCTTGGTGGCTTGCACGGCCAGCAGGTCGCCGTCCATGATGCCGGCGTCGCGCATGGACATGCCGCGCACCTTGAGCAGGTAGTCGGGTTGGCGCTGGAACAGCGTGTTCTCCACGTAGTAGGTCTGGTCCACGTGCTCCTGCGCCAGGATGGGCGAGCCCGCTGCCACGCGGCCGATCAGCGGCAGCGCGAGCTGTGCCATGCCGGGCAGCGACAACGAGAACTGGTTGTTGCGCGATTCGTTCAGCGAGCGCAGCGCGTCGCCCTTGAGGCGGATGCCGCGCGAAGTGCCGCTCACGAGTTCGATGACGCCCTTGCGTGCCAGAGCCTGGAGGTGTTCCTCGGCCGCGTTGGCGGACTTGAAGCCCAGTTCGGCGGCGATCTCGGCGCGCGTGGGCGGCGCACCGGTGCGCGCGATGGCGCTTTGGATCAGATCCAGAATCTGTTGCTGGCGGGCGGTAAGCTTGGCGGCGAACTGCATTGACGACTCCTTGCAGCACTGGCTGCATATCCAGTACCTGTATTTTTAACCAGTTTCCGGAGCTTTGGCAAGCCATGGCCGACAACAACAGCGAAATCAGGCGTCGCGTGATCGTGCTGGGCACGGGCGGCACGATCGCGGGCCGCGCCGCCAGCGCGGGCGACAACGTGGGCTACACCGCCGGCGAGGTGGGCGTGACCGAGCTGCTGGAGGGCATCGCCGCGCCCCCAGGCATCGTGCTGCAGACCGAGCAGGTGGCGCAGGTCGACAGCAAGGACATGAGCTTTTCGATCTGGCGCCGGCTGGCCGAACGCTGCGCCCATTGGCTGGCCGAGCCCGATGTCGCGGGCTTGGTCATCACCCACGGGACCGACACGCTGGAGGAGACCGCCTTCTTCCTTCAATCGGTGCTGGCGCCGTCCAAGCCGGTCGTGCTGACCTGCGCCATGCGGCCGGCCACGGCGCTGACGCCCGATGGCCCGCAGAACGTTCGCGATGCCGTTGCTGTTGCGGCCAGTGCCGGTGCGCGGGGCGTCGTAGCGGTCTGCGCGGGCACGGTACACAGCGCCTTCGATGTGCAGAAGGTGCACACCTACCGGGTCGATGCCTTCGATTCCGGCGATGCGGGACCGGTGGCCTATGTGGAGGAGGGCGCCTTGCGCGAGCTCAGGTACTGGCCCGCCTCCCCGTCCGAGCCGGCTCGCCGTTGCTTCGAGCTGATGCAGCAGGCCGAGCGCTGGCCTCGCGTGGAGATCGTGCTGAGCCACGCGGAGGCGCGCGGCAGCATCGTCGATGTCTTGATCCAGGAGCGACAGCCAGGCGCTGCCGAGCCGGTCCAGGGCCTGGTGCTCGCGGCCACCGGCAACGGCACGCTGCACGAAGCGCTGGAAGCCGCCGCGCTGCGCGCGCAGGCGGCGGGCATTGCGGTTTTGCGTGCCACCCGCTGTCTGCAGGGCCGCATTCTTCCCACGCCCGGCGCTGTGCTGCGCGATGCCGGCGCGCTGACGCCGGTGAAGGCGCGCATCGCCCTGGCGCTGGAATTGATGGCGACGGAGCCCGGCGGCTGAAGGCATGTTCGAGGCCCTGCGCTCGCACGCCTGGGTCTACCCGGCGCTGGAGGTGGTGCACATCGTCGGCATCGCGCTGCTGCTCGGCAACCTGGTGGCGCTCGAGATGCGGGTGTTCGGGCGCGCTGCCGTCTTGCCGATGCAGGCCATGGCCAAGCTGTCGCTTTCGCTCGCCATCGGCGGCTTCGGGCTCGCGGCGGCCAGCGGTTCGCTGATGTTCGCCACCCAGCCGGCGGAACTGCTGGCCAACCGTGCCTTCCTGGTCAAGATGGGCCTGCTGCTGGCCGCCGGCTTCAACGCCGGGTGGTTCCATGCGCGCGGGTCGCTGCGCAAACTCGATGGGCTGGCGCGGGTACAGATGCTGTTGTCTACTGCGATCTGGCTGGCCGTCGTGTTCTGCGGCCGATGGATCGCGTATTGAAGAAGGAGCTTGTCCGATGAAACGTCGCCACATCGTCATCGCCGCCGCATCCTTGCCACTGGCCACCCCGCTCGCCTTTGCGCACCATGGCTGGAGCAGCTTTGATCAGGACCGTCCGATCTACCTCGAGGGGACGGTGGCGAGCGCCCGCTGGCAGAACCCGCATGTGGAACTGTTGATCGATATCCCGCCGGGGCTGAAGGTGCCGGCCGACCTGGCAAAGCGGACGCTGCCGGCACAGAGCGCACCGGTCGATGGGCCGGGCCTGCTCGCACGGGCCGCGGTGCCTCGCCGAATCGATCGCCAGTGGGAGCTCGAGCTTGCGCCACTGACGCGCATGGAAGCCTGGAAGGTCGCGGAGATCAAGCCCGGCACCGCCGTCTCGGCGGTGGGCTTCACCTTCAAGGAGGAAAAGGGCGAGGCCGTGATGCGCGTCGAGTACCTGTTCGTCGACGGCAAGGTCTACGGGCTGCGCTCCAGCCCGGCCTGAGGATCGATCAGCTCGTCAGGGCAGCCAACGCGCGCTGGGTGATTTCTTCGACCGTGCCGACGCCGCTGATCGCGCGGTACTTTGGCGCGGCCTCGGGCTCGGCCTTGGCCCAGGCCGCGTAGTAGTCGACCAGCGGCCGGGTCTGCTGGCTGTAGACGTCGAGCCGGTGGCGCACGGTCTCTTCCTTGTCGTCGTCGCGCTGGATCAGGTCTTCGCCCGTCACGTCGTCCTTGCCCTCGGCCTTCGGCGGGTTGAACTTGACATGGTAGATGCGCCCGGACGCCGGGTGCGAGCGGCGGCCGCTCATGCGCTCGATGATGTCGGCGAAGGGCACATCGATCTCGAGCACGTAGTCGAGCTTGACGTTGGCCGCGCGCATGGCGTCGGCCTGCGGAATGGTGCGTGGGAAGCCGTCGAAGAGGAAGCCATTGGCGCAGTCCGGCAGCGCGAGGCGTTCCTTGACCAGGTTGATGATCAGGTCGTCGCTCACCAGCGCGCCGGAGGCCATCACCGCCTTGGCCTGCAGGCCCAGCGGCGTGCCGGCCTTGACGGCGGCGCGCAGCATGTCGCCGGTCGAGATTTGAGGAATGCCGTATTTCTGGCAGATGAAGGCAGCCTGCGTGCCCTTGCCCGCCCCGGGGGCGCCCAACAAAATCAGTCTCATGGTGTCCTCGGACGGTTCTTCGAACTTCTGTCGCGCCCCGCATGCCGGCAAAGGCGTTGCATGGGCGGAGTTGCTTCGAGGATAGCACGCGCTCTCGGGCAAACCCGCACGATTGCGGGCGATCAGGCGGTACCGAACAGGGTGCGGACCCGCGCAAGATCTTCGGGCGTATCGATGCCCGGGCCGGGGGCATGCGCACTCACGTGCACGGCGATGCGGTGTCCGTGCCACTGCGCGCGCAACTGCTCCAGCGCCTCGGTGGCCTCGACCGGTGCCGGCGCCAGGCTCGGGAACTGCCGCACGAAGGCCGCGCGATACCCATAGATGCCGATGTGGCGCAGCGGCGCCGGGGCGCTCGGCAAGGCCGTCGGCCCGTTCTTTGCGAAGCCGTCGCGCCACCACGGGATCGGTGCCCGGCTGAAGTAAAGCGCATTGCCCCGGGCGTCGAGCACGGTCTTGACGACGTTGGGGTTGAGGAAGTCCTCGAGCGAGTCGATCGCATGCGCCGCCGTGCTCATCGCGGCATCGGGGTGGGAGGCGAGCGTCTCGGCCACTGCATCGATGAGCGCCGGATCGATCAGCGGCTCGTCGCCCTGGACATTGACGACGATCTCGTCGTCCGCCAGGCCGAGCTGCACGCAGGCCTCGGCGAGCCGGTCGCTGCCGCTCGGGTGGTCGGTGCGCGTCAGCAGGACCTCGACGCCGTGCGCCTCGCAGGCGCTGACGATGCGGGCGTCGTCGGCGGCCACCACGACGCGCTCGGCGCCGGACTGCCGCGCACGCTGCGCAACGCGCACCACCATCGGCACGCCGGCGATGTCCGCCAGGGGCTTGTCGGGCAGCCGCGTGGAGGCGAGCCGCGCCGGGATCAGGACGGAGAAGCGCAAGCTCAGAGCCCCAGTTCTTCGTCGGACAGCGTGCGGGCCTCGGTCTCGAGCAGCACCGGGATGCCGTCGCGCACCGGGTAGGCGAGGCGGGCGCTGCGCGAGCACAGCTCCTGCTTCTCGGGGTGCCAGGTGAGCGGTCCCTTGGTCACGGGGCAGACGAGCAGTTCAAGCAGCTTGGTGTCCATCGAGCGATGATAGCTTTGCGTCGAGTGCGCGGAAGAAGGCCGGCTCGGGTTCGAACAGCAGCGGCAGCGCCAGCGCATCGGGCGCGCGGCGCCACAGCTTGAGCGCGTCCTTCTCGGTGCACAGCAGCGTGTATCCCGTGTCCGGCGGCGGCTGCCATTCGGTGAAATCGTGGTGGTCGGGCAACCCGATGCACTGCTGCGGCTGCAGCCCGCGCTCGCGCAGCATCTGGAAGAAGGCCTCGGGCTTCGCGATGGCGGCGACCGCCACCAGCGGCCGCTCGGCGAGCGATGCGAGCGGGACCGGCGTGCCGTCCAGCCGCAAGGCCTGCTCGGCCAGCGAGCGCCGCGCGGTGAAGCCGGCGAAGGCGGGCCGCATGCCGGTGTGGAGCACCAGGTCGCAGCGGCGCGGCCAGCGCTCGCGCAGCGGACCAGCGGGCAGCAGCCAGCCGTTGCCCGTGCCGCGGTCATCGAAGACGCAGATCTCGACGTCGCGCGCCAGCGCCAGGTGCTGCAGGCCGTCGTCGCTCACGATGCACTGCGTGTCCGGATGGCGCGCCAGCAGCGCGCGCGCGGCCTCGATGCGGCGGCGCGCGACGAAGACGGGTGTCCCGGTCGAGCGGCGGATCAGGGCCGGCTCGTCGCCGACCTCGCGCGGGTCGCTGTCCTCATGCACTTCGCGGCAGTCGTCGGTCGCCCGGCCGTAGCCCCGCGACACCACGCCCACCCTCAGCCCGCGGGCCTGGAGATGGCGCACGACCGCCATCACGACCGGGGTCTTGCCCGAGCCGCCGGCGATCACGTTGCCGACCACGATCACCCGAACGCCGACGCGCTCGGTGGCCAGGATGCCGAGGCCGTAGAGCGCGCTGCGGACAGCCGCCAGCGCGCCGTAGAGAAGGGAGAGGGGCCACAGCAGCCCCGCGAGCACGCCGCGTTGCAGCCAGGCCCGCTGCAGGTCCAAGACTAGCGTCCCGCCCGGGCTGCCGACTGGGTGGCGAAGGTGATTTGCATGAGGCCGGCGCGGCGCGCGGCTTCCATCACCGTGATGACCGACTGATGGGCGGTGTTGGCATCGGCGCTGATGATGACCACGCTGTCCTTGCCGCCGTTGGCCGCGGCACCCAGGGCCTCGGCCACCGCTTCCACGCTGCGCTCGGGCAGCACGGTCTTGTTGATGGAGTAGCGCCCGTCGGCGGAGACGCCGACGATCACCTCTTTGGGATAGTCGCGCTGGGCCTCCACGTCGGCCACCGGCAGGCGCAGCTGCATCTCGGTGAACTTGCTGTAGGTGGTCGACAGCATCAGGAAGATGAGCACGACCAGCAGCACGTCGATGAAGGGGATCAGGTTGATCTCGGGCTCTTCCTTCGAGCCGTGGGTGAAATGCATCCGCCTCATACCCAGCCTCCGCCGGGCCGCCCGAAGGAGGCTGGAGCCCCCTCGGGGGGCAGCGCAGCACACGAAGTGGCAAGCGTGGGGGAGTTCATGACCGTAGCGTGTTCAGGTGGCGGGCGAAGCGTTCGCCGGCGAGCTCGAGATTGAGCAGGTATTCGTCGACCCGCGTGCGGAAGTAGCGCCAGAAGATCAGGGCCGGAATCGCGACCATCAAGCCGAAGGCCGTGTTGTAGAGCGCGATGGAAATGCCGTGCGCCATCTGCGCGGGATTGCCGGAGCCGACCGCGCCGGTGCTGGGCGACTGCGAGCCGAAGATCTCGATCATGCCGATCACCGTGCCCAGCAGGCCGAGCAACGGCGCCGCCGATGCGATGGTCGCCAACGCCGGCAGGTAGCGTTCGAGGCGGTGGGCGACGATGCGTCCGGCTGCTTCCATCGAGGCGCGCAGGTCGTCTTCGGTCGACTGGGGGTTGGTATTCAGGTGGCGGAAGCCGGCCGCCAGCACCTCGCCCAGCCCCGAGTTCTTTTCCAGCTTGGTCACCACGTCGGGCCCCGGAATGGCGTTGCGCGAAACCGTGATGGCCTCGTCGAGCAGCTTGGGAGGCAGGATCTTGGAGGTCTTCAGGCTGGTGAATCGTTCGATGACCAGTGCGAGCCCCACCACTGAACAGGCGAGCAGCGGCCAGATCGGCCAGCCCGCAGCAACTATGATCGAAAACAAGAAGAAATCCTCCGGCCCGTGGACTGCAAATGCGCGGCGATTATCCACCGTCGGCGGCAGATGTTCCGATTTGTTACGCCTGTCGGCCGCGGCCCACAACTTCTGTGGATAACTTTGTGGCTAACCCACCGCGCAACCTGCCACCAGCCTCATTTCACCGGCCTCGCGCTGGATCGACCGAATTTTGAGCAGCACTTTCTCCATTCAAATCAACGGCTTGTACGTGAACTCGTGCATGCCGGGCCAATGCTCCGCAGGCACTGGGGCCATCTCCCTGCTTGTGGACGACTGTCAGCTTGTGATGCTTTCGCCCTATGAGCGAATTTGACGCGCCGCAGGCACCCGGTCCGCGAGTGTGGGCCGTAGGCGCCCTGTGCCGCGCCGTCGCGGATGCGCTCGAGGCGCGCTTCAATCCGGTCGCGGTGCGCGGCGAGATCAGCGGCTTCTCGCGCGCAGCCAGCGGCCACTGCTACTTCGCGCTGAAGGACGAAAGCGGCCAGCTGCGCTGCGCCATGTTCAGGCGCGCCGCGGGCCTGCTCGATTTCTCGCCGCGCGATGGCGACCAGGTCGAGGTCCGCGGTCGTCTGGCGGTGTACGAGCCGCGCGGCGATCTTCAGCTGGTGGTCGAGAGCCTGCGCCGGGCCGGGCAGGGCGCGCTGTTCGAGCAGTTCCTGCAGCGCAAGGCGCGCCTCGAGGCCGAAGGCCTGTTCGACTCCGGCCGCAAGCGGGCGCTGCCCGCCATGCCGAGGGCGATCGGCATCGTGACCTCGCTGGGCGCTGCCGCGCTGCATGACGTGGTCACAGCCCTGCGGCGGCGCGTGCCGAACATTCCCGTCGTGCTGGCACCGGCAGCTGTGCAGGGCGCCGGCGCGCCGGGGGAACTGGTGCGCTCGCTGCATTCGCTCTACGCGCTGCGGCCGCAGGTGGACGTGATCCTGCTGGTGCGCGGCGGCGGCTCGATCGAGGATCTCTGGGCCTTCAACGACGAGGCGTTGGCGCGCACGATCGTGCAGAGCCCGGTGCCGGTCGTCAGCGGCGTCGGCCATGAAACCGACTTCACCATCGCCGACTTCTGCGCCGATCTCCGTGCGCCGACGCCCACCGCCGCGGCCGAACTCGTTGCCGCGCCGCGCGAGCTGTGGCTGGCCGCGCTGACCTTGCTCGATGAGCGGCTGCGTCGAGCGCTTTCGGGGCGCCTGGATGCCATGGACCAGCGCGTCGACGATGCGGCTGCCCGGCTCGCCCGCCCCTCCACGCTGGTGCTGCGCCAGCAACTGCGGCTGGCGCAGCATGCGCAGCGCCTGCGCCATGCGGCGCTGTCGCGGACCCAGCGGCTCACCCAGACGCAGCAAGCCTTGCAGGCCGAGCTGCCGCTCAAGTTCGCCCGCGCACTGGCGCAGCGCAGGGAGCGGCTCGAGCGGGCGGCGCTGCGATTGCAGCTGCTCGATCCGGCGCTGGTGCTCGAGCGTGGCTACGCATGGCTCACCGGCGCGGACGGCAAGGCGATCACCCGTGCGCAGCATCTGGCGCCCGGCGACGCCGTCCAGGCGCGGCTCGCCGACGGCACGGCCGACATGACGGTCGTCGCAACGGACACGTCGAGACCACGTCCGACGCGAGTGCCTTGATTCCTTTCTAGAATGCCTTGTCCCACAACCAACCTGCGAGAAAAGACATGGAACACGTCCTTCCACCCCTGCCATATCCGCTGGACGCGCTGGCGCCCGAGTACTCCAAGGAAACGC
This sequence comes from Variovorax sp. Soil_C_12, assembly GCF_057657375.1. Classification (NCBI taxonomy): domain Bacteria; kingdom Pseudomonadati; phylum Pseudomonadota; class Betaproteobacteria; order Burkholderiales; family Comamonadaceae; genus Variovorax; species Variovorax sp. Soil_C_12. The sequence goes on along the minus strand of NZ_JBDGIO010000021.1, from coordinate 67,601 downwards.
TGGAGTACCACTACGGCAAGCATCACAACGCCTATGTGGTGAACCTGAACAACCTGCAGAAGGGCACCGAGTTCGAGAACATGGAACTCGAGGAGATCGTCAAGAAGTCCAGCGGCGGCATCTACAACAACGCCGCGCAGATCTGGAACCACACCTTCTTCTGGAACTGCATGAAGCCCGCCGGCGGCGGCGAGCCCACCGGGGCGCTGGCCAAGGCGATCGACGCCAAGTGGGGCAACTACGCAGCCTTCAAGGAAGCCTTCGTGAAGTCGGCGGTGGGCAACTTCGGTTCGGGCTGGACCTGGCTGGTGAAGAAGGCCGACGGCACGGTGGACATCGTCAACATGGGCGCCGCGGGCACGCCGCTGACCACGGGCGACAAGCCGCTGCTGACGGTGGACGTCTGGGAGCACGCGTACTACATCGACTACCGCAACCTGCGCCCCAAGTACGTGGAGACCTTCCTGGCCAAGCTCGTGAACTGGGACTTCGCCGCGAAGAACTTCGGCTGAGCTGATCCGCTGCCGGAATGAAAAAAAGCCGAGCCGCGGGTCGGCTTTTTCTTGGGTCGCGCCGACGCGCCTCAGCGCCTGTTCACGAACAGCTCGCCGCTCAGCTTCGCGCCCTTCTTGATGTTCTTGCGGGCGAACCAGCCCTGGTTCATCTCGAGCACGAAGCGCACCGGTTCCTCGGAGCAATGGGAGTCGTCGGTCTGCGGCTTCATGTCGGCCAGGTTGACGATGCGTCCGTCGTCGGCGACGAAGGCGGCGGTCAGCGGCAGCAGGGTGTTGCGCATCCAGAAGCACTGGGTGGCGGGCTGCTCGAACACGAAGATCATGCCCTCGGCCTGAGGCATCTCCTTGCGGAACATGAGGCCGATCTGCCGCTGCTCCGCGGTCTGGGCGACCTGGGCATCGATCTGGTACATGCCCGCGGACAGCTTGACGCGCTGGAGATCGGTTTGGGCTTGCTGGGCGAGCGCTGATGCCATCAACGAGGCGAACAGTGCGAGCAGGACGATAGGACGCTTGAACATGGGATGGCTCTGATGCAAGGGGCGGCGCAAACAAAAATGCCCGCGCAGGCGGGCATGGGTAATGGGTAGGGGAGCTTACACCTTCTTCGCGGCGTGCGGCTTGTGGGCGACGTGGCGGACCTTTTTCTTCGCCGCCTTCTGGGTGGTCTTCACCGCATGGACGGAGGCGCTGGGGACGGCCACGGGCGCGGAAGCGTCCTGGGCGGCAAAAGCGCCGACAGCAAAGAAACCGGCGACCAGCGCGGCGAGCAGCTTATTCATGAAAAATCCTTTGAAATCGTAAATATGGATTGCATCCCTCGTCGAGGGCGCCCGCGTTCAACGACTTCGGAGAGGGTCAGTTGACAGGGCTGCGGTGCGCGGGCAAAAAAAAAGCGCTCCAAAGAGCGCTTTCTTGATTCAGAGCCGGAAGGCTTACTGAGGCGTACCGCCTTGGACGGGAACCGGCTTCTTGCCGCCGCCCTTGGCGGGACGGCGTGCGTCGCGCGTTTGCTTGCGTGCTTCGCCCGAATCCAGCGCCTTGCTGGCGGTCGTGCCGCCGCTGCCTTCGGAAACCTTGGACTGATCTCCACCCGGAGCCCTCACTTGGCCAGCAGGCTTGGCAGCCTTCCTGGCTTCGGCTCGCTCAGCGGCCTTGCCCTGACCCTGGGGGTTGACTTCGGCGGGTTGGGTCTGCGCGAATGCGGCGGTGGCGAACAAGCCGGCCATCATGACTGCGAGAACTTTGCTCATTACAGGATCCTCTGTGGAAATGGTTTGAAAACGCCTCCCGGCCAGCAGAAGGTCCGTCAACAACGAGGGCTATATGGCCACGGTTGACAGAGCCCTCCACCTCCTCAGGTTGCGTCTAAAATTCTACGGCTATTCAGCCGGCCGGAAACATAGTGTTGTTCCCGCCTCAATTCATTCCCCGGAGTTCCCGCTCTCATGTCCAGCTATCAGCACATCAAGGTCCCGGCCGACGGCCAGAAGATTACGGTGAATGCCGACAATTCGCTCAATGTGCCTGACCAGCCCATCATTCCCTTCATCGAGGGTGACGGCACCGGCCTCGACATCACGCCCGTGATGATCAAGGTGGTCGACGCGGCGGTGGCCAAGACCTACGGCGGCAAGAAGAAGATCCAGTGGATGGAGGTCTACGCCGGCGAGAAGTCGACCAAGGTCTATGGCCCCGACGTCTGGCTCCCCGAGGAAACCCTGCACGCGGTGCGCGACTACGTGGTGTCGATCAAGGGCCCGCTGACCACCCCGGTCGGCGGCGGCATCCGCTCGCTGAACGTTGCACTGCGCCAGGAACTCGACCTGTACGTCTGCCTGCGCCCCATCCAGTATTTCGAGGGTGTCCCCAGCCCGGTCAAGGAGCCGCACAAGACCAACATGGTGATCTTCCGCGAGAACTCGGAGGACATCTACGCCGGCATCGAGTTCGAAGCCGAGAGCGAAAAAGCCAAGAAGCTCATCAAGATCCTGCAGGACGACTTCGGCGTCAAGAAGATCCGCTTCCCCAACACCTCGGGCCTGGGCATCAAGCCCGTCTCGCGCGAGGGCACCGAGCGCCTGGTGCGCAAGGCGATCCAGTACGCGATCGACAACGACAAGCCCAGCGTGACGATCGTGCACAAGGGCAACATCATGAAATTCACCGAGGGCGGCTTCCGCGACTGGGCCTATGGCCTGGCGGCCAAGGAGTTCGGCGCCGAGCTGATCGACGGCGGCCCCTGGATGAAGTTCAAGAACCCCAAATCCGGCAAGGAAATCACCGTCAAGGATTCGATCGCCGACGCCTTCCTGCAACAGATCCTGTTGCGTCCGGCCGAGTACAGCGTGATCGCCACCCTGAACCTGAACGGCGACTACGTGTCCGACGCGCTGGCCGCCCAGGTCGGCGGCATCGGCATTGCGCCGGGCGCCAACCTGAGCGACACGGTCGCCATGTTCGAAGCCACCCATGGCACCGCGCCGAAGTACGCCGGCAAGGACTACGTGAACCCCGGCTCCGAGATCCTTTCGGCGGAGATGATGCTGCGCCACATGGGCTGGACCGAGGCTGCCGACCTGATCATCCGCTCGATGGAGAAGTCCATTGCCAGCAAGAAGGTGACCTACGACTTCGCCCGCCTGATGGAGGGCGCGACCCAGGTGAGCTGCTCGGGCTTCGGCCAAGTCATGATTGACAACATGTAAAAAAAGCGGTCCGCGAAGCGTCGACGATGCCTTCCGCGCCAAGCCCCGGTTCCGCAAGGCGCCGGGGCTTTTTTCCTTGCGCCGCAGCGCGCCGGAGTCGCCGGGGGGAAGGCACGCCGCTTGCATGCGCTTCCCGGGGCAATCCCGCCGCCTGCGTCTTGAATGTCACAAAGCTGCCACCAGTTGTGCCATCACGGGCGCTGCAAGCGCCGGTCGGCTCGATAAAATGATTTTCATGGCTACCAAAATCCCCTCGACTCCCCCAACGCCGCCGGCCGTGAAGCCGGGGCGGGACGACGGCGATGCGGTCGTGATCGAGCGGCGTCCGCAGAAGACCGCGCCGCCGCAGATGTATCAGGTAGTGATGCTCAACGACGACTACACGCCGATGGAGTTCGTGATCGTCGTGATCCAGGAGTTCTTCAACAAGGACCGGGAAACCGCCACCCAGATCATGCTCAAGATCCATCTCGACGGCCGCGGCATCTGCGGCGTCTATTCCCGCGACATGGCAGCCACCAAGGTCAATCAGGTGATGGAAGCGGCTCACCAGGCCGGGCATCCGTTGCAGTGCGTCAGTGAACCGGTTGAATAAATCGCGCTCCAACCCATCTGAGAATTCATTTACAGCAAAGCCAAAGGAAATAACATGATTGCCCAGGAACTGGAAGTCAGCTTGCACATGGCTTTTGTGGAAGCCAGGCAGCAACGCCATGAGTTCATCACGGTGGAGCATTTGCTGCTCGCTTTGCTGGACAACCCGAGCGCCGCCGAAGTTCTGCGCGCCTGCTCGGCCAACGTGGACGACCTTCGCGCGTCGCTTACCAATTTCATCAAGGACAACACCCCGCAGGTGGCAGGCACCGACGATGTGGACACCCAGCCCACGCTCGGGTTCCAGCGGGTGATCCAGCGCGCGATCATGCATGTGCAGTCCACCGGCAACGGCAAGAAGGAAGTCACCGGCGCCAACGTGCTGGTCGCGATCTTCGGCGAGAAGGACTCGCACGCCGTTTACTACCTGCACCAGCAGGGCGTGACGCGCCTGGACGTGGTGAACTTCATCGCGCACGGCATCAAGAAGAGCGACCCGCCGGAGGCCACCAAGAGCAGCGGCGAATCGTCCTCCGAGGGCGAGGAGGGCGGCGGCGAGAAGAACGAGAAGTCGTCCCCGCTCGAGCAGTTCACGCAAAACCTCAACCAGATGGCCAAGGACGGCAAGATCGATCCGCTGATCGGCCGCGAGTACGAAGTCGAGCGCGTGATCCAGATCCTGTGCCGCCGCCGCAAGAACAACCCGCTGCTGGTGGGTGAGGCCGGCGTCGGGAAGACCGCCATCGCCGAGGGCCTGGCCTGGCGCATCACGCAGGGCGACGTGCCGGAGATCCTGGGCGAGTCCCACGTGTACTCGCTCGACATGGGCGCGCTGCTGGCCGGGACCAAGTACCGCGGCGACTTCGAGCAGCGCCTCAAGGGCGTGCTCAAGTCCCTGAAGGACAAGCCCAACGCGATCCTCTTCATCGACGAGATCCACACGCTGATCGGCGCCGGCGCCGCCTCGGGCGGCACGCTGGATGCGTCGAACCTGCTGAAGCCCGCGCTGTCCAGCGGCGCGCTCAAGTGCATCGGTGCCACCACCTTCACCGAGTACCGCGGCATCTTCGAGAAGGACGCAGCCCTGTCGCGCCGCTTCCAGAAGGTCGACGTGGTGGAGCCGACCGTGCAGGAAACGGTCGACATCCTGAAGGGCCTGAAGTCCCGCTTCGAGGAACACCACGGCGTGAAGTACGGCGTGGCCGCGCTGCAGGCCGCGGCGGAGCTGAGCGCCAAGTACATCAACGACCGCCACCTGCCCGACAAGGCCATCGACGTGATCGACGAGGCCGGCGCTTCGCAGCGCATCCTGCCGGCGAACAAGCGCAAGAAGACCATCGGCAAGACCGAGGTCGAGGAAATCGTCGCCAAGATCGCGCGCATTCCCCCGGCCAACGTCTCGAACGACGACCGCGGCAAGCTGCAGAACATCGAACGCGACCTCAAGAGCGTGGTGTTCGGCCAGGACAAGGCGCTCGAGGTGCTCGCCTCCTCCGTCAAGATGGCGCGTTCCGGCCTCGGCCGCGACGACAAGCCGATCGGCTCCTTCCTGTTCAGCGGCCCCACCGGCGTCGGCAAGACCGAGGCGGCGAAGCAGCTGGCCTACATCATGGGCATCGAGCTGATCCGCTTCGACATGTCCGAATACATGGAGCGCCATGCCGTGAGCCGCCTGATCGGCGCGCCTCCGGGCTACGTCGGCTTCGACCAGGGCGGTCTGCTCACCGAGGCGATCACGAAGAAGCCGCACGCGGTGCTGCTGCTCGACGAGATCGAGAAGGCGCACCCGGACATCTTCAACGTGCTGCTGCAGGTGATGGACCACGGCACGCTGACGGACAACAACGGGCGCAAGGCCGACTTCCGCAACGTGATCATCGTGATGACCACCAACGCGGGCGCCGAGACCATGAACAAGGCGACCATCGGCTTCACCAACCCGCGCCAGGCGGGCGACGAGATGGGCGACATCAAGCGCCTGTTCACGCCGGAGTTCCGCAACCGCCTGGACGCGATCGTGAGCTTCAAGTCGCTGGACGAGCAGATCATCCTGCGCGTGGTCGACAAGTTCCTGCTGCAGCTCGAAACCCAGCTGGCCGAGAAGAAGGTCGACGTCACCTTCACCGACACGCTGCGCAAGCATCTGGCGAAGAAGGGCTTCGACCCGCTGATGGGCGCGCGCCCGATGCAGCGCCTGATCCAGGACACGATCCGCCGCGCCCTGGCCGACGAGCTGCTGTTCGGACGCCTGCAGGAAGGCGGGCGTCTCACGGTGGACCTCGACGACAAGGAAGAGGTGCAGCTGGACATCCAGCCCCTGCCAAAGAAGGAAGGCCGCGCCAAGCCCGAAGCCGAAGAGGCCGCTACGGGCTGATCCGCGATCCTGGGCGACGCCAGTCCCAAGGCCGGTAGCATTCGCGCTACCGGCCTTTTTTCTTGCACGAACCTCTCTTCGCCCTTTGATCCTCCCCGAGCTCAGCCAGGAATGGAAGACCGGCCTCTCCTTCGCGTGGAGCGGCTACATCGCGGTGCTTTCCGTCTGGATCGTGATGCAGAAGCGCGCGCCGGTCTCGACGATGAGCTGGATCCTCTCGCTGGCGCTGCTGCCGTTCGCGGGATTCCTCATCTACTACTTCCTCGGGCCGCAACGGTTGAAGAAGCAGCGCCTCAAGCGGCTGCGCAGCCGCGCCATCGCCCAGGCGCCGGCCGACTTGGCCAGCCTGCGCGCGGCAGCCGAGCGCGCGCCGCCGGCGCTGCGCCAGATGGCTGCGCTCGGCACGGCGGCCTGCGGGCTGCCGGTGTCGAGCGCGACGGCCACCGAGCTGCTGTCCGGCGGGGCCCGCACCTTCGACGCCATCTTCGAGGCGATCCGCGAGGCGCGCGACCACATCCATCTCGAGTACTACATCTTCGAGCCCGACAGGACCGGCACGGCGCTGCGCGACCTGCTGATCGAACGCGCGCGCGAGGGCGTCACCGTGCGCCTGCTGCTCGACGCACTGGGCTCCAAGCGCATCGGGCGCCGCTTCATGGCGCCCATGCTCGAGGCGGGCATCGAAGTCGCACTGTTTCACGACACCCGCATCGGCCGGCGCCTGCGGCCCGTGATCAACTACCGCACCCACCGCAAGATCGTGGTGTGCGACGGGCGCGTCGGCTTCACCGGCGGCGTCAACATCACCGACGCGGAAGACCGCCGCATCCGGCCCGACGCCTACCACGACGTCCACCTGCGCATCGAGGGCAGCGCGGTGCGCTGGCTGCAGACCACCTTCCTCGAGGACTGGACCTACGCGACCGGCGAGGACCCGCGCCGCATCAACAAGACGCTCGATGCCTTGCTGCCGCGGCTGCCCGGCAACGAAGGCGCGGGCGATATCCCGGTGCAGATCGTCACCAGCGGGCCCGACAGCGCCCTCGAAGCCATCCACCGCATCCACGTCGCTGCCATCCACTCGGCTTCGCATCGCGCCTGGCTCACCACGCCGTACTTCGTGCCCGGCGAGCCGGCGCTGATGGCACTGACCAGCGCGGCACTGCGCGGCGTGGACGTGCGCCTGCTGGTGCCGCGGCGCAGCGATTCGCTGGTCGTGAGCGCCGCCGCGCGCTCCTACTACGACGAGCTGATCGCCGCCGGCGTCAAGATCTGGGAGTACAAGGCGCGCATGCTGCACTCCAAGACGCTGGTGGTGGACGACCATTGCGCGATGATCGGCACCGCCAACTTCGACAATCGCAGCTTCCGGCTCAATTTCGAGGTGTGCGCCGTGATCTACGGCCCGGCGCTCGCCAAGCCGCTCGCGGCGCAGTTCGAGACCGATCTGCACAGCGCCTCGCCGGTCCGTGGGCAGCGGCGCCAGGGGTTCGCGCGGCGCCTGGGCGACGCGACGGCGCGGCTGTTTTCACCGCTTCTCTGAAACGGGATCGGGATCGGTTTGCCGGACGCGAAGCCTTCGCGAAGGGCGCAAAAGTAATAAAGAGGGAGAAATCACTTTTGATGACGAAGCAGACTTTTCTTTGGCACGACTACGAGACCTTCGGCGTCGTGCCGCGGCGCGACCGGCCCGCGCAGTTCGCGGGCGTTCGCACCGACGCCGAGCTCAACGAGATCGGCGAGCCCCTGATGATCTACTGCAAGCCCGCGCCCGACTACCTGCCGAGCCCGGAGTCCTGCCTGATCACCGGCATCACGCCCCAGCTGTGCCTCGAACGCGGCCTGCCCGAGCATGAGTTCGCCGCGCAGATCGAGGCCGCGTTCTCGCAGCCCGGCACCATCGGCGTCGGCTACAACACCATCCGCTTCGACGACGAGGTGACGCGCTTCCTGTTCTGGCGCAACCTCATCGACCCCTACGCGCGCGAGTGGCAGAACGACTGCGGCCGCTGGGACCTGCTCGATGTCGTGCGCCTGTGCTATGCGCTGCGCCCCGAGGGCATCGAGTGGCCGAAGAAGGAAGACGGCTCGCAGAGCTTCAAGCTGGAAGACCTGGCGCGCGCCAACGGGCTGCTGCACGAGGCGGCCCACGATGCGCTCTCGGACGTGCGCGCCACCATCGCGCTGGCGCGCCTCATCCGCACCCGCCAGCCCAAGCTCTTCGACTTTGCGCTGGGGCTGCACAAGAAGGACCGCGTGGCCGGCGAGCTGGGCTTGCCGGCCACGCGCGAGACGGCGCGGCCCTTCCTGCACGTCTCGGGCATGTTCCCGGCCGAGCGCGGATGCCTCGCCGTGATGTGGCCGCTGGCCAGCCATCCGAGCAACAAGAACGAGCTGCTCGCCTGGGACCTCGCGCACGACCCCAGCGAGCTGCGCGACCTCGACGTCGCGACGCTGCGGCTGCGCCTCTTCACCCGCAGCGCCGATCTGCCGGAAGGCGTGCTGCGCCTGCCGCTGAAGGGCGTGCACCTCAACAAGTCGCCGATGGTGGTCGGCAACCTCAAGACCCTGGCGCCGGCCATGGCGACGCGCTGGGGCATCGACCTCGATGCGGCGATGCGCCACGCGGCGCTGGCGGCGGCGCTGCCGGACATGAGCGCCATCTGGCCGCAGGTCTACGAGCGGCCGCGCGCGGAGACGCTCGATGTCGACGAGGACCTCTATGGCGGCTTCGTCGGCAACGGCGATCGCCGGCGGCTCACGCAACTGCGCGGCCTGTCGCCGGCCGAGCTGGCGCGTTCGCGCACCGGCTTCGACGACCCCCGGCTGGAGGAGCTGGTGTTCCGCTACCGCGCGCGCAACTTTCCCGATACGCTCGATGCCGAGCAGGTGGAGCGCTGGGAGGCCCACCGCACGGCGCGCCTGCTCGAAGGCGAGGGCGGGGCGCGCAATGTCGGCCAGCTCTTCGCCGAGATCGACGTGCTGGCCGAAACGGCCGACGAGCGCGGCGAGGAAATCCTCGGGGCGCTTTACGAATACGCCGAGGCCATCGCGCCCTCGGTTTGAGACAAGGACACGCCATGATTCTCGTGACCGGCGACATCGTCGCCCAACCCGGCACCCTGGACGAAGTCCTGGCCCTCAGCCTCGAGCATGTCCGGCGCTCGCGCGCCGAGCCCGGCTGCATCTCCCATGCGGTGCATCGCGACGAAGAGAACCCGCTGCGCCTGGTCTTCGTCGAGCAATGGGCCGATCGCGAGTCCTTGCTCGCCCATTTCGCGGTGCCGGCTTCGCGCAGCTTCGCCAAGGCGGTGGGCGGCCTGGCCGCGCAGCCGCCGACGCTGCAGATCTACGACGCCCGGCCCCTGCCGCTCTGAGAGGCTGTGAACGGATGCAGATTCGCCGCCTCGTTCCCGATGACGCGCAGGCCTACCGGGCCCTGATGCTGGAGGCCTACGAGCGTCATCCCGATGCCTTCACCTCCACCGCCACGGAGCGTGCGACGCCGCCGCTGTCCTGGTGGGAGACGCGGCTCGATGCCTCGCCCCAGGCCGCTCAGGTCGTGCTGGGCGCCTTCGACGGCGATCGGCTCGCCGGCGCCGCCGGCCTCCTGTTCGAGACGCGCGAGAAGTCGCGCCACAAGGCAAGCCTGTTCGGCATGTATGTCGCGCCGTCGTCGCGGCACGCCGGATTCGGCCGGCAGCTGGTGCTGGCTGCCCTTGCGCAGGCGGCGGCGCGCGACGGCGTCAAGTTGGTCCAGCTGACCGTGACGCAAGGGAATGCCGCGGCGCAGGCGCTCTATGCGCAGTGCGGCTTCGCGTCCTTCGGTGTCGAGCCCTTTGCCGTCGCGGTCGGCGGCGTCTTCCTCGGCAAGATCCACATGTGGCGCTTGCTGGATCCGCCGGCTTGAAGCGCCGAAGCTGACAGCAATGTCATCCGGCCGTCAGGCTGGGGTCTGGGCCCGCTGCCTAGAGTGGGCGGCATGCGAAGGCGCGGCAGCGCCGGCCTTCAAGGAGGACGGCGGCTGGAAGCCCGCCGCGCCCGCGGCGCGCCTCGCGGTCCAGGCGGAGCTGGCCAACGACTACATCCAGCTGCGCGTCGCCGATGCGCAGCATCGAGTTCCTCGACCTGCTGCTCGACGAAGCGGGCATGACGGTGCAGGTCGAAGGCGATGCCGTCGCGGTGAGCTTCTCGAATCCACAGCGCCCCGATCGCATCCGATCATCTGCCGCGGCTGTTCGATCGCTTCTACCGCGTCGACGCCTCGCGGCGCAACAGCGGCGAGAACCACGGCCTCGGCCTGGCCATCGTCAGGGCCGTGGCCCTGATGCACGGCGGCACCGTGCGGCGTGACCACAGTGGGCTTCAGCGTGGCGCTGGACGGCTGATCAGGGCCTGGGAATCATCCAGCCGGTTGTGGGCGCGCGGCCGGGGAGATGCAGGGCGGCCGTGGCCGGCGGCGTCTGCGCCAGCAAAAGGCCCCTGCGATACACCTTGAGCCGCGACGCGCGCAGCCGGATCGCCTCGATGGGATCGCGCGCCTGCAGCAGCACGAAACTCGCATCGCAGCCCGCCTCCAGGCCATAGCCTTCGAGCCCGAAGACCTTCGCGGCATTCGCCGTCACCGCGTCGAAGCACTGCCGGATGCCCTGCTGGCTGGTCATCTGCGCCACATGCAGGCCCATGTGCGCGACCTCCAGCATGTCGCCCGAGCCCATGCCGTACCACGGGTCCATCACGCAGTCGTGGCCGAAGGCCACGTTCACGCCCTGGGCCATCAGCTCGGGCACGCGCGTCATGCCGCGGCGCCTGGGGTAGCTGTCGTGGCGGCCCTGCAGCGTGATGTTGATCAGCGGATTGGCCACCACGCCGACGCCGGCTTCGGCGATGAGCGGCAGCAGCTTGCTCACGTAGTAGTTGTCCATCGAATGCATGGAGGTGCAGTGCGAGCCGGTGACGCGTCCCTGCAGCCCGAGCCGCTGCGCCTCGAAGGCCAGGGTCTCGATGTGGCGCGAGAGCGGGTCGTCCGATTCGTCGCAGTGCATGTCCACCGGCAGGCCGCGTTCCGCGGCCAGCTCGCACAGCAGCTTCACGCTGGCGGCGCCGTCGGCCATGGTGCGCTCGAAGTGCGGAATGCCGCCGACCACGTCCACGCCCTTGTCGAGCGCGCGCTTCAGGTTGTCGACGCCGCCCGGCGTGCGCAAGACGCCGTCCTGCGGGAAGGCGACCAACTGCAGGGTGAGATAGGGCGCGACCCGCTTTTTGACCTCGAGCAGCGCATCGACGGCGAGCAGGCTCGGGTCGCTGGTGTCGACATGGCTGCGGATCGCCAGCAGCCCCTTGGCCACAGCCCAGTCGCAGTAGGCCATCGCGCGCTCGATCAGCGCCTCGGCGGTGAGCAGCGGCTTGAGCTCGCCCCACAGCGCGATGCCTTCGAGCAGCGTGCCGCTCTGGTTGACGCGCGGCAGGCCGTAGCTCAGCGTGGCGTCCATGTGGAAATGCGGATCGACGAAATGCGGCGCGACCAGCAGGCCTTGCGCATCGAGCTTCTCGTGCGCCGGTGCATCGAGGCCTGCCGTCACTTCGGCGATGCGGCCGTCCTGCACGGCGATGGACATGTCGGTGCGGCCATCGGGGAGGGCGGCGTTGTGAACCAGTAGATCGAGCATGGCTTCAGCGTTCTCCCTTGCGATAGGGCTTCATGAGGGCCTGCGGATAGCCGGCCTTGCGCGCCACCAGCACCAGCGCCACGATCGACAGCACATAGGGCAGCATCAGGTACAGCTGGTAGGGCAGCAGCGCGTCGCCCGATTGTTGCAGCCGCAGCTGCAGCGCGTCGAAGAAGGCGAACAGCAAGGCACCCAGCAGGGCCTTGCCCGGCCGCCAGGAGGCGAACACCACCAGTGCCACGCAGATCCAGCCGCGCCCGTTGACCATGTTGAAGAAGAAGGCGTTGAAGGCCGAGAGCGTGAGGAAGGAGCCTGCCACGCCCATCAGCGCCGAGCCGGCCACGATGGCACCGGTGCGTGTGGCCGCGACCGACACGCCCTGGCCCTCGGCCGCCTGCGGGTTCTCGCCCACCATGCGCACCGCCAGGCCCAGCGGCGTGCGGTAGAGCAGGTACGCCAGCAGCGGCACCAGCAGCAGCGCCAGCAGCGTGAGCGGCGTCTGCGCGTCGAGCACGGGGATCGGCAGCCACTCCATCGGCGCGAAGGGCGTGACCGTCGGCGGCGTGTTGACCTTCGGGAAGCTCACGCGGTAGCCGTAGTAGCTGAGCGCCGTCGCCAGCAGCGTGATGCCCAGGCCCGACACGTGCTGCGACAGCGCGAGGCCCACGGTGAGCAAGGCATGCAGCAGCCCGAAGACCGCACCCGTGAGCGCGGCCACCGCCACGCCCGCCCACAAGGGCGCACCGGCATACACCGCGAGCCATCCGGTGAAGGCGCCCGCGACCATGATGCCTTCGATGCCGAGGTTCAACACGCCCGCGCGCTCGCACAGCAGCACGCCGAGGGTACCGAAGACCAGCGGCGTGGCGATGCGCAGCACCGCCACCCAGAAGGCCTGGTTGGACAGGATGTCGGCTATTTCCATCGCAGGCGATATTGCGTGAGCAGTGTGGCCACCAGCACCGCGATCAGCGAGGCGGCCACGATCACGTCCGCGATGTAGGTGGGCACGCCGATGGCCCGGCTCATGGTGTCGGCGCCCACCTGCACGCCGGCCACGAACACGCCCGCGGCCAGCACGCCCAGCGGGTGCAGCCCGGCCAGCATCGCGATCACGATGCCGCTGTAGCCGTAGCCGGGCGACATGTCGAGCGTGACGTAGCTGGTGCGGCCCGCCACCTCGATCGCGCCGGCCAGCCCCGCCAGCGCGCCCGAGATCAAGGCCACCAGCACCACCGTGCGCGTGACCGGCACGCCGGCGAAGGCCGCGGCCCGCGCATTGGCGCCCAGCGCGCGGATGTCGAAGCCGATCACCGTGTACTTGAAGAGCACCCAGGCCAGCAGGGCCAGGGCGCCGGCCCACAGCAAGCCGGTGTGGACGCGGGTCTGGGCAATCAACCGGCCCAGCTCCAGCTCGGACTGCAGCGACACGCTCTGCGGCCAGCCCATCGCCGTCGGGTCCTTCATCGGCCCGTCGAGCAGGGCCGAGACGCCGAGCAGCACGATGAAGTTGATCAGCAGCGTGGTCACCACCTCGTCCACGCCCAGCTTGTTCTTCATCAGTGCGGGCCCCAGCAGCAGCAGGGCGCCCACGCAGGCGGCCGCCGCCATCATCAGCGGGAAAAGCAGCCAGATCGGCAGCGCGAAGCCGGTGCCGCCATGCAGGCCGCCCACCGCCACCGCCGCGAGCGCGCCGCCGTAGAACTGCCCCTCGGCGCCGATGTTGAAGAGCCGGGCCTTGAAGGCCACCGTGGCGGCCAGGCCGGTGAGGATCAGCGGCGTGGCGCGCGTGAGCGTCTCGCTCCAGGCGAAGACCGAGCCGAAGCCGCCCTGCAGCAGCAGTGCATAGGTGCGGCCCACCGGCGCACCGGCCCACAGCACCAGCAGCGCACTGACCAGCAACGTGAAGCCGATCGCGCCGACGGGCGCCAGCATCAGCGCGGCGCGCGAAGCTTCGTGTCGACGCTCCAGTCTCATCATGGGTGTGGCCCCCACGCTCGGCACTTCGTGTTCTCGCTGGACGAGTCGCCACCAGAGGCGGCGGCTCTTCGGCCTGTCCAAGCCTGCGCAGGCAGCCTTGGAGCCGCAGGCCTCAGCCCCTCGGGGGCGTGAGCCTGCTTGGGGCGGCCCGGCGCTGCGCTCATGAGCCCGCCATCGCCAGCCCGATGGCCTCGCGGGTCCAGGCCGATGAGGGGCGCGGCTCGCCCAGCCGGCCACCGTGCATCACGGCGACCCGGTCCCCCAGCGCCAGCACCTCGTCGAGGTCATCGGAAATCAGCAGCACCGCGGCGCCGGCATCGCGTGCCGCGATCAGCTGCTGCTGCACGTAGGCGACCGCACCGATGTCCAGGCCCCAGGTGGGCTGGTGCGCGACGATCAGGCGCGCCGTCTTGTTCTTCGCCGCATCCGGCGCCAGGAGCGCACGGCCGAGGATGAGCTTTTGCATGTTGCCGCCCGAGAGCGCGCGCGCCGGCGCGTCCAGCCCGGCGCCGCGCACGTCGAAGGCCTGCTCGACGCGGCGTGCATGGGCACGCGCCGCCGCCCGCCGCACCCAGAGCCAGCGCGAGAAGCCGGCGTTGCGAAGCCGCTCGGAGACCGCGTTCTCCCACACCGGCAGGTCGCCCACCACGCCGACCGCGTGCCGGTCCTCCGGGATGCGGGCCACGCCGCGCCGGACCAGGCGAGCGGGCGAGGCGGGCAGGGCCCGCCCCATCAGCTGCACGCTGCCGCCGGTCGCGCGGCGCGTGCCGCAAAGCAGCTCCGCCAACGCGACCTGGCCGTTGCCGGAGACGCCGGCCACGGCCGTGATCTCGCCGGCGCGCAGGCCGAGCGAGACATCGAGCAGCCGGTCGTGCCCCTCGCCGGCGGTGCGCACGTGGTCGAGCACGCAAACCGCATCGCCCACCTGCCGCGCCGGCGTTGGCTTCACGCCCTCCACCGCATGGCCGACCATCCACAGCGCCAGCTGCGCCTGCGTGGTCTCGCGCGCGGGCGCCTCGGCCACCAGCCTGCCGCCGCGCAGCACGGCGATGCGGTGCGAGACGCGCAGCACCTCGTCCAGCTTGTGGCTGATGAAGATGATCGAGAGTCCGCCCGCCACCATCTGCGCGAGCGTGTGGAACAGCGCCTCGCTTTCCTGCGGGGTGAGCACGGCGGTGGGCTCGTCGAGGATCAGGATGCGCGCGCCGCGGTACAGCGCCTTGAGAATCTCCACCCGCTGCCGCTCGCCCACCGACAGGCTGCCGACCCGGGCCTCCGGCTGCACCGGCAGTCCGAAGCGCTGCGAGACCTCGAGCAGCCTGGCGCGCGCCGCGGCACGTCGCGAGAAGGGCTGCCACCAGGGCTCGGTGCCCATCATCACGTTGTCGAGCACGCTCAGGTTGTCGGCCAGCGTGAAGTGCTGGTGCACCATGCCGATGCCCGCGGCCAGCGCGGCCTTGGGCAGGCCGGGCGCCAGCGGCCGGCCGAAGACCTCGATCTCGCCTTCGTCGGCGGTGTAGTGGCCGAAGAGGATCGACATCAGCGTGGACTTGCCCGCGCCGTTCTCGCCCAGCAGCGCGAGCACCTCGCCGGCCTTCAGTTCGAGCGAGATCGCGTCGTTGGCGACCAGGGCGCCGAAGCGCTTGGTGATGCCGCGCAGCGAGAGGACGCTCTCTTGCTCCCTCTCCCGCTTGCGGGAGAGGGCGGGGGTGAGGGCAGCGGAGGGTTGCCGAGGCTGAGCGCTATCCACGGCCCAATGCCCTCACCCCAACCCACTCCCGCAAGCGGGAGAGGGAGCAGGAACCATCCATCGCGTTTACTTGGCGGTGGATTTCGGTTGGCTGTCGTCGACCTTGACGGTGAATTTGCCGGAGAGGATCTCGGCCTCTCTCGCCTTGACCTTGGCGACGATCTCCGGCGGCACCTTCTTCTCGAAGGTCCCCAGCGGCGCCAGCTCGGAGCCCTTGTGCTTCATCATCGAATAGGGGCCGTAGTCCTCGGCGGTGAACTTGCCTTCCTTCACCAGCTTGATCGCGCGGTCGGCCGAGGGCTCGAAATTCCACAATGCCGAGGCCACCACGGTATCCGGGTACTTGTCCTGCGTGTCGATCACGTTGCCGATGGCGAGCTTGCCCTTTTCCTTGGCCGCGTCGCTGACGCCGAAGCGCTCTGCGTACATCACGTCGGCGCCCTTGTCGATCATCGCGAAGGCGGCCTCCTTGGCCTTGGGCGGGTCGAACCAGCTGTTGATGAAGCTCACGCTGAACTCCACCTTGGGGTTGGTTTCCTTCGCGCCGGCCATGAAGGCGTTCATCAGCCGGTTGACCTCGGGAATCGGGAAGCCGCCGACCATGCCGATCTTGTGGGTCTTGGTCATGCCGCCGGCCACCATGCCGGAGAGATAGGCGGGCTCCTGGATGTAGTTGTCGAAGACCGAGAAGTTGGGCGCCTGCGGCTTCAGCGAGGAGCCCATCAGGAAGGCCGTCTTCGGGAAGTCCTTCGCGACCTTGCGCGCCGCGGCCTCGACGCCGAAGACCTCGCCCAGGATCAGCTGGTTGCCCGCCTGCGCGTACTCGCGCATCACGCGCTCGTAGTCGGCGTTGGAGACGTTCTCGGTGGCCTTGTACTCGATCTCGCCGCGCGCTTCGGCCGCCTTCAATGCCTTGTGGATGCGGCCGACCCATTGCTGCTCGAAGGGCACGGTGTAGACCGCCGCCACCTTGAGCTTGGCCTGCGCGAGTGCGAGGCCGGGCGCGCCGGCCGCGAGCGCTGCGGCGATGGCGACTGAACGGACGATCAGGTGACGGCGTAGGGGCACGGACTCTCTCCTCGTTGATGGAAGCTTGTTTGTTTACTTGGTGCCGAAGATGCGGTCGCCTGCATCTCCCAGGCCAGGCAGGATGTAGCCGTGGCTGTTGAGCTCGCGGTCAATTGCGGCTGTGTAGATCGGCACATCGGGGTGCGCCGCCTGCATGTTGCGAATGCCTTCGGGGCAGGTCAGCAGGCACACGAACTTGATCGACTTCGGGTTCAGCTCCTTGAGCCGCTCCACCGCCGCGACCGCCGAGTTGCCCGTGGCCAGCATCGGGTCGACCACGATGCAGTCGCGCTCGCCCATCTCGCCGGGCATCTTGAAGTAGTACTCGACCGCGGTCAGCGTCTTCGGGTCGCGGTACAGGCCGATGTGGCCCACGCGCGCGCCGGGCACCACGCTGAGCATGCCGTCGAGGATGCCGGTGCCGGCGCGCAGGATGGAGACAAGCACGACCTTCTTGCCGTCGATCACCTTGGCGTTCATGGTCTCGAGCGGGGTCTCGATCTCGATGTCCTGCATCGCCATGTCGCGCGTGACCTCGTAGGCCATCAGCATGCTGATCTCGTTGAGGAGGCGGCGGAAGCTGTTGGTGCTGGCCTCCTTGCGGCGCATCAGCGTGAGCTTGTGCTGGACGAGGGGGTGGTCGACGAGGTGGACGTTGCTCATGAGAAAAGGCTTCCTGCGTTTTTCGAAAGGAGGGAGTCTAGAAGACCGTGCCGTCGCTTTCGATGCGCAGAGGCGGCGTGCCGCCACGCAAGCGCTGTGCCAGCACGCGGCCCGCGGCCCAGGTGCCGCCTTCGAGCACGCGGGCCAGCGGCAGCTCTTCCTCACTGCGGCCGAGCGCCTTGCGCACGCGCGGCGCCAGCTCGTCGAGCAGCGCGATGGTCAGCGCGCGCCACTCGACGATGAACTCGTCGCCGGTCTTCCAGGTGCGCTCCAGCAGGGCTGGGTCCCGCGGCACGATCACGCCGCTGTCGAGCAGCAGTCCGCCGTTGCGGTACTCCGGCAGGGCGGTGAGCGCCTCCAGGTGGCGCACCCTGACGCCGGCCCATTCGAAGGGCTCGATCAGCGAGTAGGTGAGCCACTGCGAGAGCTTGTGGAAGGGCATCCAGCCGTTGGTGAGCCCGGGCCCGCGCACGGCGCGGTGGCGCCAGCAGTCTCCCAGGGCCAGTGCGGGATCGCCCGAGGGAATGCCGCCGGCTGCATCGCTGCCGTCGGCTGCAAGGCTGTCGATGAAGTTGGCGGCGGGCCAAATGCCCGACAGCGATTCGAGCAGCAGCGAAAGGATGTCGTGCGCGGTGACTTCGGCCGTCGGCGGCGCGGTGGGTCCGAGGGGGCTGACCAGCGCGTTGAAGATGCCGCCCGGGCGGCCGTCGTCGCCGAAGGTCTCGGGCTGCTCGCTCATGGCCTCGCCCAGGCGGCGCAGCAGGGTGGCGCGGCCGGAGAGCCCCACCAGCTGGTTCATGTCGCTGACCTGGAAGGCATCGCCGAGCCGGTCGGTCACCAGGCCGCGCAGCCCTGCGGCGTCGGCCTGCAGCGGGCGATCGGGGTCGGAAGAGAACAGGCCGCTTGTGAAGGCATGGAAGCTCGCGACGCCCAGCCCTTCGGAGCGCGTGAAGCGCTTGCCGGTGGCAGGCTCGGTGTAGTGCCAGTAGGGGCCGGCGCCGGCATCGAGCAGCACGCTCACCAGCACCAGGTCGATATGGGCGCGGGCGCGCTCCGTCGGGTTCAGATGGCCCAGCAGGCGGTCGAGCTCTTCCATCCGGTTCACGTCGCCGGCCTCGAAGTGGCGCCAGCGGCTGTGAAAGGGGATGGGGCCGGAAGGGTAGCGTTCGTGCGTCACTCCCGCCACGGCGCGCGCGGTCTCCTCGAGCGCCGCCTCGTCGCCGATGGTGAACCACTCCGATTCGCCGCGTCGCGCATGCGCCAGCAGCGCGGCGGCGCGGATGCGGATCGCGCGGGTGGTGCGCAGGAAGGCCACGGCGCCGGCGGGGTGGGCGGTGTCTTCGACGAACTCGAGCGCGGGGTCGACATGGCCGTCGGCGTCGGCATGGCGAACAGCCGCGTTCGAAGTGGGCCGGTCGGGGTCGACCCCGTAGTTGTCCTTGCTCATGTGTCGAGGGTCCTTCCCTTGGCCTTCTTGAGTTCTTCGGCGTCGGGCACGACGCCGGGCGTGAAGTAGCCGGCCGCCATCTTGGCGTCCATCTCGACCCGCGCGTCGGCGGGGATCAGCTCGTCGGGGATGTTCACCCGCTCGCCGATCTCGATGCCCGAGCCGGCGATGGCGTCGAACTTCATGTTGCTCATCGACACCAGGCGGTGGATCTTGCGGATGCCGAGCCAGTGGAAGACGTCGGGCATCAGCTCCTGGAAGCGCATGTCCTGCACGCCCGCCACGCACTCGGTGCGGGCGAAGTATTGGTCGGCCGTGTCGCCGCCCACCTGGCGCTTGCGCGCGTTGTAGACCAGGAACTTGGTCACCTCGCCGAGCGCCCGGCCTTCCTTGCGCGAGTAGGCGATGAGGCCCACGCCGCCGCGCTGCGCACCGCGGATGCACTCCTCGATCGCATGCGTGAGATAGGGGCGGCAGGTGCAGATGTCGGAGCCGAAGACGTCGGAGCCGTTGCACTCGTCATGGATGCGTGCCGTGAGCTCGACCTCCGGGTTGGCCAGGTCGCGCGGGTTGCCGAAGATGTAGAGCGTCTGGCCGCCGATGGGCGGCAGGAAGACCTCGAGGTCGGAGCGGGTCACGAGCTCGGGGTACATGCCGCCGGTTTCCTCGAAGAGCACGCGGCGCAGGTCGGTCTCGGAGCAGCCGAAGCGGCGGGCCACCTCGGGCAGGTACCAGACCGGTTCGATCGCCGCCTTGGTGACGATGGCCGCGCCGCCGGCCGTGAGGAACTTGCCGTCGGCTACCAGCCGGCCCTTCTGCAGCCCCTCGATGACCTCGGGCAGGATCACATGCGCCTTGGTGATCGCGATGGTGGGGCGGATGTCGTAGCCGGCCGCCAGCTCGGCCGCGAAGGCATCGGCCACCACCGCACCCCAGGGGTCGAGCGAGACGATGCGGCCCGGCTCGCCCCATTGCGGGTAAGGCCCGACCACGTCGGTGGGCGCCGTGTTGGTGAGGTCGGCCTTGTGCTCGCGCTTGAGCGCGCCGGCCGCCACGGCCAGCGCGCGATAGACGCTGTAGGAGCCGCTGTGCGTGCCGATCACGTTGCGATGCGCGCGCTTGGTGGTGGTGCCCACCACCGGCCCGCGCTCGGCGGCGCTGGCGGCGCCCCACTGGATGGGCAGCGCGCCCATGCCGCCGGCATGCGAGGTCAGGCGGATATGCGGCCGTTGCGGGGAGGAAGAGGCCGGCAAGGTGGAGGCCGGCAAGGCGGAGGCCGGCGCGGAGGGGGAGGGCTCGGAAGGATTCGGGGAAAGCGTCGGCGTGGAAGGAGTCGGAACGGCGTCAACGGACATTGCAGGCCCTCAAAAAACACAATGTAGCGAGGGCTTCTGCGGCTGGCAAGCCGCGCACCGTGGGCGATTAGGCGATGCGCAACACCCGGTCGAGCGAAAGCGTGCCCCCGCCGCGCCCGACGAGGTAGAGCAGCAGAGCCGCCCACGACAGGTGCGTGGGCCATGCGTCGGGGTAGACGAAGAGCTGGATCACCAGCGTCATGCCCAGCAGCGCCAGGGCCGACAGGCGGGTGAACAGGCCCAGCACCAGCAGCACCGGGAACAGGTGCTCGGCGTAGGCCGCGAGATGGGCCGCGAGCTCCGGTGGCAGCAGCGGCAGCTTGTACTCGGTGCGGAACAGCTCGTAGGCGCTCGGCGTCAGCGTGAGGAAGCCTTCGACCTTGGTGCGCCCCGAGAGAAAGAAGATCGCGGCGATGCCCACGCGCGTGGCCAGCGCCAGCAGGTCGTGCGGGACGAGGCGCGTGAGCAGCTCGGCGAGCCGGTTCCAGTGTGCGCGAAGGCCGTGCGCGTCATCGGCTGCGAAGGGGGCGGAGGCGGCGGTGTTCGAGCTCATGGGGTGCTTTCGGTGGAAGGGGCGGTGGGGTGGGTGAAGGCGCCGGCGCGCAGCAGGGCTTCGAGCAGCGCTGCGAGCTTGCAATCGGCATCGAGGGCCAAGGCCAGCTCGGCGGCGTCGCCCAGCGGCAAGCCGTTGGCGCAGGCATCCAGGAAGGCGCAGGCCGCGCGGCCGATGGGATGCCAGGTCACGGCGTCGGCGGGGCGCGTGAGAAGTGCGCCTTCGCCGCGCCAGACAAGTTCTTCTTCGTCGCTGCCGTCGCCACGGTTGCGCGCCCAGATGCTGTAGATCGGCTGCGCGTCGAACCAGGCCCAGCGCGCCGCCGGATGTGGAGGCAGCACAAGGGCCGCGAGCCGCTCGGGCGCCTGGCGCGACAGCCATGCCGTGTCGACCAGGGGCGCGTTTTCGGCCGCATGAGCCTCGCGCCACAACGCGTCGAGGCGTGCGACATCGGGCAGGTAGGGCAGCTCGGTGGCCGGCTCGAAGCCTTGCAGGAAATCGGCAAAGCCTTCGCCGTAGTTGAGCAGCCGCCCATCGCGCGGCGGGCTGGCCGCCACATGCAGCGCGGCGGCGGCGCGGAACCATTCGCTGCCCACCAGCCGCGCAACAGCCGGGAAGTTGGCTTCGAGCGCGTCGATGCAAGCCTTCATGACCGTGTTGCGGTAGACCGCGAAGGCGGGCTGCGCGGCGAGCTGCCGCACGGCCGGGTTCGTCACCGCACCGGGCGCGAAGAGGGCCTGGGCGAAGGCGTCCTGGAAGCTCATGCCAGGGTCTCCGGTGTTGGCGTGCCCTCGCGCAGCGCGGCTTCGGCCAGGCTGCGCTCATGCATCAGCGCGTCGAAGGCCGGTACGTTGCCATCGCGCTCGATCAGCGTCGGCCGCGCACCGGCGCGCTCGATGAAGCGGCGATAGAGCGCCCAGACTTCCGGCGCGACCGGTGCATCGTGCGAATCGATCAGCAGGGCCTCGCCCAGCGCTGGGTCCTGCGAATGGCCGGCGAGATGGACTTCGCTCACCAGCGCCTGGGGAAAGCGGTCGAGCCAAGCCTCAGCCGAGTAACCGAGATTGCGCGCCGACACATGGACGTTGTTGATGTCCAGCAGCAGCGTGCAGCCGGTGCGGCGCGCCAGCTCGGCGAGGAAGTCGATCTCGTCCCAGGCGTGGCCATCGAAGCGCAGGTAGTGGGAGGGGTTCTCGATCGCGATCGCCGTGGCCAGCGCGTCCTGCGCTCGGCCGATGTTGGCCGCGATGCGGTGCAGGGCCTCGGTGGTGCGGGCAAAGGGCAGCAGGTCGGGAAAGTAGTGGCCGTTCCAGGCCGACCAAGCCAGGTGTTCGGAAATCAGCGCCGGCCGGATGCGCCTGGCGAGCGCTGCCAGCCGCTGCAGGTGCGCGGCATCGGGCTCGCTCTCGCCCGCGAGCGAGAGCGACACGCCATGCAGCGAGACGGGATGCTGCTCGCGCACCGCCTCGAGCCATCCGAGCCGCGGCCCGCCCGCCACCATGTAGTTCTCCGGATGCACCTCGAACCACAGGCCGCAGGCGCGCGCCGACACGGCGGCGTCGTAGTGTTCGGCCTTGAGGCCGAGGCCGGCGGTGAGGGCGGGGGAGGGCATGGTGGCGCAGGGGCCTGTGGGATCGATCAGGACTTGATCGGCGTCAGCGAGCCCATGCCCTTGGGTGTCTTGATCGTGGCGCAGGTGCCGGCCGGCACGTTCTTCCAGGCGTTGCCCTGGTAGTCCACCTTCGAGGTGCCGGCGCAGGTGGTGCCGGGGCCGGCGGCGCAGTCGTTCTTGCCGGCCATGGAGACGCCGTAGCATTTCTCCATCGCGGCCATCTTGTCGGCCATCGGCTTCGTATCTTGGGCCATGGCGGAACCGGCGGCGAGGACGCCGAGGGCGAGGGCGGTGATGGCGAGAGGACGAGTGATCATGGATAGTGCTCCAGTGGTTGAGTGAAGTTTGCAACCGCGCGTTTGGCACGGTCGCTTCTACTTCGCCGTCCGCGGCGGCGGGGTTACAACGCACGGCACAATCCGCCGGATTTCTTTTTTTGCCCGTCGCCGTAACCGGAGCGGGCCGGCGCACGAATGACCCATGGGAGCCCGATGGCAAGGAGCGATGCGGAGACGGTGCTGCACGAGTTGTTCGTGCGCGGCCTGGACGGCGATGCCGCGGCCTACCGGGCTTTCCTGCAGAAGCTCAGCGCACACCTGCGCGCCTTTCTGGCCAGGCGCCTGTTCGGATGGCCCGATGAAGTGGAAGACCTTGTCCAGGAATGCCTGCTCGCCATGCACAACCAGCGCCACACCTACCAGAGCGACCAGCCGTTGACGGCCTGGGTGCATGCGATCGCGCGCTACAAGATGATCGACCTGCTGCGGTCCAAGGCCGGACGCGAGGCGCTGCACGACCCGCTCGATGACGAGCTCGCCGTGTTCGCCGATTCGGCCACCGAGGCCAGCGATGCGCGCCGCGACCTGGCCGGGCTGCTCGACACCCTGCCGGACCGGCATCGATTGCCGATCGTGCACGTCAAGCTCGAGGGCCTGTCGGTGGCCGAGACCGCACGCCTGACCGGCATGTCGGAGTCGGCGGTGAAGGTGGGCATCCATCGGGGGCTCAAGGCGCTGGCACTGAAGATCGGAAAGTCCTCATCATGAAAACAGACGAACTCGTGGCCTTGCTTGCGGCCCGCGCGGAGCCGGTGCCGCGGCATGCTGCCGTACGGCGCTTTGCGTTCGCGCTTGCAGTCGGCCTGCCGCTGTCGATTGCCGTGATGGCCCTCGAGTACGGCGTGCGGCGCGACCTGGTGCAGACCCTGTTCTGGCCGATGTTCTGGGTCAAGCTGCTGTTCCCGGCCTGCATCGCCGTCGCCGGCTTCGTGATCGTGCAGCGCCTGGCGCGGCCCGGGGTGCGCGTGCGCACCGCGTGGCTCGGCCTGGCGGTGCCGGTGCTGCTGGTGTGGGCACTGGGGCTCGTGACCTGGCTGATGGCGCCGCTCGACGAGCGCGTGGCGATGGTGTGGGGGCAGACCTGGCGGACCTGTGTCTTCAACATTGCGCTGATCGCGGCGCCGGTGTTCGTGGCTTCGCTGGTGGCGCTCAAGAGTCTCGCGCCGACCCAGCCAGCGCTGGCCGGCGCGGCGGCGGGTGCGATGTCAGCGGGGGCGGGGGCCGCCGTTTATGCCTTGCACTGCCAGGAACTGGCGGCGCCATTCCTGGCGATCTGGTATGTGATTGGGATGGCGCTGCCGGTGGTAGCGGGGGCGATCTTGGGATCTCGGTTGCTGCGGTGGTGAAACAGCGGGTAGAAGAATTATCCATGCCCAATATGGGCACAAGCATGCCCAAATTGGGTATAGTCATGCCCAATATGGGTACAAGGCGTATTGTTCTCCCTCATCACGGCAGCCTCGCGGACGCGCTTTTTTCTGGCACGAGGCAACGGGTGCTCGGGCTGCTGTTCGGCCAACCTTCGCGCAGCTTCTATGCCACCGAATTGATCGGATTGACCGGAAGCGGATCGGGCGCAGTTCAGCGTGAACTGGCCAACTTGGCACAGAGTGGATTAGTCAACGTGACAGCGGTCGGCAATCAGAAGCACTATCAGGCCAATGCCGAGTCCCCTCTCTTCGAGGAACTGTGCGGCATCGTGCAGAAGACCGTCGGTCTGGCCGAGCCGCTGCGGCAAGCACTGGGGCCGTTGAAGGGACGGATCCTCGCAGCATTCGTCTATGGTTCAGTCGCCAAGAAAGCCGACACGGCCCGCAGCGACATCGACCTGATGCTGGTCAGTGATGAAGCGAGTTACGGAGATACCTTTGCGGCGTTGGAAGCGGCGAGCAGCAAGCTCGGCCGTACCGTGAACCCGACGATCCTCACGCGCAAGGATCTTGCAAAACGCTTGAACGCGAAAGACTCGTTCCTGACCCGTGTGCTCGAACAGCCCAAGATCTGGATCATCGGAGGTGACAGTGACCTCGCCGTTTGAAAACCTGAGTGGCCCGGGCAAGCCATTGAAGGCAGAGCTGCCCGACGCCAAGGAATTTGCCGGGCTCAAGCGCTCGGGGCACGCCAGGTTGCAGGACGCACTCAATGTGTCTCTCTCGTTGGAGAGTCGCTTTGATCTGGCCTACAACGCTGCGCATGCGCTGTGCCTGGCGGCGCTCCGGTGGAGCGGCTATCGCTCCACCAATCGATACATCGTGTTCCAGCTGCTGCCGCACACCCTCGGACTCGGGCCCGAAGTCTGGCGCGTCCTGTCGAAGTGTCACGACATTCGCAATCTCGGCGAGTACGAGGGCGATCTGAACGTCGACGAGCGCATCGTCACTGACTTGGTTACTGCGTGCCAGATTGTTGCGACGCGGGTCGACACCCTGGGGCCGGTTCCACAAAAAGCGCAAGGAGAGAAGGAATAGGAGATGTCGCGTGGCAACTGGCCAATGTTGTCTGCATCCTTGGGCCTTGGAACTGCTTCGCGGAGCACAGCTTGCGCATCTGCGGCCACTCGGGCCCGAGCGAGGGCTTTTCCACGCCGGGGGCCTCCAGCAGCGCGTCCACAAAACGCAGCGCATTGGCCAGGGGTTGTGGGATGGACGAAGATCTTGGGATGCGTCACCAGGCGCAGAATGCTCGCAAGCACCATGGACTGCAGCTTCAGGGGTGTTCCTCGATTCGCGTCGATCAGGGCCTGTTCGAGCCACGCGCTGGCAGTCGCATGATGCGGATGGTCGCTTCGCGAGGCGGCGACCAGGATGTTGACATCAGGTGTCACGAATCGGCGGCGTCCAGCATCGCCTTGTTGCTGAGTCCATCCAGTCCCGAAGCCAGCCCTCCCTTGTACAGATTTCTGTATTCCACGGCGCACTCACCGTCGCGACTTGGCGCCAAAAATCCCCCCCAGCACCCCTCGCAGGATTTCCTTCCCCACCTGCGTCCCCATCGTCCGCATCGCCGACTTCGCCATGGTCTGCGCAAGCCCATCGCGCTTGCCCCCGCGCGGCCCGGTCGAGCCGAACAGGATCTCGTTCAGGCTGCCCATGACGCCGCCCGATTCGGCCGGCGTCGCGGCGCCGGGCTTCCCAGCAGACGCAGGCGCATCCGGCGCCGTCTCGGCCCGCCCCTTGAGTTTCTCGTAGGCCGACTCCCGGTCCACGGCCTTCTCGTACACGCCGGCCACCAGCGAATTCGCCATCAAGGCCTGCCTCTGCGCCGGCGTGATGGGCCCGATCTGGCTGCCCGGCGGCAGCACATAGACGCGCTCGGTGATGCTGGGCCGCCCCTTGGCATCGAGGAAGCTCACCAGCGCCTCGCCCACCGCCAGCTCGGTGATGGCGGTCTCGATGTCCAGCCCCGGCTTCTGCCGCATGGTGGTGGCGGTCGCCTTCACCGCCTTCTGGTCGCGCGGCGTGAAGGCGCGCAGGGCGTGCTGCACGCGGTTGCCCAGCTGCGCCAGCACCGTGTCGGGAATGTCCAGCGGGTTCTGCGTCACGAAGAACACGCCCACACCCTTGGAGCGCACCAGCCGCACCACCAGCTCGATGCGCTCGACCAGCGCCTTGGGCGCCTCGTTGAAGAGCAGGTGCGCCTCGTCGAAGAAGAACACCAGCTTGGGCTGCTCCGGGTCGCCGATCTCGGGCAACTGCTCGAACAGCTCCGACAGCAGCCACAGCAGGAAGGTGGCGTAGAGCCGGGGCGAGTTCATCAGCTTGTCGGCCGCCAGGATGTTGACCACGCCCTTGCCGCCCTCGGTCTGCATGAAGTCGGAGATGTTGAGCATGGGCTCGCCGAAGAACTTGTCGCCGCCCTGGCTCTCGATCTGCAGCAGCCCGCGCTGGATCGCGCCCACGCTGGCGGCGCTGATGTTGCCGTACTCGGTGGTGAACTGGCTCGCGTTCTCGCCCACGTGCTGCAGCATCGCGCGCAGGTCCTTCAGGTCGAGCAGCAGCAGGCCGTTGTCGTCCGCGATCTTGAACACGAGATTGAGTACGCCGGCCTGGGTCTCGTTGAGGTTGAGCATGCGGCCCAGCAGCAGTGGCCCCATGTCGGAAACGGTGGCGCGCACCGGGTGGCCCTGCTCGCCGAACACGTCCCACAGGGTGACGGGGCAGGCCACGGGCGGGGGCTGCTCGAGGCCCCGCTCCTTCAGGACGGCGGCCATCTTCTCGCCGATGCTGCCTGGCTGGCTGGCGCCGGTCAGGTCGCCCTTGACGTCGGCCATGAACACCGGCACGCCGATGGCCGAGAGCTTCTCGGCGATGGTCTGCAGCGTGACGGTCTTTCCGGTGCCGGTGGCGCCGGTGATCAGGCCGTGGCGGTTCGCAAGCCCCGGCAGGAGGCTGCATTCGATGCTGTCGTGGCGGGCGATCAGGAGGGGGTCGGCCATGGGTGCTCCGGGTGTTTCAGTACTGAGCGCAGTCTATCCAAGGCGTCCGGGGCCGCCTCCTATAATTCCGACCCCGTGCGATAGTTCATTCAAAAGTTCTCGGAGCCCTCATTTGTCATCGACCCAGCCCCCCATTTCCGCCCTTGGCGATGCGCCCGAACAGACCGCTCTGGAGACCGAGCTGGCCGTGCTTCTGGTGGAGTCGTTGAATCTCGAGATCGCACCCTCCGAGATCGTGCCGTCGGCGCCGCTGTACGGCGAAGGGCTGGGGCTCGATTCGATCGACATCCTCGAAGTCGCCCTGGAGGTCTCGCGCAAGTACGGCTTCCAGCTGCGCTCGGACGACGAGCGCAACCAGCAGATCTTCCAGTCGCTGCGCAGCCTCGCAGCCCACGTCGCCCAGAATCGCGGCGACTTGGAGAAGGCATGAACGAACCCGTCATGCCCGCTCATCCTGCCCAGACGCGCCCACTCTGCGTTGCAAATGCTCGCCGTAGCACGGGCTACGGCTGCGCTTTGCGCCTTGAATGGGCACGCCTGGACAGGCTGCTCGGGCACGCCGGATTCATTCACGCCTTCTGAGTCATGTCTCGATGGCGCATGGCGCTCCTGCTGCTCGCGGGGGTGGCCTATGCCGGCGTTTCCCATTGGATGATGCTCTTCCACGCCGCCGAGCCCTGGGCGGTGGGGGTGCTGCTCGGCCCGCTGTGGCTGACGGCGCTGGGGCTCGCGGGTAGCCGCTTCGGCAAATGGGGCCTGGCGATCGCCGGGCTGGCTGGCGTGCTGGGCTTTGCATTGGTGCTGCGCGGCGAGGCGGGCGACCCCAACCGGCTCTACATGCTGCAGCACGTGGGCATCAACGCGCTGTTGTGCGGCTGGTTCGGCGGCACGCTGCGGCGCGAGCGGCTCTCGCTGATCGGCCAGTTCGCGCAGCGCATCCACCCGCTGTCGCCCGCGATGCGCGACTACACCTGGCGCGTGACCCGGGTCTGGACCGTGTACTTCGCGCTGCTGGTGCTGGCCTCGATCGTGGTCTATGCCACGATGTCCTTCGCCGCCTGGTCGGTACTGGCCAACCTGCTGACCCCCCTGATGGTGGCAGTCCTCTTCGTGGGCGAGTATCTGCTGCGCTACCGGCTGCATCCCGAATTCGAGCGCACCCGCCTGATCGACACGGTGCGTGCCTTCTACAGTGCGCCGGCCGATCCGGCGCCGCGGCAATGAATGTGATCCCAGCTTGAGCCCTGAACTTCTTCCGCTCCTGGCCGACCGCGATCCGGACGCGCCGCTCGCCTGGCGCGCCGGGGTGCCGGTGAGCGCGCGCGAGTTCCTGGCCGACGTGGCGCGCCTGGCGCCGCAGCTGCCGGATGGCGGCCCGGTGGTCAACCTCTGCTCCGACCGCTACGCCTTCACGCTCGGCCTGGCGGCGGCGCTGGTGCGCGGCCAGACCAGCCTGCTGCCGCCCGACGCGCGGCCCGACACCCTGGCGCGCCTGGTCGAACCGGGCTCCCGCACCTATGCGGTGCTGGACGACACCGGCATCGAGACGCCCGGCATGCCGCGCGTCCTGATCGAGCACCGGCTGCCTCCCGCCGGCGCTGCCCTGCAGGCCGTGCCTGCGATTGCCGGCAGCCTGCACGCGGTGAGCCTGCTGACCTCCGGCTCCACCGGCACTCCGCAGCCGCACGCCAAGTCCTGGAAGACGCTGGTGGGCGACGTGGCCGCCGCCGTGGGCCGCCTGTCCGAGCTGCTCGGGCGCCCCTCGCTGGCCGGCCTGACGCTGGTGGCGACGGTGCCGGTGCAGCACAGCTACGGCCTCGAATCCTCGGCACTGCTCGCGATGCTGGGCGGGGCTGCCTTCGACAGCGGAAGGCCCTTCTTCCCAGCCGACGTGGCCCAGGCGCTGGCCTCGGTGCCGCAGCCGCGCGCGCTGGTGACCACACCCTTCCACCTCAAGACGCTGCTGCTCTCGGGCATCGCGCTGCCGCGGGTGGACCTCATTCTCTCGGCCACCGCGCCGCTCTCGCCGCAGCTCGCCGCCCAGGCCGAGCAGGCCATGGGCGCCCAGATGATCGAGATCTACGGCAGCACCGAGTCGGGCCAGGTCGCCACCCGGCGCCCGACCCGCAGCGAGGTCTGGGAGACCTTTGGCGAGATCCGCGTGCATGCCGAGCACGACGCCGAGGGCGCCGAGCGCTTCGTCTTCGCGGGCGACTTCGTGCCCGAGCCGACGCCGATGGCCGATGTGCTGGAGCTGGTCGACGACCGGCGCTTCCGCCTGCTCGGGCGCGCCAACGACCTGATTCATGTGGCCGGCCGGCGCAGCTCGCTGGGCTACCTCAACCACCACCTCAACAGCATCCCCGGTGTGGAGGACGGCGCCTTCTGGCTGCCCGACGACGTGACCGATGGCGTGGTGCGCCCGGTCGCCTTCGTGGTGGCGCCCACGCTCGACGCCCACGCCATCATTTCCGCGCTGCGCGAGCGGCTCGAAGCGGTCTTCGTGCCGCGCCGCGTGGTGCACGTGAGCGCCTTCCCGCGCGAGGGCACCGGCAAGCTGACGGCGCGCGCCCTGCGCGAGTTCGCGCTGGCGCAGCTCGCGTCCGACGGCACCCCGGTGCAGCTCACGCACGAGGTGCCGGCGGACCATCCCGCCTTCGCGGGCCATTTCCCGGGCCAGCCGCTGCTTCCCGGCGCCTTGCTGCTGGCCGAGGTGCTGGAGGCCGCCCAGGGCGTGCCCGCGCTGGCCGCCCGACTGGGCCCGCGGCCCACGCTCGCGGCCGCCAAGTTCCTGGCGCCGGTGCGCCCGGGCAGCACGCTGCGCATCGATCTCAATCCCGAGAGCGGCGCCTCGCGCGGCCTGCGCTTCGAGGTGCGGGTGGCGGAGGTGGTCGCGGCCAGCGGCCGCTGGACGCCGGGCAGCGCACCATGAGCCTTGCGCAGCCCCCCGAGGCCGGCAACGCGAAATCGCGCCAGGCCGACTGGTCGCGCATGCCCGAGCGCAGCAACATGCTGGCGCTGCGCGTGATCTGCTGGATCGCGATCCGCTGCGGGCGCCCGCTGGCGCGGCTGGTGCTGCATCCGATCAGCCTGTACTTCCTGCTGTTCTCGCCCACGCCGCGCCGGCACATCAAGCGCTACCTGTTCCGCGCCATCGGCCCGCGCGCGGGCTGGGTCGACGGCTACCGGCTGCTGCATGCCTTTGCCTCCACGGTGCTCGACCGCATCTACTTCCTGCGCGGGCGCATGGACCTGTTCGACGTGCGCGTGCATGGCAACGTGCCGGTCGAGGCCGAGGTGACTGCGGGGCGGGGCGCATTCCTGCTCGGTGCGCACATCGGCAGCTTCGAGGCCATGGGCGCCTGCAAGCACCAGAGCGGCCGCCCGAAGGAGTTGCGGCTCGCGATGCTGATGTACCAGGACAACGCGCAGCAGATCACCGCAGTGCTCGAGGCCATCGCCAAGCCCGGCCTGCGGCCGCACATCATTGCGCTGGGCCGGCCGCATTCCATGCTGGATCTGCGCGACTGGCTGGACGGCGGCGGCCTCGCGGGCCTCTTGGCCGACCGCACGCTGCCGGGGCCTGAAGAAGCAGGCCAGCAGCGCGGCAACAGCATCAGGCTGCCCTTTCTCGGTCATCCGGCCGTCATCAACGACGGCCCGTTCCGGCTGGCCGCGCTGCTGCGCCGCAAGGTGTTCTTCATGGCCGGCCTCTATGTGGGGGGGGCGCGCTACGATGTCCATTTCGAGCCGCTGGCCGACTTCAGCGAACGCGTGTCCGACCCGGCCGAGCGCGAACGCCGCATCCGCGGCGCGCTCGAAAGCTATGTCGAGCGGCTCGAGGCCCTGTGCCGCGCCTACCCGTACAACTGGTTCAACTTCCATGACTTCTGGCTCGAAGATTCGGATTGAGCGCTGGTGCCGCTGGCTGGTGGCCGCGCTGGCTTTCACGGCATCCTCCGCCTGGGCCTTCGACCTGCCCGAGCTGATGGGGCTGCTCGCCCGCCAGAAGAACGGCGAGGCGCGCTTCACCGAGCAGCGCTTCGTGCGCGGCATCGAAGGCCCGCTGGACGCGAGCGGCACGCTGAGCTTCCAGGCGCCCGACCGGCTGACGCGGCGCACGCTCGCGCCGCGGCCCGAGACCATGACGGTCGACGGCAACACCCTGACCCTGTCGCGCGGCGGCCGCACCCGCACGCTGACGCTGGACAGCATGCCCGAGCTGCTGGGCATGGTCGAGGCCATGCGCAGCACCTTGAACGGCAACGCGCTGACCCTGCAGCGCTACTTCCGCAGCACGCTCACGGGCACGCCCGACAAGTGGACGCTGGACTTGGCGCCCATCGACGAGAAGCTCGCGGCGCAGGTGCGCTCGCTGCGGCTGACGGGCAAGGCGGGCGAAGTGCTCGGCATCGAGATGGAATTCATCGGCGGTGACCGTTCGGTCATGGTCATCACGCCGGTGCGCGCCGCATCGTGAGCCGGCCCGAGTCAGCAGCGTCCGGCCGGGGGCGCCACGCGCTGGCCATCGTCATCTGGCTGCTCGCGCTGGCCGCCGGCATCGCGCTCATCGCGCGCACGCATTTCAGCGCCGACCTCTCCGCCTTCTTGCCCGCGAGCCCGGACGAGCGGCAGCGCGTGCTGATCGAGCAGCTGCAAAGCGGCATCGCCTCGCGCACCCTCTTCATCGGCATCGAGGGCGGCAAGGATGCCGAGCAGCGCGCGGTGGTGTCGCGCGGCGTTGCGGCATCCATGCGCGAGAGCAAGCTCTTCGACCAGGTGCAGAACGGCGAGACCGGCGACTGGAAGGAGGCGGGCACCTGGCTTTTCGAGCATCGCTACCAGCTGGCGCCCGATGTCAGGCCGGAGCGCTTCACCGTCGCGGGCCTGCGCGACGCCCTCGTCGACACGCTCTCGCAACTGGGCACGCCGGCCGGCAACATCACCAAGCCGCTGTTGGAGCGCGATCCCACCGGCGAGACCCAGCGCATCGCCGAGGGCCTGATCCCCGCCAGCTCGCCGCGCAGCGAGCAGGGCGTGTGGGTCTCGCGCAGCGCGCCGCGGGCGCTGATCCTGGCCACCACCCATGCGGCTGGCAGCGACCTCGATGCGCAGGCGCGGGCGATCGCGCGCATCCACCAGGCCTTCGACGCCGCCACGCGCGAGATGAAGGGCGCGGGCCCGCGGCTGCAGCTGACCGGCGCGCCGGTGTTTTCGGTCGAGAGCCGCGATCGCATCAAGCACGAGGCCATCCAGCTCGCCACCGTCGGCGGCATCGTGATGGGCGCCTTGCTGCTGCTGGCCTTCGCCTCGCCGCGCGCGCTGGTGGTGGCGCTGCTGCCGGTCGCGACCGGCGTAGTCGGCGGCACCGCGGCCGTGAGCCTGGCGTTCGGCGAGGTGCATGGCCTCACGATGGGCTTCGGCAGCACGCTGATCGGCGAGACCGTGGACTACGCGATCTACTACCTGATCCAGGCGCGCGGCGCCGCCGTGCCGGGCACGGGCTGGATGCGCTGGCGCGAGATCCATTGGCCGACCGTGCGGCTGGGACTGCTGACCTCGGTCTGCGGCTTCGCGGCGCTGGTTTTCTCGGGCTTCCCGGGGCTGGCGCAGCTGGGCGTGTTCTCGCTGGCCGGGCTGATCGCCGCCGCGCTGGTCGCGCGCTTCGTGCTGCCGGTGCTGGCGCCCGACGGGGCGACCGGCATGGGCATGCGGCGGCAGATGGCGCACATCGCGGGCCTGGTCGTGCGGGCGCTGCCGCGGCTGCGCCTGGTCTTCGTCGGCCTCGGCATTGCCGCGCTGGCCCTGGTGCTCTGGCAGGGCGGCCATCTGTGGCGCGCCGACCTGAGCGCGATGAGCCCGGTGCCCAAGTCCGCACAGCAGCTCGACGAGGAACTGCGCGCCGACATCGGCGCCAGCGATGGCGGCACCCTGGTGGTGGTGCGCGGCGCCGACGAGCAGGCGGCCCTGCGCAATACCGAAGCCGCCGGGGCGAAGCTCGAGGCGCTGGTAGACCAGGGCGATCTCGCCGGCTTCGAGAGCGTGACCCGCGTGCTGCCCAGCGAGGCCGCGCAGGCGGCGCGCATCGCCAGCCTGCCCGATGCCGCGACCCTGAAGAACCGGCTGGCCGAGGCCACCCAGGGCCTGCCCTTGCCGGCCAGCCGGCTCGAACCCTTCCTGGCCGATGTGGAGACGGCGCGCGGCCAGGCCATGATCCGCCGCTCCGACCTGACCGGCGGGCCGCTGGGCGCGGTGGTCAGCGCGCTGATGTTCGAGCGCCCGGGCGGCGGCTGGTCGACGCTGATCGCGCTGCATCCCGGCGAGCGCTTCGACGCGAAGCGGCTCGAGGCCGCGCTCGCCGAGGTGCCCGAGGTGCAGGTGGTCAATGTGGGCGACGAGCTGCGCAGCCTCTACCGGCGCTACCTGCACGAGGCCTTCGTGCAGGTGATGCTGGGCGCGCTCGCCGTGGTCGTGCTGCTGGGCGCCTGGCTGCGCTCGGGGCGCCGCCTGCTGGCCGTCTGCGAGCCGCTCCTGGTGGCCGTGCTGCTCACGCTGGGCGGGCTCGCACTGCTGCAGGTGCCGCTGGGCATCCTGCACCTGGTGGGGCTGCTGCTGGTGGTGGCGGTGGGCTCCAACTACGCGCTCTTCTTCGACCAGCTGCGCGAGACCGGCCGTGCCGACGAGGACACGCTGGCCTCGCTGATGCTGGCCAACCTGACGACGGTGGTGTCCTTCACGCTGATCGCGATCTCCGACATCCCGGCGCTGTCGGCCATCGGCCGCGTGGTCGCGCCCGGTTCGCTGCTGGCGCTGCTGCTGTCGGCCGCCTTCGCGCGCGGGCCCGCACGCGCCTCCGCGCCGCGCGGCTGATGGGAGAATCGGCGCCGATGTCCCAAGCCCTTCCTGCCTCCGGATCGTGGCCCTGGCCGCCCGTCGTGCGCGCCAGCGTCGGCTGGCATCTGCTGGCGCTGGCGGCGGCGCTCTTCGTGCCGGGGGCGCTGCCCTGGGCCATCGGCGCGGTGGTGCTGAACCATGTGCTGATCACCGCCGCCGGGCTGACGCCGCGCAGCAGCCTGCTGGGGCCGAACATCACGCGGCTGCCGGCGGCTTCGGCGGCGCGCGGCGAGATCGCCATCACCATCGACGACGGGCCCGACCCCGAGGTCACGCCGCAGGTACTGGACCTGCTCGACGCCCATGGCCAGCGGGCCACCTTCTTCTGCATCGCCGAGCGCGTGCGCGAGCATCCGGCCTTGGCACGCGAGATCGTTGCGCGCGGCCACAGCATCCAGAACCACACGGCACGGCATCGCCACAACTTCTCCTTGCTCGGGCCGCGCGGCTTCCATGCCGAGATCGAGCGGGCGCAGCAGCTGCTGCACGAAGTGACGGGCCAGCGCCCCATCTGCTTTCGCGCGCCGGCCGGGCTGCGCAACCCTTTTCTCGCGCCGGTGCTGCATCGCCTGGGCCTGGTGCTGGTGAGCTGGACGCGCCGCGGCTTCGACACGCGCGAGCGCGATGCGGCCGTCGTGCTGGCGCGCCTCACCAAGGACCTGAAGGCCGGCGACATCCTGCTGCTGCACGATGGCCATGCTGCGCGCACGGCCGCAGGCCGGCCGGTGGTCCTCGAGGTCCTGCCGCCTTTGCTCGAACGCCTTCGCACCGACGGCCTGCACGCAGTCACGCTGCCGCAAGCCCTGACTACTCCTGCATGAACGACCGCCCCTCGACCGACGCCGCCTGGCGTCAATTGCACGAAGCCGCCACCCAGCCCTACAAGAAAGCCGGCAACTTCGCCTGGCATTTCGCGCGCGGCAAGCTGGGGCGCGACCCGGTGTTCCGCGGCCTGATCGAGCGCGGCCTGATCGGCGAGCGCCGCCGCCGCGTGGTGGACATCGGCTGCGGCCAGGGCCTGTTCGCCAGCCTGCTTGCGGCGATGGCCGGCATGCAGGCGCAGCCCGGGCGCTGGCCCGCTGCCTGGGCCGCCACGCCGGCCGCGGCCGAGTACACCGGCATCGAGCTGATGCCCAAGGATGTGGCGCGCGCCGAGGCCTCCATCGGCCATTTGAAGCCGGCGCCGCGCTTCGTCTGCGAGGACATGTGCAAGGCCGCGATGCCGGCCTGCGACCTGGTCGTGATCCTCGACGTGCTGCACTACGTGGACCATGCCGCGCAGGAGGGCGTGCTGCGCCGCGTGCATGGCGCGCTGCAGCCGGGCGGCCGGTTGCTGCTGCGCGTGGGCGACGCGGCCAGCCGGCGCGGCTTTGCGATCAGCCAGTGGGTGGACCGCACCGTCACGCGTATCCGCGGGCACCGCGTCTCGCCGACCTGGGGACGCACGCTGCCCGAATGGACCTCGCTGTTGCAGCGCCTGGGCTTCTCGGCTGTGCAGAGCATCCCGATGAGTGCGGGCACGCCCTTTGCCAACGTGCTGCTGGTGGCCGATCGCGGCAAGGAGTCTTCGTCGTCATGAGTGCAGCGCAACAGCTCGACCAGGCCGGCATCGCGCGACTGATTCCCCACAGCGGCAGCATGTGCCTGCTGGAGCGGCTGGAGTCCTGGGATGCGCACACCATCCATTGCACGACCGGCACGCACCGGCGCGCCGACAACCCGCTGCGCACGGCCGGCGGCCTGCTGTCCCCCAATGCGATCGAGTACGCGGCCCAGGCGATGGCCCTGCACGGCGGCCTGATCGCGCCGGCGGGCAGCGAGCCCTCGGCCGGCTTCCTGGCCAGTGCGCGCAATGTGCGCCTGGCCGTCCCGCGGCTCGATGAAATCGAGGGCGTGCTGCATGTGCATGCGCAGCGCGTCTCGGGCGATGTGAGCCAGATCCTCTACGAATTCGCGGTGAAGGACGAAGCAGGGCGCGCGCTGGCCGAAGGCCGCGCGGTGGTCGTGCTCAACACGCCGCTTGCCATGGAAGCCTGATCCTCATGAGCCTCAACGGAAAACGCGCATTGATCACCGGCGCCAGCGGCGCCCTCGGCGCGGCCATCGCGCAGCGCCTGGCGCGCGACGGCGCCACGGTGCTGCTGCACGCCAACTCCAGGCCGCAGGCCGTCGAAGACCTCGCCGCCGCCATCACGGCCGCCGGCGGCCAGGCCGAGTGCCATGTCTTCGACCTCGGCAGCGACGAGGCCTCGCGCGCCGCCTGCGAGCGCATGCTGGCGGGCGGGCCGGTGCAGATCCTCGTCAACAACGCCGGCGTGCATGACGACGCGGTGCTGCCCGGCATGCGCGCGGCGCAGTGGCACAAGGTGATCGACATCTCGCTCAACGGCTTCTTCCGCGTCACGCAGCCCTTGCTGCTGCCCATGCTGCGCACGCGCTGGGGGCGGATCATCAACATGTCTTCGGTGGCGTCCCTCACCGGCAACCGCGGCCAGGTCAACTACGCGGCGGCGAAGGGTGCGCTCAACAGCGCGACCAAGGCGCTGTCGCTCGAAGTCGCGGCACGCGGGGTGACGGTCAACGCGATCGCCCCGGGCATCATCGCCTCGCCCATGGCCGATGGCGCCTTCGACAAGGCGATGATCGACCAGCTGGTGCCGGTGAAGCGCGCCGGCAAGCCGGAGGAGGTGGCGGCGCTGGCGGGTTTCCTGGCGAGCGAAGAAGCGGCCTACATCACGGGGCAGATCATCTCGATCAACGGCGGGATGATCTAGCTCCCTCTCCCGCTTGCGGGAGAGGGCCGGGGTGAGGGTGTCAGCGCTGGAACGGCGGCGCCCGCCGCACCCGGCGCAGCAGCAGACTCGGCAAGCGCAGCACGAACTCGACCATCAGCCGTGTGTGCATCCACGTCAGCAAGGCGTTGTCGCGCAGGTAATTGAAGTGCGAGACCCCGCCTTCCTCGGCCGTGAGGTACTTGACCGGCGCATCGATGTTGACCGGCTTGACGCCGCGCCAGGCCAGGCGCACCACCGCCTCGGTGTCGAAGTCGAAGCGGCGCATCCAGGGCTGGCGCGACATGATCGCGATCAGCGCCGGCACCGGGTAGACGCGAAAGCCGTAGAGCGAGTCGCCGATGCCGGCGAACAGCGTCTCGAGCTGGGTCCAGCTGTTGGAGACCTTGCGGCCGCGCACCCGCAGCAGCGGCGCCGAGGCATCGAAAACAGGCCGCCCCAGCACCATGGTCTCGGGCCGGGCCTGCGAGGCCTGCATGAAGGCGGGGATCAGGTCGGCCGGATGCTGGCCGTCCGAATCCATGGTCAGCGCATGCGTGTAGCCGGCCTCCTGCGCCGCGCGCAGGCCGTGCAGCACGGCCGCGCCCTTGCCCTGGTTGTGCGGCAGCAGCCAGACGCGCAGGCCGGGATCGGCGGCGGCCATCTGCTGCAGCCGCTCGCCGGTGCCGTCGGTACTGCCGTCGACCACGACCCACACCGGATTCCATTGCGCGCGTGCCGCGCTGACGGTGGAGAACAGGCGCTCGCCCGTGTTGTAGCTGGGGATCAGGACAAGGTGGGTGCGCGAGACTGCTGGCATGCGGGCTGCGCGTCGGTGGCGCGCTGTTCCATGGGGTGTCGGAAATACTGTTCGATCTCGTGCAGCAGTGCGTTGCTGTCCGGCTGGGGCGCGAAGCGCCGGCCCAGGCGCAGCGTGAAGACGATGGGCAGCGGCGGCACCCGCCACAGCGGCCAGCCCTTGGCGAGGTAGGGCGAGTCGGTGTCGATGAACACGGTCTGGATCGGCGCCTGCGCCAGCTTGGCGATCAGCGTGACGCCCGGGCGGAAGGCGTTGAGCGGCGGCGTCACGGTGCGCGTGCCCTCGGGGAAGATCACCAACTGGCCGCCGGCCTTCAGGTCCTCGACCGCGAGCTTCACCATCGTGCGCGCCGAGTCGTTGCGGATGTAGCGCGCCATGCGCGCGCCCGCGCCGAGGAAGATGTTGCGCATCAGGTCGGCCTTCATGATGCAGGCGCTGCGCGGCAGGCGCGCCACCAGCAGCAGGGCGTC
This sequence comes from Variovorax sp. Soil_C_12, assembly GCF_057657375.1. Classification (NCBI taxonomy): domain Bacteria; kingdom Pseudomonadati; phylum Pseudomonadota; class Betaproteobacteria; order Burkholderiales; family Comamonadaceae; genus Variovorax; species Variovorax sp. Soil_C_12. Next base: position 29,585 of record NZ_JBDGIO010000021.1, on the reverse strand, counting down.
GAGCATGGTGGGGTGGTTGGCGACGAAGATCACGCCGCGCTCGTCGCGCAGCGCGTCGAGGCAGCTGGCATCGATGCGCATCATCCCCACGGCCGAGGCGGTGGCCCAGAAGGCGCGGTAGGCCAGCGCGATCACGCGGCGGCCCAGGGCGCGGCCGGTGCGCGCGGGCAGCACCGGGTAGAGCAGCATCGCGACCAGATTCCAGGCCAGCGAGATGCCGCCCAGCAGCGCCAGCAGGGCGTAGAGCAGCAGGGCGAGGGGGATGGAGACGATCCAGCGCAAGAGGCGCTTCATGGCGAGCCCGTAGCGTCAGGCGCCCAGCGAGCCGGCGGCGACGGCATGGGCTTCGATCTCCACCAGCAGGTCCTGGCGGCAGATGTCCGCCTCCAGGTAGACCGCGTGGCGCAGCATGTGGGAGTGGGCGCCGAGCCTCTGTTCGAGCACCTGGCGCACGATGGGCGTGTCGGCAACATGGCGCACGTAGACCACGGCATCGATCGAAGCCAGGCCGAAGCGTGCGGACGTGCGCTCGTTGGCCGCGGCGATCACGGCCTCGAGGTTGCGCAGCGTCTCCTCGGTCTGGGCCCGCACATCGCCCATATGCACCGTCTCGTGCCCGACGATGCTGGCCGTGCCCGAGATGAACAGCGCCACGTCGCCGCCGCCGATCTCGGCCAGCGCCGCGCGCGAGAAGGTGGGCGAGCGCGGCCCGTAGGCCGGCGGGTAGTGGTAGGCCGAGACCTGCCGCGGGTTCTCCACCGGCAGCGGCGCGACGCGCCCGGCCAGGAAGCGGATGCTCAGGGCGCCCCGGTGGATGCCCAGGGCGCAGGCGGCCGGCGCGCCTTCGAAGGCGGCCTGGCCGGCCTCGACGAAGGCCTGCTGGCGGCCCAGGTTGAACTGGCGGTAGCGCTCGAGGCCGCCGCCGTCGGCGTTGATGCGCGGCAGGTAGTTCCAGACGCGCAGCAGGTGGCCGCAGCCGGTCTGCGCGAGCGACTGGAAGAGGTCGCGGTAGGCGCGGTGGGCCGGCTCGGCGAGGTTGGCTCCTTCGCTCGTCTCGTCGAGGTCGATGGCGCCCAGCATCCAATGGCCGTCGCAGCGCCAGCGCACCACGCCGGTGGTGCCGGACTCGACGTGCTCGCTGGCGTGCCACACGTCGGCCATGGCGCCGGCCTCGGACAGCACGCGCGCGTTGACGGTGGGCATCCAGGACAGGTGCGCGGGGGTGCCGTAGCCCAGCGCGCCGAAAGGCGCTTGGCCCCCGGAGGACAGCGCCAGGCTTTGGGGCAGCGACAGTCGCTCGACGCGCAGGGGCGGGACCCCGTTGAAATCGCGCGCGCTCATAAGAAAACCTCCCCCAGGCTTGTCACTTCGTGTACTTCGCGCACCCCCTCCTGAAGGAGGGGGCGAGCGCCTTCGGGCGGCCGGGCGGCGCTCACCTGGCCTCGACGATGTTTTCGCCGGCGAGCGGCCCGAGGTCCCGGATGTTCCGGCGCCGCCGCTGCCAGGACTGCCAGGTACGCCGCGGATGGCCGGCCGACACCAGGTAGTACAGGGCCTTGAGCAGCCGCAGCGAGCGCCAGATCGGCGTCTTGCCGTAGATGTCGCCGGCCAGGAGCGAGAGCAGCGCTTCCTTCACGCGGAACGGGTTTTGGGGGTACATGAAGAATTCGCGGATGGTGGGATTGGTCACGCGGAAGATGAACCAGGAGAACTCGCGCGGGCCCCTGCGCATGTCGCGCTCGAAGCGCTGGCGCGCCGCGGCGGCAGCGGCCGGCCGGTCGAGCGCGGCGGCCACCACCTCGGCGCCTTCGAAGGCGCTGTACATGGCGAGGTAGACGCCCGAGGAGAACACCGGGTCGATGAAGGTGTAGGCATCGCCCAGCAACAGGTAGCGCTCGCCGCTGCAATGCGTGCTGGTGTACGAATAGTTGCCGGTGGCGTAGACCGCATCGTCCACCAGCGTGGCCTGCGACAGGCGCGCGGCCAGTTGCGGGCACAGCGCGATGGTGTCGGCAAAGAAATCCTTGAGTGGCTTGCTGCGCGACTTGAGGTAGTAGGGCCAGCAGACCGCGCCGATGCTGGTGGTGCCGTCGGCCAGCGGGATGTACCAGAACCAGCCGTGCGCGAACCAGAAGATGGTGATGTTGCCCTCGAGCTTGCCCGGCAGCCGATCGGCGTTGCGGAAATGGCCGAAGAGGGCCGAGCTGTTGTGCTTCGGGTTCTTCTTCTTGGCCTTGAGCTTGTTCGACAGGAAGGTGTCGCGGCCGGAGGCGTCGAGCACGAAGCGGGCGCGCCAGCTGCGCGCGGCGCCGTCGTCGAGGCGGGCGCTGACCGTGGCGCCCTCGGCGTCGAACTGGACATCGCGCACGCGGCAGCCTTCGATGGTCTGCGCGCCGCGGGCGCCGGCGTTGCGGAACAGGATCTCGTCCATCTCGGAGCGCCGGACCTGCCAGGCGTAGGGCATGGTCTTGTCCCAGGCGTCGGCGAACTCGACCATGGCGACGTGGTCGTGGTCGGGGGAGACGAATTCCACGCCGAACTTGGGCATGCCGATGCGCTCGATGTCCTCGCGCAGGCCCAGGCGGTCGAACAGCTGCACGTTGGCGGGCAGCAGCGACTCGCCGATGTGGAAGCGCGGATGGTGCTCCTTCTCGAGCAGCACCACCTTGCGACCCTGCTGTGCCAGCAGCGCCGCGGCGGTGGAGCCGGCCGGGCCGCCGCCGATCACGAGCACGTCGCAGTGCTCCGGTGCAGGCGCTGCGGCTTCGGCATTCGTTGTTGGAGGAATATTCATGCGCTGTGAGGGATGGAAACCGGAGATGCCCGAGCTGGCCTGGCGCATCAGCGGCGGATTATCCCAAAAAGGATCTGCGCTCCCGCTGTAGGACGCGGGGCCGTTGTACGCGCCGGACAGTAAACTCCCTACCTGCTTTGAAAACACGAGATAGCGAGAACGACTGCCATGGCCGGACACAGCAAATGGGCGAACATTCAGCACAGGAAGGGCCGGCAGGACGAGAAGCGCGGCAAGCTCTGGACCCGTGCCATACGTGAAATCATGGTCGCGGCCAAGGCCGGCGGCGGCGACCTGAGCGCCAACCCCCGGCTGCGGCTGGCGGTCGACAAGGCCAAGGCGGTCAACCTGCCGGCCGACACCATCAAGCGCAACATCGACAAGGCCACCGGCAACCTCGAAGGCGTCAGCTACGAGGAAATCCGCTACGAGGGCTACGGCATCGGCGGTGCCGCCATCATCGTCGACACCATGACCGACAACCGCGTGCGCACCGTGGCCGAGGTGCGCCACGCCTTCGGCAAGCACGGCGGCAACATGGGCACCGAAGGCTCGGTCGCCTTCCAGTTCAAGCATTGCGGGCAGCTCGTCTTCGCGCCCGGCACCAGCGAGGACAAGGTGATGGAGGTCGCGCTCGAGGCCGGCGCCGAAGACGTGGTCACCGACGAGGACGGCGCGATCGAAGTGCTCGCCGCGCCCGGCGACTTCGAGGCGGTGCGCGATGCGCTGCAAGCCGCCGGCCTCAAGCCCGAGGTGGCCGAGGTCACGATGCGGGCCGAGAACACCATCGAGCTGGCCGGCGAGGACGCCGCCAAGATGCAGAAGCTGCTCGATGCGCTCGAGGACCTCGACGACGTGCAGGATGTCTATCACAACGCCGCGCTCTCCGAATGAAGGCGCTCATGAAAGCCTGCGAATGAAGGTACTGGTGATCGGGGGAGGGGGCCGCGAGCACGCACTGGCGTGGCGCCTGGCCCAGGCCGCGCGCGTGAGCCGCGTCTACGTGGCGCCCGGCAACGGCGGCACGCGCGCGGATTCGCGCTACGAATGCATCGACATCGCCGAGCCCGCCGCGCTGCGGGCCTGGGCCCTGAAGGAAAAGATCGCGCTCACCGTGGTCGGCCCCGAGGCGCCGCTGGCGGCCGGCGTGGTGGACGAGTTCCGCGCGCACGGGCTGCGCATCTTCGGCCCGACCAAGGCTGCAGCGCAGCTGGAGAGCTCCAAGGCCTTCTCCAAGGCCTTCATGAAGCGCCACAACATCCCCACGGCCGAATACGAGGCCTTCACCCATCCCGGGGCAGCCCATGCCTACGTGGACGCCAAGGGCGTGCCTATCGTCATCAAGGCCGACGGTCTGGCGGCGGGCAAGGGCGTGGTGGTGGCGACGACGCTGCAGGAAGCGCACGAGGCCATCGACTTCATGCTGGTGGACAACAAGTTGGGCATCTCGCACAACGAGGGCGGTGCGCGCGTCGTGATCGAGGAGTTCCTGCAGGGCGAAGAAGCCAGCTTCATCGTGCTGTGCGACGGCGTGAACGTGACCGCACTTGCCACCAGCCAGGACCACAAGCGCCTGCAGGACGGCGACCAGGGCCCCAACACGGGCGGCATGGGCGCCTACTCGCCGGCACCGGTGGTCACGGCCGAGGTGCATGCGCGCGCCATGCGCGAAATCATCCTGCCCACCATCCGCGGCATGGAGAAGGACGGCATCCCCTACACCGGCTTCCTCTACGCCGGCCTGATGATCGACGCCGCCGGCCACCCCAAGACGCTGGAATTCAACTGCCGCATGGGCGACCCCGAGACCCAGCCGATCATGATGCGGCTCAAGTCCGACCTGTTCGAGGTGTTCTGGCACGCCACCGACGGCACGCTGGACCAGATCGAGCTCGACTGGGATCGCCGGGTCGCGCTCGGCGTGGTGATGGCAGCGCACGGCTACCCTTTGTCGCCTCGCAAGGGCGATGCCATCCACGGCATCTCGCCCGAGGCGCCCGATGCCGTCGTCTTCCACGCCGGCACCACGCTCGAGAGCGGCGAGCTCAAGACCAGCGGCGGGCGCGTGTTGTGCGTCACCGTGCTGGCCGACAGCGTCAAGCAGGCGCAGCAGCGCGCCTACGCGGTGGCGGCGCGCATCCATTTCGATGGGGCGCAGTATCGCAAGGACATCGGGTATCGCGCCGTCCAGGCGCGCACGCCCCACGGTTGATGCCCGACGATCCCCAAGCCGTCGGCGATTACCTGCGGGGCCTGCAGCAGCGCATCGTGGCCGCGGTCGAGGCGGCCGACGGCCAGGTCTGCGTGCGCGATGCTTGGCAAAAGGGGCCCGAGGAGCCCCTGCAGGGCAGCGGCCTGACCTGCATCCTGGAGGACGGCGCCCTGTTCGAGCGCGCGGGCTGCGGCTTCTCGCAGGTGCGCGGCCCGAAGCTGCCGCCCTCGGCCACCCAGCACCGGCCCGAGTTGGCCGGCGCGCCTTTCGAGGCGATGGGCGTCTCGCTGGTGTTCCATCCGCGCAACCCCTACGTGCCCACGGTACACACGAACGTGCGCATGCTGGCCGCGCTGCCGGCGCAGGGTGAGCCGGTCTGCTGGTTCGGCGGCGGCATGGACCTGACGCCGTACTACGGTTTCGAGGAGGACGCGGTGCATTTCCATCGCGCCTGCCGCGATGCGCTGGCGCCCTTCGGCGAGGACAAGTACCCGCGCTTCAAGACCTGGTGCGACGAGTATTTCTTCCTCAAGCACCGCAACGAGCAGCGCGGCGTCGGCGGCATCTTCTTCGACGACTTCGCGGAGCTGGGCTTCGAGCGCAGCTTCGCGATGCTGCGTTCGGTCGGCGACGCCTTCCTGCCGGCCTACCTGCCGATCGTCGAGCGCCGCCGCGCCATGCCTTGGGGCGAGCGCGAGCGCGCCTTCCAGCTCTACCGGCGCGGGCGCTACGTGGAGTTCAACCTGGTCTGGGACCGCGGCACGCATTTCGGGCTGCAGTCGGGCGGGCGCACCGAATCCATCCTGCTGTCGATGCCGCCGCAGGCCAGCTGGGCCTACCGCCGCGAGCCGGAGCCGGGCACGCCGGAAGCGGCGCTCTACAGCGATTTCATCGTGCGCCGCGAATGGCTGTGAACAGGCCTCGGATCGGGGTATTCGGCGGTGCCTTCGATCCGCCGCACAACGCGCATGTCGCCCTGGTGCAGGCCGCACTGGCGCAGCTGGGTCTGGCCGAGCTGCGCATCTTCCCGACCGGCGACGCCTGGCACAAGGAGCGCGCGCTGAGCGGGGGCGAGCATCGCCTCGCGATGGCGCAGCTGGCCTTCGAGGGCCTGCCGGGCGCCGTCGTCGACGCCCGGGAGCTGCGGCGCGCCGGACCCACCTACACTCTGGACACGCTGCGTGAGCTGCAACAGGAGCGGCCCGAGGCTGAACGGGTGCTGATCATGGGCGCCGACCAGGCCGCGTCGCTGCCCCGGTGGCACGGCTGGCGCGAGATCCTCGGCCTTGCCGTCGTCGCAGTCGCGCACCGTCCCGGTGCCACCGGCGCCGGGCCCTTCGATCCCCAGGCGCTGCCGGGCCTCCCGCCCGGCGCGCGCTTCGAGACGCTCGCGCTCGCGCCCATGGACACCAGTGCCACCGAGATCCGCAGGCGCGCCGCGCAGGCACAGGACCTCTTTGAACTGGTTCCGCCGGCGGTTGCACGCTATATTGACCAACACAACCTTTACCGTTCCACCTGATGAGTACTGAAGCCGCCGCCAAGAAAGACACCCAGAAACTCCAGAGAGCCATCATCGATGGCCTCGAGGACGTCAAGGCGCAGAACATCCAGGTCTTCGACACCGAGCACCTCTCGCCATTGTTCGAGCGCGTGATCGTCGCCTCGGGCACCTCCAACCGCCAGACCAAGGCGCTCGCCGCCAGCGTGCGCGACGCCGTGCGCGATGCCGGCTTCAACAAGCCGCGCGTGGAGGGCGAGGAGAACGGCGAGTGGATCATCGTCGACTGCGGCGCCGCGGTGGCGCACATCATGCAGCCGGCCATCCGCCAGTACTACCACCTGGAGGAGATCTGGGGCGACAAGCCGGTGCGCGCCAAGCTGGGCGCCCCCAAGCCGATTTCGGCCCGGTCGGCCGAGGAGAAAGCGCCGGCCGCGAAGAGCCCCAGCCCCTCGCTGAGGCGCTCCAGCGCCGCCAAGACCGCGCAGCGCGCGGCGGACGCCGCCGCCAAGCCGAAGCCGGCGGCCAGGAAGACGGCGGCCGGGAAGGCGCCGGCGAAGAAGACGCCGGTCAAGACCGTGGTCGTGAACAAGGCGCCTGCCAAGAAGGCGGCTGTCAAGAAGGCGGCTCCGGCGAAGAAGGCGCCGCGCAAGACCGCCACGGCGCGCGCATGAAGCTGCTGGTGGTCGCGGTCGGGCAGCGTATGCCCGACTGGGCACAGACCGCCTGGGACGACTACGCCAAGCGCTTCCCCCCCGAGCTCAAGCTCGAGTTGCGCGCCGTCAAGACCGAGCCGCGCGGCTCCAAGACCCTGGAAACGTTGTATGCCGCCGAGCGCGAGCGCATCGAGGCGGCCATCGCCAAGGGCATGCGCATCGTGGTGCTGGACGAGCGCGGGACGGCGCTCACCACGAAGGCGCTCGCAGCCCGGCTGCAGGCCTGGCAGGGCGAGGGCGACGACGTCGCCCTGGTGATCGGCGGCCCCGACGGGCTCGACCCCGCCTTCAAGGCCGCCGCGCACGAACGCATCCGGCTCTCGGACCTCACCTTGCCCCACGCGATGGCCCGCGTGCTGCTCGTCGAGCAGCTCTACCGCGCCTGGTCGGTCAACGCAGGCCACCCCTACCACCGCGAATGAAGGACCCGTTCATCTACCTCGCGTCGCAAAGCCCGCGCCGCGCGCAGCTGCTAGGCCTGCTCGGCGTTCGCCACGAGCTGCTGCTGGCCGGCCCCGAGGAGGACGCCGAGGCGCTGGAGCACGTGCAGCCGGGCGAATCGCCCACCGCCTACGTGCAGCGCGTCACCGCGCTCAAGCTGGAAGCGGCCGTGGCGCGCCATCGCCGCCTGGGCCTGCCGCCGGCGCCGGTGCTGTGCGCCGACACCACGGTCGCCTTCGGCCGCGCCATCCTGGGCAAGCCTGCGGATGCGCAGGACGCGCAGCGCATGCTGGCCATGCTCTCCGGCCGCACGCACCGGGTGCTGACGGCCGTGGCGCTGCAGCACGGCAGGCGCCGGCATGCGGCGCTCAGCGTGTCGCGCGTGCGCTTCGCCGCCGTCGAGAAGCGCCGCATCGCCGCCTACGTCGCCAGCGGCGAGCCCGAGGGCAAGGCGGGGGCCTATGCGATCCAGGGGCGGGCGGCGGCCTTCGTCGAGCACATCAGCGGCTCGCATTCGGGCATCATGGGGCTCCCGATGTTCGAGACTGCCCAGCTGCTGCGCCAGGCCGGCTTCGCGCTGTAGAAAAAACATGCAAGACATCCTGATCAACTGGTCTCCCCAGGAGACCCGCGTTGCGGTGGTCGAGCACGGCGCCGTGCAGGAGCTCCACGTGGAGCGCACGCTGGAGCGCGGGCTGGTCGGCAACGTCTACCTGGGCAAGGTCTCGCGCGTGCTGCCCGGCATGCAGTCGGCCTTCATCGACATCGGGCTGGACCGCACGGCCTTCCTGCACGTGGCCGACATCGTGGCGCCTTTCACCCCCGGCTCGCGGCCGAGCGCCGCGGCGGCCGATCGCGACGCGCGCAACGGCGGCGGCGTGGTGCCGATCGAGAAGCAGGTGTTCGAGGGCCAGTCGCTGCTGGTGCAGGTGATCAAGGACCCGATCGGCACCAAGGGCGCGCGCCTGTCGACGCAGATCAGCATCGCGGGCCGGCTGCTGGTCTTCCTGCCGCAGGACAACCATGTGGGTGTGTCGCAGAAGATCCCTTCCGACCTGCGCGATGCGCTGCGCGCGCGCATGCAGGTGCTGATCGAGGCAGCCGCCGCGGCCGGCAGCGGCGGCGTGGTGCCCGAGGCCACCGGCGGCTTCATCCTGCGCACCAACGGCGAGGATTCGAGCGATGCCGAGCTGGCGGAAGACATTGCCTACCTGCGCAAGACCTGGTCGCGCATCCGCGAGCTGTCGTCGCGCATGCCGCCGATGTCGCTGCTGCACCAGGACCTGAGCCTGCTGCAGCGGGTGCTGCGCGACATGACCATCGAGGACACGCAGACCATCCGCATCGACTCGCGCGAGCAGTTCGATGCGCTGCTCAAGTTCGGCCTCGAATTCATGCCGCAGGCGGCGGGCAAGCTGCAGCTCTACAAGGGCGAGCGGCCGATCTTCGACCTCTACTCCATCGACGAGGAGATCGCCAAGGCCCTGGGCCGGCGCGTGGACCTCAAGTCGGGCGGCTATCTGGTGGTGGACCAGACCGAGGCGCTGACCACCATCGACGTCAACACCGGCGGCTACGTGGGCGCGCGCAACTTCGACGACACCATCTTCAAGACCAACCTGGAGGCCGCGCAGGCCATCGCGCGGCAGCTGCGCCTGCGCAACCTGGGCGGGATCATCATCGTCGACTTCATCGACATGGTGCGCGACGACCACCGCGAGCAGGTGCTGGCCGAGTTCCGCAAGCAGCTGGCGCGCGACCGCGTCAAGACCACCGCGGGCGGGTTTTCGCAGCTGGGGCTGGTCGAGATGACGCGCAAGCGCACCCGCGAGTCGCTGGCGCACATGCTGTGCGAGCCCTGCCTGGCTTGCAGCGGGCAGGGCATCGTGAAGACCGCGCGCAGCGTGGCTTACGACGTGCTGCGCGAGATCCTGCGCGAGGCGCGCCAGTTCACGCCGCGCGAGTTCCGCATCGTGTCCTCGCCGCAGGTGATCGAGCTGTTCCTGGACGAGGAAAGCCAGCACCTGGCAGGGCTCAGCGACTTCATCGGCAAGCCGATCTCGCTGCAGGCGGAGCCGGCGATGGGGCAGGGGCAGTACGACATCGTCCTGCTCTGATCAGAGCCTCGCCAGTGCCGGCCCCTCTCGCGGGCCGAACCATGCACGCTGGTAGGCCTGCCGCGCCGCGCGCTCGGCCTTGGCATCGCCCCGCTTGCGCTCGACCTCGGCCAGTCCCGCAAGCGCCCAGCCGTTGTTGCGCACGCGGATCAGTGAGTCTCTGAAGGCCAGTTGCGCCTCGTCGAGCTTGCCCTGGCGCAGCCGCACCGAACCAAGGGATTGGCGCACCGGGTAGTACCAGTAGGGCGGCTCGGTGTAGCTGAGACTGTCCTGCATCACGATGGCTTCCTCGTAGGCCTTGGCGGCGGCATCGAGGTCGCCGCTCGCATCGGCGAGCCGTCCGGTCGCCACCAGGCCGGCGGTGCGAACGATCTCTTTAGCGGGCAATTGCCAGGCCTCGAAGGGCTTGAAGTCGGCGCTTTGCTCGATCTTCGCGATGGCATCGATCTCCTGCTGCGCGCCGGCCTTGTCCTTGCGCGCCGCGAAGGCGACGGCGCGCGCGTAGTGGTACATGGTGGTCACGATCACCGCGTCGTCCGGCGGCGCGGCGAGCTTGAGGATGGTGTCGGCATCGCTGAACTGCGCATGCGTGGTGAAGTGCGAAGCCTTGATGGGCTGGAGGATCGGGAAGGCCTTGACCAGTTCGGCCGGCACCGAGGCGTCGAGCTTCGCGGCGGCTGCGATGGCCGTCTTCGCATCGCCGCCCATCTGCGCCGACACCATCACGAAATGGATGTTGTGCGGGTAGTAGGCGGTTTTGTACAGCGGGTCGGAGGGCGAGGTCTTGAAGTACTTCTCGTCGACCCGGATCGCCTTGCGATTGGCCTCCAGGGACTCGCGGTACATGCCCACCCGGTAGTAGATATGGGCCGGCATGTGCACGACGTGCCCGGCGCCGGGCATCTGCGCCGCGAGGCGGTTGGCATAGGGCAGGGCCTTCTCGGGCTGCGTGGACGCTTCCACCGCATGGATGTAGAGGTGGATCGCGCCGGGGTGCGTGGGGTTGCGCTTGAGCACGGTCTCCAGCGCGCCGACGATGTCCGCGCCGCGCCCCTTCGGCTTGGCGCCGCCGGCCTCCCAGTAGTCCCAGGGCTGCGTGTCCATGGCGGCTTCGGCGAACAGCGCCTGGATCGTGTCCTCGGCCGGGTAGCGCTCGGCCACCGCCTTCATCGCGTCGGCATAGGCGGCGTCCAGCCCGGAGCGGTCGGCCTGCGGCTGCGCGGCGTAGCGCTTCTCGAGCGCCGTGATGAGTGCCTGCTCGCGCTCGGTCGCACCGGCCTTGCGCTCGACCGCCTTGGCCAGCGCGGCAAATGCCGGCGCATTGGCCTCCGGCATCATCGGCACGTTGATGTTGGGACCGAGCACGAGCGCCTCGCCCCAGAAGCACATGGCACAAGCGGGGTCCAGCTTCTGCGCGGCCTGGAAGGCACGCTGGGCTTCGGCATGGTTGAAGCCGAAGGACAGGCGCAAGCCCTGGTTGAAGTACGCCTGGGCCTTGGCCGAGCGCGTGCTGATCCTGAAGGCGAGCGAGCCGAGGTCCTTGTAGATCGGCACCTCACCGCCCGCGGCCTTCATCGGCTGCGGCTGGAAGGGCGCGGTCTCGGTCTTGACACGCACCAGCGCCTTGAGCAGGGCGGGCGGACCGGTCACCACCGGCCCGCAGGCGCGGCCCGTTTCGGACAGCAGGGGGTCGAAGCTCGACCTTCGGTCGCGATCGGCACCGACCTCGTCGGCAACGAGCAGGCCACACGAAGCGAGAGCGCAGGCGGCCAGTGCGGGCAGCCGGCGCCGGAAGGGGGCTCGATACGACATGGCGATTCCTTCTTCTCCGAGGTCGGGCAGGCGCCGCGTCGCGCGCGCCGCCCGACGAGTTGCAGGGCCGGGTCGAAGGAAAAATTCTGCTCGCCTGATGAGGCGGGCGCAATATGCCGAAGGCTGGTCAGAGACTGGGCTCGCCGCCCTCCGGCGCCGTGCGCACCGCATGTGCTTGCAGCCGCGCGTACAGCCCTTCCAGCGCCATGAGCTGCGCATGGCTGCCTTGTTCGGCGATGCGGCCGTGCTCCATCACCACGATGCGATCGGCGTGCTGGATGGTCGAGAGGCGGTGCGCGACGATCAGGGTGGTGCGGTTGCGCATCAGCCGCTGCAGCGCCTCCTGCACCAGGCGCTCCGATTCCGTGTCGAGCGCGGAGGTGGCTTCGTCGAGCAGCAGCACCGGTGCATCCTTGTAAAGGGCGCGCGCGATGGCGAGGCGCTGGCGCTGGCCTCCGGAGAGCTGGGTCGCGTTGTGGCCCAGCACCGTGTCGATGCCTTGCGGCAGGCCCTCGACGTGTGTCGCCAGGTTCGCGGCTTCCATGCAGCTGAGCACGCGCTCGCGGTCGAGCTCGGCACCGAGCGCCACGTTGGCGGCCAGCGTGTCGTTGAGCATGACCACGTCCTGGCTGACCATCGCGAACTGCGATCGCAGGTTCTTGAGCTGCCAGTCGCCGACGTCGTGCCCGTCCAGCAAGACCTGGCCCGCGCTCGGCAGCACGAAGCGCGGCAACAGGTTGACCAGCGTGGTCTTGCCCGAGCCGGAGGGCCCGACGAAGGCCACCACCTCGCCGGGCGCGATCGTCAGGCTGACGCCGTCGAGCGCGCGAGCCTCTTCCGCGCCGCGGTAGTTCACCCGCACCGCGCGCAGCTCGATGCGGCCGGCCACGCGCGGCGACTCGAAGCTGCCCTGCGATTCAGGCGCCACCTCGTCGATCAGCGCGAGGCCGCGCTCCAGCGCCGCCAGTCCGCGCGTAATGGGGCTCGTCATGTCGGCCAGGCGGCGGATCGGCGCGATCAGCATCAGCATGGCGGTGATGTAGGCCACGAAGCCCCCCACCGTGAAGCCTTGCTTGCCGCTTTGCCAGAGCGCGATCATGACCACCGCGGAGAGTGCGACCGCTGCGACGATCTGCGTCAGCGGCGTGGTCGCGGCCGAGGCGATGGTGGACTTCACGGCCAGGCGGTTGAGGTCGTGGCTCAGCCGGTCGAAGCGCCGGGTCTGGCTGGCCTCGGCGTTGTGCAGCCGGACCATGCGGTGCGCGAGCACGTTCTCCTCGACCACGTAGGCCAGCTCGTCGGTCGCCTGCTGGCCGAGCAGGGTGAGCCGGTAGAGACGCTTGGAAAAGGCCTTGATGATCCAGGCCACGCCCGGCACCAGCACGCCGACGATCAGCGTCAGCTTCCAGTTGAGATAGACCAGGTAGAGCAGCAGCGCAATCAGCGTGAAGCCGTCCCGCGACAGGCCCAATAAGGCCTGCACCAGCAGCATGGCGCCGGTCTGCACCTCGTAGACCACGGTGTTCGACAGTGAGCTCGCCGACTGGCGCGAGAAGAGGGCGAGCTCGGCCGCCAGCAGGCGCTCGAAGAGCACCCGCCGCAGGCGCTGCATGCCTTCGTTGGCGATGCGCGCGAGCGCGTACTGCGAGATGAATTGCGCCAGGCCGCGCACCGCGAACAGCAGGATGACGGCGGCCGGTATGGCCCACAGCGGGAGCTGGCCGCGCGTGAAGCCGCGGTCGAGCAGCGGCTTCAGCATGGCAGCCATCAGGGGTTCGGTCACGGCGGCGATGAGGGCACAGACGAGGCCCAGCGCCCACCAGTGGCGCGAGCCTCCGAACCAGGTCATGAGTCGCGCGAGTCGGCGCGTGAGAGGGGGGCGCGCGGACTCGGCGGCGGGGGAAGGCTGCATGGCGGCGCATTCTAAGATGGCGCCTTGCTGTAGGACCGCGCCGGCACATACACGTTTTGTGACGGCCGGGGCATCGCAGTGTGTACCATGTGGCCTCGTTTCATCCGGGCAGGAAACTAAATTCCCGGAAAGCTCTCCGAACCGCATGAAAAAGCAGTTGCAAGAAATCTCCCCAACCCCTTCTTCATCGTTCTCCGTTCGCCGCACCTTGATCGCGGCCCTGGCTGCCTCCCCCCTCGCTCCCGCTTTTGCCCAGTTCCGGGTCGAAGTCTCGGGTGTGGGTCTGACGCAGCTGCCGATCGCGCTCGTCCCTTTCAAGGGCGAGGACGCCTCGCCGCAGAAGATCTCGGCCATCGTGCAGGCTGACCTCGAACGCAGCGGCCAGTTCCGCGGCGTGGATGCCAGCGGGCAGTCGCTCGACGAAGGCTCGCGGCCCGACCTGAGCCTGTGGCGCCAGCGCACGGCCGATTCGCTGGTGGCGGGCAGCGTGACCCGGCTGGCCGATGGCCGCTTCGATGTGAAGTTCCGCCTCTGGGACGTGGTGCGCGGGCAGGACCTGGGTGGCCAGAGCTACACCGTGCCGCAGGGCGACCTGCGCCTCGCGGCGCACCGCATCGCCGACTACGTCTACGAAAAACTCACCGGCGAGAAAGGCATCTTCTCGACCCGCATTGCCTACGTGACCAAGGGCGGCACTCGCTACACCCTGTGGGTGGCCGATGCCGACGGCGAGAACGCGCAGGCCGCGCTCGCGAGCCCGGAGCCGATCATTTCGCCGGTCTGGTCCGCCAACGGCGGGCAACTGGCCTACGTGTCCTTCGAGTCGCGCAAGCCGGTGGTCTACGTGCACACGGTGGCCAGCGGCCAGCGCCGGCTGGTGGCCAACTTCAAGGGCAACAACAGCGCGCCGGCCTGGTCGCCCGACGGCAGCACCCTGGCGGTGACGCTGAGCCGCGACGGCGGCTCCCAGTTGTTCACCATCCCCGCAGGCGGCGGCGAGCCGCGAAGGCTCACGCAGAGCGCCAGCATCGATACCGAGCCGAGGTACTCTGCCGACGGCGGCACCATCTACTTCGTGAGCGACCGCGGCGGCGCACCCCAGATCTACAAGATGAGCGCCGGCGGCGGCAACCCCACGCGCGTGACCTTTACCGGTGCCTACAACATTTCTCCCTCCGTCAGCGCCGATGGCCGGTGGTTGGCCTACATCTCGCGAGTGGGCGGTGCCTTCAAACTCCATGTGATGGAGCTGGCGACCGGCAACGTGGCAGCGCTCACCGACACCACGGCCGACGAGAAACCCAGTTTCGCCCCCAACAGCAAGCTGATCGTCTACGCCACCCGGCTGGGAGGCCGTGAGGCGCTGATGACGACCACGCTCGACGGAAAAATAAAAGCGCGACTGGCCGGGCAGGCAGGAGACATCCGCGAACCGGACTGGGGTCCGTTTCAAAAGCAATGAATGATCAACCTGAGGAGTTCGAAATGTTAAGACGTACGATTTATTCGCTGGCCATTGTGGCGCTCATCGCCGGGTGCTCGTCCGGCACCAAGCTCAACGATGCGCCGGTGGTGGATCGCTCAGGCGGCACTGGCTCCGGCGGTGCAGCCAGCGGCGTGGCGCCGGTCACCATCGACCCGAACGCGCAGACCGCGCAGGGACCGGTGGGCGTGGCGCGCATCGTCTATTTCGACTTCGACAGCTACACCATCAAGCCCGAGTTCCAGTCGCTGATCGACGGCCATGCCCGCTTTCTGAAGGCCAATACGCAGCGCCGCATCTCGATCGAAGGCCACACCGACGAGCGCGGCGGTCGCGAGTACAACCTGGCGTTGGGCCAGAAGCGTTCCGAGGCCGTGCGCCGTGCGCTGGCCCTGCTCGGCGTGTCGGACAACCAGATCGAAGCCGTGAGCTTCGGCAAGGAAAAGCCGGCCGCGCAGGGCAGCGGTGAAGATGCATGGGCGCAGAACCGCCGCGCCGAGATCACCTACCGTCGATGATGCGAATCGTTGCTCCGCTGCGTGGCGCGGCGCTTGCCGTTGCCCTGCTGTGCGCCTCTCTCGGCGCGCAGGCCGCGCTGTTCGAGGACGACGAGGCGCGGCGCGCCATCCTCGATCTGCGCCAGCGGGTCGAGGCGATGCGCCAGCAGGCCGAGCAGCGCCAGAACGAGGAAAACGCGCAGCTGCGGCGCAGCCTGCTCGAATTGCAGACGCAGATCGAGCAGATGCGAGGCGACCTGCAGCGCATGACCGGTCAGAACGAGCAGCTCACGCGCACGGTCACCGAGATGCAGCAGCGCCAGGGCGAGATCGACGACCGGCTCAAGAAGAGCGAGCCCTCGAAGGTCTCGGTCGACGGGCGCGAGTTCTCGGCCGATCCGCGCGAGAAGGCCGACTTCGAAGCCGCGTTGGGCGTCTTCCGCGGCGGCCAGTTCGCGCAGGCGCAAACGGCCTTCGCCGAATTCGTGAAGCGCTATCCGCAGAGCGGCTACAACGCCTCGGCGCTGTTCTGGCTCGGCAATGCGCAGTACGCCACGCGCAACTACAACGAGGCCATCGCGAACTTCCGTTCGATGCTGTCGCTGGCGCCTGACCATGCGAAGGCACCCGAGGCCGTGCTGTCGATCGCGAACTGCCAGATCGAGTTGAAGGACACGCGCGCGGCGCGGCGCACGCTGGAAGACCTGACCAAGGCCTATCCGCAGTCCGAGGCCGCGCAGGCCGGGCGCGAGCGCCTCTCGCGCCTGCGCTGAAGCAGGGGCTCGCGAACGTGAGCGCTGTCGCTCCCGTCGTTGAACTGGACGACGCCGACCTGGCCCGCCGTTTCGGCGGCCTGGAGCGGCTGTATGGCGTGCCGGGCGCGGCCCGCATCCGCGACGCCCATGTGCTCGTCGCCGGCATCGGCGGCGTCGGCTCCTGGGCCGTGGAAGCGCTGGCGCGCAGCGGAGTCGGGCGGCTGACGCTGATCGATCTCGACCACATCGCCGAATCGAACATCAACCGCCAGATCCACGCGCTCGACAACACGGTGGGACAAGCCAAGGTCGAGGCGATGCGCGAGCGCATCGCGCACATTCATCCGGCCTGCCAGGTGCTGGCCATCGATGACTTCGTCGAGCCCGGCAACTGGTTGGCGCAGCTCGCGAGCGCCGAGGCTGCGAACGGCCCGCTTGCAGCCGTAGTCGATGCCTGCGACCAAGTACGGGCCAAGCTGACCATGGCCGCATGGGCGCGCGAGACCGGCGCCGGCTTCATCACCGTGGGCGCGGCGGGCGGCAAGCGGCTCGCGCACAAGGTCGACATCGACGACCTTGCCGCAGTCACGCACGACCCGCTGCTGGCGCAGCTGCGCCAGCGGCTGCGCAAGGAACACGGCGCGCCGCGTGAGGGCCGCAAGATCGGCGTGACCTGCGTCTTCAGCCGCGAAAGCGTCGCACCGCCCGATGCCTCTTGCGCCATCGAGGCGGGCGACGGCTCGCTCAACTGCCATGGCTACGGCTCCGTGGTCAGCGTGACGGCCACCTTCGGGCAATGCGCGGCGGGCTGGGTTCTCGATCGGATTGCGCGCGGCGGGACGCTATAATTTCGGGCTTTGCCGGATTCGACGCCGGCAGAGCAAAAGAAGAAGCGTGGGACGTTAGCTCAGTTGGTAGAGCAGCGGACTTTTAATCCGTTGGTCACAAGTTCGAATCTTGTACGTCCTACCAACAATGACAAGGGTTAGCAGGTGAGTGCCTGCTAACCCTTTTTGCTTTCTGATCGATCCTGTCACGATTCATGTCACGATTCGTGTTCCGTTGGTCGACCCGGATCGCGGGGCGCACCACCAACTCTTGCTGACAATCACGGCGGAGGGCGGACTGCGGGGCGCGCCGGTGAGTTATTCAGTGCAACAACTTGGTCGGCAAGACTGGTCTTGATCGATCGGCGGAGGCAGGCTGTTGCCTTGTACGATGCGACGCCGCACCGCGTTTTGATGCGCTAAGAGAGTGGAAATCGGAACGACCTCAAACTATGTCTACCGTTGTAAAAATTTTTCTTGCCTCGCCGGGAGATCTTGCCGACGAGCGGCTTATTGTTCGTGAGCGTGCCGAACATTTCAATAAGCTATGGTCGGATCAATTCAAAACGTTCTTCAGAGTTATTGGCTGGGAAGATCTACCTCCGACCGCCCAGCGACCGCAAGGACGCATCAACAAAGATGCCGAGGAATGCGAGTTGTTTATTGGCATGATGGCAACACGCTGGGGCTCGGACTCGGGTGAATTCAGCTCTGGATTTGAAGAGGAATTTTTTACGGCGCGTCAGCGATGGAAATCCAGTGGTTCGCCAGAAATTGCACTTTTTTTCCGAACTTTGGAGTCTTCTCAGATCGCCGATCCCGGGCCTCAGTTAAGCAAGGTTCTTCAATTTAAGAAGTCTGTTATTGAGGGGAAAGAGTTTCTTTTTAAAGAGTTTTCGAATAAAACTGATCTTGCCAATTTCGTGGATGGCGTGCTTTCCCAGTACGCTATCGATCGTCAGCATGGCGCAGCTAATCAGCCGAGTACTTCTATTTTAGAGGTTGAGAAGACGACGCAGTCTGAAGAGGTTGATGCAACCGAAATCGATCACATATTGGCGGCAGCAGGGGCTGCGGGCGGAGTGGCTACGGAAAAATTCGATACTTGGGCGAAGTTGCGACTCCATCTCTACTCCACATCAATTTACTCCAATACTAATGGCGAAGCAATAATCGGTAGGCATGAGGCCAATTTAATTTATCGAAAAAGAGATGAGTGGCGGCTGACCGATGGCGAGCTTTGGACTCTAAGTAGAGCAATGTTGGCTGACGCAGGATACATATCTGGATGGTTCTGGCTTGCCAAAGGTGGTGTCAGTGTTACGCGCCATCGGTTATGGTTTTTTTGTTGTGTCGGCGACGAAGAAAAAGGGCGGGCGGCAGAAATACTTTCGAGTGACTCGCAACTGCCAAGCAACGATCTGCTTAAACTTGCTCTGCAACAGCCAGCTTGCATTCCTAGCATATCCAAACTGCTTGGACGCGTTGGCACGCTAGAACATATCGAGGTTTTGAAAGAGGTACGCGACGAAGCTGATGAGCCTTCGCTGAAGCACTTTGAAAACGCCGAGTTTCTGATCAAGCAGCGCCACAATATGGATTTTCCAATAGGCCAGTTGATCAAGTATGCCGGGCGCAACATATCCGGGGCACAAGAAGAATTAACTAAAAAATTAACTCAATTGCCTCCGATGGAGTTGGAATTGTGGGTAAAAACCGGCGAGGAGGAAGCGCGTTATACGATCTTGAAGATGCTCGGCAAGGTTGATCTGATTTCAGAAGCGCTTGCCAATGATTTGATTAAGGATTCAAGCAAGCGGATTCGTCATCTTGCTGTTCAAGAGCTAATCAAAAAAGGTAGGGCATTCACTCGGAGCCAACTCTCAGAGCTTTTCCCCGAGGAGTCGTCTGGTGGTGGGTTGCTTGGATTTTCAAAATGGGTTGATATAGGCGCCCTGGTGGCGGATGCTCTCAAGAACCGGTCCACGCAAGAACTGGAAGGCATGATCGATTTTTTTGATCTTGATGCTTCCTCAGCATTTGCCTTGCTTGCCGACCGAGAGTGGGGGGCATTTAGAGATGAAGTGGAGAGGCAGTTGGATAGCGAATTTCAGTTGCTGCTCGATGAGTCGGAAGCTCGTTTTAAAGAACAAAGATTCTTTTCTGTGCTGGCCCTTTGGCAGAAAGATGGGTCTCATCTTGTTGAGTATGTAAGGTCGGATTTCCTAAGTTTGACTTTGCAAATCGTTAAGAAGCATGGCCATCCGAAAGCTGAGGCGTGGGGGCTGAAATATTCGCAAACAACATTCTCCGAGTCAGTTCGTTCGGCTGCTCTGCAGTTATTGTTGGATGTTGGTGCGAGTATCGATCGCGCGGTGTTAATCGAGGGTCTTTCGGCTGGAAATTCCGCATTGGCGGAAAAAATGGTAAAAGCAATAGTCAATGCGGGTGCATTTGATGCTGTTACATTTGAAGCCATTGCCAACCAAGATTCGAGAGGATTTCGCGATAGTTTGATCGATGTTTTGAGTAGTGACTGGGGTGCTAACTTCGAAGAAATCGTAGGCGCTTTCTTGTCGTCTCAGTCGGATCGGGTGCGTATGGTGGCTGCCCGAGCGATCGCGAAGAATTTTTCTCGCGAGGCGCTTGAGGCTAAGTTGAATGAGTACATAAACCTCCCGACGTACTACTACGATGTAGCATCCCTATTTGATACTGCTTTATATCGACCTAGAGAATTTGACGATACGCTCCTGCCCGAGTAGCAGAGGTGAAGGGGTGTCCACTATTTGGTGAGCGCATCGCGGCGTTGGTGCGTGGCGATGAAGTGGGCGCCGCAGATCCCGTGCCGCGTGCCTCGGTCCTAGGATCTCGATCGGCCGTGCGCCTCAGACGAAGGGCTGGAGCCGGCGAACTCGACGATGTCGGAATAAGGTTTACCGCCCGGGCCTGGTGAGTTGCTCGGCCACATGGTCCTGTTGAGTTCGAAAACCTACCTCAAGTGTCTTAGAAGGTCGTCGGCGATGCCCCAGCCTAGATTGTGAAAGTACGTGCCGCGGGACTGTCCATGGTGTTTTGCGACCACATCAAGAGCACCCTAGTGCACGTCCGCTCTTGCAGCTGCATGGCTAACGAGCGCCGCGACTGAAGAACATTGGCAAGGGCCACCGGGCCGCCAGCAACGACGCCACGGCCAGGAGGCCGGGCACGCGCAAGCGCGTCTGACGACGTGACCCCGGGCAAGCCCGCCAAGGGGGCCGCGGCGCGTTTTTTCTTGCCACCCGGCCCCTGCCCATGGCCTTCGTAGCAATCGCCGCTGCGGACGCCACGCGCATGGTCGTGCTGCGCCTGCTTGCGAGAGCCGCCGATCGCCGACCCGAAAGCTCGCCCGGTGCGGGCTTCTTCATCGCCGCCCGCGGTGCCCGACCGCGACATCTTCGGCAAATCGCGTGCCCTCGAAACGCCGCCGCAATCGTGAAATCCTCCCCGGGTCGGCTACGTCTTGGTCGCATGCCTGCCGCGACAATCCTCGGTATGAAGCTCATGCTCACGTGCCTTGTTCTCGTCATTGCAGTGGCCTCGACCTCGGTTGCCGCCCAGCAGCGCGTCTATCGTTGCGAGACGAACGGCAAGGTCGCCTACTCAGACGCGCCGTGTGTCGGCGCGAAGGTCATCGATGCGACGCCGACGCAGGGCGCGGACAAGATGGGTGGTGCCTCGCGCAAGGGCCGCGAGGTTCAGCGCGACGAGTTCACCACGTCGCTCGACAGCGCAACGCGTCCGCTGCACGGCCGATCTCACGACGAGATGAACGTGCTGCGACGCCGAGTCAACTTGCCGGGCCGCGATCAGCAGCAATGCGCCCGGCTCGACGGCCTTCTTCCGACGCTGCTGGCCGATGCGGGTCGCGCTAGGGGCGAGGCGAAAGCACGCGCGGACGTAGACGTCTATAAGGCCCGCAAGGAGTTCTTCGATCTGAAGTGCTGAAACGAGCTTTGCATGCTCGGCATCTGGCAGAGGGCACCGTCGTTTGCCCCGTCGAGTGCCAGACCTGCGTTCTGGTCGGCGTCGGCTATAGCCACACTATTCACCCGTGGGGTCGCCATGCCCACCTGACCTTGCGCGAATTGGCTCGGCGAGGGGCACGCGATGTGATCGATCTCCGGACGTTCACGGGTAAGCCATTCATGACAGATCTCCTGAAATAGTCCGACTCCGGTTCAGCGCTCGCTTTTTTGCCTTTGAAGCAGTGCCGCCGCGGCTTGTGGTCGCTTCTCGGAGATCCGATGTCGCCCATCTAAAGCCCCCCTCTCACGCCTTGCCCCGCACAGCTTCGCGTTGGAAATGTGCGTACAAGGAATCCAGCACGCCGCTGATCTCCGCCAGCAGGCCGTCGTCATCGGGCAGGCGCTCGCGCGCACCGGCCAGCATCGCTTCGAACCCGGCGCCTTCAGCGACCGAGCCTGTCCCCATGTCCAGCGAGCGCACCATCGCGCCCATGCGCATGAGCGCCGGGTCATCCTTGAGCCCGAAGCTCGCCATCAAGGTTTCAAAAGTGACTCGTTCCCCGACGTGGGTATAGGCGGCGCCATCGAAGTCGAAACCGAGTGCCTTGCGCGGGCAGTCGGCCGGCTTGGCAAGCCACTGGAAGCGCGCGGTGCGATCGATGAAGCGGCGGATCAGCCAGGCGCTCGCGACCCGGTCGACCCACGGGCGACGGCGTGTGGCCCAGAGGCGCCCCTGGTAGTCGGCAACGCCTTGTCGTCGATGGATGTTCCCACGCGGACGGCCTACGTGATGGCCGTCGTGACCCCGGCTGAACGCAGCGCGGCGGCAAGCTTCACGGCCGTGCCGCGCAGCCTGGCGGCGGCGATCAGTCCGACACTGAGCGGCGCGCTGTTCGCGGCGGGGTGGATCTCGATGCCGCTCATCGCCTGCGGCATGCTCAAGATCGCCTATGACTTGACGCTGTGGCGTGCGATGCGGCGTAGCCGGCTTGATGGAGAGTGAGGCGTGGTCGTCCGATGGCTCTCAGCAGAGTCGCCGCAAATTCTCCAGCAGCGACTTCATCTGGAGGGCATCTGCCCATACGCTACCCTCCAAGACAGCAATCCCGAGCTCAGACGGATTTCGGTCCGAGCGCACCTGGACATTGAACTTCTCATGGACACCGTCGAAGCGCAGCTCGACGTCGGCGCGCTCCAGCAGCGCGACGATCGTTCGGCGTGAACCGAAGATTCGACCGGCCGTCGCCGTCACGTTCAGGTGACACGACGGAGACAGTTCATATTGCCAACGACGATCAAGACGTGGCTGATCGCCGAGCCAATTCATCTTGTCCAGCAGTTCGGCTCGCGTCATCTGCGACGGGCTGAATACGGGCACATCGTCGGTGGGATAGCCGTCCGAGCACGCCAAGCCAAGGGAAGCCAGGAAGCAAAGCAGCATCGCACTCCAACGCGTCCTCACCGGCAAGGTGCCGGGCTGGTGCGTGCACGCTGCACGATCAGTGCTCATTTCCGTGCAGTGCCTGCTGCTGCTCTTTCGCCCCAGCTGTCTCGGGCACCCGGCTCGCGAGCACCTTGTCGATGGTCTTGCCATCCATGTCGACGATCTCGAAGCGCCAGCCCTCCCAGTCCATTGTGTCGGCGATCTTGGGCAGCCGGCCAGTCAACAGCATCATCATGCCGCTGAGCGTGTGATAGCGGCCGCGATCCTCTTCGGGCACCTCGTCGAGCGCCAGGCGGTCTTTCAACTCGGGCACGGGGATGTGGCCATCGAGCAGCCAGCTGCCATCCTCCCGCTGCACCGCCCATGAAGTCTCGGGATCACGCGGCTGGAATTCGCCTGTGAGCGCCTCGATCAGGTCCTGCAAGGTCACGATGCCTTGCAGCTCACCGTATTCGTCCACGACAAAGGCCATGTGCACGTCCGAAAGACGAAAACTGTCGAGCAGCTCCATGCCGGTGAGGGTTTCGGGCACGTACAGCGGTGTCTGCAGCGGCTGGATTTCCAGCTCCCGCGGGGCGCCGCGCAAGGCCTGGGACAGCCACTTGCGTGCATTGATGACGCCCAGCACGCTGTCCATCCCGCCGCGCACCACCGGGAAATGCGCGTGATCCGACGCCTCGATGCGCGCCAGGTTGTCCTCGAACGGCAGGTCGACGTCGAGCCATGTCACGTCGCCACGCGGGACCATCAGTGAGCCGATCTGGCGGTCGTCAAGCCGGAACACGTTACGCACCATCACATGCTCGTGCGATTCGATTACGCCCGCGGTCGTGCCTTCAACCAGCATGGCGTGGATCTCCTCTTCCGTCACGGGGCTGCCGCTGGTCTCCTTCACGCCCAGCAGGCGCAGAAGCGTCCGGGTCGACGTTGACAGCAGCACCACGAAGGGCTTGGTCGCGATGGCCAGCCAGTTGATGGGCCGCGCCACCAGCCGCGCGAAGGTTTCCGGATACGACTGGCCGATGCGCTTGGGCACCAGCTCGCCGACGACGATAGAGAAATAGGTGATCAGCACCACCACCAGGCCTGTCGCCCCGTAGCTGGCCCAGGGTGCGGGCACGCCCAGCGAAGCGAGCCACACGGCCAGCGGTGCCGCCAGCGCCGCCTCCCCGACGATGCCGTTGAGCACGCCGATCGAAGTGATGCCGATCTGGATCGTCGACAGGAAACGTGTCGGATCCTGGCCCAGCTTGACGGCCGCTGCGGCCGAACGGTTGCCCTCATCCACGAGCTTCTGCAGCCGCGCCTTGCGCGCAGTGACCAGCGCGATCTCGGACATGGCGAACAGGCCGTTTAGCAGGATGAGGGCGAAAAGTATGGCTATTTCCATAGGGGTCTGACGCGAAGTAGAAAGGAATGCTCAGTACGGACTCAAGGAGCCGCCGAGCAGCAGCGCGAGCACCAGCGCACCGAGCCCGATGCGGTAGTAGACGAAGGGCATGTAGCCGCGCGTGGACACGAGCTTCAGGAAGACCACGATCACGCCGTAGCCCACGCCGAAGGCGATGAGGGTGGCCAGCGCCGTCGGCCCCGGCGCTACCGGGCTGCCGACGTCCCAGCTGCGATAGAGCTGGTAGAAGCCCGAGGCCAACACGGCGGGGATGGCGAGCAGGAACGAGTAGCGCGCTGCCGCTTCGCGGGTGTAGCCCATCAGCAGCCCGGCGGTGATGGTGCCGCCCGAGCGCGACACGCCGGGAATCAGCGCCATCGCCTGGGCCAGACCGAACATCAGGCCATGCCGCCAGCCTAGTTGGTCCAGCGTGCGTTGCTTGCTGCTGGAGCGGTCGGCCGCGCCCAGGATCAGCGCGAACACGATCAGCATCGCGGCGGTGATGTAGAGATTGCGCAGCGATCCTTCGATCGCGTCCTTGCACAGCAGGCCCAGCACCGCGATCGGCAGCGTGCCGACGATGATCAGCCAGCCGACGCGTGCGTCGGGGTCCCCGCTGCGGCCGGCGCGCGCGAGCGAGGCCCACCAGGCCACCGCGATGCGTGCGATGTCGCGCCGGAAGTAGAGCAGCACGGCTGCCTCGGTGCCGATCTGCGTGATCGCTGTGAAGGCCACGCCGGGATCGCCGCCTGAGGGCAGCAGCGGACCCACGATGCGCAGGTGGGCGCTCGACGACACGGGCAGGAACTCGGTCAGCCCCTGCACCACCCCTAGGAAGGCGGCCTCCGCCCAGGCACCCACAGCTTATTCGTCGCGACTGCCGCCGATGCCCAGCAGGAGCAGCAAGGACTGGAAGACGTTGTAGACGCTCAGGTAGACGCCGAGCGTGGCGATGACGTAGTTGGTTTCCTGGCCGTCCTGCACCCGCTTCAGGTCATACAGGATGAAGGCCGAGAAGATGCCGATGGCCAGCACCGCCAGCGTGATCATGAGTGCGCTCGACTGGATGAAGAAGTTCGCGACCCCTGCCACCAGCAGCATGATGGCGCCAATAAACAGGAACTTGCCCATCGAGCTCAGGTCGCGCTTGATGACCGACGACAGCGTGGCCATGCCCAGGAAGATCGCGCCGGTGCCGGCGAAAGCCATCATGACCAGGCTCGCGCCGTTCGCGAGGCCCAGCACCGAGCCGACCAGGCGCGACAGCATGACCCCCATGAAGAAGGTGAAGGCCAACAGCACAGGCACGCCGGCGGCCGAGTTCTTGGTTTTTTCGATGGCATACATGAAGCCGAAGGCCCCTCCCAGAAACACCACCAGGCCGATGCCAGGCGAAATCGCGCTCGCGATGCCAGTACTGACACCGATCCAGGCGCCCAGCACGGTCGGGACCATGGAGAGCGCGAGCAGCCAGTAGGTATTGCGCAACACGCGGTTGCGCTCGACGGAAACGGCCCGGTCCGCGGTCGCGGAGAAGGTGTGAAGGTTCTGGTTCATGAAGGAATCCCTTTGGTTGCGAAGTGAAGAGGAGGCGCGATGGCCCGTGGAACGGCAGGGTGCCGATGCGGGATGCGAACGCATCTTGAAAGCCAAGGAGCCTGCGGCCGAAGCGCGGCCGCGGATGTCAGGCGAGGAAGGCGCTTGCCGCGCAGGGAGGCCGTTGCGGCCCCTCCAGGCAGGGTGGTGGCCGGGTCACATCAGCGGGTTGCAGGGGGCGGAGCCTGGCGAGCGGCTGGCCGGTGCCGTGATGCTCGGCGTCCAACAGTACTGTGAAGTCGAGCACATGCTCGGCATGCGGCTGGACGGGCTGGTCGTCGATCTGGTGGTCATCGAGCGATCCGCCGAATCCCGCGTGCTGCGAGTCGTCGGCCGACTGGCTGTGGCCTTGTGCCGGACCGTGCGCTGCGAGCGCGAAGCGCTGCTCCGTCATGGCGACGCCCGACCAAAGCAAAACGATGGCAAGCAGGAGCGCAACAACCCGGGGTGGCATGGGACCACCAGTGTACAGGGAGGTGGCGTCCCTCTGCCTGAACAGAGCCACGGTGGTCAAGTCACCGAGATTGCCGCTCTTTCGTCCTCCTCCTTGCCATCGCCGCCGCGAAGAAAAACAAACGGTCGACGCTTCACAACTACACAATTTCGCATGATGTCAAAAGTCACGTCATCGTTCACCCGTCAGGTTTTCATCGTTGCAGCAACCGTCGTGCTCATCGGTGTTGCCTGGAAGCTGGCTGACGTCTTCGTCCTGCTCTTTGGCGGCATCGTAGCGGCAGTCGCGCTGCGAGCGCTCACCGCGAAGCTGGAGCGTCTTGGTATCCCGGCTCGATACGCATTCATGACGGGCCTGCTGCTCATCCTTGCTGCAGCCACGATCACCGTTGCCTGGCTCGGCGACCCGCTGGCCGAACAGCTGAGCCGCCTGCGGGAAGGCCTGCCCGCGGCCATCGAACGGGTGACAGCGTGGATAAAAAGCCACCGCATCGGGGTCACGGTTCTCGAATACTGGGTAAGTCTGCAGGATGACGGACTGCCGTGGTCTCGGCTGCTCGGCTTCGCCGGCACCGCGCTCGGCGCCCTGGGAACCCTCGCGTTGATCATCTTCCTGGGCATCTATCTGGCAGCCGATCCCCGCATGTACAAGGACGGGCTGTTGAGTCTCTTTCCGAAGGCCAAACGCGAAGTCATCGCGAACGCATTGGAGCAAAGCGCGGACGCCCTCCGACGTTGGCTCCTCGGACAATCGTTGTCAATGCTCTTTGTCGGAAGCTCCACCGCCCTGGGTCTCCTCGCCCTCGGCGTGCCGCTTGCGTTCTCTCTCGGCCTGATCTCGGGCCTGCTGTCGTTCATTCCCTTTGTCGGGGCGCTGGCCGGCGGCGCCCTCGCGGTGCTGGTAGCGTTCATGCAAGGGCCGACGACCGCCATGTACGTGCTGCTCCTGTGCATCGCCATCCAGCAGGTGGAAGGACACCTGTGGATACCGTTGATCCAGCGCTGGGCAGTGTCGCTGCCGCCCGTGTTGAGCCTGGTCGCTACGCTTGTGTTCGGGATCCTGTTCGGTCTCATTGGGATCCTTTTTGCGGCGCCGATGATGGTTGCCGCCGTGACATTGGTGCGCTACCTCTATGTCGAGCGCGCTGAGTGAGACGCGAAAGCGGCAAAGTGTGCGCTAGCGCGACGTGCTCGCGCAGACTGCTCCGGTCGGCGTCAATGCACCGCGCCCCAATCCAAGCTGAGGATGCCCGCAAACAATGCACCGCTCACAATCCAGGCCAGCGCGTCTTCGCTCAACTTGGTACGGACTCGGTTCCACATCCGACGCCGCAGAACGGGAACGCCCTGTCGCCGCGGCGATCGCGCTATAGACCGAACGCGCCGCTGCATGTAGCCGGCCATGTCCACGACCAAGGTTCCAAACTGCGCTCCGCCCGATGATGCAGAGGTGTGTCCAAAGAGGCCACCTCTATCCCTGTGTTTGCATCCAGCAAATCTGATAAGATCGCTCCAACGACTGAGCGCATACGCATAGGAGTCGCCCGTCCATGTTGGAGGCGGCGCAGCCGGTGAAGCTCAGAAGTCGAGCCCTCTGCAAGGAGGGCTTTGTCAGTGGAGGGGTTTGGTGCGCCGAAGTCCTCTGCCGTCGCCCGTACACACGCCTAGTGCTCCCGGTGAAAATAGGAGCGACCCCGACCTTTGAGGGTGAGCCTTCGGATCGCACAAGCTGCTGAGCTTGTCGCCCCAGAATCTTCTGCGCCTAGCTCTGCGGCGCTTCCATACACCTGCCCTGCGATACGAGTTCTAGATGGGCGGGTTGATCTGCCCTAGACGGCGGCGCCAAGTGCTTAAGCCTCGCTCGCCCTAAATTTCTGTAGCCCGCTGCGTGCGGGCTTTTTCGTTTCTGGTCACGACGACATGGTCGAAAAGTCTATCCGCTAGGACAAGCCCCGACCGCTGACTCGCAAGAGTGGCCGGTTTTTTTATGCCCGCACGGTTTTCGCCGTCGCGGGCTTTTTTGTTTCGCTGAACCTCGACCGTCGGTCGGGGTTTTTTTTCGCCCGCCTTCGGGCTCTCCCTCGTGGACTACGCCATGCGCAAGCTGCAAAAGCTGCTGGAGTGGATCTTCATGATGATCGATCTCTACGATCTGATCGACATGGTGATCAACTTCATCAAGAACTTGTTCTAACGTGCGGCCCTTGTCCTGACTTCGACTCATTCGCAGGTCAGGCTGGCATTGCTCTCAATGTCGGTCAAGGCCCAAGCTCGCCCAAAATTTGGTCCGAGGCCTCATTGCAACCAGCGCGGTCGCGATCCCCGCCGGGCGGAAGCTCGCGCAACACTTCGGGCATCCGCAGCCGGAATGCTCTCGGTGATACTCCGGCGGTGCATAAACCTCGGGTGTTGAACATGAGCGCCGACTGGACAGAGGCCGAGCTACGTGCAGCCGTCGAGGCTTACCTGGAGATGGCTGAGCGAAGCCGCAGGGGCACTCCATTGGTCAAGGCGCCCGTCTACAGGGAACTTGCAAACAGGTTCGGACGGACGCGCAAGGCCTTCGAGTACAGGATGCAGAACATCTCCTATGTGCTGACGCTCATGGGGAGAGACTGGCTACCGGGCTTGGTGCCAGCGAAAAACGTCGGCATGAAGGTCGCCGCGCAAATCGAGCGGCTCATTACGGAACTTGAGGGGCGTCCTAGTGCGCCACGCGTGGCTGAGGCGATCGAGGTAAGGGAGCGCCTCAAGCGCCTCCCGACAGCCCCTCCAAAGGGGGCCGTCAAACCGAAGGCATCTGTGACCTCGGTGACTGTCTTCGCTCGTGATCCCGACGTAAAGGCCTGGGTGCTCGCGCGCGCGGCGGGCAAATGTGAGGCGTGTAGTGGCCCAGCGCCGTTCGTCACTGCCGATGACCTACCGTTCTTAGAGGTTCATCACGTCCACCAGCTGGCGGATAAAGGCGCTGATCTAGTGACCAACGCGGTTGCGCTCTGCCCCAACTGCCATCGCAGGCTTCACTATGGCAAGGACGCCCACGAATATAGGGAAAAACTGTTCCAGCTCGTACCCGAGCTGACCCGGGAATAGCAGTCAACGCGCGCCAAGCTCAATCCCGCCTTAGTGCCGATGATCAGCGCACGCGGGGACCGACACCTAACCGATACTTCCTCGCGGAATCCGCCGACGCGCGAGTCGATCGGCCATGAGCCAATTCTTCCTCTGACTGGTGAATCGCCGCGGCCAGGGCGACAAGACGATCAGCGATCGCCTCCGGCTCTGAAGCCAGCCGCGTGAGCGCGGTGGTGCCGAGTGAACCCCCTCCGTAGTGCACGTCCACAAAGTGCGCAAGATCGTCGGGAACGTCCTGTCCGACATGCAGTAAAGCCGCCGCGATGGTGCCGTGGAACGTCGGCTCAGTGATGTCGTGGCTGCTGCCGGTCGACAGCCTCGCTTCGTAGACGCTCGGCTCGATCTTGCTGATATGGAGTTCGGGGATCATGTCGCGATGATGCCGGCTGCCTGCACGCAACGCCAGCGGTCAGGAGTTATCGAATGGAAGGGACTTCCCCGTCCCGATTAAGCCGCTGCGTATTGCGGCTGCCGGCAACAAAGTGCCACGATG
>NZ_JBDGIO010000020.1:0-115850 GCF_057657375.1 Variovorax sp. Soil_C_12 | reverse complement strand
GGCTCGGCCCGGTCCGCCCGTTGCCCTTCTGAGCCGCTACATTCCGGCCATGTGCAATCGGTACGAAAGCCCGGACAACAAGGAGATCGAGCGTTTTTGGCACATCGGTGCCCGCCAAACCCCGCTGTGGCCGCGCGACGTGTTCCCCAGGGCACCTGGCCCCTTCATCCGCCGCCGTCGCGATGCCACCGGCTACGAGCGCGAGCTGGTGGTGGGGCAGTGGGGCCTGATCCCCTGGTTCGCCAAGGAGCCGAAGCTCGCCTACCCGACGAACAACGCCCGCAGCGAGGAGCTCGCGGAGAAGGCCAGCTACAAGGATCCGTGGAAACGTGGCCAGCGCTGCATCATCCCGGCCGTGAGCTTCGACGAGCCGTATTGGGGCCCTCACGAACAACCGTTCCCAAGGTGCGAGTGGTGGCGCTTCCGCCGCGCCGACGGGCAGCCCTGGGGGCTGGCTGGCCTGTGGAGCGTCTGGACCGACAAAGCCACGGGCGAGGCGCATGAGAGCTACACGATGCTCACCATCAACGCGGACGCGCATCCGCTCATGGGCCACATGCACAAGCCCGAGCTGGACTCGAAGACGAAGGAGAAGCTGCCGCTCGAGCTTCAGGACAAGCGTTCGGTCATCCCGATCGAGGCCGGCGACTTCGACCAGTGGCTGGAGGGCACGGTCGACCAGGCGCAAGTGCTGCTCAGGCTCGCGTCGGCCGAGATCTTCGACGCCGGCCCAGCGCCGCCCGATCCGCCGCGGGCGCCGAAACCCAAACCGGAGCGGGCCAGACCGAAGGAGCCGCCGGCCGCCGAAGAGCCTACTCTGTTTTAGCTCGCCGGCGGGCGCTTGAATTCAGTTCTCGCGCAGCACGAGCGGTTGGTCCTCTGCGGAACTGGATTGCCCCTCTCGGTGCAAAAACTCATCGATCCAAGTTCGCGCCTTGACTTCCAGCGCCTTGTGGGCCGCCGCTTCATCGGACACCCGGCCAGCGAGCGCTATCCGGCACATGGCCTGGCCGCCGCGCACCACATCGGCGAAGTAGAGGGTGCCATCCGCCGTTTGCTCGAACCCCACCTTCATGGTCCATTCGGGCGGTGCGCTCGGCGGGATCTCGAAAGAGGCGGGTGCGTTCATCCTGCAAGTGCGAAATTGCCACAAGGTCAGTATGCAATTTTCGGGCTCGCGCACCACAGGAGGAATGTCACGGAACGCCCAACCGCGTCGCCCGCGGTGGGGGTTTGCTCAGTGGGCCCGCCATCTCACCAGGTCGGGATCGGTCGACGCGAACACCTCCAGCCAGCCTTCGAAGATGGCATCGGGGTTGCATGTGCACGGTGCTGCCGCGCCGCCGCAGTCACAGCCTCCCTCGGTGACCACATCGGAGGGGCGGCCAGGGTGGTCTTCGCAGACCCAGCCTGACCCCAAGCATGTGACGCATCGCATGCTCGTGACCATCGTCAGTGGGCCTTCCCCAGAGCCTTCATGCGCACCAGGATCTCTTTCAACTCGGCCTGGCTGAACACGCCGTGCAGGGCGGCGGCGTCGACGTTGAGCAACTCCACTTCCTTGTGATCGGCCGAAGGAAGCAGCGGTCCTTCGAGCAGGTCGGCCAGGGTGCTCACCGCGGTCGACGGCACGATCCACGCCTTCTCTGGGCCGCTGATCGGACCGCGGGCTCCGGCTCGGCTCAGCAGGGCGATCAATTCATTGAGCTTCATACGGCCTCAGGCCTCCCGCTCCTCGATCCAATGCGAACCAGGACCGTAGGCCTCTATAGCGGCGTCCAGGATTTTCTGCAGCGCCTCCCGATTCTCTGGGGTATCGGGATGCCACAACCCTCCGCACGGGCGCCTTGGCGCGCTTTCCGCCGCGATGTGCTCCTCCCCTGCGACCCAACGCAGTCGAATCTCCCTCATCACCTTGAGCGGCATAGGAAAGAACACGAAAGCATTCATTCTGCGCCAGTTTCGACTACAAACAGCAGCCACGCAAGCGGGAGTCGTCAATCGGGGACGCGCCCGTCGGCGCAGCCAAATAATGGACGATGCGGCCCCAGGCCGGCGGCCACCGCGGAATCCTCTAACAAACCGTTCTAAGGTGTTCGGGAGCCGATGGGCCAAGACCGCTCACCACCGCTCGTTCTTTCCGATGCAGGCCTGACTTGGCAGGACGGCTAGTGCATGGTGGACGTCGCTGTCTTCCGTCGAATCGTCGCCTATGCCATTCGGCGGAGCGGCGGGCGAGCCGGACCTGGGCCTTATCGCGGGGTCGAGGCTGCAGTCCTATCTCACGCCCATGCCGCTGGCCGCGCTGGTGCGCCACGGCACGGCGTTTTGCCATCGCGTGGGTCCGTTCGAGCACTGGGTAAGGAGCGTCTCAATGGACCGTGTGACAGCTGGTCGGCCGAGCGCTCTGCCTCGCTTCGTCTGGTCGCGACCGCCCAGTCGTTAGCAGGACCGCAGCGGCGGCGAGGGCGAGGAATGAAACGAGCATACCGATGCCGAATATGCGAATATGCACACAAGCCACAAGGCTCCGGCGCCGACAAGCAGAAGAAGCAGAGTTCCTAACATCAGGACCCTGGGAATCGCCGCAGCATTGTTCGTCCCATTCCTGTGATCTCGGTCACCAAGGCGGGCAACTGCTCGTAGCCGTTCAAGCCGCGCTCGGGGCGAGGGATCGTCGCCTTAACCAAGCCGGCCGCAACGAGAATGCGAACGCCGTCGACATTGCTGGCACCGCCGATCATGACCGGAAGCTCTTGCGAGGCAATATTGCGAAGTACAAGCATGGACACGCCGCGACTTTAGGAGATCGGGCTTCCTGAGCTGTTCCGTCGATGCCGCGAAACGTGACATCCTCACACTCGCCCCTACAGAATTTGTTATGAGATATAACCTTGTCGCGATCGCACCACGAAAAGCAGTTCCAGGAATCTTGGGCGGAACTGTCCCGCGCTCGGTAGATGGCGCTCGGTCGCGCTGCTGGCGGGGCAATCGGCTCCCACGCTTGTCACGGTCGGCCAAGCACTCAGTCGACGACGGCTTCTTGAAACCTCCACCCGAGGTTCATTCCAGCGGCTGCGATCAAGATGGCCGCCGAGCCGACCAATTGCAACGGCTTGAGCTTGTGATCGAAAGCCACGAAGTCCACCACCATGGCAAAGATCGGATAAAGAAAGGACAGTGCGCCCACGGAGTGCGTTGGCAGTTTCTGGATCGCGCCGTACAGAAGCGCGAAGACCAAGCCGGTATACACCGCGCCCATCACCACGAAATCGGCCCATGCACGGGAGTCGGTCGGAAGGTTAGCCAAGTCTGCGAAGGGCGCAAGCATGACGGTGCCCACACAAACATGGATCAATGCGATGAGGTGCGGCGGCATATCGCCGAGTTTCTTCGTCACGATCGCCGCGATGGCGTAGAGGAACGCCGCGCCGAGCGCCATGAGGACGCCGGAAATGTAGGCGGCGTCGGCGCCGGCGTAGGCCGCCGTCGAGGGCCTCGCCTGCACGATGAGCAGCACGCCGGCGAAAGCGATGCCGAGCCACATGAGCTTCGTCGCAGTTATGCGCTCGGAGAAGAAGATCGCGCCGAGGGCGACCAGCATGAACGGCTGCGTGTTGTAGACCGCGATGGCCACGGAGATCGAGGCCCGGGAGAACGACTCAAAGATCAGCAGCCAGTTGAGCACGATGGCGGCGCCGCCGAGAGTCGCCCAGCCCAGGTGTTTGAGGGTGAACTTGCCCGACAGTGATCCAGTGAGGGTACAAACGACCAGCAATGTCGCCGCCCCGAAGACACAGCGCCAGAACAACAGCTCGATGACCGGCTGTCCGGAGCGCACGACGAACCAGCCGATGGTTCCGGAGATCAGCATGGCCGCAATCATCTGTAGCGTGCCCGTCGTTCTGTTGCTCATTTTGCCCGTGACCATGCCCCATGATAGTTATAAATTTGAACTGTTCTCTCGTGCTGCGCCTTTGCCGCTAGCCAGCTATGGCTGACGGCCGCCTTTCTGCTGTTGAGGACGAAAGACTGTCGGTCGCCGGCCGATCTGAAATTCGCGCCGCGGTCGGAGCCGGGTCTCGAAGCGCGTGCGCTACCCTTACCAGAGCGGACGGTCGCAGTCGTCCTCCAGTTTGGCGTCCGTAAGCCGTTCATGCCCTCGGGCCCGCGTACATTGCGCCGGATGGGGGTACCTGCTGTATGGGCCACTTACTGTGGCCCGCGACGCGCTAGCAGCAGAAACTCTACCCCTTGCGCACGCGCCGATTGCATGTCGAAGTGCGCCAGGCTC
Organism: Variovorax sp. Soil_C_12; assembly: GCF_057657375.1. NCBI lineage: Bacteria > Pseudomonadati > Pseudomonadota > Betaproteobacteria > Burkholderiales > Comamonadaceae > Variovorax > Variovorax sp. Soil_C_12. The sequence goes on along the minus strand of NZ_JBDGIO010000020.1, from coordinate 111,556 downwards.
GCCTGGCCCAGCAGCGAGGCGCACTCAGCGCAGGCGATTGCCGGCACGTTCTTGAGTTCAAACGGGCCCACCCTCATGGATTCGATGACGATGCCTCTCGCCAGCGCCACTCTGCCGTCGGCCGTCCTCATCTTCACCTGCGGCTCGGTCACCCGATAGACCGCCTTCGTCTCACGCAGTATCGTGTCGCTCAGGCTGGTCCGGCTGGCACCGGTGTCGACCATGAAGGCCCGCGGCTTGCTCGAGCCAAGGGTCACCGGCGCGAAGAAGTGGCCACTGAAGGCAGGCAGGCGCAACGCCGAGCGCTCCACGTTCTTCTCCGGTTCGGCTTGATCGATGGCTGTCTCAATTGAAATCCGCTGCGCCACGAAGTAGGGCCGCACGCCCTTTGCTTCCAGCTGGTTGTCGTAGGCCTGCAGCAGAGACAGCGCCTCGTAAGGCCGATTCGTCTTGAGCAGAAGGCTGGCCAGGCGCCCCATGACATCAACGAGGCTTGGCGCCACGGAAAGCGCCTTGTACGACCATTCGATGGCATCGCTCGTGTGGCCAAGCTTCTCGTGGCTGCTGGACCAGGCGGGGCGTGCGGAGCTGAATCTGCGCGAAGCGCTGTCGATGCTATGTGCGGCCGAGGTCGCGCGCAAGGATGAACGGCGCATCCAGATGGGCAGGGCAGGGGAGGGCGGAGCGGGGGCGGGAGCGCACCGCGGTCACGTCGAAGCGCGTGCGCACTGACCGAGCGACGGTCGACAATCGCAGCCAGCCGTTTCCGGCCAAGACCAGACCTTCGCGGAGCACCTCCAGTTTCACCACCAAGTTCCACATATGAGCAGCATCGGCGTCATCGTTCGTGCATCGCAGGAAGTCGAGGAGCTCGATGCCGACTGGCTGCCGCAGCCGTTGGGCACGAGGCCTCATGTCCATGCTGTCATCCACGAGCTGACGGGGGTCACGACGAAATCACAGCGGTTCGACCTGCGTCCCAAGGGCATTGCCTTGGAGCTTGAAGTCGGCGATGACGAGCCGCCGATGTCCGTCACCGCATCAGGAGTATTCGATGAGGCGGCGGTTGCGATGCTGAACAAACTGTGCACGGCCCTGGCCGCCCGGTTCTACGACAGCGAGGAAGGTCGATTCATAATTTGAGCGACCGCTGCTAGCGGCCAGGAGCGGTCCTCCAGAATCGCGGCAGAATTCAAGAAAGCGGACCTCAACATGAGTCGACTAAGCTCACCCGACCTCGCGCTCTATCGCGCCGTGGACGAGGTACTGCACTACCTGTGGGACCCCATCGGGGTCGCCAGCATCCCTCAGGCGCGAGATGAGTATCACGGCTATCTGCCCGATGTTTTTGGGATGCTCAGGAACGGAAGCAACGAAGAGGAACTTGCCGAGTTCCTAGCCGCATAGCGACCGAGCGCATGGGTTTGTCGGCGAACCCGGACCATGACCGGACGGCGGCCGGTCACTTGTTGAACTGGAAAGCGGCGATAGGCAGTCAACAAGGCTGATGACGGCCAACACCGGACGGTCAACCTCGACTCCCGAAGCGCGTGCGCACTGACCAGGTCTCGAACAACAATCGGCCAAAACCGAACGTCCCGGTCTCAGTCAGAATTTCTTCCTGGACCCAGACTTTTTCCTCCTCGCCATGAACCCTTGGTTATCGAATCCGATTGTTCACACCTCCATCGGCGACATGGCTGTCAATCTCCCGTGGTGGACTCCGAACTCGTCGCCACCGTGTATGTCAACCCGCACTGGGACCCAGAGCACAAGCTCGACCTGCTCTATGAGGGTGCGATTACTGCGGTGAATGGCGAGGCGTTCGACCTGGTTGATGGCAACTTGGTCCTGCGGTGAGTGGCACTGCCGTGAGTCAGAATGCGGCCAATACCGGCCGGTCGGCAGCGTCTCCGAATTCAACGAATAGCGGACATTGGAAGCCATGCATAAAACGCTGTCGGTAGCCCGCCATGCACGCGCTGCGGACCTGAAATCGCAGGCCGCTCTCGTCTTTTCCGCGCTAGGCGTTACCAGGTTTGAGGAACGGTTCAGTTCCAACTATCCGCCAGACGGTCACTACTTCCTCGGCTTCGGGATGAATGCCTCGATAGAGGTATGCGATGCCGATGATGAAGGCCTGACCGACCATCCCTACTGGGTTGTGATTCGCGAACCGGTGCCCTGGGGAGATGCGGTCGATACCTTGCCGACAGACTCGACGGCGGTGGTGTCGCTGCTTCGGAAGGCTGGGATGCAGTCCAAAGCCGGTCTGGACTGAGCGCATGCTTGCGTCAATTTTCCGGCCTCCTGCCGACGGGCAAAATGCGGCCACAACCGGACCTTCCCGTTAACCCTTCAAGTTGTGAACAATACCCTCGTCAGACCGCAGCAATGGAGGCTGTGGGTTTTCGCGTTCGCAGCCGCGTTGATTGGGGCGTGTCAGTTCGCGCCAGCCTGGGTGGCCAACCTAGTCGGGGTCGACGTGACAAACATCAGGCTGTTGGGCCTTGCGGGTGCCTTTCTGCTTTTGGGTGCTGCATCTCTCTCGATTCGATGCCCAGCATGTCGGCTCGCTCTGGTTTGGCACGGTATGCGACGGCAGCCGGTATCCGCATGGCTCACTTGGCTCCTGAGCGTTAAGGTCTGCCCGCGTTGCGGCTTTTCGCATGAACCGTTCAGCCACGGGAAATGACAGCAGACGACGCTAGTCGGCCACAACCGGCCGTTCGTGGAAGACGCAGAATTCGCCCAGAAGCGGTCGGTCGGCCGGCCGACGAAGACGGGTGCCCTGGTTGTCAGCAGGTAAATTCGAGGGCAAAAGCGCTCGCCCCGCGAATCGTGAACTGCAACTGCGACGACAACTGCAAGTAGCCCCACAAGTGCAAAAGAATCCTACTCCTTCTCAAGACACGAATGCCCCGCCTCCGGCAATCGGCAGCGATCGTGTGATCGCGTATGGCGTCGCTGACAAGGACGTGAGATTCACAGGACAGCAGCGTCTCTTCGTCGGGGACAAACTCCTCGGGCGGGTGCCAAGAATCGCAATCTGTAGGAGTTTGCGAAAAGACCTGAAGGACTATCTGATCCTTTACTGCAGCAAAAACTGGAAAGTGCTGGGCGTGACTGGGTCGAAGTCACTGACATCTGCCAAGAAGGAGGTTGAGCGTTGCTACGAAGGAATCTCCAGCAAATGGGTCGACGTAAACACATCGGAGAAGACCGCCAAGCTCTGGCTTGCGCAGAAGTACCCTAGGGATATCTGCAGTTTCTGTGGGCAGTTCTCCTATGAGGTTGACGCGCTGTTTCCAGCGCCCTCGGCAACAATTTGTTCATCGTGTGTGGAAGCTTTTTTCGGCAAACTTAGGCGTTAGAGGTCGAGCCAAGCATGACTTCTCCTGCGCGTGGTTTCACAGAAGCGCACTATTGTCGGAAAACCCTAGACCGCCTGCGCCGTCGCGAGGATGTGGCAGGATGCGGGCCAACTGCAGACCTTCGTCATGAGCCTACGTTCGCGGATTGGAATCGCCTTGCTTGCAGCCATCGCTCTGACGGCTGCGGGAGTGTGGCTGGGCCGCGAGCTTTCCATTGATAGCTGCCTGGACCGCGGAGGTTCTTGGGACTACGACCATTCCCGGTGCGTCATGGCGGCGCCATAGGCCCGCAGGCGGCCAGAACCAGGCCTTTCGCGGACGCGGCCGTGACATTTGAGCTATTGCGTGCACGCTGGCGGCCGAGTAGCGTCGGCGCATGTATCAGCCTCATCCCAGCGCGAAACTGCAGGCCTTGTTCAGGAAGAGGCCCTTTCAGGGTGGGCAGCCTGAAAACGCGGAATTCCTCTTCGTCGGGTTGGATGCGAACTATGCGGCCGACCTCGAGCGCGCCCCAGCGTTTGGAAGCATTGTGGAGTACCACGATGACGGCGTGGCCTTCTGGCAGCGCCATCGGGTGCACCATCCGTTCCTGCTTCCCAGCTATCGCGGCGATGGCCGCCGCTACCACCAGAAGTTTGCACGGGTGGGATTCAAGCCTGAGGACGCGGCGCGCGTGTCCTTCATCGAGCTTCTGCACCTGCCCACGGTGGGCCGCAGCAACTTAGAAGTCAAGGATCTCGATCCAGACCACCTGGACGCGCTGAATGCGCTCGTAATGAGTGGCCGGCGTCGGCATATCTTCCTTTCAAGGAGCGTGGTTGAACTGATGCGGCAGAGCGCCCGCTTCCGCTGGGTCGGTCGCCAGCGAACGTCTGCGCAGGCGCTTCCGGTGCTGCACCAGGTCGGAGCCACCACCGTGTACCAGCACTTGCACTTCTCGAGTTGGACAGACCCGGAGCGCATGCGCATGGAGGCCGCAGCGTTCGCAGTCCTTGCGACAGGGGACACCATCGGGCTCGCCGAGAACAGCAGCAGCCTATCTGCGCGGAGAGACAGAACTGTGGCGCTCGATGGCCAAGCCGCTCTCGAGTCGGTACGGCGCCTACACCGCCTTTGACGGGTTGGTCATGTTCGCTCCGGGACCTGACGCCTCGTGGGCGGCGAGGCAGAATCCGGCCAAGATCGGAAGTTCGTCACGATCCTCCAGTCTTGCACCCACGGTGACTCGAGCAAAGGCAGGTTGGCGCGCTGCCTGCTGGGTGCGGCGGCTCACTCTCGTGCCTGCAAGATCGATTGTTCAAGGAGCTGCAGATGACAACCAAGCTGCATAGCATTCTCGTCGAGGTCGATGAGGCCGCCAATGACATGCGCCTCTGGCGTCAGCTCATCGGCGACGTGCCGTCGCCGTTCAGGTTGCTTGAGCTGCCTCTAGATCGTCTTCCGGTCGACAAGCACAGCGTGGTTGTCGCAGTGATTGGGGAGGCGGTACTCGGTGGATTGGCAGATACGCACGCCTCTTTGGCCGTCTATCGCAGCAACCAAGCCGGAATGGATTCACCGGAATTGCAAGGTGCGATTGCAAAGATCCTGTTGCAGGCGGTGGCAGGAGATCCGGAGGCCCAGAATGCCTATGGAACGATGCTGTGCGATCGCAGCCTGAACCGCTTGGACCCAACGTACTTGGAGGAAGCAGAGGAGTGGTTTCGCAAAGCAGCTGCAAGTGGCCAAGAGGAAGCAGTTCGGTCCTTTGAATCCTGGCCCAAGCAGAAGGAGTACATCACTACCCAGATAGCCAAGCGGCGAAGTGGTGGCAATTCGAAGCCGCCAGCGCCGAAGCCTGTGTGAGGCCAATCGCTACTAGTTCAATAGCGCGCTGAAGCTGTCAGATGCGACGTTGTCTAGGCCATCTTCAAAGTCCGCTTTGAAGAAGCGCGAACTTCCGTTTAGGGCCCGAACCGGGCCTACAGCGGACGGCAACGGGGCCCGGAAGCGGCCGTTGGATGCTGCACATGTGCGCCCGCGGCGAGGGCGACGATCCCGCGTGACGGTCTGGTCTGGGCGTGCCATGCGTCGCACAGGCGCAGGCACGGGGAACGCAGGGCAGGGCAGAACGCGGCCGACAGCTCAGATCGGCCAATCAGACATTCAGATGCAAGCACCGAGATGAACCAACGCAGCTTTGCCGGCGCCGAGTACGCGATGAAGAGGAAGCGCGCGCGGCGCGAGGAGTTTCTGGCCGACATGGCGCGCGTCGTACCTTGGGTGCGCTCGTGATGCGTGGCGTTTTATAGGAGCTGACCCTGCGCCGGTGACCACTGCGCCTTCAGGCCTCAGCGCAACCACCAGCTGCAATTGCGCGCGTCAGTTCTCGACCAATTCCACGCGACGATTCCTGGCGCGGCCTTCATCGGTCTTGTTGGAGGCGACAGGGCTGGCAAACGACACGCCGTGTGGCGCAAGTCGCTCCCTGGCGACACCGCGCTGGACCAGTGTGGCGACGACGGCCGCGGCGCGCCGTTGCGACAAATCCATGTTGGATGCGAAGCCGCCCACGTTGTCGGTATGCCCGACGACGAGCAGCCTAAGCGCTGCGTTGTCCTTCAGTAGCTTGGCGATTTGCTCCAGCGTCGCATCCGATTCCGGCTTCACGTCGGCCTTGTTGAAGTCGAAGAAGATGCCGTAAAGGGCCACGCGCCCCGTGCCAGCAATCGCCGTCGCCATCTCCGAGGCTTGGACTGTCACCATTCTTTGCTCGCGGGCCTTGGCCTCGACGATGTCGACCACGGCCACCGTGCGCTCGTTGACGCCGTTGCACACATCATTGCGGTCCGGCGCGACCAACGTATAGGTGAGCACAGAGATGTGCGCGCCAGCGTTCTGCACCTCCGCCGAGAGGTAGCGCTGGTCGGCGATGTGCTCGGTCATGGCGCAATGCCCGTTGGAACCGTACTCGTTGGTCACCCGCGACGCGGGGTACAGGTACATGGCGAGGCTCATCCGGCCACCGCCGCCGGCGATGCTTCGCTTCGGATCGCCGCCGCAGTCGGCGTCCTTGCACTCGAACAGAATCTGACCGCCCCTGGACTGGATCTCCTCGCGGTAGTTCCGCGATACCTCCAGCGGCGATCGGCCCACAGGAACGATGTACACAAGGCGCGTGTACGCGCCCTCCAGTGCCTTTCGGTTTTTCGGCTCGTGAAGGCGATTGTTCTTCTGATCGCGTTTGTCCGGAACCTCTTCCAGCGCAGACAGCGGCAACGTGAATTCGGCAAAGCGCTTCTGCTCGAAGCTGACGATGTACGCGCCCTCATAGCGCTTCAGCAGAGGGCTGTCCTGTGAGCCTTTCTGGTCGGCCGTGGGCGGCGCTGCCTTGGCCAAGGCGAGAGCGTCGGCACCGCCGAGCAGCATAAGCAGCACAAGTACCAGCTTGAGCATCGATCACCTCCGCCATTGAACCGCGTCTTCGTGTAGAGGTTAGACCCGTGCCTGCCAGTGCGCTTCCACTCAATGGCCTATTGCTAACGCGAGACCACCCCTGCCGTCGTGCGACAACATTCGGGGAGCAAAGCCCGCGAACACCCCGCAACGATTCACGACTGAATCGCCTTGTCCGCACGCTGCGGCAGCATATTGCCCTGACTTCGTTCGCCTAGGCGCGCGGACGATCGCCGGGGTACCTGCCCTGGGCGCTCAACAGCGCTGCGATCCTGGCGCTCAGCCAGGGTTTTGATTCGTCCTTCGGGGCGCTCGGGTAGCGAAAGGCGGCGAGTTCTTCAAGGCCCTTCTGCGTCATGGCCAGAACCTGGGCGACCGTCGACTTCCCGGACAGGGTGAGCGGATCGCAAAGTGCCGGAACCGTGGCGATCACGAGGCCGGCCGTGCGCAGCAAGCGCACCTGGTCAACGTCCTCGGGGCGATGGAAGGTGAGGGGCAGACGCGATGCTGCAATCTGCCTGAGCAGATCCAGGGACATGTCATGACTCCTTGTGATGGACGACGCCGTATTGCAGGGGACCGCCCGTCGGCGAAGCGAAGGTGGAATCCTCCACTTCAAGACGGACATCGACCCTTCACCCAGGCGTGAGGTGGCTGCAGGGGTCGCGATGCCGCCGCCCGCTACGTGTGAAGGACTTCTCCCACTTGAACTAGGGCGCATGGCCAATGGAGCGACTGGGCTTTCGATCAGAAAATCACCACACAGTTTCGGCAACACCCTCAGCGGCAATCCGAAACTGCGGGGGGCCCTCCGGACGAACGAAAGTTGGCGGAGGGCCTTTCGTCATTCCCGAAGCTTGCCGAGCGAGACATCGGGCCAGCGCATGGCGCCGCTGTCACGCCGGCGCGTGCAGCGCAACAAGCTCCAGTCACGGACTTCATTCTTCGGCGCGATCGAGAACCGGGCGAAGCGGCAGCCTGACCGTGAACTCGCTGCCTCGATGCTTGCCGTCGCATCTGACTTCGACAAAGCCCCGATGTGCGTCGACCAGATCCTTGACGAGCGACAGGCCGACGCCGAAGCCTCCCCCTGATTGGTGGGGATCCTCTTGGGTGAACAACTCGAAGATCCTTGGCAGCAACGAGGGCGCGATTCCAACCCCTGTGTCTTCGACCTTGATCACGGCATGGTCAGCTTCGGCCGTGCATTGCAGCCAGATGCGTCCCCCGGGCGGGGTGTACTTGATGGCGTTGTGTAGCAGATTGAAGACGATCTGATGGACACGCGCCTTGTCGGCGACGATCGGCAATGGCGCCGGCGGCACCAGGACAGCGATCGTCTGGTTCCTGCTTTCAGCGTCCTGCGCCACCGTCGCTGCGATCTCGACCAGTTCAGCGCCGAGATCAAAGCTCTGCATCACAAGCTGGAGCTTGCCCGCGCCGAAGCGAACTACTTCCGCCAGGTCCTCCAGCATTCTTGCCATCTGGACGACTTGGCGCCTCACGATGCCGAATGGCACTTCCAGCTCGCCGGTGAGCAGTCCCTTGCGTTCGACGAGGTCGGTGGCGTTGCGGATGGGGCCGAGCGCGTTTCTGATCTCGTGCGTCACTCGCCCGAAGAATGCATCCCTTCCTCGTAGTGCGTCGTGCGCGCTATCAAGCCTGTTTCCCAGGGTTTCCAGTTGCGCCCGCAGGTTGGTTCGATCGCTCATCACCTTCGCAAAGCCGACGTGCCGGTCTGCCTCTCGCAGGGCGATCAGACTGCCGAACACCCAGATACGCGTACCGTCCTTGCGTACGTGCCAGCGATCGTCCTCGGACCGCTGCGCCGACAAGGCGACCTCCCGCTCCAGCTGCGGGAGACCAAGCGCACGGTCTTCCTCCGTAAAAAGGATATCGACGGCGCCCCCCAGCATCTCAGTTTCCGAGTACCCAAAAATCTTTTCGGAAGCGGCTCGCCAGCCTATCACCGAGCCCGTTCGATCCATGAGAACGAAGGCGAAGTCGGGTGCCTGCTGCCAAAGCAACTCGAGCGCACGCTCTGCCGTGAGGGCGGCGGCTGCCACCTGTGCAGGCGGCGTTCGCTGCTCGGGCGGTTCATCCTTTCTCTTTTTCATCATTGCATCCTCTGGCATCAATCACGCGGCAGCCCAGAGCCGCACCGCCGGCGGGCCATCCCGGCGAGCACGCGAAGCGGATGTGCGCGCCATAGGACGACAAGGGCGGGCGTGCGCTCAACCCAACGCAGGCATCGCTGCGTCACCACCATCGCCTTCAATATACGTCGGACGTCGCATGCCGCGCCAGATCGGCCACCGTCACGCGCTGGATGGCGTCGCAACTCGGATCCGAATAGCAAACAATCTCCATCGGGTCCTACGGGCTGACCCGGCACGGGGCTACACCATCACCGAGCGAGCGGCCTAGATTGGTCTTGGAGCGATGTCGCTCTGCACATTGAAGGAGACAACCATGGCAAATCAGCCAGGCCAGAACAACCCAAATCAACCGGGGAACCAACCAACTCAGCCGGGTCAGCAAGAGCAGAACAATCCCGGACGGCAGCAGCCCGGCCAGGGTAGCCCGACAACACCTCAGCAGCCAGGGCAAGGTCAGAAGGGCTAGGCCTTTCGGAGCTCGCTCCATCCAGGGGCGCCAAAGCCGCCGATCGGCGGCTTTTTCTCGCCCTGTGCGCTGTGCCTGGCCTCGTAACACGGCGGGCATTGGCCGGACCTTCCTCGCTCGCTTCGCTGCGTAGGGCGTGGGTACGGGCGCGGGCGTCGTTCTCGTGCTACTGGATTCGTGGCGTCCTCCCGGCAACTATTGCCGGACTGCCCTTCAAGACTTCGGCATCTCTTGGAAACGGGAACGCGGGCACAAACTGTGAAATCAAGCTGCTCAGGCGGGGCGCAGACGCCGGCGCGCCAAATCGGCACTCGTGACCTTCTTCCGCCGCCGCAGCCACAGACCTCCGAACGCGGTGGCTAGCAGCATGAGAACCACGCCTACCCATCCCAGGTGCCTCATAGCGAACGGCAACCGGGCGCCCGAGGGCTCCGCTGGAAGCGGTGCAGACCCAGTCCCGCCACCGCTCGCGCCTTCTGCGGCAAATGGCCCGCTGGGCGCCCCGCTCTCCGCCGCAACGGGCGCCGGCGCGGGCGTCACAGCATCCAATGGCCCGCTTGCCTCCGATCCAAGATTGGGCGCGACGCTGAGGCTCGGCAGCTGCTGGGAGGCTTGCCGCCGTGGCCTGCTTGGCGTGGACGACTGCCTCTGCTCTTCCGTGCTTGTGGGGAGCCGCGGCAGCTCGGCTATGGCGGGCAAGGCGACCGTCTCCAGGGCTGCAGCACCCTCGCTTTCCGAAGTAGCCTTCGGGCGGCCCGACGCGGTGAAGTGTTGCCATAGTGCCGAGATCACGTGCGCGCGGCACTCCGGGCCGGGCGGCAGACTCTGCAGGCGCGGATCGGTCCCGTTGATCGTTGCCTGCCCATAGCCGAGGCTTTTGAACACCAGCTCTGCGTCGTTCAAGCGGTGCCGAGAGGTGGGCGACATCTGACTCAGGTCAGCATCCGCAGGACGGGCGCTCCTGACGCACAGCTCGGCAGCGACGTCACGCAGCAGGATCGACGCGGATGCTTCAAGCTGGGCTCGATTCACCGCTTGCGACCACGAGGGAGCAGATAAGGAAGCGAGGAGGAACAAACAACAAACGGGGAGAGGCGCAGACATCCAGCCTATCTTCGCCGCAGGTACCTCCTTACACCACGAGAGTTACTCGCCGACACGCCGAGCACGTTGAGCTGGCCCATGGCTCCACCCGCGTACCGTGCACCAGGCGCGCATCTGGATGACCGTGGTGGCAATGGTCGCCGACGGATGTGGAATTGCGCTGGTCCCGCAATCGCTATCGCGCACGAACATCGGTGGTGTCCGATTCATTCCCCTGGCTGGGACCCCCGCGACCGCGCCGGCGCTTCTGGCATGGAATCCGAGCATGATGCCGCTGGCCCTGGAGAAATTTCTCGCCAGTGCTACGGCCACGATCCGGCAGCAGGCGAAGTCGCCGGCGAGGAAGGGCCACCGCTCACACTGAATCAACGGACAGCTCGCCCTCTGGCGAGGATGCCTGCCTTGGCGAGCCCCACGGTCAGGGCTGACTGGCTAGCGCCGGCCGGTCGGGGCAGATTGGACCGACGCCCTTGTGAGTCTGGGGGCTCGCAGCGGCAACGACTACCCATGTTGCGTCGCTCCCGGTCCATCCGCGAGTCTAGTCCCCCAGCACCACCACGTGTCCCTCCCGCGGATCGGCGCCGCCCGCATGCAGCTTTGCGATCAGTCCTTGCGCCGCTGCGTAGCCCCTGTTCTCGACCACCTTCATCCACGGCCGTGCGCGGTCGGCGATGCGCTCGACGAAGCCGAGTTGCGCAGCGTTGAAGTTCTGGTTGAAAAGCGCGTGTCCCCAGTCGGCGTTCCGCTTCTTGATCTGCACCGGCGCGAAAAAGAACTTCGGCGCCGGACCGGGCAGGTCGGTGTCGCGCAGGAAGTTGGTGTTCTGTGCCGACCCGGCAAAGCAGTCGTAGACCAGCGCGTCGCCGAAGTGGTGGTGCACGCGCTCGCGCAGCGGCTCGTCACCTGAAAAGTCCACATACAGCGTGGGCACGTCGCGCCGAATCGAACCCAATGCGTCGTAGGTCGTCGTCTGCCGATAGCAACCGAGGCCTTCGACGAAAGCGGCGTTGCGCTCGGAGGTGAGCGCGCACAGCTCGATGTCGCGCTCGCCTTGGAGGCAGAATGCAGTGCCATAAGCCGTCTTGCTCGACGCGCTGGAAACGATCAGTTGCCTGGCGCCGAAGTACGCGTTGTCCTGCAGAAAGTCGGCCAACATGAACGAGGTGATGAACAGCGGCCGCACAACCATCTGATGGTCTTCGCGTTGTGGCAGGTACGCCGCGTCCTGACTGCAGCGCGTGTATTGGTTGTAGGCCGAGGTGAGCAGCTTGCGGTGTTCGGCGCCGTCGTAGAAGCCGCGCGCCGTCACTCGCTGCGGCACCACGTTCAGGTGGCTTGCGATCGGAAAGTAGCCGTAGAAGCGCTCGCCGACCTCCACGCCGGACACGGTGGAGGCGACGACATCGGCAAAACCCCACACAGGCATGTGGCCCCACGCATCGTCGTTCGTCGGAAAGAAGTCCCAGTACTGCATCGCGTCGCCGAAAGCGGCGTAGGTGATGTTGTTGGTGGTGATCGCCACGCGCGAGATCTTGAGCAAGGCCTCGCCCTGCGCCAGCGGTAGGGGCATGGCCCGCGCGTCGATGCGGCTGTGGTTCAATGCCACCTTGTCGGTGAGCAGCCTCGTGATGGAGATCGTTGTGTCATTCATGGTTGTGTTTCGCTTCGTCGTCAAGGGTCAGTGGCTTCACTGTAGTGGGGGCCGGCTTATCGTGGGTTCGGAATGCGCCAGGTCGCTCACGCACCGGTAAGCGCGCCCCGTGCCAAGCCACTGAAGCGCCCTTCACAGGAGCGCGCACGCTTCACGGTGCAGGCCATCTACGACGCCTTTGTTCGGATTTGGCAGGCGCAAGGCTGGGAGCGGCTTACCACCCGCGCCGTAGCGCTGGAGACCGGCATCTCGGTCGGCACGCTGTACGAATACTTTCCCAACAAGCAGGCGCTGTTGTCCGGCTATGTGCGCCATAGCATGGACGTGCTGCTCGCAGCCATCGAAAAGCAGGTCGTGCAGGCCGTCGATGCGCCCTGGCAGGAACGCTTGCACCATCTGTTGCGGCTGACGCTCGGCATCGACGCGCCGGAGGTGTCTTACTACGACGCCAAGATGCTCGGCCTCGAGCACCAGATCGCCGAGCCCAAGCACCACCGACGTGTGCATGACGAGATCTTCGCGGTCTGGTCGAAGGCGCTGAACGCCTGCGCCGATTTGCCGCAGCCGCTGTCCGCGCGCACGGTGCACACGCTGTTCCTTTCGGCCTTTGGCGGCAGGCGCTATCTGCTGCTGGTGAATGCCGATGAGGCGACAGCCAGGGCGTGGGCTGTGGAGCTCGAGCGCCAGTGTCAGTTGGCGCTGTCGGCGCCGTCGCTGCCCCAGCGCCTCGGGGCTTGCCTCTAGGTCGCCCGCCAAATCCGAACAAGCGCCTCGCCAATAACCTTGAGTTTCGACCGGCGCAACGCCTTGAGATGAAGCCTTTACAGGGCGGAAGTAGGCGCGCAAGCCCCGGCGGGCGACAGCCCGGCATTCCGAACCCGCGCATACGGCGTCGCCGATAAAGTCTCAGGCACTCGATGGCAGTTTCACGCCATCGACAACACCACCGGAGACATCGATGAACACCCACCTGGCGCATGCACCAGAAACGCAGGCTTTGCTCCCGAAGGACAACGTCGTCGACGCGCTGTACTCGAAGGTCAGCTGGCGGATCGTTCCGCTGCTGATCGTCTGCTACATGGTCGCCTACCTCGACCGCATCAACATCGGCTACGCGCAACTGCAGATGAAGCAGGTGCTGACGTTCAGCGATGCGGTGTACGGCCTGGGCGCCGGCATCTTCTTCATCGGCTACTTCCTGTTCGAAGTGCCAAGCAACTTGCTGCTCGAAAGGATCGGCGCGCGCAAAACGCTGCTGCGCATCATGTTCTGCTGGGGCATCGTCGCCGCGGCGATGATGTTCGTGCAGACGCCGACGCAGTTCTACGTGCTGCGCTTCCTGCTCGGCGTGTTCGAGGCCGGCTTCTTCCCCGGCATCATCCTGTACCTCACGTACTGGTATCCGTCGAAGCGGCGCGGCCAGGTGATCGCCATCTTCATGGCTGCCACCACCGTTGCGGGCGTCATTGCCGGCCCTTTGTGCGGCGGCATCATGAAGTACCTGGACGGCGCGAACGGCTGGGCTGGCTGGCAGTGGCTCTTCCTCGTTCAAGGCTTGCCCGCATCGCTGCTGGGCATCGTGGCGTACTTCTACCTGCAGGACAAACCCGAAGACGCGCGCTGGCTGACCGCCTCTGAAAAGACCGCGCTGCGCACCAACCTCGAGAACGACCACGGCCTGGTCGCCGGCGCCTCGCACGCGAGCCTCGGCCAGATGTTTCGCGATCGCAAGGTCTACGTGCTGGCGCTGGTTTACTTCTTGCTGCTCGGCGCGACCTACACGATGATCTTTTGGGTGCCGACCCTCATCAAGAGCTGGGGTGTCGCCGACCTGATGCAGATCGGCCTGTACTCGGCGTTGCCGAGCCTGATCGGCGTGTTCGGCATGGTCCTGATCGGCCGCAACTCCGACAAGCACGGCGAGCGCCGCTGGCACTTTGCCGGCAGCGTGGCCATCGCAGCGATCGGCCTCGGCATCACGACATTGACGCATGGCAACCTCGGTGCGTCGCTTGCCGCCCTGTCGCTTGCGGTGATCGGCATCGCCTCTGCAACGCCGCTGTTCTTCACGATCACGACCGAGTATTTGTCGAAGGTCGGTGCGGCCGCCGGCATTGCCCTCATCAGCAGCCTCGGCAACCTGGGTGCGGCAGCGAGTCCCGCCGTCACCGGCGCAATCACTGCGCGCACCGGCAGCCCGGTCTACAGCATGTATCTGGTGATTGCGCTGTACCTGCTCTCGGGAATCATCTTGCTGTTCGCGGTGCGCTCGGCGAAGACGCCCAAGAACGTCCAGGGCTAGAGCCAAACGACCCAGGAACTGTGACCATGGACCACCAACTGAGCGGCATGCTGGCCTCGGGTGGCGGCGGCGCAGCGCTGGCCGCGCCTCGCGGAATAAGGTGATTGATGCAAGGGGATTCGACAGCGTGCCAGCATTGGTTGTCGCTTGGTCTCTCGGGGACGGCCATGAATTCGATCGAACATCATGCGCTTCGAATCGCAACGCACGAGGCCACGCTCGAAGCTGATCTGCGCCTGACTGGTGCGGGACGGGGGATCGTGCTGTTTGCGCATGGCAGCGGGAGCAGTCGCTTCAGCCCACGTAACCGCGAGGTGGCCCAGCAACTCAACGCGGCCCGCTTGGCAACCCTGCTCGTGGACCTGTTGACCGCCGACGAAGCAGCGATCGATGAACGCACGCGCCAGCTGCGCTTCGACATCGGCCTGCTCGCCGATCGGCTCGTCGACCTGACCGACTGGCTGGGCGCCGACGAACGAACGGCGGGCTTGAACGTCGGCTACTTCGGCGCAAGCACCGGCGCTGGGGCCGCCCTCGCGGCTGCAGCGCGTCGCCCCGACACGGTTCGCGCCGTGGTCTCCCGCGGCGGCCGGCCCGACTTGGCCGGGCCGGCCCTGGCGCAGGTTCGGGCACCGACGCTGCTGATCGTCGGCGGCAACGACGGGGCGGTCATCGATCTGAATCGGCAAGCGCTCGCCATGCTTCGCAGCGAGAAGCAGCTGGCGATCGTGCCGGGCGCGACGCACCTGTTCGCGGAGGTAGGCGCCCTCGACACCGTTTCATCGCTCGCGCGCGAGTGGCTTCTTCGCCATCTCGGCGAGGCATTGGGGAGAACGATATGAGCAAGTCACCAGGACACCAGAAATGGCCTGAGCACCAGGTCCGGGAAGAACAGCTTCAGCAACCGGTCGGAGTGGAAGTCGAGGGCGTCGTCATTGCCCATTCGACCGACGTCATCAAGGTCGACGAAGACAAGTACCCGGCCCGTTACTACTTCCCGCGTTCGGATGTCAGGATGGACAAGCTGGAGCGCTCGGAAAGCACCACGGAGTGTCCGTTCAAGGGCACGGCGAACTACTTCGATTTGAACCTTGGCGAAAGGAGTTTGAAAGACGCCGTCTGGACCTACGAGGACCCGTACGACGAACACCGGCGTTTGAAGAACAGGCTGGCCTTCCAAGACGACAAGTTCGCGGAGATCCGTGTTCAACCTGCGGTAGAGAAATAGGGCCGACATTTCACATTGACGATGACGCCGCAACTCAGGAAGGAGCATACGGCCCCCTACACCCTGTCGGCGTCGAGGAGACCATCATGAAAAGGCCGTTGTTGATGTTCGCCATCGCGTCTTCATTCCTGATTGCCGTCCCGAGCGGCGCGCAGCTCAGCACGCCACCCCCGCAGCCGGCGACACTGAGCCCGGCCGACGCCGAATACAAGGCTGCCCGTGACAGGATTGCAGCCGACTACAAGGCGGACAAAGCTCGGTGCGACACGATGAAGGGCAACGCCAAGGACGTCTGCGTCGAGGAAGTGAAGGGTAAGGAGAAGATTGCAAAGGCCGAGCTCGACCAGCAGCGCAAGCCGAGCGACAGCAGCGCGCGCAAGGTGGCCGAGGCCAGGGTGGAGGCTGCCTACAACGTCGCCAAGAAGAAGTGCAGCGCGCACAAGGGCGATGCCAAAACAGCTTGTGTGAAGCAAGCCAAGGCCGAACAGGCCAAGGAGAAGGCCGAGATCAACGCCCCGAAGAAATGAGCGGCCGGATTGGCGTCGATGGGCGCCTCGTCCAGCAACTCCACCCAGTGCAGCACCGGCAGCGCACTGCCGCCACGCCGCAGGAGATTCCCAGCGCGGTGGTGTTCCTGCTCTCCGAACTGGCCTCCTACAAGACGGGCCAGGGGTGTTTGTGGATGGCGGGTACACGCACCTGGATCGGGCGTTGACCTGATCACTTCCCACTCTTCCTCTTTTCCATCCACGACCGGATCGACCGACCCATGCGCCACTGCCTTGCCCTTGATCTGAAAGATGACCCGGCGCTGATCGCTGAGTACGAGGCGTACCACCGCAACGTCTGGCCCGAGGTGCGCACGCATCTGCGTGCGCATGGTGTGACCGGAATGGAAATCTATAGGCTCGGGACGCGGATGGTGATGCTGATGGAGACGGACGACGCGCGGTATGACGCCGAGGCGATGGCAGCTGCGACACGGGAAGATCCGAAGATTCGGGCATGGGAAGAGCTGATGTGGAAGTTTCAGTCACCTACACCTTGGACGCCTGCGGGGGAGAAGTGGGTGGGGATGCAGCGGATATTTGAGCTGTAGGTCTTTGCGGGGCTGGATTCCCATGATCAGCCGCGGTACGTGCGGCTGGTGAGGGAACAGATCGAGCCGATGCGGATTCGATCGGCCGAGTAGACGGCGACTTTTCGCGTCGTGTGGATGCCCTTGGACATTGTGCGACGCTTCACATCGGCGAAGTAGAGGGTGCCATCCGCCGTTTGCGGCAGGTAACGCATCGCATGCTCGTGATCATCGTCAGCGGGCCTTCCCCAACGCCTTCACGCGCGCCAGGCGTCGGCGCCGCCGTCCTGCACGGCTAGGTGCGCGAGCATCAACGCATCGCGGCGGTCGGCCTTCACCCGGTCGCCCGGGCGCTTGGGGATGGACCAGGGCGCCATCACTTCGCAGTGGCAGCCCAGCGCGGCAAGGTGGCGGTGCAGCACGAAGCCACAAGGCCCCGCCCGCAGACCACATACGCCTGGTGGTCGCGATCGGCGCTCGCCGCCGCCCATGTGAACTGCGTCACACGCCACGCGTGCACTGCTTACTCGTGCAAATGGGGGCGAGTCCATAAATTAGCGGCCATGGTGAACCCGATTGCGACACGGGTCCCCAATCAACGAAAGGCCAGCATCGTGCCCAGCACCTCTTTCACCCGCCTCGTCTTCGCCGCACTCGCGACCTTCGCCATCCTGCTGCCGAGCGCGGCCTCCGCAGAAGAGCGCACCTACCTGGGCAAGGCGGAGATCGAGGCCGGCCTGCTCGGCAAGACGGTGGTGTCGAAGAATATCGCGAGCGGAAAGCTTTCCCAGTGGGAATTCCGTGCAGACGGAACGGTGGAAGCTGCGGGCGGGCTCGGCCGGGCAACAGGCACCTGGAGTGTCCGTGACGACGGGCAGACCTGCGTGAAGATGCTTGGCCGCACCGGATGCCGCTACTGGTTCCGGCAGGGCGGCGCCTACGCCAACGCGGACACCAACCAGGCCGATGCGCCGGTCGTGGCCGAGGTGCGCTACCTTTGATGCTTCGCCGGGGCATGCCTTCCCGATGCCTGCCTCAGAGGCCCCGGGCCCGGGCCGGCCGGGATGTGGCGAGGGGGCGCGAAGGCTCGCCGCGCGCGGACGAGGCTCGTGTGTGCGTATTCCGAGGCGCCCCGAACGGGCGATAGGGTTTACCCTATAATCGCATCTGTCTCCGCGGATCCCGCAAAGATCCGCTTCAAGCCCCGCGCAGCGATGCACGGGGTTTTTTTTGGCGCGTCGCGTACGGGCGAACCGCAGAAATTGTTGAGGACGACGGTCGGCAAGCCGGAGCCCGTGGCCGCCTGAGCCCGGGCCACCGTTCCGGGCCCGCCTCGCCGGCTGCTCGGCCCAAGTGCGCGAGCGATCTCTGGCCCGGATCTTCGAACCCTTGCAGGCGGCTGAGCCTAAGCGCAAGACGAGCAGGATCGAATCGGGGCGTCGCATCGTTCCGGCAGAGCCTCCCAGCGACCTGCTTGGCCGGTGCAGCGATCACCTGTTCCCGGGCGACCACCAGGGGACTGCGATGTCCCTCCGTACATCGGTGCGACTTGTGCGATCTTCATGGCCTCCGGCTCCCTGAATGAACTGGAACGCGGGGGGCAAGCCGCAAGGAGAGCATCGGGTGCGGACGCGCCGGGCCGGACGAAGGCGATTTTTCGATAGGACGAATCGCACAAGACGCAAGCGCGGCAGCCGCCGCCGCTCAGGCGCGGGAGCCGAGGCGGTGGCGCGAGGCGATCCGTCGACACCGAACTGGCGCCAGGCGCGGCGCAGCTGGGTGTCGGAAGCGAAGCCCGCGAGCTCGGCCGCGCGGGTCACGTTGGCCCCCGAGTCGAGCGCCAGCCGCGCGATGGCCAGGCGCTGGCGCCGGCCGGCACCGACAGAGCGGCGTGCTTGCGGCGACACCGAGCCTCCATTGGCCGGCGTCCTGCATCCAGATCCACACTGCTCCGGCATTGGAGTGTTGAAGCCACGCCAGAGTAGTCCACGCAGCAACTCGGAAGGACCGTCAATGCCACACGACCCGAACATTCCCCTGCCGGCGATGCCAGAGTCGCCCAAGGCCGCCTATCAGGCGCTGGCTGAACGCCTAGGCGTCCTAGCGCCCGGCGCGCCGCTGACGGATGAACTGCTGGCGTTTGCCGAAGCGGTGGCGAAGATGGCCATCGAAGAGCGCGCAAACCGCGAAGGGTCGGCGCCATGAAACTGCCGCACCTTGAGTTGACGGTGATCGAGAGCCCGGATGAGGTTGGACGCTACCACTGGCTGCTCCTGCGTGCCATCGAAGGCGCAGACCGTGTCGAAGAGCATTCCACCCGACCAGGGTTGCACGGCACACACGGGAGACGGACGGCTTCATGGTGGCCCTCTGTTGCAGCCCGGCCCAAATGCCGATCTCGACGGATCAGGCATCGGCATCATCGACACGTTCCGTGTTCGTCGTGCTGCGACTGCCCTTGAGATGCAACTCCACGTCGCTGGCCAGGTCGCCGACGGCTGCCACGGCCTCTTTGAGCTGCTCGTTCGTGACGCCGAATTTCCCGCTCCACTCCTTGAGTGAGCTCTCGTTCTGGACGTCAATCCTGTCCGGGGAATCGGTGGGTCCGGACTGCGTGTCGTTTGTCATTTCATGGTCCTTGCATGCTGGCGGAAAGTTGGTCCTTCAGGCAGTGCATCACATTGGCTCCGCGTGAGTAGGCCGGGCGATTCGGAGATTGCGGCGCGCGCACTTCTGCTCTCGTAGGATGACATCGCATGGTGCTGGCGTGAATCTGCCAGCGGGTGTGCGGCAGGGCGTCGAGGCACGGCGTCCTGGTTGCTCGGTATCGGTACTTCGCCTCGCGTGAAACGGCCCGCGCCCTCGCTTGGCCGGAATGACGAGCGCAGCTGCAGCGGCGCCGTCGCCGGCGGAAAGAGCGCTATAGAACTGCGCAACCGCTTTCACGGACGCGTCGCTACGCGTAGGGGGCGTGGTTCAGTCGGAGAAGCAGGCGACGAGGGTACGGCAGATGCGGCCATCTCCACATCATGGCCTTCAGCCGCCGCCCAGGCCGGCCGTCACCTTGCCGGTGTCGCCTGCGGAGGGATGCTGAGCGTGCTGCGAATCCGGCAATTGCTCCCTCTCCGACCCTCGCAGATCCGACGTCGTCCGCTCACCGAAGTCTCAGGGCCCGAGATAGGGCCTGCATGTGAAGCCGAACTGACCGCAGGCACTTAGGTACGAGGAGGTGATTCCGCCGGCGACCTATCGCACGCTCCCTCGCCGTACAAGGTTGACCACTGCGAGGAGGATGACAGCGCCGATCAGGGAGGCCAGCAGCCCTCCGATGCTGAAATCATTCTGGTTGACGGTGCCCGCGCCGAGCAGAGGCGCGATGAGCCAGCCGCCGATCATCGAGCCGACGATGCCGACCACGATATTGAGGATCAGCCCTTGCTGCGCGTTGGTCTTCATGATCATGCTGGCGACCCAGCCGATGAGTCCGCCAACGACCAGCCAAACAATGATGTTCATCTTGTTCTCCGAAGGGTTGGAATCAGCGACGGCTGCGCATGGCAGTCATCAAGAGCGCCCCGAGGATCGCCCCGCCCGCAGCTGCGATCGCCACGGCACGGGCCGGTTGCTCGGAGACGTACCGATTACCCTGTTCGGCAGCTCTGCCCATCTGTTCCTTGGCTGCCGTCAGCTTCTTTCCCGCCGCATTGATCGCGTTCTGGGCGTACTCTTTTCCAGAGTCGACTGCTTGGCTCGCCGCGCGCTTCGCGAGATCCGCGGCGTTGGACCGCTCCTCGGCGGTGTCGGCCGATGGCACCGTACCTGTGGTTGACGATTGAGGATAAGAATTCTCCATGGCAGCTCCCTTCGGTGAAAGACAGTCGAACTGACTGCGGAACCAGTGATACAGCGGAACGGCACGTTGCCATAGTCGGCATTTGCCCGGGGCGGCTGTAGGCTGGGCTCTCAGTGCCTTGGTACGCGCCCCCGTCCGACCTCCTCCACGCGGGGACTGGGTTCGGCGAGCGCAAGTGGGATCGACGTTGCTAGACGATCGCGGCACCTGTCGTGCTAGAAGCCTGCTCAAGACCCGTTGTACCGAACTTCGATTGGGGTCGACAGGCCCTGGAAGTGGTCAGGCTGCGCGCCAGCAGTCATACGAATGCATGTGTGGGGCGGCCGGTGGTGCATGTTCGAAAGGCTGACGCTGTCGTGAGCAACCATCCGTCAGTCAAAAGCGCTACTTTTGACCCTTCCAGCGCCGGATCTTCGTCGACAGTCAATCATGCTCGACCTCAGCAGTAGACAGGGTCTCGTTCAGCCGTTCCAAGCGCTTGCGGAGCGGTCACGCGCGGTCTGCCACCCCAACTCCGTAGAAGAACTGGAGACGTTCATGGGTGAGGACCCCAAGAAGACCGGCCTGGACCGCAAGCGGATCGCACTGAATGAAGAGCACGAGGTGCCAGGTGGACCGGGAGCTGAAGAGCACGGAAGAAGAGTTGCGCGCGGCGGTGAAGGCCGTTGGCAACTCGGCGGAGAAGGTGCGCGAGTACCCTCGGAAGAATTGATCCGCGCGGCCGCTTCAAGAAGCCACTAGAGCCAGCTTCAACCCGACCGATCTCATCCCAAGGACTACAACATGCTCGGAAGCTACAAAAAGACGATTGAGAAGTACTGCGAGCAAACCGGAATTGAGGTCCCCATCGGGTTTGATCGTCACTCGGCCGGCCGCTATGCAGCAATTGATCTGGAATCGCGTCCGCCGAAGCTTGTCGCGACGACTTGGTCCAATGTGCAAGACGCGATGCACTACTTGGTCAACTTGGCAGCAGGTCGTAAGACAAGGATGCTGGACTTTCTGAAACGCCGCGAACTCACCTTTAACGGCAAGAACAGACTTGTGCCAGGCGAACCCTTCTAGTCCACTGAATCAGGAGATCGGCGGCAATCCGGCGCCGGTGTGCGGTGCTGCCTGCATTCTCGAATGATGCGAAGACCGTCGGCGAATTAGGTGGCGGTCCCGTCGATTGCGCGCAGCGCTTCGTCCCGCGGCATGACCGCCGCGTATTTCTGCTGCATGTCGAACAGGTTGGCCTCGTGCGGCTCCAGCGCGCGGTCGCCGACGCAATCCAAAACGACGAGCGGCCGGAACCCCCACGACATCGCATCGACCACGCTGGCCCTGACGCAGCCGCTGGTCACCGCCCCGGCGACCAGCAAGGTCTGCACGCCGCGCTGCGCGAGCCAGGCCGCCAGCGAGGTGCCGAAGAAGGCCGAGGGCACGGTCTTGCGCACGACCAGCTCGCCGGCACGCGGCGCCAGCTGAGGCACGATTGCGCTGGCCGGCGATTGCTCCTTGAGTCCCAGCATCCCCGGCACCTTGATCGAGAAGATGTTGTGGTCGGCATCGTCGTCGGCATAGACGATGCGGCTGTGCGCGACGGCCCAGCCGCGCGCGCGTGCCGCGGCGAGCAGCGGCACCGTGTTCGCGATCGCCTCGGGAATGTTGCCGCCGCCGAAGACCGCCGGATCGGCGAAGCCATTGACAAAGTCGACGATGAGCAGGCCGACCGGTGCCTTCAGCGGCAGCGAGGCGCCGAAGCCCTGGCGTTCGTAGGTCCGGATCTCAGCGTGCATCGTCGGCCCCCTTGCCCTCCAGCACCTTGCCCTCGCGCACCATGTCCTCGCCGTCCAGCCGCACCGTACAGCGGCGCAGCGGGATGTCGATGTGGCAGGCCGTGGTGCGGCTGCCGCCGGCCTCGTTGTTCGGGCCGAGCGAGAACAGGAAGTTGCCTTCGTAGGCGCGGGCATCCATCCCAATCGAGGCCTCGCGGTCGTAGAGGCCGAGGGTCGACCAGCGCGCGCGCGGCTGCAGTCCCCAGCCGATATGGGAGATCGCGTAGGCCTCCGGGTCGCGAAACGATGCCATGTAGTCATTCAGGAGCTCGGCGTCGAGGCCGCCTTCGATCTTCGTCGCATAGCCCTTCTCGACCGTGAGCTCGATGCGATCCGCCGCATAGGATTTCTGCGGCAGAAGGATGTCGCCGCGGTCGATCACGATGCGCCCGTTCGCGCCGCCTTCGTCGGGGAAGGTCAGCACGAAGCCGCTGGGCCAGTGATCCCAGCGCCCGGGTTCGTCCACGAAGCCGTACTCGCTGATGGCGGGAAACTGGCCGAGCGGACAACGCAAGTCCGTGCCCGCGCCGGAGACGACATGCATCTCCTTCGCGCGCTCGACGCGCTCCGCCGCAGCCTTGACGCGGCTGCGGTCGGCCTCGGTCGGCACCATGCGCACCAGCACCTCGGGCGGCTCGACCGCCAGGAGAATCCTGGTGCCGGAACCCAGGATGTCGTGCTGCTCCGGAGAGAACAGCAGAGTCATCAGGTCGAGCACCAGGTCGCTGGCCTTCAGCGCGGCGATCGCGGCGCGGTTGCCGCTGAGCGGCGTGGTGCCGAGATAGGCGAGGCTGTCGCGGCTCAGCGACTTCTCCGCGTTGACGGGCGGCAGGTCGAGCCGGTTGACGATCGCCCCCTTGGCCTGCGCGGCCGCGAGCGCGCACGACAGCGTCTGCGGATGCGTGGCGGCGCTGGTCAGCACGGTCACGGTCTGGCCGGTCTGCAGTTTCGAAAGCGTCAGCACCTGGCTCCAGGCGCCGATCAACTGATGATCACTGACGGGCATGGTCTTCTCCCTGAATCGGAACACCGAGGAAATCGCCGAAGGCGCGGTAGAAGCCTGGCTCGTCGTCCCACGGAATCATGTGACCTGCGTTCGGCACGCGCGCCACCTGCATGGCCGGCATCAGTTGCTGCACTTCTTCGAGGTCGTCGGCGCGAATCACGTCGCCGCGCCCGGCCACCACCAGCAGCGTCGGCAGGTCGAGGTGCTTCAGGTCGGCGTGGATGTCGTCCCGGTGGAAGCCGTCGTAGGTGGCGACAATCGCGCGCTCGTCGCAGGTATGGAGCCACTCGGAGCGCAGGCGCAGCTGCGCATCGGTCCAGGTCGGCGAGAAGGGACGAAGCGCTTCGAAGCCGGCGCCTTCGCGCATCAGGCGGATCGAATCGATGTACCAGTTCAGCTGCGCCGGGTACGCGCGCCGCCCGGGGCCAGACACCGGTGGATCGATCAGCACGAGGCGTTCGAGCCCGCGCGGGTGGCGCCGCGCGGTTCGGATGCCGATGCGCGCGCCCATCGAATGGCCGACGAGTGCGTAGCCGTCGAGATCCAGCGCCTCGGCGAACGCGCCGACGTCGGCCGCGCAGGCGTCGAGCCCGTAGTCGAGCGCGTCCGAGCTCTCGGACAGTCCGCGGCCGCGCACGTCGAGCACATAGATGTCGAAATGGCCTCCGAACTTCTCGGCGACGAAGCCCCAGGTGACCGCGGGACTCGTGATGCCCGGCACCAGGACAACTGGCCGGCCCTTGCCGCCGTAGCGCAGGTAGTGCTGGCGAATGCCGTTGGCGCGCACGTGGCCGCCATGGAGAAAAGTGCTGTTACTGGTCATGACGCGCCTCTTCAATAGGCGCCCGACAGCAGGGCCCCCGCGCCGGGGACCACGGGCTCGAGGTCGAGGGCCTTCAGCATCGCGTAGGTCGTCGCGATGGCCGCGGTCACGACCGGCTTGCCGGTCATCGCCTCGACCTTGGCGACCGAGGGCAGCGAAGGCATCTGGACGCAGGCCGAAAGCACGATCGCATCGACGTCGCGCGTGTCCATGCCGGCGACGATGCCCGGCAGGCGTGCCGGGTCATGGCGCCCGACCTCGAGGTTGTCGGGAATCTCCAGCGCACGCCAGTCCGTCACCTCGAACCCCTCGTTGCGGATGTAGTCGACGACGAGTTCGGTCAAGGGTTTCATGTAGGGAGCGACCAGCGCAATGCGCTTCGCGCCGATCACCTTCAGCGCGTCGACCAGGGCGCCGGCGCTGGTGACGACGGGCGCGTTCCCTCCGTTGTCCGCGGTGCGCGCCTGGAGGCGCTGCTCGGACGCGCGGTGGTAGCCGTGGCCCATCGACATGATCGCGACCAGGCAGGCATAGCCCAGCACGTCGACGCGCGCGTCGCTGAGCTCGAGCGCGCAGCGGTCGGACTCGGCGTCCATCGCGGCCAGCTCTTCTTTCTTCACCGTCTTCATGCGCATGCGGCTGGAATGGAAAGTGAAGCGTTCGGGGCGCACGAGCTGCCGGGCCGTCAGCATGGCCGGAATCTCGGTTTCCATGGTGGTGTTCGAGCTCGGCACGATCTGGCCGATGCGGTAGTTCGTCTTGGGCATGGGTTGCTCCGTCGTCGTTGAGGAAAGTAGGAAAGACAAGGCTCAGGCCGCGTTCAGCTTGAGGAGCCGCTCGGCGTTGCCGTGGCAGATGAGGTTTCGCGTGCGTTCGTCGAGCGGCGCGGTCTCGACGAACTCGGCCGCGATCGCCGTCGACTCGTAGGGATAGTCCACGGAGAACATCACGGCCTCCGCGCCCATCTCGGCCACCGCCCCGGCGAGCGTCGCGTGCGAACAGACGCCGGACGTCGTGATGACGATGTTGCTGCCGATGTATTCCGAGGGCGCGCGCTGCAGCTTGATGCCATGCGGATAGGCGGCGAAGCGGCTGTCGAAGCGCCAGCGCTGGAAGGGCAGTCCTTCGCCCATGTGGCCGAGGATCAGCGTAAGGCGCGGGAAGCGGTCGAACACGCCGCCGAACAGCAGCCGCAGCGCATGCGTGCCGGTCTCGACGTTCCAGCCCCAGGCCGCGCCGTGCAGTTCCGGGTGGCCGGCGAAGGACGCCGGAATCGACGGCAGGTCGATCGGATGCAGGTAGAGCGGCACGTCGAGCGCCTGCATCCGCTCCCAGAAGAGGTCGTAGGCCGGGTCGTCGTAGTAGACGCCGTGCGTGTGCCCGTTCACCAGCGCGCCCTTGAAGCCGAGCTGTAGCACCGCGCGTTCCAGCTCGTCGGCCGCGCCCTTCGGGTCCTGCATCGCCAGCGCGGCGAAGCCGGCATAACGTGTCGGGCGGCGCGTCACTTTCTCGGCAAGGAAGTCGTTGTTCTCCCTGGCGCGAGCGATCGCCGCGGCGGCGTCGAGCTCGCCCTGCACGCCGGGGCCGGTCTGCGACAGGATCGTCATGTCGATGCCGGCGCGGTCCATCTCGGCGAGCC
The DNA here is from genome assembly GCF_057657375.1 of Variovorax sp. Soil_C_12. Lineage (NCBI taxonomy): Bacteria > Pseudomonadati > Pseudomonadota > Betaproteobacteria > Burkholderiales > Comamonadaceae > Variovorax > Variovorax sp. Soil_C_12. Next base: position 85,618 of record NZ_JBDGIO010000020.1, on the reverse strand, counting down.
GGAGCTCGTCGAAATCGTTCAGCCGGCCGGACAGCTCCGCGTAGACGGCCGGGTCGATGTGTTGAAGAAAGGCCTTCGAATAGCGCTCGAAGCCGGGCGCCATGAAGTGCTCTTCCAGCGCGATCTTGCGAATCCTCGTCATCAATAGCTCCAGAGTGAAATGGGAAAGGGCGCCGCGCGATCTACAGATCGAAGAGCAGCACCTCGGTGTCGGGCGAGGTCGCCGCGATGGAGAGCGCCTCGTGGTGCGTGAAGCGCAGCCCGTCGCCGGCGTGCAGCTGCACCTCGCGGCCGACGCGCAGACCGCCCGCCACCACATGCAGGTAACCCAGCCGGTGCTCGCCGAGCGCGTAGCGCAAGGCACTGGCGTCGGTCAGGAGGCTGGCGAAGATCCGTGCGTCCTGCCGCACCGTGACCGACCCCTCGCGGCCGTCGGGCGAGGCAATGAGACGCCAGCGGTCCCGCTTGCTGTCCGCGTCGATGCGGACCAGCTCGCAGCCGGGGCTTTCTCCGCGGCTTCGCGGGTAGAGCCAGATCTGCAGATGGCGCTCGGGCTCGCTGTCCGACGCATTCATCTCGGCATGGGCCACACCGGAGCCGGCACTCATCCGGTGCAGCTCTCCTGGACCGAACACGTAGTCGTTGCCCAGGCTGTCGCTGTGGTGGATGTGTCCGTGGATGGGATAGGTCAGGGTCTCGATGTCGCGATGGCCGTGCCACGCGAAACCGCGTCCCGGCGCCACCCAGTCGTCGTTGAGTGCGCGCAGCGAGCCCCAGTGCGTGTGGTTCGGATCGTGGTAGTCGCCGAAGGAAAAGCTGAAGCGCGCATGCAGCCAGTCGGTCTCCAGCGTGCCGCGCTGATGCGCGCGCCGGATACGGCTTTCGGGGATCGTGCTCGGTGTGGAAAGGGCCTGCGGGTGCATCGCGTCGCTACAATGATCAGTGTGCTTACAAAAGGGGTTCAGGTGGCATCCAGGCAGCGTCGATCAGCGGACAAGAGCGTGATTCAGGAGCCGGAGGTGGAGATGACCACCGTCGATCCGGCGAAGGAATTGCTGTTCGCACGGCCCGGCTTCCTGGTCCGGCGCCTGCACCAGATCCACTACGCGCTGTTCTTTGAGGAGTGCAAGTCGCAGAACGTGACGCCGGTGCAATACGGCATCCTCACCGCGGTGTCGGTGCTGCCCGACCTCGACCAGACCTCGATCGCGCAGGAGGTCGGCCTCGACCGCACGACCACGGCCGATGTGCTCAAGCGGCTCGAAGACCGCGGCCTGATCGAACGCCGCGCGAACCCGGCCGACAAGCGCACGCGCCACGTGCGGCTCACCGAAGAAGGGCGCAAGGTCGTGGAGTCGCTGCGCGGCGGCATGGCGCGTGCGCAGGAGCGTCTTCTGGAGCCGCTGCGCCCGGCCGAGCGGACGATGCTCATGGACCTGATGCGCATCCTGGTCGAGGCCAACAACCAGTACAGTCGCACCGTGCTGCGCACGATCTAGCCGGGTCACAGCGGATACACCAGGTCGTTGGCGATGATCGTGGTGTCGTAGATCGCCTGGCGTTCCTTCAGCAGCAAGGCGCCGTCGATCCGCACGAAGCGGTCGTGGTACGTGCCCGCCATGTGGATCGTGCTCGGACCTTCGACCAGCGTCTGCAGCAACAGGAAATTGGCCTGCGCGGCGACCTCCCCCGACGCCGACTCCGAGGTGACGCGCGTGTTGGTGACCAGGTGCAGGTTGTAGCGCGGCGCGAACATCTGCGTGCGCGCGATCGCGACGGCGCGGTCATGCATCATGTCCCGGCCCTGCGCATACACCAGCCCGACCGGCAGGCCCAGCTCGGCGTTCTCGCGTGCGGTCACGCGGTAGATGCCGTCCTCGGCAAAGAAATGAGGCCACGCCTCGACGCGGCCGGCGTCGAGCACGGCGCAGTAGTCGCTGTTGAAGGTTTCGATCTCGTGCCGCAGCGCGAGCGCGCGGGCTGCGTCGATGCTGCGTTCGCGGTACAGGGCTTGGGCGAGGCTCTTCATGGCGTCAGAACCCCATCACGCCGCGGTAGTAGCGGTACATCGCGCGGATCGATGCCTCCGAGATCAGCGAGTCGGTCGTGCCCACGTGATTCGCATCGAGCTTCAGGACGTTGCGATCGGTGCTGGAACGCCGCACGCCTTCCTGCACGAACTTCATCGCCTCGTTGTCCTCCAGGCCGAGGAAGCCGGCCGGCCCCATCAGGTTGCCTTGCCGCAGGCGATGCTGTTCCATCTCCTCGGTGTCATCCTCGTAGCCGAACATGGTCCACTGCATGATCATGCTGTTGGGGCCGTTGGGCACGATCTGGCGCACGCCCAGCGTGTTCATCTCGCGCTGCACCACCAGGTTCGGCCAGATGGTCTGCATGGTGACCGACCAGGGCGAATCGAACTCCTTCACGAAGTCGAGGAAGCGATCGTCGCGCAGGCGCATGCCCTCGTGGAAGGAACGCATCTCTTTCTTGTTCTCGTCGCTGACCGCAGCGTACTTGTCTTCCTTTTTGGCCGAGGCCATCGTGCCGTGGCGGCCGTGCACCGGGTCGGTGATCATGGCCGCGTTGTTGCCGGCGACCAGGAGGCCGAACACCACCAGGAAGGAGTGCAGCAGCGTCGCGTGGTAGGGGTCCTTCAGGTTCTCGTGGTACATCTTCCAGTTGCAGGGCAGCTCGTTCTTGTAGTAACCGAGCAACTTCAGGCGCTTGCCGTTGAAGACCACGTCGAAGTCCTTGAGGATCTCGGGTGTGAGGTACTCCTCCAACGGCTCCATGTCGCTCGCGTAGGACGCGAAGATCACGCCGCGGCGCGTGGTCACGTGCAGCTTCAGCAGGCCGTGATCCTCGTTGCGGAAATCCTTCGGCATGCCGCCCTGCCTGTTCACGCCGCGCTTGAAGGGCACGCCCTGCAGGTTGCCCTTCAGGTCGTAGGACCACTGGTGATACGGGCACACGAACTCGGTGGCGTTACCCTGGCCATGGCGGCAGAACTCCGCGCCGCGGTGCGCGCAGCGGTTTTCGAAGACGTTGATCGAGCCGTCCTCGGCGCGCGCGACCACCACCGGCGTGGCGCCGACGTAGGAGCGCTTGAAGTCGCCCGTGTTGGGAACCTCCGCTTCGAGCGCGACGTAGTTCCACGAACGGCCGCGGAAGATCTTCTCCATCTCCTGGTCGTAGACGGCCTGGCTGGTGTAGACCCAGTCGGGGATGAAGTGCAGGGCGTCCTCGGGCCACTTGCACGCGGCCAGGGCCGCGTCCTTGGCGCTCGGTGTCCAGTTGATGACGGCGTGTGTGCTGTACATGAAGGCTCCGGTCAAGTCAGGGATGGGGTGGACGCGGCGGCGAGGGTGTCTCGCACCCCTTGCCGCAGCGGGGTCGATGCGTCACACAGGCGGGCCGCATCGCAGGGCACGCCCTGGTCGATCAGTGCGCGAAGCTGGCGCAGGTCGCCGCCGGCGTTGACGGCGATGGCATGGCGCAGTCGACCTTCGGCGTCGAGTCCGATCTGCAGGAATTTCGGGGCGGGATCGCCGCTGGTCTGCTGTCCCCGCAGGTGATAGACGATCCCGGCCGCCGGCATGCCCAGCATCTGTACGTTGCAGCCGAACTGGTCCGTCCAGAACCAGGGCGTGGCCGCGCCTTCGGCCGCAACGCCCAGCATCGCCGCGGCGGCGATGCGCGCCTGCTCGTTGGCGCTCTGCCAGGACTCGAGCCGGATCTCCTCGCCGAGCAGCGGCTGGAACTGGCTGGTGCAATCGCCCGCCGCCAAGATGTGCGGCGCGCTGGTGCGGCCCTGCGCGTCGATGCGGATGCCGCCGTTGGCCGGATGGAGTTCGAGTCCGATCGCCTTGGCCAGCGCCACCTCGGGCACGAGCCCGATCGCGACCACGAGCAAGGGGGCGTCGAGCCGGCCGCCGTCGGCCAGCGCGATCGCGATGCCGTCCGCGTGCGCATCGACCGAGTCGCAGCGCACGCCCAGCCGCAGGTCGATGCCGCTGTCGCGCACGCGCTGTCCCAGCCAGGCCGAGAAGGAGGGCGGCACCGCGCGCGGCAGCACCCGGTCGGCGCTCTCCAGCACCGTGACGGCCAGGCCCAGGGCGCGTGCCGTGGAGGCGATCTCCAGGCCCAGGAAGCCGGCACCAAGCACCGTGACGGCGGCGTGTTGCGCCATCGCCTCGCGAAGCGCCTGCGCATCGGCCAGCGTGCGGACGACGTGAATGCGCGGTGTGCCTTCGGGCAGCCCGGGCAGGCGGCGCGCCTTGCCGCCGGTGGCGAGCAGGCAGCGGCCGAAGGCCAGCGAGCGGCCGTCGCCGCACTGCGCGACCGAACGCGAAGCATCGATCGCCGTGACCTCGGTGTCGAGCCACAGCTCGATCGAACGCTCCGCGTGGAAGCCGGCGGGATGGATGCCGAGGCGTGCGTCCATCGCGGCGTCGGATAGCACCGCCTTCGACAGCGGCGGGCGCTCGTAGGGCAGCGGCCGCTCGTTGCCGACCATGACGATGCGGCCCGCATGGCCGTAGCTGCGCAAGGCCGCGGCCGCGGTGGCGCCGGCCTGTCCGGCACCGACGATGAGGATGGGCGCGTCGTGCGTCATGGCGCTGCCCTCAGACATCGACCAGCACGTCGTCGCCCTCGACGCGCACCGGGTAGACCCGGATCGGTTGCGTCGCCGGCGCGCACAGGGCTGCGCCCGTGCGCAGGTCGAAGCGCGCCTGGTGCAGCGGACATTCGATACAGCCGTCTTCCACATAGCCGTCGGACAGGAGGGCGTGTTGATGCGTGCAGACGTTGTCGGTGACGTGGAACTCGCCGGCGCTTCGATAGAGCGCGAGCTGTGCGTCGCCGAGCGCAACGGGGATCACTTCGTCGTCCTGCAGTTGGGTTGCCGCGGCAATTCGGGTCCAGGGCATGGGCACTTCCTTTGAAACGTATGCTGAGCTGTTATCGTCAGTGTACTGAACATAAATAGTGCTTGTCTACGGAAATACCCTTCGTTGACTCTGACGCCTTTCATTGCGCCTCGAAGGCACCAACTTAGTGATATTCGTTGGGAAAAGTGCAGATCTTGCCCTTGAACAGGGCGTTGGCATTCTTCCTGCACCATCCGGGATAGTCCTAGCAAAACTGCGTTGACACTGATGAATCTGATCAGCATACTGACTATATTCATCTCACGAACCCGCACAGGAGCGACTTCATGCAGCGACGCCGATTTCTAGAGAAGACCGGGACCCTCGCGGGTCTGGCGACCCTTGCCGCCCCCGCCTTCGCGCAAGGTGCCCCCAGCGTGAAGTGGCGCATGTCGACCAGCTGGCCGAAGAGCCTCGACACGATGTACGGCTCGGCCGAACAGATGTGCAAGCGCATCGCCGAGCTGACCGACGGCAAGTTCGAGATCCACCCCTTCGCGGGCGGCGAGCTGGTGCCGCCCGCGCAGAACATGGACGCGGTCAGCAACGGCACCGTCGAGTGCAACCACGTGCTCGCCTCCGCCTTCATCGGCAAGAACACGGCCTTCGCCTTTGACACCGGCCTGCCTTTCGGGCTCAACGCCCGCCAGCACAACGCGTGGATGCACAACGGCGGCGGCCTGCAGGCGATGCGCGAGCTCTACAAGAAGTACAACGTCGTCAACTTCGTCTGCGGCAACGTCGGCGTTCAGATGGGCGGCTGGTACCGCAAGCAGATCAAGACGGTGGCCGACCTCGACGGCCTGAAGATCCGCATCGGCGGCATCGGCGGCATGGTGATGTCCAAGCTCGGCGCGGTGCCGCAGCAGATCGCCGCGGCCGACATCTATCCCGCGCTCGAGAAGGGCACCATCGACGCCGCCGAATGGATTGGCCCCTACGACGACGCGAAGCTCGGCCTGCACAAGGTCGCCCAGTACTACTACGCGCCGGGGTGGTGGGAAGGCAGCGCCTCGATCACCGCGATGGTCAACGACAAGGCCTGGGCCGCCCTGCCGCCCATGTACAAGGCGGCCTTCGAGTGCGCGGCCAACGAGCAGACGACCAGGATGCTGGCCGACTACGACGCGCGCAATCCCGAAGCGCTGAAAAAGCTGATCGGGCAGGGCGCGAAGCTGGCCTACTTCCCGAAGCCCGTGATGGAGGCCGCCTTCAAGGCCTCGTCCGAACTGCTGACCGAACTCGCCGCCAAGAACCCCGACTTCAAGGCCGTGCTGCCGCAATGGCTGAAGTCGCGCCGCGACCAGGCCAGCTGGTTCCGCGTGGCCGAGTCCGAGCTCGACAACTACACCTTCGCCGCCGTCGTCAAATCGCCCCAGTGACATGAAAGACGCGCTGCCGAACGCCGGCACACCGTATGCGTGGGTGCGGATCGTGGATCGCATCACCGACCTGTTCGGCACGCTCGCCAAGTGGGCGCTGCTGGCCGCCTGCGTGATCAGCGGCGGCAACGCCATCATCCGCTACGCATTCGGCTACAGCTCCAACGCGTGGCTGGAGATCCAGTGGTATCTGTTTGCGGTCGGGGTGATGTTCGGCGCGGCACAAGTGCTGCGCCTCAACGAGCACGTGCGCGTCGACCTGTTCTACGGCCGCTGGCCGGCGCGCCGGCAGGTCTGGCTCGATCTCTTCGGCCTGGTGTTCTTCCTGCTGCCGATCATGGGCCTGCTGGTCTATCTTTCGTGGCCGCTGCTGGTCGAGATGGTCAGCACGGGCGAGGCCTCGTCCAATGCCGGCGGGCTCGTGCGCTGGCCGGCGATGCTGACCTTGCCGCTGGGTTTCCTGTTGCTCGTGCTGCAGGGCCTGGCCGAGATCTGCAAGCGCGTGCTGTGGCTCCAGGGCCGCCATGACATGGACACGCACTACGAGAGGCCCGTGCAATGAGCCTCGACACCTTCCCGCCGCTGATGTTCGCGGGCCTGGCGCTGATCCTGCTGCTCGGGTTCCCGGTCGCCTTTTCCCTCGCCGCGCTCGGCGTGGCCTGCGGCAGCATCGCGATCGCGATGGGCTGGTTCCCGGCCGGTTTCATGTCGGCCCTGCCGCTCAACGTCTTCGGCATCCTGTCCAACGACCTGTTGCTCGCCATCCCCTTCTTCACGCTGATGGGCTGCATCCTGGAGCGCTGCGGCCTCGCGGAAGACATGCTCGACTCGATGGGTCAGCTCTTCGGCCCGGTGCGCGGCGGCCTGGGCTACTCGGTGATCATCGTGGGCTTCATCCTCGGCGCCATCACCGGCACGGTCGCCGGCCAGGTGATCGCGATGGCCATGATCTCGCTGCCGGTGATGATGCGCTACGGCTACAGCATGCGCTACTCGACCGGCGTGCTCGCTGCGTCAGGCACCATCACGCAGCTGGTGCCGCCCTCGCTGGTCCTGGTGGTGCTGGCCGACCAGCTCGGCCGCTCGGTGGGCGACATGTACAAGGGCGCCTGGGGTCCCGCGATCCTGCAGGTGCTGCTGTTCGCGCTCTACACCTTCATCCTCTCGCGCCTCCGCCCGCAGGACGTTCCCGGCATTCCGAAGGAAGCGCGCACGCTGGTCGGCTGGAAGCTGTGGGCCAAGTGCCTGCGCGGCATCCTGCCGTCGGCGGTCCTCATCTTCGCGGTGCTGGGCAGCATGGGCGGCCTGCCGGGCATCGACCACGCCATCGCGACGCCGACCGAGGCCGGCGCCATGGGCGCGCTCGGGGCCTTCGTGCTGGCGGCGCTGCACCGTCGGCTCACCTGGCCGCTGCTGAACAACGCGATGGGCTCGACCATGCGCATGACGGCGATGGTGGTGTTCATCCTGATCGGCTCGCGCGCCTTCTCGCTTGTCTTCCAGGGCGTGAACGGCGGGCTGTGGATCGAGCACATGCTGTCAGCGCTGCCCGGCGGCCAGCTGGGCTTCCTGATCGTCGTCAACATCTTCATCTTCTTCCTGGCCTTCTTCCTCGACTTCTTCGAGATCGCCTTCATCATCCTGCCGCTGCTCGCGCCGGTGGCCCACAAGCTGGGCATCGACCTGGTGTGGTTCGGTGTGCTGATCTGCGTCAACATGCAGACCAGCTTCATGCATCCGCCCTTCGGCTTCTCGCTGTTCTACTTGCGGGGCATCTCCGATACCCTTGCAAAGAACGGCACGCTGCCGCGCAAGGTCGAGTCGCGCGACATCTACCTCGGGGCCATTCCATGGGTCGCGATGCAGCTGCTGCTGGTCGCCATCGTGATCTTCGTGCCCGAGACGGTGACCGCGCTGCTCGAAAAGGAGAAGGTCGTGGACGTCGACAAGATCCAGATCAGCGCGCCGCAACGCACGGCCGACGACGACGCGGCGCCGGAGCGCGATGATCCGTCGAAGATGTTCGCAGACGAACCGAAATGAGCAACACCCGATGACAGCTGCAACCCACGAACACGCCGCGCGCCCGGGCCAGGGCGTCGGCGCCCGCGTCGAGCGCAAGGAAGACGCGCGCCACCTGCATGGCCGCGGCCGCTTCGTCGCCGACATGGCGATGCCCGAACTGAGCGAGGTCGCCTTCGTGCGCAGCCCGCTCGCGCACGCGCGCATCGTCTCGACCCGGCTGCCGGCGGCCGGTGCCGAACGCGTCGTTCTGCGCGAGACGATGATCGACGCGCTGGACATCGTGGCCGATTCGACGCTGCCCACCTACCAGTCCTCGGCTCAGCCGCCGTTGGCCTCGGGCAAGGTGCGTTTCGTCGGCGAGCCGGTCGCGATGGTGTATGCGCCAACGCGCGCCGAGGCCGAGGACCTGGCCGAGCAGGTCGAGCTCGAGTTCGACGACCTGCCGGTGTACGCCGATGCGGCAAGCTCGCGCGCGGCCACCGGCGAGCTGATGCACGAAGGCTGGCGCGACAACACCTTCGTCACCCTCAACGTCGACAAGGATTTCGACCTGCATGCGAAGCAGGCCTCGCTCGTGGTCCGCCGCTCGATCGATCTTGCACGCCACTGCATGGTGCCCATGGAAGGCAAGGCGGTGCTCGCGTACTGGGACCACCAGGCCGACCAGCTGGTGGTCGTCAGCGCGACGCAGGTGCCGCACATGATCCGCACCATCCTCGCGCAGTGCCTGGGGCTGGACCAAGGCCGTGTGCGCGTCATCTCGCCGGACGTCGGGGGCGCCTTCGGCTACAAGTGCGTGCTGCAGCAGGAGGAGCTGTGCGTCGCCTGGCTGGCCAAGACGCATCGCAAGCCCTTCCGCTACATCGAGGACCGGCGCGAGCACCTGATCGCCGGCGCCAACACGCGCGAGCACCACTACGAGATGACGGCGTATGCCGATGCGCGTGGCCGCCTGCTGGCGCTCGACGCCCGCATCACCATCGATGGCGGCGCCTACTCGGTGTGGCCTTTCACGATCGGCCTCGAGCCGGGGCAGGCGATCGGCAACCTGCCAGGACCCTACGCCTTCCGCGGCTATCGCTGCGTCACCGAGTGCATCGCCACCAACAAGCCGGGCTTCGTGCCGTACCGCGGCGTGGCGCGCACCGGCGTGTGCTTCGCGATGGAGCTCACGATGGACGCCATCGCCCGCGCCGTCGGGCGCGAGCCGTGGGAGGTGCGGCTCGAGAACCTCGTGCCCGCATCGGCGATGCCGCACGTCAACGTGGCCAACAAGCATTTCGACAGCGGCGACTACCCGGCCAGCCTCGTGAAGGCGCGCGAGATGATCGGCCTCGACGCCGTGCGCGAGCGCCAGCGCAGGGCCGAGGCCGACGGCCGGCTCATCGGCGTCGGCTTCGCCACCTACACCGAACAGTCCGCCCATGGCACCTCGGTCTTCGCGACCTGGGGCACGCCGGTGATTCCGGGTTTCGATTCGGCCACCGTTCGAATGACGCCGGACGGCGGCCTCGAGATGCGCGTCGGCGTTCATTCCCACGGTCAGGGCATGGAAACCACCTTCGCGCAGATCGCGCACGAGATCCTCGGCGTCGACATCGCCAACATCAAGCTGGTCCACGGCGACACCGGCCAGACGCCGTTCTCGACCGGCACCTACGCGTCGCGCTCGCTGGTGATGTCGGGCGGGGCGGTGTCGAAGGCCTGCAAGGCACTGGCGCCGCGCGTGATGCACATCGGGGCGCACCTGCTCGGCGTGGCAACGGATACGGTGTCGATCGCGCAAGGCCTTGTCGTCGGCCCGAACGGCAGCGTGCCGATCGCCGAGGTCGCGCAGGCCTGGTACCTGCGCCCGGACCGCCTGCCGGCCGACGTCGACCCCGCGGGCCTGGAGGTGACGACCGGCTTCAAGCCCAAGGTCGACACCGGCGCCTTCACCTATGCGAGCCATGCGGTCACGGTCGCGGCCGACCCGGACACCGGGCACGTCGAGATCCTTGACTACGTCATCGTCGAGGACTGCGGCACCATGATCAACCCGATGGTGGTCGAGGGGCAGACCTACGGCGGCGTGGCGCAGGGCATCGGCACCGCGCTCTACGAGGAGACGCCGTACGACCGCAACGGCCAGCCGCTCGCGTCCACGCTGGCCGACTACATGCTGCCCGGCGCGACCGAAGTGCCGAACCTGCGCATCCACCATTTCGAGACGCCGTCGCCGCATACCGAGTTCGGCGCCAAGGGCATGGGCGAGGGCGGGGCGATCGCACCGCCGGCGGCGATCTTCAACGCCGTCAACGATGCGCTGCAGCCGCTGGGCGCCGAGGTCGCGCACACCCCGCTCACGCCGCGCCGCCTGCTCGAAGCCATCGCCGCGGCGCAGCTCGCCGACAAGAAGAGGAAGGCTGCGTGAGGACCGAACGATGAAAGCCGCGAACTTCGACTACCAGCGACCGCCCACGCTGCAGGTGGCCCTGCACCTGCTGGCCGATGCCGGCGGCAACGCGAAGGTGATGGGCGGCGGCCAGTCGCTCGGCCCGATGCTGAACCTGCGGCTCACGCGGCCGAAGCAGGTGATCGACGTGTCGGCCCTGGAAGAGCTCCGCCAGGTCGCGCAGGAGGGCGAGTCGATCCGCATCGGCGCGGCCGTCACCCACGCCGAGATCGAGGACGGCGCGCATGCGCTGCTGCGCGGCGGGCTGCTGCAATCCGTCGCGTGCGGCATCGCCTACCGGGCGATCCGCAACCGCGGCACCGTCGGCGGCAGCCTGGCGCACGCCGATCCGGCGGCCGACTGGGTGCTCGCCGCGGCGGCGCTCGGTGCCGAAGTCGAGATCGCGTCGCAGGCAGGCACCCGCCGCGTGCCGATGGACGGCTTCATGCAAGGCGCCTACACCACCGTCCTGGGCGAGGGCGAGTTGCTCGCGGCGCTGTGGGTGCCGAAGCTCGGACCCGCCGCACGCTGGGGCTACTTCAAGTTCTGCCGCAAGACCGGGGAGTTCGCCGAGGCCAGTTGTGGCGCGGTGTTCGATCCCGCGCGCAAGTTGGCGCGCGTCGTGCTCGGCGCGCTGGACGGCGCACCGCAAGCGCTGCCTGCGGTGGCCGCCCAGGTCGCGCGCAGCGGCGCCGTGCCGTCCCGCCCATTCATCGAGACGGCCGTCGCGGCCGCCGCAGCGTCCAAGGACGCGGTCGATCGCAAGCTGCTGGTCGCGGCGGTCGAGCGCTGCCTCGGCCAGGTCCTGACCCCGGAGCCCGTGCAATGATCCCGATCGCCCTCGAACTCAATGGCCGCAAGGTCGAACGCGCGGTCGCCCCGCGCATGCACCTGGGCGACTTCGTCCGCGACGAAGGCCGGCTCACCGGCACGCACCTCGGCTGCGAGCACGGCGTTTGCGGCGCCTGCACCGTGCTGGTCGACGACAAGCCCGTGCGCTCGTGCATCGCCTTCGCCGTCGCCTGCGACGGCCGCAAAGTCACCACGGTCGAAGGCTACGACGCCGATCCGGTGATGGCGCTGTTGCGCCCCGCGTTCTCGCGCCACCACGCCTTGCAGTGCGGCTTCTGCACGCCCGGCATGCTGGCCACCGCACGCGACATCGTGCTGCGCTTCCCGGATGCCGACGAGGCGAAGATCCGGCTCGAGCTCTCGGGCAATCTCTGCCGTTGCACCGGCTACATGGGCATCGTCGCGGCGGTGGGCGACGTGCTCGGGCAGTGCCGCGATGCGCATCCCGAGATCGCGGCCATGCGCAAGGTGATGCGAATCGCGAGCGGCGCGGCACCGGCACCGACGGCCCGACCGCCTTTCGCTACCTTCGAGGCCGTGGATACGGGCACGGCGGCCACGACCGCCGAGCGCACGCCGGAGGCGCCGGTGCAGAACGCGTCGTCGGCCAACGGGACGCGCATCCAGGGCCACTTCACCGTGCCCTTCGCGGCAGGCGAGGTCTGGCGCTTCATGGCCGACCTGCCGGCGGTCGCGGCCTGCCTGCCCGGCGCCGAGCTGACCGAACACGCGGGCGACCGCGTGAAGGGCCGCGTCGCGATCAAGTTCGGGCCGATGTCGGCGAGTTTCAACGGCGCGGCGCGGCTCGACCGCGACGATGCGGCGCGCTCCGCGGTGCTCAAGGGCGCGGGGCAGGATACGCTGAGCCAGTCGCGCGCCAATGGCGACGTGGCCTACAAGCTGGTCGAGCTTTCGCACTCGTCGACGCGCGTCGACGTCGACCTTCTCTACGCCTTGCAGGGCCCGCTGGCGCAGTTCTCGCGCTCGGGCCTGGTCAAGGACTTCGTCGGACGCCTGATCCAGGAGTTCGGCAAGAACGTGGCGCTGCGCATGGACCCATCGCGCTCGCCCGACGCGCCGTTGCCGCCGGCACGGCTCAACGCCTTCAGCCTCGGCTGGAGCGTCTTGTGGTCGCGCATCCGGCGCCTGTTCGGCGCCGGCGACTGAGGAAGAAGCCGCCACCCCCACCACCCGACCACGGCGCGTGCACACCGCACGCGCCGCAGGCCGCGCTTTGCCTTTCTAAACGGAGATCCACATGAACGCATTGATTCCGAGAATTCTTCGCCGCGTGCTCGCCGGCTGCGCCGGCCTGGCCTTGGCGGCCAGCGCCGCAGCGCAGGGCGCCGAGAAGCTGAAGGTCCGCCTCGACTGGACGCCCTGGGGCGTGCACGCCGCGATGCATCTCGCGCAGCAGAAGGGCTGGTTCACCGCCGCCGGGCTCGACGTCCAGATGGAGGACGGCAACGGCTCGGTGACCACCGTGCAGATCGTCGGCGCCGGCGACCAGTTCGACGTCGGCCACGCCGCGCTGGCGTCGATGATGATCGCGCGCGACAAGGGCCTGCCGGTGAAGGCGGTCGCGGTGTTCGCGCGGCTGAGCGACGTCGGCCTGCTGGTGCCCCAGGGCGCAGGCATCAAGGGGCCGAAGGACCTCAAGGGCAAGAAGGTGGCCTACACCGCAGGCTCGCTGGAGGCGCCGTTCATCGACGCCTTCCTCGCGGCCGGTGGCCTGAAGAAGGGAGACCTCGACCTGATCAATGTCGATGCCGCCGGCAAGGCCGCGACCTATGCGGCGGGCCGCGCCGATGCCGCCTTCTCGACCATCCCGTTCTTCCTGCCGGTGGTGTCGCAGACGCGGCCGTCCGAAGCCATTCGCTTTGCCGACTACAACCTCAACATGCCGAGCTTCGGCCTGTTCACCTCGGAAGCCAAGCTCGCGTCGCGGCGCGAGGCGATCGCCAGGTTTGCCAGCGTCGTTGCCGGCGCCTGGCAGTACGTCTACAGCGGCCACGAGGACGAGGCGGTCGACGCGATCGTTGCGCAGCGCCCGCAGGCCAAGCTCGACAAGAAGGTGCTGCGCGGGCAGGTCGATGCCCTGCGCGGCTTCTTCCAGCTGCCGGCCGCGGCCGGCCAGCCGCTCGGCGCGCCGGTGGCGGGCGACTGGGCGGTCGCGATGAAGACCCTCGGCGATGTCGGGCTGCTCAAGTCGATCAAGGACGGCAACGACTTCTACGTTCCCGGCCTGGTGCGGCCGGCAGCGCTCACCGCGGCGGTGGCGAAATGAGCGCCGCTGCGATCCACGCCGCGGGCGTGCGCAAGGTCTACCCGGGCGCACGCGCGCTCACGGCGCTCGACGGCATTTCGCTGGACATCCGGCCCGGCGAGTTCGTCAGCATCCTCGGGCCGAGCGGCTGCGGCAAGAGCACCTTCCTGCGCTGTGTGGCCGGTCTCGAGACCGTCACCGAGGGCGATCTGCGCGTGGACGACCGGCCCGTGACCGGTCCGCCCGACCACGTGGGCATGGTGTTCCAGCGCGATGCGCTGCTCGAGTGGCGAACCATCGAACGCAACATCCTGCTGCCCATCGAGTTTGCGGGAAAGCCGGTGCAGGGCCACCGTTCGGCGATGGCGCAGCTGCTCGGGCTGACCGGTCTTTCCGAGTTCGGCGACCGTTACCCGCGCGAGCTCTCCGGCGGCATGCGCCAGCGCGCCGCGATCTGCCGCGCGCTGATCGACCAGCCCAGCCTGCTGCTGATGGACGAACCCTTCGGCGCGCTCGATGCGCTCACGCGCGACCAGATGAACGTCGAGCTGCAGCGCATCTGGTTGGAGACGCGCAACACGGTGATGTTCGTCACGCACGGCATCGCCGAGGCGGTGTTCCTCGCCGACCGCGTGGTGGTGTTCTCGCCACGCCCCGGGCGCATCGCCGACATCATCGAGGTCGACCTGCCACGTCCGCGCCGGCTCGCCGTGCGCGAGACCGCGCAGTTCGGCGCCTACACGGGCCGCATCCGCGACCTGTTTCATGAGATGGGGCTCATCAACGAGGAGCCCGGTGCAGTCGACGAGGAGATGGCGGCATGAACCCCTGGATTGCGAAAGGCCGCCAGTGGCTGGTCGGCGCGGTGACGATGCTGGTTTTTCTGGTCGTATGGGAAGCGGTGGTCCGGCTGCTCCACGTGCGGCCGATCACCTTGCCGCCGCCGAGTGCGGTCGTGGACGAGCTGTCGAGCGAGTGGGGCTGGTACCTCGGCCACACCGCCTACACGCTGCTGACCACGCTGGGCGGCTTCGTGCTGTCGGTCGTGGTCGGCGTGGTGCTGGCGATGATGCTGGTCGGCTCGCGCTGGTTCGAGCACGCGGTCTACCCGCTGATCGTGGCCTTGAACAGCGTGCCCAAGGTCGCCGTCGCGCCGCTCTTCGTGATCTGGCTCGGCACCGGATCGGAGCCGAAGATCGCGATCGCCTTCCTGATCGCGGTGTTCGCTGTCATCGTGGATGCGGTGCATGGGCTGCGTTCGGTGCCACAGGACGTGCTCGACCTCGGCCGCGTGCTCAAGGGCTCGACGCTCGACTTCTTCCTGAAGGTGCGGCTGCCATGCGCCATGCCCTCGATCCTCACCGGCATGAAGGTCGCGATCTCGCTAGCGCTGGTCGGCGCCATCGTCGGCGAGTTCGTGGCCTCGCAGCGCGGGCTGGGCTACGTGATCCTGAGCGCCCAGGGCACCTTCGACACCACGCGCGTGTTCGCGGCGGTCTTCATGCTGGCGCTGCTGGGAATTCTTCTGTACGGGAGCCTGGCCTGGGCGGAGCGGCGGCTGACGCCTTGGCGCCGGGCTTGATCAGGTCGGTGCTTCGCGCTGCGTGGCTCGTTGAGGGCTCAACCTGTCCTCGGCTGATGCCAAGCCGCTGCGCGGCCTGGCCGACGCGCTGGGCTTTTTCAGTCGTTATCGAGCATCCGGCTGACCTTGCTGCCGAGCGCGCTTTCGGCGCGGAAGTAGCCCATCACAGTCGCGACGCTGTGATGACCGGTCATGGCCATCGTCTCGGGCAGCGACATGTTCTGCCGGCCGGCTTCCGTCACGAACCCGGCCCTGAGCGAGTGCGCAGAGAACTTCCCCTCGACCCCCGCCATCGCGCATCGCTCCTTCACGATGTCGCGCACGGCCGCTGGCGCGAGTGGCTCGCCGAGATGCCCCCCCTTGCGAATGCGGCGGAAGAGGGCGCCTTCCTCGATGCCGCTGGCGACGAGCCACTCCTGCATGGCCGCAGCCGCGCTGCCCACCAGGGGTTTCACGTCCTCGGGACGCTCGGCGCCGGCCTGGTTGGTCTTGGAGTGCGTGAGCGTGTAGAGATAGGAGCGGGCGCCATCTCCGCCCACGCGCTGAAGGTTCTCGAACGTCGCCGAGGCGACCTCGGAGCGCCGTCGCCCACCGGTGGCCCATGCGAACAGGAGGAGGGCGCGATCGCGTTTTCCGCGCAGGGTGTCGTCGCAGGTCGCCAGTACCGCTTGCAGCGGATCCTTGGTGAGCGCGCGCTGCTTGCGCGGACGCGCCCCTCGCTTGGCGTAGGCGCGGCGCGTCTGGGCCAGCAGCTCGCGCACCAGCGGGTCGGCGCAGGGATTCGACTCCTTGGCCAGCTGGTGCGCCTTGGACAGCACCGCGATGCGGTGCACGAGCGTGTTGAGCGCGGGCGCGCCGAGCCGCGTCTTGTAGCCGTTGGCCACCAGCGCTTGGTCGATGTCCGGCGGCAACTCGCTCACCAATCCCGTCGACAGGCCGGCCTTGGAAGCCGCATCCGCCTTGCGCGCGGCGTGGTCGACGATGAACTGGATGGCCACCGGCACCGGGACCGGCAGGCGCAATGCATCACCGTAGCGCGCGGCGTACCAGGCGCACCAATAGCGCATCGCCGAGCCGTAGGAGACGCGCGTGTTGGCCGATTCGCCCTCGCGCAGGAGCGCGCGCGCCGCGTCCTCGGTCGTCTGAGCGAGGCGCGCCGGATCCAGCGCCAGACTGCGTTCGGGCAAGTTGGCCAGCGGGTGCGTTTCGGCTGCTTTCATGGCGTTGGGTTGTTCAAGCAATTTCTGCATTGTCTCAATGTCATGCGGCCGCTGCCTCCTCTCGGAGGGCCAATGGGAGCGTCCCCGACAAGCAAATCGTTCTAAGGACGGCCTGAACAATTGCCATCCAGTAGGGCACTTTCGCTGAGCAACATTGAATCTGAGGTTTTTCGAAGCAATGCGTCCGCAAACGTCAGCATTGAGCTTGCCAAAGCGTCGATTTGCCCTCGTTTCAGGTGGCAATCGCCGCCTGCCGGCGGACTTTTCCATCCAGTACTTTCAGCGTCTTTCGCACCATCCACAGATTGGCCAGCGCGAACAGCGTGTTGAGCTGCGCGGTGTTCTTCATGAGCCCGCGATAGCGCACTTTTACGTGTCCGAACTGGCGCTTGATCACGCGGAAGGGGTGCTCGACCTTGGCCCGCACGCTGGCCTTCAGCCGTTCAATCTCATTGATGATGCGATCGACCTTGCGGGTCTTGTCCAGAGCAGCGCGTTTGCCTGGGCGCATGGCCACATGCCAGACCACGCCCTCACGCGCATCCGCGCGCTTGTGCGCGCCTTGGTAGCCAGCATCGGCGAACACGGCGGTCTCATCGCCGTGCAACAACGCGTTGGCCTCCGCCACGTCACTGACGTTGCCCGCGGTTCCTCGCACCGTGTGCACCAACCCCGACTGGGCGTCCACGCCGATGTGAGCCTTCATCCCGAAGTACCACTGCTTGCCCTTCTTCGACTGGTGCATCTCAGGGTCCCGCTCGCCGCTGGCGTTCTTGGTCGAGCTCGGCGCCGCGATCAGCGTGGCATCGACTACCGTGCCGGCTCGCAGCATCAGGCCTTTCCCGCGCAGCAGGTCGTTGACCACGGCCAGGATCTGCACGGTCAGCTCGTGCTTCTCCAGCAGGTGGCGAAACCGCAGAATCGTGCTCTCGTCGGGCAGCCTTGTCTCCCAGTTGTCCAGGCCCGCGAACTCCCGATACAGCGGCGTGTCATGCAGCGCGTCTTCCATCGCCAGGTCGCTCAACGTGAACCACTGCTGCATGAAGTGAATGCGCAGCATGGCCTCCAGCGGGAACGGCGGGCGACCCTTCCTGCCTTCGGGCGCGTACGGGGAAACCAAATCCACAAAGGTCCCCCACGGCACCACGCGGTTCATCTCATCGAGAAATTCGCGCTTGCGCGTTCGCTTCGTCGTCAGGCTCAGACCCAAGTCGGCTTGCTTCATGAATCAGATCGTCGCAGGGACACAAGTTTCGGGCAAGCACGCCTCCCGGCATTTATGCAGGACATCCCTAAGGCCGAGGCCGAAGTAAACAAGTCCAGCTACTGTCCCGAAAGCTGCTAGCAAGAGGGGCATGAAGCTCATCGAGTACAAGCGTGTTTGACGGACCGAGAGTTACGGCTCATAGGTGACTGTAGCAACGCGGTCTGGAGTTCACGTTCTGTCGGAGGAAAACTGAAAGGTCGCGGCGAACTTCCGCTTGTGGCCCGGTTGACGCCGAGCATAGCCGCTGGCTAGCGGTTGCACATTCCCCCATATTGGCATCAACGCCGGCGGGTGACAAAAATCGGCTTCGTCGTGCAATGGGGCACAGACACAACCGGCACATTCGCTTAGGCTGCGTCGCGAACAACTACATCACTGCACCAAATGCGCGCAAAAACGAGTTTTCTGCTCCCCGTTGTCCTGGCTGCATCTCTTGCAGCCTGCACGCAGCCGAGGGACACCATCATCCCGGCCGATTCTGCAAGCTGGGAGAAAGAACTTTTGCCCAAGATTCAGAAGCTTTCGGACGACGACCGCTCTGCGCTGGCGGCCTATCTTGTGCGGGCAAAGCTGGGCGAGGCGTTTGGCGGCAAGGCAATGCCTCTCGGAACTACGGTGGCCCAAGCCATTGAGCAGCAGAAGGCATTCGCCACTCAGCAAGCGGCAAAAGCCGCCGAGGAGCAGGCGCTTAAGGAGAAGCTTCGCAAGGAGCAGGAAGAGGCTGCTGCGGCGCTCAACAAAGTCGTCACCGTCACCCTCATCGAGAAGCGAGAACTCCCGCCGGACTACCAAAGCCGCCGCTACAGCGAGGAGCAGCTTCTCAAAATTGGCATCAGGAACGGTGGCGACAAGGCCATCAAGGGCGTGAAGGGTACGCTCGAGTTTGTCGACATCTTCGGCAAGCGCGTCGGGTCGGTGGGCTTCGCTGTCGCGGAGAACATCGCGCCGAACCAGGCGCTGGTCTGGTCGGGCAGCCGCGACTACAACCAGTTCCTGGATGAACACAAGGCCGTCTGGAACCTGGAAGAAGGAAAGTTCACGACGCGGTTCGTTCCCGAGCAGGTGGTGTTCGCCGACGGCACGAAGCTCGGGGCACGCGAATAGGGTGTTATCGACTCAGTTGGCTCACTACAGCGATGACGCTGTCGGTAGTTCGTGGGCACTGGCCCGCATCCTGCCACAGCAACAGCCCGCGCCCCTATAGGGCAGGCCGGGCTATGCATCGCCGCGAATGAAATCTCATCAAACTCTGGACAGGCGCTTCAAGGTCGGCTGTCGGGCGAAAATGAGCACGAACCGCGAGTGACTGGTTTTGGGCCGACAGAAGTCTATCGCGCAGGCAAAAATCGCTGCTTTCGAGGCCTTGATAATCGTAGGCTTGCCGACAGTTAGTTGCCGGCAATCGTCAGACGGGCTCGCCACGCGCCAAATAGCGCAGCCGAACCCGAAGCGAAGATCCCGACCATCTGCCACCAGGAGTTGTAGGCCCAGGCGTTGTACATCCACAGCACGGCCACGAGGACCATCGCCAAGCGTAGGGCGGTGCCGCGCAGATAGAACATGGCCCAGGTACCCACCAACGATCCGGCAGCCGTGTACACGGAGGTCCAGCCCTCCCACGTCAGAGCACTGGCAATGAGGCTGATGGCCACGATGAAGAGGAAAGCCAGCCGCCGTGTCCTGGAGCTGCGCGACTGGACAACTTCTGCCGAGGCCTGCCGACCGATCGAGATCGCATTTAGCGCGGCCGCCGTATGGGCGCCCATCAAGAGGTTGTTGATCGCCCAGATCGCCGAGGCGACCCCGGTTGTCTTGCGAAGTGTCCTGTCATTCGAGCCGACCAGGCCGAAGGC
Source organism: Variovorax sp. Soil_C_12 (assembly GCF_057657375.1). Taxonomy (NCBI): domain Bacteria; kingdom Pseudomonadati; phylum Pseudomonadota; class Betaproteobacteria; order Burkholderiales; family Comamonadaceae; genus Variovorax; species Variovorax sp. Soil_C_12. The sequence continues at coordinate 65,803 of NZ_JBDGIO010000020.1, read as the reverse complement.
AGTCAGGGCAAGTGCGATCAAGCCGGTGATGTGGATGAGGTGGGAGGCGTTCATTGAGGGGCCCGGAGACGCTCGGGCCCTCGGTTCGAGCAGCTTAATTGACCTGCCTAGGGTTTACCCGGGCAAGAGGTCAAAGCAAAAGGCATGAACGCAACTAGTTGGCGTTACCCAATCCAATCTTGACCGGCCGGTCTGATGCGGCCGGGGCGATCGACGACCGGACGCCGCTAGTTTGCGCATTTTATTAGCAATTACGTGCCGTCCGAACTACACCGGCGGGCGTCGTTCGGGCATTTGCGTTGGCGCTTGAGGACGCTGGCGAGCCGCATGCCACCTGTATCGCCGTTTGCGCATTTATAAGCTCAGAACAGCAGCTGTGTTCTAGGTCAATAGATGCCCGAACAGGTCAATAAATGCGCAAACAAGCTAATAAATGCGCAAACAATTGAGGCTCGGACTAGCCGGCGTGAGAACGAGAGCAGGGAGCATGACGAAAAGCCGTCGGAAGTCGGAGGTCGGACGCGACAGCGGCGCTGATCGGCCGAGTGGGCCGCGCTGATGCATGACCTAAGCCGGGTTCAGACCCAGACCGGCTGTACGTCTTTCTCCGAAGCGATCGTTCGTAGCCTTCGGGCGGCCCTACCTGAGCAGGCGCGCCGTGAAGTGAGTGCAGTCGTGCTGGAGACCGAGGACCTGCAGCGTTGTGCAGCGCAGATCCGGCTCGGACGGTGGGTGCTGCAAGGGATGAACGTCCCACTGAAAAGAAACCAGGACTGAAGCGGGAACGCAGCCACGCGGTTGAGCAGGCGGGGGGGCAAGGCGCGGCGGGCCGCGATTAGCGCAGGTGCATCAAGCGTCGCTGCGCGCTCCGATGGCGCCCACCGCGCCATGCGCCATCGTGCTCCGGAACCTGGCATGACGGCGGCCGACGTCGTTCACGTCCGACTCGTTGCCGATGCACCGGCGAGCGTCCGTCCAGACAAGATCAGCGTGGCGCAACAGGACCTCTCGTCGCTCTGCGTCGGTCTCGCAAGCAACAAGGGCGGTGAGCACGTCGAGCAAGCGGATCAATACTGCAGCGCTGTTGGCCGCATTCTGGCGAATCATGTGGAGCATGACATCTGTGAGGGCGCCGTAAGTCAGTGTGGGCGCGACGAGTGCGACTGCGTCGTCACGCATGATCACGCCGCTCGGCAACTGCTTCCCCACAAGTTCGCATAGCGCTGCACCCAATCGATCGAGCACGCTCATCGCGGTGTGCGGGTCGTTGATGCCGGGTGACAGCGCCCGCACTGCCACTTCAACCAGCTGGCGCACTGCATATTCGAGATCACCCGCAGTGCCGCGCGATGTACCCAGGGCGGTAGCGTCGCGCACCGCCTCTTCGGCCTCGGGAACCGGCACCGAGATCAATGCGATCGGTGCTCCTGGAAAGACATAGTCACCTCTCCGGGCGAGCAGCCGGATCGCGGTTCCGTGGTGCGACGCCCAGTTCGCAAGACCTGCTGCGTCGAGCTGCTGAAGATAGCCGCGCCGTCCATCGACGATGGGCGTCGCATTCGCCCAAAAGCGCGCGGGAGGTGCCGAGGGCTGAGCCTTGTCGCTGATGGTGGCCTTCAAGGCCGCCTGGACGTCGTCGCTCACCAGTTCGATCACCGTGTCAACATTGATCCGCTTGGCCATGTGGCCGACGAAATAGACCAGCGTCGCGACGCAGACGAATGCCAGCACGATTCCCGCCGTCAAGGCCAAATGGGGCGTGAAGAGTCCCTCCTCCTGCGTCCTGACGCTTCGAAGGACCATCAAGGCATAGGAGAAGGTTCCGAGGTACGCGCCCAATGTGAACTGCACGCCGCGGTCTCGTGTGAAGTTCCGCAAGAGACGCGGCCCCATCTGTCCGGCCGCGAGAGACAGCGCGGCGATCGTAATGGAGAACACCGTCCCTGCGACGCCGATCGTCGACGCGGCGATGGTGCCCAGCAGCGTGCGCGCCCCCATTCCACCGCCGTCGTACAGCCAGTTGCTCTCGGTCAACCGGGCCCAGACGTGGCCGCCGCGATCGAGTTCAAGCAAGCCGAGTGCGAGCAGAATGCCGGCGAGCACCATCGCACCGGGAAGCAGCCAGAAGGACTCGCCGGCCAAATCGATGAGCTTGCGGATTCTTGCGGTCATGGGCGAATGGTCGAGGGCGATGGCCGAACGAATAGAAGGGGCGGCTTCACCCGCGCCGCTTCTCGCGCAGTGGGAACTGCCCCAGGGCCAGATCTCTTCGAAGGAGCAAGCAAGGAAACCTGGTCACCATCGCCGCCGCGGACGGCCACGCCTGCGAGCCGTCGTACCGCATCTCGCGCACGTGCTGCTGCATCTCCACGCCTGCCTCCCGGGAGTCCGATGCGATGGCTGCTCAGGAGCCGATGTCGATCAGCGCCAGCCCCGTCTCCCGGTCGCATTTCTTGCGCAGGTAGCCGGGCGACTCGACCAGCACCACCTCGAGCGTGGGCCGCACGGTCGCCTCCAGCAGGTGGCCGCCTACGGTACTGCCGTCGCGGCGCCCCAGCACCGTGTGCGCATGTACCTTGGGCTGATCACCATCGAGTGCGATGTCGCCGTTGAGCGAAAGCACCTCGACCTGCTCCGGCACCGGAATACGCTCGTAGTCCTTGCGCTCCCAGTCGAAGTAGCCCAGCACGGCGCCCTCCAGCGCGCCGATGGCGCTGAAGCGGCTGGCCGTGAGGCCATGCTCCTTTGCGAAGCGCTCCAGCGTTGAAACCACCTCGTCGCCCTTGTCGAAGATAAGGGCAATGGTCCGTTCGGGTCCGTCGTTGATCACCTTGGTTCTCATGGAAAGTCTCCTTGCGTGGCCCTTGATGTCCCAGAGTGCCGCGTCGACCGCCCGGACTTGCCCTGCAGCCCGTCGAGTGCACCCATCAACCATTCGATGCCGTCGCCTGGATAGCCCGGATCGCGGCTCACGCCCCCGCATGCAGGCGCTGCGGGAATCGGTCACAGGTGGGTCTCGCTCATGATGACCCCTTGGATATCCGCGCTGGTGCCGGCCTGACGAGGACGCACGAATTCACTCTGAGGGGCGCCGAGCGGAAAGTGTGTAGGCGAACTTCCAACATGTGCATGTGTCCCCATTCAGTTGCCGGAGCCTTCTGCGGGCCTCGGCTGCTGCGCGGCATGTCAATGCCGGGATGATGGAGCGGCGGGTCGCCATGCCGATGTACGCAGGTGCCGCGAGGCACGCAGGTGGCTGTCGGGCGGCACGATGGCCGGCGTCGCATGTCTTGCGGCGCGCGCGCCGCAATCTCGATATCTGCCCCGGGATGAAGGGAATCGATGCAAAAGGATTTGCGAACAGCAGATGTCTTAGCGCGCCGAATCCCGTTTGCACAGTTCGGCCGAGCCCCTGCAATCGTTTTCCTTCGAGGACCCCGCTTTCGGAAGTGCGCCACGATCCGCAGGACTCTCGGCCGCTGGCGGCTTCTCGAATATGCCTGGGTCCACGCCCGGCGGCGGTCGATTGATGGACTTGGGATCGACATTGGCGGGCGGTGTTATCACAATGCCGGGATCCACTGTAGGAGTGGGAGCGGATGCCGCGGGCGCCTGTGGCGCATCGTCATGTGGCTGCAGCAGGGGATGGGCAGCCAAGATCGGACAGAGTGTCACAAGGGCGGCAGCCGTGACGAATGGCACTGTCTTCATAGGGTTCTATCCACCTTGCGGCGACAGTCTTCATGGTGGTTCCATCTACTCTACGGTGAGGCCCCGCCCAGTCGTGTAGGCCCCTGCCGCCTGGACTGCCAGGAGGCGACGCCGCTGGCTCTGCGGCGAGGGCGTCGATCTCCTTTCGGTGTCCCCGGAGCTCCCGCGTTTCTGCGCTGTGCTCGGATAAAGCTGGTTCTCCACTATTGATGAGAAGGCGTACGAGCGGCTGCGATCTTCTCGTTCTCCGCCAGTCTCGTGAGCGCCGGGTTGGTCGTTTGCGAAGCAATGGTCTGTTGGACGCGGCACATGCGGAACTCATGCTCTGCACTCGGTCAAACGTACTCGTGACGTTCGATCACCTTTCGATCACCTTCCGGTGAAAGGAGATGCTGATGACCAGATTCGCACTACGGGCTATTCTTCTCGCGGCCGTCGTCAGCAGCCTTGCCCCGCTGCACGCGTCTGCTCAACTCAGGCAGGCGCCTCCGCCCGACGTGGAGATTCCCTCAGAGCCCGATCTCGCGCACAAGGCGATGTCCATCGCGCTCATGGCGACCACTGGTGACTTCTTCGACAAGCAGTACATCGAGCATGCGGGCGTCGGCGACCATCGGCGCACGATCGACCTGCTGAAGAAGGTTCAGCGCGAGTCCAAGCTCCCAGTGGTCGAGCGGCACCTGGCGATGGCGCGCGACATGAACCGGAAGCAATAGCGCGAGCAGAGGCCTGCATCGGCGCGAGGCTCTGCATAGAGCTTGCGAGTGCACCCGCCTTGACGAGGTCTGCCTCTTGGCCGACCGCGTTCGATGAGCGCGATCGGCGTCGGAGGCAGGACTCCTCGCCCGTGTCAGCGCTCCATCTTGTAGTTGGCGGTGAATTCGCTGCGGCTCACCTTGCCGTCGTTGTTCTTGTCCAATTGCTTCCACGCGCTGTGCACGCCGGTGTTGTCCTTGGCTTCGGTCTCGCTCAGGAACCCGTTCTTGTCGTCGTCCAGGCGGGCAAACACCGCCGCGGGCGAATCGGTCGCCGTGCCGGTGACCGTGATCAGGTAGCGATCTACGTCAGCCACCCACACGCGATCGTTCAGGTTGGCCCAGCGCTGGGCGTCGAACTTTTTCATGGCCTGGATCTTCGACTTGTCCACATCGAGCACCAGTTCGTCCTTGTCGGCGGTCAGGTTGAATGCCTTGAGCGGGAACGCATAGAGCTCTTCGGGGGCGGCCAAGGACGGGTCGAAGGCGAGCGCGGCGTAGTGCACCTTGCCGGCCGCCATGTTGATGACCAGGTCCTTGATGTCGCCGATGTCCTTGCCGTCGCGGCTCACGACGTCCTTGCCGATCAGCTCGCTGGCGCGAAAGGCCCGGGCGTCGCGCGAGGGCTGCGCGACACCGTAAGCCTTGTCGATCTGGTCGATGTAGCGGCGATCCTTGAGCGCGGTTTTCCAGTCGGCCTTGTTGACGCTGGCGCGCTCCAGGCGCTCCTTGGACATGTTGTAGCTCAGGTCGTCGCCGTCGGCTGCCAGTCGCAGCTCCTTGGTCGGCACCGCGAACAACTGCTCGGCCTTGAAGATGCCGGGATCGAATTCCAGCATGGCGTAGCGCACGTCGCCGGTGTTCATGTTGACGACCAGGTCGCGGATCTGCCCGATGTTCTTGCCATCGGCACCGCGAACGCTCTTGTCGATCAGTTTGCTGGCGCGCAATGCGCGGTACTTCTGCGTCGCCTGGGTCGAACTCTTGGCGCTGGCCGAGGGCGCTTCGCTCTTGGCACTTTGGGCAAACGCTGGCGCCGCCAGCCCGATCGCGAGTGCAGGCACGAGCGCGGCGTGAAGGAGAGTGTAGGAAAAGCGGTTCATCTGAGTCTCCTGAAGGAGTAAGAGGCCTTGTTGGAGGGGCCGCGCGGAAGCTCGGTTCGTCCGGTTTTCGAGCCTGGGCTTGTAGGACAAATCTTGGGCGGACTTTGCTCGAACGCGAGCGCCGGAGGTGCCGGCATGCGCGACGAACACTCGGCCCGTGAGCCCGTGCAGAGTTGAACCGATAACAAAGTGCGGTTGACAGGACGGAACTTTCTAGCTTCCCGGCCGCCCAACTCCAGATGGCGCCTGCGTACGTCGCCTCGTTCCTTGCAGGCACTTGCTGCGCGCACGCTCTTCTCTTCCTGACACCAGGAGATCTTGATGAACCCAATCTTTCCACAAGCGCTCTGGTGGGTTGCCTCGGCCATGTTGGCCTCGAATGCCGCCTGGGCTGCGCCCGAACGCGCTTCGGCAACCGACTCCTCGCGATCGGCTTCGGACACGAGCAGCGCTACTTTCGACGTCATCTTTGCGCAGCCCGAGGTGTCAGACCGAATTCGCGCACGTGCCGCCGATGGGTGCTGGGTCATGTTCCATGACGGTGTCGACTATGTCGGGCGCAGACTGACATTGCTGGGCCCGATGGCCGTGAGCGATTTCTCGTCGTCCATGCCCGACTGGCGGCACTGGGACAGCGCCATCGTGGGTCCGCGGGCGCGCGTCACGGCCTTTCAGGACACGGGGTTCAAAAAGCAGCTTGCAGTACTGCAGCCGGGCCAGCGCGTCGGCAATCTGGACCAGAAGGAGTTTGGTTGGCGCAAGGACATGGCTTCCGTGCGCATTACCTGCGCTTGACCCCGATGAATCTTCAGCACAAACACGCCCTGGTCACCGGCGCGTCGCAGGGCATCGGCAATACGATCGCGTTGCGGCTTGCGCAATCGGGCGCCGACATCGCGCTCAACGTGCTGCAGGCCGACGAGCGCTCTGAACAAGTGCGACAGCAGATCGAAGCCATGGGCCGGCGCTGCGTCGTGCTGCCTTTCGATGTGTCGAAGCTCGGGCCGATGCGCGCGGCGCTCGAGCATGCCGCCCGCGAGCTCGGCACCCTCGATATCCTGGTCAACAACGCAGGAATCCAGATGCGCGCCGACTTCCTCGATGTCAGCGAAGCCGATTACGACAGAGTGATGGAAGTGAACCTCAAGGCAGCGTTCTTCCTCACGCAGGCCTTTGCTGCGCAGTGCAAGGCGGCTGGGCGCGGCGGCAAGGTGATCAACATCAGTTCGGTTCACGAAGACTTGCCGTTTCCGCATTTCGCTTCCTATTGCGTCAGCAAGGGCGGCATGAAGATGATGATGCGCAACCTGGCGATCGAGCTCGCGCCGTGGCGCATCACAGTCAACAACATTGCACCGGGAGCGATCGAGACGCCCATCAATGCCCAGCTGCTGAACGACCCGAAGCTGCACCAGGCGCTGCTCGCCAACATCCCGCTCGGGCGCCTGGGCCAGCGCGAGGACGTCGCAGGCGTGGCGGCGTTTCTGGCGTCGTCGGAGGCCAACTACATCACCGGCACCACCACCGTGGTCGACGGCGGGCTGCTCTGGAACTACGCCGAGCAATGAAAGCCGACGAGGGCAAGGCGGCGCCTGCCGGTGCGCAACGTTCGAAGCAGGCCTCAGAAGCACCGGCGCCCGACGTCCTGACGCCGGCGGATCGCTACCAGGAGCTGTTCGCTGCAGTTCAACGCGAGGGCGTGTTCTCCGACAGCAAGACCTTCGTGGACTGTGCGCCACTGGCCGAGCCGGCCGCCATCATGGCCGCCTATCGCTCTCTCTGCCATGAGCCAGGCTTCGACCTCCCGCAGTTCGTGCATGCTCATTTCAGGGCCATCCAGCCGGCCCCCAGCGAGTACGAGTCGATCCCGGGGCAACCCATCGGCGCGCATATCGAAACGCTGTGGCAGGTTCTCACCCGGCATCCGAAGGCCCATCCGCCGCATGCGTCGCTGCTGCAGCTGCCGCATCCCTACGTGGTGCCAGGAGGCCGGTTCGGTGAGCTCTACTACTGGGACTCGTACTTCACGATGCTAGGCCTGGCGTGTGGCGGCCACACCCGGCTGCTGCAGGACATGGTGGAAAACTTCGCCTACTTGCTCGATACCTACGGGCATGTGCCGAATGGCACGCGCACGTATTACCTGAGCCGTTCGCAACCACCGGTGTTCTCGCTCATGGTCGACCTTGCCGAACGGCATGGCGCCATCGATGCGCTGGACTTCCTGCCGCAGCTTCGACAGGAGCACGCCTACTGGCTGAACGGCAGCGAGGGCCTGGCCGTCGGTGCCGCCTGCCGGCGTGTGGTGCGCTTGGGCCCCGGCGTGCTGCTTAACCGCTATTGGGACGATCGCGACGCACCGCGCGAGGAGTCGTGGCTGGAAGACGTGACGACCGTCGCGGGCTGTAGCCGCGAGCGGGCCGAGGTGTACCGCGATCTGCGCGCGGCGTGCGAATCCGGCTGGGATTTCAGCACCCGCTGGCTGCGCGAGGCGCCGCCGCGCAAAGCCCCGCATGGGGCGGTTCATGTTCGCGCCGCCACCGCCCCTTCGCTGGCGAGCATCTGCACAACCGACATCGTGCCGGTGGACCTCAATGCCTTCCTCTACGCGCTGGAAAGCCGGATCGCCGCATTGGCGAAGCGGGGCGGCGATGCCCGCGCCGCGCGCGAGTTCGGGCAGCGGGCCGACGCGCGCAAGGCGGCGATCATCGAACTGTGCTGGGATGCCGGACAAGGCGCGTTCTTCGACTACGAATGGCGGGTCGGGGCGCGGCGAAACTGCCTGACCGCCGCCTGCGTGGTGCCGCTGTTCGTCGGCATGGCCGGAACGCCGCATGCGCAGGCGCTGGCCGCCACCGTGGCGGCGCGGCTGCTGGCGCCCGGCGGCATGTCGACGACCGAATGCGCGAGCGATCAGCAATGGGACCGGCCCAACGGCTGGGCTCCGCTCCAGTGGATGGGCAGCCGGGGGTTTGCCGACTACGGCTGCCACTGGATTTCAAACACCATCGCCAGACGCTGGCTTGCGACCGTGGCGGCGGTCTACGAACGCGAAGGAAAGCTGGTCGAAAAGTATGCGCTGCGGCACGTCGAGCACGAGGACTCCGCGGGCGGCGGTGGCGGCGAGTACCCGCTGCAGGACGGCTTCGGCTGGACCAACGGCGTCACCTGCGCCTTGCTGGCGGCGCAGCCGCAGCACACCGCCAACGCGTCCGTTGCGCACGATTCCGTCCACCGGCACCGCTGAGATGTCTCCGGCTTGAAGATGCCGGCCGTCCCCGCGCCGCTCCTCGGTGCGCCCAATTCGAGAACGAGTCGATGAACTTCGCAGCACGGAAACGAATCAATCTTCGAGCAACGTTCTCATTCCTGTCGTCGCCGAGCTCTGGGGAGTAGGCATCGTCAGCCGTATAGAGCCGCCCGGCGCCGGGCGCGCGCGGCTTACGCCCATACCTTGACTTCGCGCGAGGGCATAGGGCGTCCGGCGAATGGGTTCTCTCGCCAGCATGGCCGATGGCGAGTGTTTTCCCCAATACGGCCGACAAGGAAGCACCGTGCATCAACACAACCAAGTGTCGCCGGACTGCAGAAGGCGGCGAAGTCAGAGACAAACCGATGCTGCTGGCGCGCAACTTCGTTCCCGGTGCTTGAGGACCTGACCCATGCTTCGCTCCACAGTCCATCTTTTCGTCTTGGGACTGATGCTCCTTCTCGGCGCGTGTGCAGCCAGCCCTGGGCAAACGCCTGCTGCAGGAGTCGGCACCGAGGCCCGCGCACTGCACGCGCCTGCCTTCTCGTCGCTCGTGGCCAGCCGCCGGGCATCGGTAGTCGACATCACAACCCTGCGTGTCGGTCGCGACGAACACCATGAGGACATCGAACTGGAGTTCGCGCCCGAGAACGACTTCGCCGATCGCTTGGCCTGGCCGCTTCCCGCGAGTGTGCGACTGAGCCAGATCCGAGATCTCGCCTCGGGCGTGATTCTCGCGAGCGACGGGCTGATCCTCACCAGCGCGCACGTGGTCGCGAGCATCGATGAAGCCCAGGTCCGGCTGGACGACGGCCGCCGATTCAAGGCACGCGTGGTCGGCGTCGACAGGCGCACCGACGTGGCCTTGTTGAAGATCGAGGCGAAGGATCTGCCGGTCGCGGTCATCGGCGATTCTTCTCGGCTCGCTCCGGGCGACTGGGTTGCCGCGATCAGCGCGCCCTTCGGCTTTCACGGAAGCGTCACCACGGGCGTGGTCAGTGCAACGGATCGATTCATCGGCGGTGCCGGGGAGATTCCCTTCATCCAGACCGACGTCGCCATCAACCCCGGCAGCTCGGGCAGTCCCCTGTTCAATAGCCGCGGCGAAGTCGTTGCGATCAATTCCATGATCTACAGCGGAAGCGGCGGCTACATGGGTCTGTCCTTCTCCATCCCGATCAATCTTGCGATGAAGATCGCCGCTCAGCTGCGCACGCACGGCACCGTTCCACGCGCTCATCTTGGAGCCGAGGTCCAGGAAATGACGCCGGCCCTGGCAAGATCGTTCGGAATACCTCGGCCGACCGGTGCTCTCGTGGTGCGGGTGGATCCTGACAGTCCCGCCCAGGCGGCGGGCTTGGCTCGAGGCGACGTCATCGCCAAGTTCGACGGCGTTCCCATTTCGCACTTCACCGAGCTGCTGCAGCACATCGCCGAATGCAGGCCTGGGACCCGCAGTCGTATGGATGTGTGGCGGCGCGGCAAGATGCTCGCGGTTTGGGCGACGCTCTCGGAACAACCGGCTTCCAAGGTCGCTTCGATGAACGACCACGCGGCCGAATGGAACGACGGGCTCGGCCTGAGCCTGGCCGAGCTGTCGCACGCAAGGCGCCAGCGCTTGCGCATCGATGGCGGTCTGCTCGTTCGCGAAGCCGCCGGGTTGGCGCGCAGCGAGGGCATTCGCGCCGGCGATCTCATCATCGCCGTGAACGACATGCGGCTCGAGAACGTGGACGACTATCGGCGCAGCCTGTCGCGCATACCGGCAGGCCGAACGGTCGCATTGCTGGTGATGCGGGAAAGCCGGTTGGCCTACGTGCCGGTTCGGATCCCCACGCAGCGCGCCGGTTCCCGGAGTCCACTGCATTCCGCCGCCCCGGACGCGCTGCTTCAGCGCATCCAGGCTGCGGGCAAGGAGCAACAGTGATCAGTCTCGCAGATTTCAAGCCCATGCTGCTGTCGGAGCGGCAGCTCGACCTCGAGGAACCCGGCTGGATCTATGAGCTGGAATACGATGGCGTACGCGTCACGGCAGAGTTCGGAGCGCGTGCCGTGCAGTTGCGAACGCGCAATGGCGCCGACGCGACCAAGTGGTTTCCGGAAATCACCGACAGTCTGGCCGAAGTGTCAGGCGGGCCGTTTGTCGTCGATGGAGAGGTCTGCGTGCTGGACGATCTCGGCCGCAGCGACGTCGAGGCACTTCAGAAGCGCACTCATCATCGGCGCTGGTACGAAAGGGCGAAGCCGGTTGTCTACTGTGTCTTCGACCTCCTCATCGATCGAGGCGCAGATATCACGACCCAGCCACTGTTGCTTCGCAAGGCCGCTCTGAGTCGTTTGTTTACCGAGCCGTCTCGGGGCATCGTCGTGGTGGAGTACTTTGAGGAGGGCGCGAAGCGGTTGCTGAAGGGGACCGTCAAGCTGCTGGGGATGAAGGGCCTCATCGCGAAACGCCGCTCCAGCATTTATCTTCCGGGTGTACGTTCGAGCGAGTGGATCAAGGTGAAGTTGCCGCCAGGGAGTTCGAAGCAGCAGGGCTGACCGGTTCCTTGTCGAGCCTCCTCGGAGCCAATCATCCGGCTGCTCACCGGAATATCATCCGGCATGCCAAAGAAAGCGCCGCTGGCGCAACCGCTGCGCAGAGCCGATCCGGACGGCGTGAACCTGCCTGCTGTTGTGGTGCTGCGGCGTTTGCGCCGGGTGTTCAATGCCGTGAAGACGCACTTCCGGGAGGTGGAGAAGAAAGCGGGACTTGCCGGCGCGCAGGTTTGGGCCTTGAGCGTGGTACGCGATCACCCCCGTATCGGAGTAAGTGAGCTCGCGCGAGCGATGGACATCCATCAATCCACGGCGAGCAATCTTCTGAAGCCGTTGCTGGATCAAGGAATGGTGGCAGCGGACCGCACCGGTGCCGATCGTCGTGCCGTCCAGTTGCATGTGGCTGCCAAAGGTCTGAAGGTACTGAAGAAGGCGCCTGGCCCTTTTGCCGGTGTGCTGCCGGAGGCGCTGGCGCAGCTTGATGCACCTACCCTCAAGCGCCTTGACCGTGATCTGGCCAAGCTGATTCAAGTTCTCGGTGGCGACGAGCGCGGGGCGAAAATTCCCCTGGGCCAACCTTCGAAATAGGCTCCTGTTCGCTGCCGCGCACCTGGGCGATCTGCTGCGGTCTGCGTGAGTTCGTTTCCGATGATCGGCCGTCGTGTCCGACAGCTGCATTAGCCGGCGACTTGCAAAGCCCGGGCCAAGAAAGAGCCCCAATCAAAGCAATCAAGGCCTTCGCCTCATGGAGTGATGTAGAGATTGCATCTGTACAAATTGGCATGAGCCGTCCCCTCAGGCGGCCGGGCACCCATGAACTTCCAGCTTTCAGAAGCGACGCGCGCCGTGCAGGACATGGTGGACGGCTTCGCCGAACGGCTTCCCTACATCGGCGTCGCTCTGGCAGTTTTTGTGCTGTTCTATCTCGTGGCGCTCGGCGTGCGCGGGAGTGCGCGCGCATTCGCCCGTCGACATCATCGTCGGCACAACCTGGGATTGGTGCTTGGGCGGCTTGCCTATGGCTCGGTCATGTTCATGGGCCTGCTCACGGCGCTGGTTATCGCAATACCTGGGTTCACCCCGGGGCAGCTCGTAGGCATTCTCGGTTTGTCCAGCGTGGCGATCGGGTTTGCTTTTCGGGACATCCTGCAGAACTTCCTGGCCGGAATCCTGCTCCTGCTGTCAGAGCCGTTCCGCATCGGCGACCAGATCGTGGTGAACGGATTCGAGGGCACGGTAGAGGAAATACAGGCGCGCGCCACGTTCCTTCGCACCTACGACGGCCGGCGAGTGGTAATCCCGAATTCGAACCTGTTCACCAACTCGGTCACGGTCAACACCGCCAACGAGAGACGCCGTCTCGAGTATGACCTTGGAGTGGGATACGGCGATGACGTCGCGCGGGCGAAGGAGATCATGCTGGACACCATGCGCAGCACGCCGGAGGTGCTCGCCGAGCCCCCGCCGGAGGCGCTGGTGGTGCGGCTGGCCGACAGCAGCATCCACATCAGGCTGAGATGGTGGGTGCGGCCACCGCGGCAGTTCGAGGTCTACGTGGCCCAGGACGCCGTGCTGGAACGAGTGGTGGCTGCGCTGCGGTCGGCCGGGGTAGACCTCCCATTCCCGACGCACCAGGTCCTTTTGCACGACCAGACGGACGAGTTCGACGGAGACCGTTCGCGCCAGCGGGAGGGCTGGCCGCTGCGGCCTGGCGACACGCCTCGCGCTTCCCGGGTTGTGGACGCCCTGCGGAGCTTGGTGGACACACGGCGGAGAACTGGCGGTCGAGACGACAGTTCCTGAGGCCATGAAAGCAACAAAAGCCTGGGGCATCGTTGCCACCGCAGTGATCCTCACCTGTTTCGTTCTCTGGGTCGCGCTGAATCTGAGCCTGGGCAACAAGCAAGTCGATTCGACGTTCGACCCCCTTTACGCCGTCCACGACCCGCAGTTCCCCCGCTCGATGGGCGCGACGCTCGCCAGGGAGCTGACCCCGGGCAACACCGTGAATGAACTGCTCAACGGCAACCAGATCTTCCCGGCGATGTCGGCCGCCATCCGGTCCGCCGAGCGCACGATCACCTTCGAAACCTACATCTACTGGTCGGGGTCCGTGGGCAGGGAGTTCTCGCAGCTGCTGGCGGAGCGCGCACGCAGCGGGGTGAAGGTCCACGTGCTGCTGGACTGGATTGGGGGGGACCTCGACGAATCGCTGCTCGAGCACATGGAGGCTCATGGCGTGGAGGTCCGGCGCTACAACGCGCCTCGTTGGTACAACCTGCATCGCCTGAACAACCGGACGCATCGCAAGCTCCTCATAGTCGACGGGAAGGTTGGATTCATCGGCGGGGCCGGCATCGCGGATATTTGGCGCGGGAGTGCGCAGAGCCCTCGGCACTGGCGCGACACGCACTTCAGGGCGCTCGGGCCGGTGGTGCGCCAACTGCAGGCAGCGTTCAGCGACAACTGGCTGCAGTCCACAGGCGAAGTCCTGCATGGCGACGACTACTTCCCCGCGGCCCGCGCCGAAGGCACGGCGGCCGCCCATGTATTCACGAGCGCACCCGGCGGCGGCTCGGAGAGCATGCAGCTGATGTACCTGATGTCCATCACCGCGGCAGCACGTTCCATCGATCTGCAAGCGTCGTATTTTCTTCCTGACGATGTCGCGGTGAATGCCATCGTGGCGGCACTGCAGCGCGGCGTGCGGGTGCGAATCATCCTGCCCGGCCCTCACATGGATCAGCCGCTGGTGCGGCGTGCGTCTCGCGCGTTGTGGGGAAGGCTCCTGCTTGCCGGGGCTCAGATCCATGAATACCAGCCCACCATGTTCCATTGCAAGCTGCTCGTGGTGGACGGTCTATGGGTTTCGGTCGGCTCGACCAACTTCGACAATCGGTCATTCAGCATCAACGATGAGGCGAACATGAACGTGTACGACGCAGCATTCGCTGCGCGCCAGGTCGCCGTGTTCGAACAGGACTTGCAGAATTCCAGGCGGGTCACCTACCTGGAGTGGGAGCGTCGGCCCTGGTGGGATCAGGTGCTGGATACCTTGGCCTCGGTCCTGAGATCGCAGCTCTGAGGACAGGCAAAGGAGTGACGGCCGCCTGGTGGAAGGCGACCTCATGATCATGAGACCCCGTCTGCGGGCTTCAGCGCGCCCACATCCGGTCGCGATACTTCAGGGAAAGGGGCCGACTGTTGGCCGGCCGTAGCGGCCGGGCAGTGATCTCGAAATCAATCACCTCCCGCGGAAGAAAGTTGTAGCTCCCCACGTATGAAACTCGCCCATCGGCGCGAACTTCCGCATCTCGATGTCCTGGCGGACGCCTGCGAGGTTCACCGACGACGCGGCGACCTCGGCTGGAACCGTCCGACCATCGGGACCGCGCAAGACCGTCACGTTGAGCACGCCTCGATTGGGGGATGGCTCGATTCCGTGCTTGCCGGCCGTCGCGGGGTTGATCCGATCGCTTGCCACCGTGGGACTGCGCAACACAAGATCGCCGCGGCGAGCCTCGTGAACTTGCGCCAGCGCACAGAACGCAGCGGTGGCGAGAAACAGTCCGGCGGAAATACGGAACCAGGCAGGGCGGCGGTGCCACCCGAAAAATCCTAGTGGCAGGTCGAGCAGGAGCCGTAGGAGATTGCCGCCTCCGCGCGCCCCATGCCGCGAAGGCAAGTTGTTAGGTAGGAGCCGACTCATGATCTCCAGCGCCGCCACAGCTGGGAACCCACTCCTGTTCACGACTTGCATGCGATGCGCACCGAATGGATGTCCTCGAACAAGCCGAGCTTGCGGTCTTTGAGGTCTGGAATTCGCTGGCCGGGACTGAGCACGGCGGTGCGGTTCTGGAACTGCTCGTAGTCGAAGGTGGTTACCGTCGCGTTCGGGCCTACCATCGCGCTGCTCCAGTTGATCCAGAGTCCTCCCGGGATGTTCATTTTCGGCATCTCGACCGGCCCGATCAGGGTAAGGCTGCGCCCGCTGTACGACTTGTCGTCAAAAAAGCGAACCCAGCAGCCGTTGCCCAGCTTCTCATCGTGCGGATGGTTGCGGGGTACCACGATGACCGACGGCAAGTCAGGGCCGCCACCGGTGACCGGCGGTGGCGCCACCTGCCGCTTCGTGCTCGCCGCCGTGTCGTCACGGGGCCCTGTCGCCGGGCCGGATGCCTGCGCCCAGCAATCAGCCCCCGCGAGAGTCAGCGACGCCTGCAGCAGCAACGACAACGCCAGCCTGTCTCGGGAGACCCGCTTTCGTGCGGCGATCATTTCGACACCTCCGGTTCGTGAAGCCAAACACTTGCAGCATGAATAGTCCGGAAGTGCGGGACTCTCCAGTGAACGACTGTAGGAGGTCTCCTGCCATCAATTTGAACAAATGCAACTGTGGCGTTCAGCGTCTTGGGGCAGTGCTGGCCGACGCAACCCCCAGCTGCGCGCCGACTGCACCGTCCGCTCCGGTATTCACCTCGGCAAGTCGCCCGGTTTGCACTCGCTCCGGGGCCACGCCCTGCTGTCGAAGATAGTTGGCAATCTGGCGTGCGCGCTCTGTTGCCAGCACTTGCGTCGAGCTCTCGCGCAGTGGCTGACTGGCGGCAATCCTGTCGAACATGGCTTCGTAGAGCTCGCGCTCCGCTGACCCGGTGGTGCCGGACCCCTCGGCTCGAAGCTCGCGCACCGCGCCAGGCCCGGCATGCTGCTCCAGCAGGCGCTCCAGCGCCCGGCGTGTCGATGGATCGTCGAAGGCGATCGGCCCGGGATCTTCCCCCGGTTCGAGCTTGGGCCCGAGCGCCTGCGTCAGAGTGCGCCGCGCCTGCGCGCGCCGCAAAGCACGAGGGTCGGTCCGCGGATCGTAGGGGGCGGTCACGACGAGCTGCAAGCGAGGCCGCTCGGCCAAGGCGTGGCTCAGCCTGTCCAGCTTCTCGCGCTGCTCGGGCCGCAGCGCAGCGCTACCCGGGTTGAACTCGATGGTTGCAACCGATTCGGCGGAGTCACCGAGCAGCCGTCCCAGTGCCCTGAAGGGCGCCGTGACAATTCGCTTGAGTGCATTCGCGACCGCCTGCCTGATGGCACTCCCCACGCTGAAACGCGGATTGTCCAGGTCGCCGCGGACGGGCACGGAGAGACGGATCTGTCCATCCGGGTCCGTCAGGAGCGCCACCGCGAGGTTGAGGGGCACATTCATCGCGTTAGGCGCTTCGACCCTTTCGCCCAAGGTGAAATCCGCAAGGCGGATATCGTTGGTCCCGAGCAGCACGCTGTCCTTCACCTTGTATTCGAGGTCCAGCCACAGCTTGCCCGATTCCACCTTGCGCCCGGCAAACGTTGCCGTGTAGGGCGAAAGCGGCGGCATCTGCACGTTGTCGAATTCGACGTGCAAGTCTGTGAAGCGTCGCGGCTCGGACGGAACCAGGCTGCCTTCGACCCGGGATGAGCCGTACGGCTTTATTGAGCCACTGGCCTTCACGTCGGCACGGCGGGAAGCGTCATTGGAGATGCCGACGATCGTCCCGTCGATTTCCGTCACCTTGGTCGAGAAGGGCAGTACCAGGCTGAGATCGGCGAAGTCGACGTTGCCGTTGCGAAGGCGCACCCGCTCCACCCGGAACTCAAACCCAGCCGGGTCTTCCCCCGTGGCATTGCGCCCCTTGTTGTCCCGCGGACGGGCCGGGGACTCTTCACCGGCATGCCGATCATCCCCATCGGGCTTCACGACCCGGGCGAGGTTCACGTCACGCTCCTTGGAGATGACGATCTTTGCGCCAGGCTCCTGCGCGGTGACTTCCCGGATGATGAGCCGGCGCGATGCCAGGTCCAGTTCTACCCGGTCGGCCCGAAGCTGCTTCCAGGCGAGGAAGCGGTCACCAGACCACGCCTCATTGGCCAGAAAGTCGGCGACCCGGAATGTGCCGTCCGCTCGCAGGGCGCCAGCGTCGCCATTAAAGCGAACCGACGCCGAAGCGGATACTGCACCCGACTCCACCGTCAAGGCCGCAAATTGCTGCAGCAGCGGCTGCAGGGGCTTGAGCAAGACGTCGCTGACTTCGACTCGAGCCTCCACATGCGGGCCTGCGGGCGCGGCGGTGCCCTCGGCCCTGATCATGCCGCCCCCGTTCAGGGCAAGGGCCGCATCGAACGAGGCCAGCGTCTCGTTCCCCACATTCTTCACGCTGCCCTGCAGTGTCCCGCCGAGCGCAAGCGGCGGCTCGAAGCCGCGGTCGGCAAACGCCAGATCAAACGAGTCGACTCGCACCAGGCCGATTTCATAGCGCCACGCAGCGCGTGCATTGCCCCTGGAGCCCGCCCGCGCCGCGGAGGTCGGCTGGTCGATCTCCGCGAGCCACTGCAGCAATGGAATGCGGCCGTCGGACGACTGCACCACGCGCGCTCCACCGCCCATGAGAACGATCTCCCTTGCCCCAAGGCTGCGGTTCGCGAGGTTGAGCGATCCGCCATGAGCCTCCAGGCGCTGCAGCGACAGGAGCGGCTCTTCAAATCCAGGGCGCCGGAGCACCAGGTTCGGCAGCGTTGCAGCAACGCCATCCAACGTGAGTCGGGGCCGCCGCTCCTGGATCGCTTCGTACCGCACATCGGCTGAAAGCGAGACCGGACCGGCGCTGACCGTCAGCCCCGAAATTCGTTCGAGCACCGGGCGCAGTGGAGCGGTTTCCAGCTCTTGGAGCTCAACCTTGGCTTGCAGGCTGCTGCCGGCTTCCGCCAGCGACCCGCTTGCGTGGATCGTGCCGCCTTGACGGACCCGCATGACGCCATCGAACGGAGTCGGAGCCTGGCTGCTGCTGGCCAGATTCGTTGCGGCGATCGATTGCACCTGGAGGTCGTAGGCGACCGCGGGCTTGAAGGTGTGATCGGCGAGCGCAACGTCCACGGCGCGGACCTCCAGCGCGGCGATATCGAAGCGCCAGGTTCCAGCTTTCCGGCTCGCATCGTCCGGTGCGAGGCCGAGAAGCTCGACCAATGCAATTTCACCCTGCTGCTGGCGCACGATCGAAGTCTGTCCGCCCTCGACGGCCAAGCGTTGCGCCGCCACGAGCTTGCCCTGAAGATCGAAGCGTCCTTCCTCGATCTGCACGGAATGGAGTGTGGCCGCCGCGTCTTCGCCACCCGGCGCGCCGAGAACCAGGTTCCGCAGTCGGGCGTCAATGGCGTTGGCCAGCACGCGCGTCGGCGTGCCCACGGAGATAGCCAGCTGGAGCTCGGCCGTTGCGTTGGAGACGCCCAGGCTCAGCGGCCGCTCGCGGCTGCGGTCGACATAGCCCAAGCCCACTTGGTCGACGCGCAGCTTTGCGACCTCGAATTTCCAATCGGGCCTTGCCGCGACTTGCGCGGCCGACCGCGCCGCGGCTTCGGCTCCGTCGCTCGGTACACGCCCCGGACTCTCGGCCATGTCGGTGGTTGGCCGCTCCGGGGCAAATACTCCGGCCCAGTTGGCTTTCCCATCAGATGCAAAAGATACGGCCACCTGCCCGGACTGGAACGCGATCGTCTCAATCGCAACAGCACGTTTCACCAGGTCCAGGCTCCCCCCAGCGACAGCGATCTTCTTCATCGCCAGCATCGGGTGCTGCTCGTCCGGACGGGCGAGCAGCACCTCGGCGAGGTCGAGCGTCATGCCCTCCAGGCGCAACGACTGCTCGCTGTCGTACGCGTAGCGGCTCGAGACATTTGCCTTGCCTTCGAATTCGGAGAGGAGCAGGTCGTCACGCAAGAACGGCCACACAGTCTGGGCTGCCAGTCCGCGCACCCGGACCTCGCCCGACGCGACCACCGAAGGGTACAGGCCCAGTTCACCCCGCCACTCGAGCGCTCCGCCGTCCGGCAGCCCAGCCGTGAGCGCATGGCTCGCGAGTTCATCGTCAAGCGTCGAGAGCCCGGCCGCTTGCACGTTCACCGGCTCGATCACCGTGCTGGCCGGCCGCGCGCCCATGAGATCGGTGAAGGCGACGCTCGCATTCGGTACTGCAAGCTGGTTCACGATGAGTGCTGCCGGCCGGCCCGGCTCGGCATCCCCGCTGGCCAGACGCCGCGCGAGGTTCAGCAGGTTCAAGCTCCCATCACGCTCGAGCACGACATGGGCCTGCAAGTCTTCCAACCTGAGCTCGTCCACCGTCCACGTGCGACGCAAGAGGCCCATGAAGCCCAGGTCGGCGCAGAGTCGCCCGACGGAGACCGCTGGCCGCCCATGCCGTCCTTCTACCGCGAGGTCACGAACCTCCAGATGCAGCAGGAAGGGATTGAGCCGCACGGAACCGACGGAGACTTGACGATCAAGCCCTTGTTCTACAAATGGCGGGAAGTGCCGCTGGAACAGCCAAGGCACCAGCAGGAACCCGGCAGCGGCGTAAAGAACCACAAGCGCCAGCACCACCACGCCAACAAGCTTCAGGCGTTTGTATGTCACGGAACTCTCCGGTTGTATCGGACCAGGAGCGAATCGGAGGCGCGTGCCAATCCAGTCGGACCCCGTGTGCGAGCGCCACCGAAGGCAAGGCCGCGCACGCGGCCAGTACACCGCGACACCACAGGCAATTGCCGGGGTTTCGCTCCATGCCCGGGATGATGGCGCGGCCGCTTGCCACGTCCATTGAGGCAGGTGCCGCGATCACACCGCGAGGCGACTGGCAGGCTCGTGGGCTCGCCGCTAGCGTGTCCGGCTGGAGGTCTGCGCGGCCGAAAGCCCCTCTGCCGGCGCGTCGAAATGGAAGACCATCTGGTGCCGGTCGCGATCCGAATCGATGGTGGTGGTCTTGCGCTGCACCTGATCCTGGAAGCTTGCCTCCACCGTGTAGCGGCCGCGCGGAAGATCCACCATGAGCCAGGGCCCGTCGAGCTTGCCGGTGTAGACCGTCCGGCCGGTCCGGTCGGTGATCTGCATGCGGACATCCGACAGGTAGGCGCCCGAACCGCGCGCAGCCGTGATGGTCCACAGGCTGTACTGATTGCGCTCTTCCTTGAGTCTGCTTTGCTCGAGATCGCCAACGCCGCCCGAGACGGCGGCGCGTCCCTCACCGAAGCTCGTGCGGGTCAGTGCCGAGGCCGATGCGCAGGCCAGCGCGAGGCAGGCCATGCTACAGAGATTCGTCACGGGAAACACTTTCATCATCATCTCCTTTCTGCCATCAAAAGGAGTTGGAGGCAAAGCTGCATCGGCGGTTCTGGTTATCTGCGCATGTGGCGATGGGGTATTCCCCAAGCGCCCTAGGGCGCTGCGAAGCGGCGCCGCAGCAGCACGGCGCATTGATCTCGCCTCTAGCGCATTGAGTTAGCTGAGCTCGATATCGCCTTGGATGGCGTCCGCAAGCCGTACCGCCTCTGCCAGGAGCGAAAGCGCAGCCAAGTGCTGCTCTGCGAGCCTTGCCAGCTTCTTGCGCCCTTTGGGGAGCAGATGAACTTCGACTTGGCGGCGATCCACCGTGCTGGCCTTGCGTCGCACCAGCCCCGCATCCTCGCAGCGCGAGACCAGCGCAACCACGCCATGCGGCTGCGCCTGAAGCCGCTCGGCGATCTCGCTGACCGAGGCCCATTCCCGGCCGGGGAAGCCCTGAGTGTGGAGGAGCAACTGATATTGCAGCACGGTGATGCCGGCTTCGCGAGCGGCGTCTTCACTGAAACGTAGAAAGGTGCGAAGTCGAAACCTGAACTCGGACAGCGCCTCGAGCCGTTGCTTGGACGACGAGGCCGACGCCGAGGCGCGCAGTTCCATTGTTTCCATTGCTTCTACCCTAATGAATGCACCGGAATGTAGCAAGGAGCGCCGGCCGGCGCTAGGGTAATTACTCATGAAGTGATGTAAATAAGATCATACCATGAGGTATCGATTCAGCAGCATCGAAGTTCTTTGCTGTGTGCCTGCTCATTCCGCTCCTGTGTCGCTTGCCCTCGCAGATGGTCGGGCTCATGCCTGCTCCTGGTCGTTTCTCAAATTCCCCCTTGTTGAAAGAGCCTCTCATGAAGATCAAAAGCCAGAAGGACTTCTTTTCCGGCTTGATGTTCGCCGTCGTCGGCGCCGCGTTCGCGATCGGCGCCACGAACTACAGCATCGGCAGCGGCGCCCGCATGGGCCCCGGCTACTTCCCGCTGATGCTCGGCATCCTGCTGGGCGTCCTCGGTCTTGGCGTGATCCTGGGCTCGCTCACCGTGCGCACGACCGACGGCGAGCCAGTAGGCAGGATCGCATGGAAGCCGCTGGCCTTCATCATCGGCGCCAACTTGGTGTTCGGTCTCCTGCTCGGCGGCCTGCCCAGCATCGGCCTGCCGGCCATGGGTCTTATCGCAGCCATCTACGCCCTGGTGCTGGTTGCCAGCCGTGCAGGCACCGCCTTCCCGATCAAGTCGGCCCTCATCCTCGCGACCGTGCTGGCGATCGGCAGCTACCTCACCTTCATCGTAGGCCTGAGCCTGCAATTCCAGGTCTGGCCCACCTTCATCACCGGCTGAGCACGGGTATCGCCATGGAACTCTTCGAACATCTGGCGCTCGGCTTCCACGCCGCCTTCACGCTGCAGAACCTTGCCTATGCCTTCGTCGGCTGCCTGCTGGGCACGCTGATCGGCGTGCTGCCGGGCATCGGCCCGGTCGCCACCATTGCCATGCTGCTGCCTGCCACCTACGCGCTGCCGCCGGTGGCCGCGCTGATCATGCTGGCCGGCATCTACTACGGCTCGCAATATGGCGGCTCTACCACCGCCATCCTGGTCAACCTGCCGGGTGAATCGTCCTCGGTCGTCACGGTGATCGACGGCCACCAGATGGCCAAGCAGGGGCGGGGAGGGGCCGCGCTCGCGGCGGCCGGCCTGGGCTCCTTCTTCGCCGGCTGCGTCGGCACCCTGATCCTGGCCGCCTTCGCGCCGCCGCTGACCGAGCTGGCCTTCAAGTTCGGCCCGGCCGAGTACTTCTCGCTGATGGTCCTGGGCTTGATCGGCGCCGTGGTGCTGGCTTCGGGCTCTCTACTCAAGGCGATCTGCATGATCGTGCTGGGCCTCTTGATCGGCCTGGTCGGCACCGACGTGAACTCGGGCGTGGCGCGCTTCAGCTTCGACATCCCGGAGCTAACCGACGGCATCAGCTTCATCGCGATCGCGATGGGCGTGTTCGGCTATGGGGAAATCATCGCCAACCTGGCCAAGCCCGAAGAGCATCGCGAGATCTATACCGCGAAGCTGCAGGGACTGTGGCCGACCAAGCAGGACTTCAGGAACATGCTGCCCGCGGTTCTGCGCGGCACCACGCTGGGCTGCTCGCTCGGCATCCTGCCCGGCGGCGGGTCACTGCTGTCGGCCTTCGCCTCCTACACGCTGGAGAAGAAGCTTAGGCTCGGAGCCGGCGAGATTCCTTTCGGCAAGGGCAACATCCGTGGCGTTGCGGGCCCCGAGTCGGCCAACAACGCCGGTGCGCAGACCTCCTTCATCCCGCTGCTCACCCTCGGCATCCCCGGTAACCCGGTGATGGCGCTGATGGTCGGCGCGATGACCATCCACAACATCCAGCCCGGCCCCCAGGTGATGACCAGCAACCCGGAGCTGTTCTGGGGCCTGATCGCCTCGATGTGGATCGGCAACCTGATGCTGATCGTGCTCAACCTGCCGCTCATCGGCATCTGGATCAAGCTACTGTCCATTCCTTACAAGTGGCTGTTCCCGGCCATCGTGCTGTTTTGCGCGATCGGCGTGTACTCGACCAACAACAACACCTTCGATGTCTGGATGGTGGGCCTGTTCGGCATCGTCGGCTACGCATTTCACAAGTTGGGCTGCGAGCCGGCGCCGCTGCTGCTGGGCCTGATCCTGGGGCCGATGATGGAGGAAAACCTGCGCCGCGCTCTGCTGCTGTCGCGCGGCGACTGGAGCGTGTTCTTCTCTCGCCCCATCTCCGCGGGCTTGCTGATCGCTGCCGGCCTGCTGCTGACGATCGTGCTGATGCCTGCCATCAAGTCCAAGCGCGAGGAGGCCTTTGTCGAGGAGGGATAGCTGCACTTCCGGAAGCTCGACCATGCTGCTTTCACGCACTCCGAAGCTCCTTCGGCTCGAAAGGCTCGCCGCTGCAGAGGCGCGGCGATGCCTTTGCGCGACGTGTGGTGGCTTGGCTGCGTGATGGTGAATTGCAACTGGAAGGCGGGCACGCCGAGCGCTTGCGAGCGGCTCGGATCCAAGCCGTCGCCGGGCGCAGGGAAGTACGAAGTCCATCGATGGCAAGCCAGTTCGGCGCCCTTGCGGCGCTCGGGCTCGGTCGGCGAGGCACATGGATCGCGTCGCTCGTTCGGTCCTGGCTTTGATGGCGGGACTATGCGTGATCGACAGGGTGCAGGACGATCGTGCAGTTGAGGCGCTGGCAGCGGTCGATCTGGAACTGCTCATCGACAGTTTGCCTGTAGCCGCTTTTGTCGACTCGGGGTTTGCCGAGTTCATCAAGTGCCGTCCGGGCTGGAGGGACTCGCAGCAGGAGGGCTAGCGACAGGTGCGGTTCGGGAGCATGCCGGCGACCTCGTGTCCACTTTGCTCCATTGGCCCTGGCGAAACGGGCACCAGCGTCGGGAAGGCAGAGGCACTGATGGGGCCGAGCGAGCGGATCGGTGCAATCAGGGCAGCGGGCTCCCGCGCCACCATGCTTTCCGGGGCTCCAGCCGTGCGCTCCAGCGGCCTTCCTGGCGACGTTGTTCGGCACCTCCTTCAGCGGAGTCGCCATCGTGTCATTCCAACGGTTCAGAAAGTCAAACATGGCCACGACGCCCAGGATCTCGACAATCTGATCATCGCTCCAGTGCGCTCGCACTTCTAGAAGCTGGGCGTCTGTGACCGCATTCGGCTGCGCCGCAGCGACCACAGCGAAATCAGTGCCACTCGCTCCTTTTCGCTGTAGTGAGGGCTATCGTGGTACTCACAAATGGCCGCGAGCCTTTCATCGCTGACGCCAAAGTTCTAGCACCGAGCAGTGTGTGCGCCTGGCAATAGAGGCAGCGCGATGCTTTGCTCGCCAAGTGACCGGTCAGCCTTCTGAATCCGAGATCGACGTCGCCCTCCGGATCCATCACAGCCGCGTTGAGTTGCGCGGCGCCTGTACAAGCTTGGGCTTGCGCTGCAGGGTGAGGACGCTGTTGGGCGTGAAGCCGAGGGTGTTGATGAAGAAATCGAAATGAGCCCTTAGCCCTTAGCTCAGGCGACATCGTCGGATCGAGGGGGCGTAGGCGCGGCAAGTGAATCTCCTGGCAGTGAGATGGAATTATTTCGCGTTTCTGGCATCGAACTGCAGGGTCGGGATGCATTGAAGAGATGCTGCGACCGCTGACGCGCTTGCAGCGCTCCAGTCTGCGCATTCCGTGGTTGGCTCGGCTGATCATCAGCCACTGGGTCGCGGAGGATGGGACGCGTGGAACCAGGGCGTCGATCTGAGCGAGCCGCGAGCGTCGCCGACAACCCAATGCAATATTCGCTTTCGCCCGCCGCGTGATCGCGATCAAATAGGGTGTTCCTTTTGCAACTCAGGAGGTCCGACATGTTCAATCGCATTCTTGTTGCCACCGATGGCTCCGAGCTGTCGGAACGAGCTGTTTCCAAGGCCATCGACCTGAGCCTGTTGAGCGGAGCCGAACTGCATGTGATCGCCGTGGCTCACCTGGAGCCGCACAGCTACTTCGAGGGCTCGTCACGGTTGAGCCAGCGGCAGATCGACGAAGCGCATCAACGCTCGGTCGCAGCTGCCCAGAACTTGGTGGACGCCGTCAGAGACAACGCGCTCGCGAAGGGGGTTCGTCGCGCGCAGGCCATTGTCGCGAGATCGAACCACGTGGCCGAGTCCATCATCGAGCACGCGAAGGCCCAGGACTGCGACCTGATCGTGATGGCCTCGCACGGGCGCCGAGGTTTCGCGCGCATGTTGATGGGGAGCGAAACCTTGCACGTGCTGACGCACTCGCAGACGCCCGTTTTGGTGCTGCGTTAGCCGTGATTCCATGACGCCCCGGTCGGCGGATCCCTTCCGACGGACGATCGCGATGAAGCTGTGCTTGCGCGCGATCCTCGGGGGCAAGGCTCAATGGCAGCCGAAGTTCACCTCCGCCTCCGGATTGAGACTGACAGGAGTGACGCCGGACGAGGGGGTCGGGTGGCAGACTTCAACCCTGGCCCTTGCGACACCGTGTCTGCGTGCGGGTGCACCGTCCGATTTGCGCAGGCGCAGCGCCAACGCCCGCTTTCTCCCGAAGCCATGTACCCCACCCTGTTCATTCATCATGATGTGATGTACGGGCCAAAGCTTGCATGTCCGGGGGACTCGTGCAAGCATCTGACCCGGGACCGCCGACGATGCCGACCCCGCTTGCTATCGGAACAGCGATTCGAGAAACCGAAGGAGACATCATGTTGAAGACTCTTTTTGCATTGGCGATCATTGCGGCAACGGCCATGGGCCCGGCGCAGGCGCAACAGCCCATCATCATCAAGTTCAGCCATGTCGTGGCCGAGAACACGCCCAAGGGACAAGCGGCCCTCAAGTTCAAGGAGCTTGCCGAGAAGAAGCTGCCAGGCAAAGTGCAAGTCCAGGTGTTCCCGAGTTCGCAGCTGTTCGGCGATGCGAAGGAACTGGAGGCGCTGCTTCTTGGCGACGTGCAGCTGATCGCTCCCTCGCTTTCAAAATTCGACCGCTATACGAAGAAGATCCAGGTTTTCGACCTGCCCTTCCTGTTCGACGATGTCGAGGCGGTCGATCGCTTCCAGGCAGGGCCGCAGGGCCAATCGCTGCTCACGGCGATGAAAGAGAAGGGCCTGCTTGGCCTGGCCTACTGGCACAACGGGATGAAGGAGCTGTCGACCAACAGGGACAAACTGCAGCGTCCCGAGGATGTCAAAGGGTTGAAATTCAGAATCCAGTCGTCCGATGTCCTCGAAGCACAGTTTCGGGCCGTAGGTGCAAACCCGCAGAAGATGGCCTTCAGCGAGGTGTACCAGGCGCTACAAACTGGCGTGGTCGACGGACAGGAGAACACTTGGTCCAACATTTATTCGCAGAAGTACCACGAGGTGCAGAAGTCGATCGCGGTGACCAACCATGGCGTCATCGACTACATGGTCGTCACCAATGCCAAGTGGTGGGAAGGGTTGCCGGCTGATGTGCGCAAGGGACTGTCGGAAGCGATGGGCGAGGCCACCAAGTTCGGCAACAATGTGGCCAACGACCTGAATGAGCGCGACCGCAAACGAATTGTCGAAGCAGGAAAGGCGAAGGTCGTTGCGTTGTCCAAGGACGATGTCGCCGCATGGCGCAAAGCGATGGAGCCGGTCTGGAAGAAGTTCGAAGGCGAGATCGGCAAGGACCTGATCCAGGCCGCGCAGAAGTCCAACGAGTAGTCGCGCTCGCCGCCCCCTCAAGGTCGCTTCACCGATGGCGTGGCTCGAAAAGCTGGAGGAGGGCCTGATCGCTCTTCTCCTGGCCTTGATGACAGCGATCACCTTCGCGCAGGTGGTCGCGCGCTATCTCTTCAACTACAGCTTCGTCTGGGCGCTCGAGCTCACCACGGTGCTGTTCGCCTGGCTGATCTTCCTGGGCATGTCGTACGGGGTGCGCGTGGGTGCGCACATCGGCGTCGACGCCGTGGTCAAGTCGCTGGGCCCGCGCGCCGCGCGAGTGGTCGCCTGCATCGCCGCCGTGCTCTGCCTGGTTTATGCAGTGATCTTCATCGTCGGGGGCTCAGTCTACCTGCAGAAGATGTACGCGATCGGCATCGACATGCAGGACATCCCGCTTCCCCAGTGGGTGCCACGGCTGGTGCTGCCGGTCGGCTTCGCGTTGCTGGCGTTTCGCTTTTGCCAAGCGCTGTACGGCGCAATGCGGGGCAGGGATGTGCACTTGATCGGCGACGAAGCCGAGGATGCGCTCAAGCTGCGGGCGGATGCGCCACCGACGCGCCCGGAGCAGGAATGACGACCGCCTCCCTCTTTGCCATGCTCCTCCTGCTCATGGCGCTCGGGATGCCGGTCGCGGTCGCGCTGGGCCTGTCGTCAGCACTGACAATTCTCTTCTTCGGCCAGGATTCGATCGCCTCCTTGTCGCTGAAACTGTTCGAGACGTCCGAGCACTACACCTTGCTGGCGATTCCTTTTTTCCTGCTGTCCGGCGCTTTCATGACGACCGGGGGTGTCGCGAAGCGCATGATTGTCTTTGCGAACGCCTGCATCGGCCATCTGCGCGGCGGGCTGGCGATGGCCTCGGTCATGGCCTGTATGCTCTTCGCCGCAGTTTCCGGGTCGTCGCCGGCCACCGTGGTCGCGGTGGGTTCGATCGTGATCGCGGGCATGGTGAAGGCCGGCTACTCGCAACCCTTCGCTGCCGGCGTCATCTGCAACGCCGGCACGCTGGGAATCCTCATCCCGCCGTCCATCGTGATGGTCGTCTATGGCGCGGCGACCGAAACGTCCGTCGGAAAGCTCTTCATGGCCGGTGTGATTCCCGGCATCGTGCTGGGTCTGATGCTCATGATGGCCATCTACATCCGCGCCCGGATGATCAACCTGCCGCAGCAGCCGCGCGCCGGCTGGCGCGAGGTGCTCGTTGCCGGTCGCAACTCGCTCTGGGGCCTCATGCTGCTGGTGATCATTCTCGGCGGCATCTATGGCGGCGTGTTCACGCCGACCGAGGCAGCCGCGGTGGCGGCGGTCTATTCGTTCATCGTCGCGGTCTTCGTCTATCGTGACATCGGCGTCCGGGACGTGCCGCGCGTGCTCGTCGACGCGGGCAAGGTCACGGTCATGCTGATGTTCATCGTCGCCAATGCCCTGCTGTTCGCGCACGTGCTGACCACGGAGCGAATTCCGCAGACGATCGCCGAGCAGATCGTTGGCATGGGCCTGGCACCTTGGCAGTTCCTGATCGTCGTCAACGTGCTGCTGCTGATTGCCGGGGCCTTCATGGAACCCACCGGCATCATCCTGATCCTGGCGCCGATCCTGTTCCCGATCGCCACCGCGCTGGGCATCGATCCGGTGCATCTGGGCATCATCATGGTCGTGAACCTCGAGATCGGCATGGTGACCCCGCCGGTCGGACTGAACCTGTTCGTCACCTCCGGCATCACCGGCATGTCGGTGATGCAGGTCGTTCGCGCGGCGCTGCCGTGGCTGATGGTGCTGCTCGTCTTCCTGATCCTCATTACCTACGTTCCGCAGTTGACTTTGTTCTTGCCGGGGCTGCTGTTTTGAGGGTTCAGCTCATTCCTATCGCGTTCCTGCGCATGCGGGCCAAGGCGTGTTTCCTGGCCATAGCGCTGGCCATGGCGCCTCCGGCCATCGCACAGATCACCGGCCAAACAGACAGCCTCGATTGCAGCGCCGAAGAAGCTGCTCTCGAGCGCGACATCGATCTCGCCCACGCCAGAGGCCAGATGCTGCGCCGGCGCCAGCTGGCCGATGCGCTGGCTGCGCTGCAAACCCGGTGCAAGACGCGCACGCCGGAGCGCAGCCGCGAAGCGCGCATCAAAAGCCTGGAGCAGCGAATCAGGGAACTGCGGCTGGAACTCGACCATGCAGAAGAGCAACTGCGGGAGTTGAAGTCCGCCGGATCATGACGGCTCGCCCTGTATCGCCCGCCGTCCCCACGCGGTTAAACTCTACGAGGGTGTCCACCTCTTTGCGGTGGGACAGGTTCAGCGCTGGTCGGGCCGCCACGCGGTTGTTCCGTGTCCGAGAAGCCGATGCCCTCACAGACGATAGAGTTGATCGCGGCCACCTTCTTTGCAGTCGCGCTGGTCCATCTCCATCGGAGGGACCTTGACATCCTTTGCGGCGCCTCTGGTCTTGATGGTCGCGTCGACATGGAATTGGCACTCGTCCTTCATGCTGGCCACCTTCGGCTGGAAAGCAGCGATCGCGGTACTGGTGAACGCGACTGTCGCAACCGTGGTCCTGCGCAGCCACCTCCAGGAAGCGGCGCAGGCCGACCAGCCCGCACAGTGTTCCGCTGGCGGTGGTGGCGGTGCACCTGGGCTTTCTCGTCGGCGTCGTGATGCTCGCGCGTCACCCTGTCGTGTTCCTCGGGCTCTTCCTGCTGTTACTGGGCTTCGCGCTGGCCTACGAGCGGCACCAGAGCCCGTTGATCATCTGGGAAGCGCTGCTGGTGGCGTACTTCCTGGCGGGCCTGGTAGTGCTCGGTGGCATGCAACAGTGGTGGCTGCAGCCAATCGTGTCGGGCATGTCGCCCAAGATGCTGTTCTTCGGAGCAACAGCCCTTACTGCCGCGATCGACAAGGCTGCCTTGACCTACCTGGGCTCACTCATCACGGTCATCTCCGAGGAAGGCAACTACAGCCTCGTGGCCGGCGCGGTCGCGGGAGGCGGCTTGACCATGCGCGCGAATGCGCCGAACCCGGCCGGGGTGGCGCTCCTGAAGCGAGGCCTCCCCGACGAAGCCATCAGTGCGGGTGGACTGCTCCTGGGCGCGCTGATGCCGACGCTGGTCGCGGCGGCTGCGCTGACGATCTTGTAAGGACTGCCGGCGTGCGATCATTCTTAGCTGCGGCCAGACAACGCGAATGTCGCGGCCACTTGCACGCCCGCCTTCCCGCACCACAGCCACCGCGGCTCAGCCGGTCCGGCCTGACGATGTCTCCGCTTCAACGTTGGATCACGGCACTCGTCGTGGCTGCGGCCGCAGGAGCGGCGCAGGCGCAGCCGGGCAAGGCGGGAACGAGCGAATGGCAACGGTCCTCGCCGAGCGAGCAGGGTCTGGACGTCGAGCTTCTGAACGAGCTCACTCACAGGCTGAAGTCAGAAGAGAGGAATGTCAGGAGCGTGGTGGTCGTGCGCAACGGTCGCCTCGCCTTCGAATACGATCGGGATGGCTTGGGGCCCCTGAGCCTGCACGACATGCGATCGGCAACCATGAGCGTAGTATCGACGCTGTTGGGTGTCGCGCTTCAGAAAGGCTTCATCAAGGGCGTCGAGCAGCCCATCGCCGAGTTTCTTCCCGAAGCGCGCGCCGAGGGCGTCGACCCACGCGTCAGCACGATCACTCTCGCACATATCTTGACCCTGACGGCCGGATTTGAGCCAGCGGTCAAACAGGTCGGCAAGTGGGCGTTCCCTACGGACTTTGCACTGCGGCGGCCGTTGGTCAGCAATCCCGGCACGACGTTCAGCTTCAACCCCGGCACGGCGCACCTCGCAGCCAGGGTGCTGAGGAGCGCAACCGGAGAAAGGATATCGCGCTTCGCACGGAAGCACCTTTTCGGGCCGCTCGGAATCCAGCGCTATTTGTGGCAGATCGACGGGCCGGGCGGCGGCGAACTCGGGTACAGCGGCCTGCAACTCACGACCCGCGACATGGCGAAGCTCGGTCAGTTGCAGTTGCAGCAAGGATCCTGGAACGGAAGAACGCTTGTGCCGGCTGAGTACGCCCAGGCAGCAACGAGAAAGCAAAGCGGCGGTGGGCCACCCATGAACTGGAACTACGGGTATGCATGGTGGGTCGCGCCGTCGCTCAAACTCCCGGCTCCGTACATGGCGGGGGCCGATGATGGTCAACGAATCTACGTCAACCCAAGCATGAGCCTGGTGGTGGTGGTCGCTTCGGACTCTGCTCACGAGCGGAACGCGGGTCAAAGTCAAGCCGACGGCGTCATCAACGACATTGTTCTTCGTGTGGTCAGAAGATGAGCGAGCCCATCTTGAATCCTGTCAACCTCATGCACCGTGTCGAGCAAGCCCGATGAATCGTGAACCCGATTTCCTGGAGAACCTGCGCGCAGAGCTCTCGAGCGGCCGCATCTGGCTCGACCGTGCGATCGTTCTTGCCTATGCGGTGGCGGCGGGCCTGTTCGTGGTGGCATTCACGATCGCCAGCGATTACGTCTTCGGGCTGTTCCACAGTCTGTATCGGTCCTGTCCCTGGGCGATCCTGCTCTGGACGCCGGCGGCGACGGCCGCCATCGTCTGGGCAACGCGACGATGGTTCCCGGGCGCCGCCGGTTCGGGCATTCCGCAAGTCAAGGCTGCACTGCATCCGGCCCTTCCACCTGAGCGGCGACATCGCCTGGTGTCGTTGCGACTCACGGTTGCCAAGATCGGGCTCGCGGTGGCGGGGCTCGGCGCGGGCTTGTCGATCGGCCGCGAAGGCCCTTCGGTGCAGGTCGCTGCCGGCGTCATGCAGCACGCTCGCCGCTGGCTCTCGCCCGGCACGGCGATAGACGCGCGCGCCCTGCTGGTTGCGGGCGGCGCGGCCGGCATCGCGGCCGCCTTCAATGCGCCGCTCGCCGGCATCGTGTTCGCGATCGAGGAGCTGTCAGGCCGCCTTGAGGCGCGCGCGAGCGGGCTCATCATCACAGCAATCGTGCTGGCTGGCCTCATCGCCGTATCGGCCTTCGGCAATCTCAGCTATTTTGGCGTGATCAGGGTGCCACATATCGGCTGGGACGCCCTGGGTCCGGGGCTGCTTGTGGCGCTGGCGACGGGGGTGGCGGGCGGCTTGTTTGCGCGGCTCCTGGTTGCTTCGCTCACCGGCGGGCCACAGCGGCTGAACCGCATTCGCGCCCGCTGGCCCGTGCGCTTCGCTGCGGTTGGCGGACTCGCGATTGCGGTGATCGGGTTGGTGACCGGTGGGGTGACCTTCGGCGCGGGGTCCGAAGCCGTCAAGGGCATGCTGGCCGGTCATGAGGAGCTGTCGCCGCTCCACACCGTGCTCAAGTTTATTGCGACCTGGCTCACCGCCTGGTGCGGCGTCCCCGGCGGTATCTTCGCGCCGGCGCTCTCGATCGGTGCCGGCATCGGCAACAGCGTCGCGCAACTGGCCGGCGCCGATCTCGGGCCGGCCCTGATCGCGATGGGCATGGCCGGCTTCCTTGCCGCAGTGACGCAGGCACCGCTCACGGCCTTCATCATCGTCATGGAAATGGTGGACGGCCATGCGATGGTGCTGAGCCTGATGACCTCGGCCATGCTGGCAAGCCTGGTGTCGAGGATGATCAGTCGGCCGCTCTACGAATCGCTGGCTGAGCACATGGTAGCGGTTGCCATAGGCTCGCCGACCCCGGTGGTGACGGCGCCGCAACCAAAGCCAGCGGAAAGGCCGCCTGCCCTGTGACGCGCTTTTTGCATGCCACTCTCGAATGGGCCGGGCAGGGGACGGCTCTTCTGGTGACCTTCAGGCGCGTCGCCGACATGGGGAGCGGTCGCGGTTGGACGTCACCTCTGGATCTGGGTTCAGATCGTTGAACTTGAATGAATAGGTTGCTCCATGGAAGTCGCTGCCCCAGTGCCCAGTGTGCCGCAAAGATTGAGGGTGCTTGTTGTTGAGGACGACCCGACCACCTTGAGCGTTGCCCTCGATACGCTCGAGACATTGGGCCACTGGGCGACGGGGGTGAAAAGCGCGGAGATCGCCCTGGATCGGTTCTTCGAGGGCGCCTTCGACGTGGTGATGATCGACATAGGCTTGCCGGCGCTGTCGGGGCGGCAACTCGCCGAGAAGCTGCAGGCTCGTCACCGCGTGCCGGTGATCTTTTGCACCGCTGAAGTGGAGCCGAAGGTGCCGAGCCCTGGCTGCCTATGGCTGTGCAAACCATATGGCATTGCACAGCTGAGCGATGCCCTTGCAGATGCGGGCAGTCTGCTGGAAAAACCATCGGAAACGTCATGATGCGATGGGAGGCGAGCCTGGCTTGTCATGGGACGAGCGCGCCGAATTGGCCTGTCGCTCGGCGAGGCACATCTTCCTGCTCAATGCAGCGGACAACCTTGGTGGGGCGACGACGCCGGTCAATAAAAGCGCTCGAACAGGGCTGCCTAGATCGCTTGAACTGTCGTTGAATTCCTGGGTGAACCGGCATCCGCGGTCGCTGCACGCTCTGCGCGTTCCTGCCCCGCCGTCCGCAAGCGGAATTCCGGAGCCTCGCCGTCCTTGTTGGCGCCCGCGTAGAGCGTCATGTGCGGATAGGGGATCTCGATGCCCCGCTGATCGAAAGCACCCTTCAGGCGCCGCAGATACTCCCGCCGCACCCCCCACTGCTCCAGCGGAGCGACCTTGAATCGGCAGCGCAGCACCACGGCGCTTTCGTCGAGCCGCTCGACGCCCGCGACTTCGAGATCGGCAAGAATCTTCCTGGCGAACGCTTCATCTTTGCGCAGCGAGGCGGCAACCTCCTTCATCACTGCCAGCACTTCGTCCACGTCTTCCCGGTACGCAACACCCACGTCGATGACCGCTTGCGCATACCCGCGGCCCATGTTGGTCACTGTCGTGATCAGGCCGTTGGGCACGAAGTGCACATTACCGTCATAGTCGCGCAGCCGCACGTGGCGCAAGGTGATGTCCTCGACAAGGCCGCCAATGTCGGCCACCTTGACCACGTCACCGGTCCGTATCTGGTCTTCGAAGAGGATGAAGAAGCCCGTGAAGTAGTCCTTCACCAGGCTCTGCGCCCCGAAGCCGATGGCCAGCCCGACCACGCCGGCCGCCCCCAGGATGGGGGCCAGCGACACCCCGACCTCGGCCAGCACCAGCATGACGGCCACGGCGCTGATGACCAGCGCCACCATGTAGCGAACGACGCGCCCGAGGGTCTCGGCGCGACGTGCAGCGTCGGCGCCGCCGAGCCGGTCTGCGACCCGCATGCGAACGCTGCGCACCAGCTTCTGCAACACGACGATCGACACCCAGGCGACGACGATGATCAGCACGATGCGCAGCCCCGCCAGCGCCGGGCCGCTCCAGCGCTCCCAATCCAGCGATTGCACCCATTGAAGGAAGGCGTCCATCTATTCTTTCCTTTCGAATTCAAGCTTGGTCAATCCGTCCAAAGAACGGTTGGATGCGAGACCTCGCAATGGTTCCCCGTAGCGCAGGCAGGTCGCCCCCACAGAGCTCGCCAGTGCGTTCTCGCTGGTGATCTGCCCATGGCCAGCGTGCACGCTGGGCGAGGCATCGCAATAGACCGCGCGGGACCCGACCACCAAATGCGCGATCGACCCGCAGCCCATCGGCGACGCGAAGCTGCCTGTAGATCTTCAGCCACTCGTGCAGCCGTTAGCCCCTCAGCACCCGAACCCGGCGGTGGTACCGAAGATGCTGGCGATCGTCAGCCCGGTCTCATCGTCCAATGGGCGCCGCAGCTTGCCAAGCTCTGCACACTCGAACGCCCAGACCTGAGGCAAACCCTAGCCGGGCAGCGTTGACCATCCCGGGGCGTGTCTGTTACATATGACGGGTACACCCTTTGTATTAGTCCCATGCAGGATGCCACAACCAAGCCACTCAAGATTTTGGTCGTCGACGATGACGCTCGCATCCGGGATCTCCTCAGAAGGTACCTGGCCAACGAGGGGTTCGAGGTCATGGTTGCCGAAGACGGCAAGGCGCTGAGCCGGATCATCATGAGAGACACGCTGGACCTGATCGTGTTGGATCTGATGATGCCGGGCGAGGACGGGTTATCGATCTGCCGTCGCTTGCGAGCGGCGAATGATCGCACGCCGATCATCATGTTGACGGCCAAGGGGGAGGATGTCGATCGAATCGTCGGCCTGGAAGTCGGCGCCGATGACTACCTCGGCAAGCCGTTCAATCCGCGAGAGTTGTTGGCGAGAGTCAATGCCGTACTCCGTCGGCGTCCGATCATGGAAGTGCCTGGTGCACCCTCGAGCGAGGGCGGAGAGGTCAAGTTCGGGCCCTACACCCTGGATCTGGGATTGCGCACGCTCGTGCGCGATGGAGAACAGCTGACCATCACGACCGGCGAGTTCTCCATGCTCAAGGCACTGGTGCGGCATCCCCGTCAGCCGCTGTCCAGAGAAAAGCTTGCACAACTTGCGCGCGGCCGGGAGTTCGAACCCTTTGATCGCAGCCTGGACGTTCAGGTGTCGCGCCTGCGCAAGATGATCGAGGACGACGCGTCCGCGCCCAAATACATCCAGACCGTCTGGGGAGTGGGGTACGTGTTCGTACCAGACGGCAGCATCTGATCAACTCAGGCTGCGTGACGCTGAGGAAGAGGTGCCGCGATGTTGGTGAGTTCCAGGAAGCTCACGCGCAGGAAGCACACCAGCTCGATCGCGTGGCGAGGCTCCTATGGTTCTTGGTTCTTTGCCGGACGTCGCGCCTGGACCTGCTGGGCGTAGCCATGTTGCTTGGGCAGGCGAACGCCGGCCAGCGACCCCTCGTGCACGCCGAGCAATTTGAGGTAGCCCGCAGTTTCTTCTCCAGCGTGGCGAAGGCGAAGGCCGACAATAACGTCCGCCGCCGGCCAAGAGGCTCGACAAGGAACCGGTCATCCGCGCGTCGAATTTTCTGGCTGCAGCTTCACCTTGATCCACTCGCTCGTTCGTGCGCCCGGCAGATAGATGCTGGAACGGCGCTTTGCGATGAGGCCCTTCATCCCCAGCAGCTTGACGGTCCCCTTCAGCAACCGCTTCGCGCCCTCCTCAAAGTACTCCACCACGACGATGCCCCGAGACGGCTCAGTAAACAAACGACTCAGAGCGGCCTTGCGGAGCAACAGTGGCTGGGTCGTGATATCTGCGCCTCGATCGATGAGGAGGTCGAAGACACAGTAGACAACCGGCTTCGCCCTTCGTACCAGCGCCGATGATGAGTGCGCTTCTGAAGTGCCTCGACGTCGCTGCGGCCGAGATCGTCCAGCACGCAGACCTCTCCATCGACGACAAACGGCCCGCCTGACACTTCGGCCAGGCTGTCGGTGATCTCGGGAAACCACTTGGTCGCGTCGGCGCCATTGCGCGTTCGCAACTGCACGGCACGCGCTCCGAACTCTGCCGTGACGCGTACGCCATCGTATTCCAGCTCATAGATCCAGCCGGGTTCCTCGAGGTCGAGCTGCCGCTCCGACAGCAGCATGGGCTTGAAGTCTGCGAGGCGGATCACTGTTGCTCCTCGCCCGCAACCTCAATGCGCTGAAGCAACGCGTCCGGGCCGGCGGAATACAGCGGGCTCCGTGAACCGACTCCCTGCGTGGGGATCCGAACCGGCACGTAGCCCATCCGTCGGTCCCGCATGACCAGCAATGCGACCGTTCGGCCTGCCGGTATGCGTGACAGGCTACGCCGAAAATCGTCGACGTTCTCGAGCCGCATGTCGTTCACGGCGATGATGAGATCGCCGGCGCGAATGCCCTCGCTACGCGCCAACCCGGCGGCTTCGCGAACAGCAGACCGCCATCAATGCGCAAGCGGTGGTCGGTGCCGATGAACACCATTAGCGGCCAACCTGCGGTGCAGACGATTGGACGTTTCGGCTTGCGCTTCTTGCTCTTGGGAACCCCCCGCGACCTAGCCGCTCCAACGTCGATCGTTGGCATCCGGCGCGATGGCTCATGCATTGCCCGCGACGCCAGGGTTTGGTGCGGCCACTGACGGCGTGGTTCGTCGGACGCCCTGCAACTGGAGAGTGCCATGAAAGCAGTTGGAATCACCATTCTGAGCGCGGTCTGTGCGATTGCGCAGTTCGCGACAGGCCCCGCGGCGGCCGCGACCCGCGCTACCACCGCCGCAGGTGTGCCCTATGTAAGCGGCGGCGTCGGGGACGCAGAGCAGAATCGACTGTCGTTCGAAGGCGGAAGGTTCAACCTGCGTGTCGTCACGGCCATGCGCCGCTCGGGCCAGTACCTCGCTGACGTGCGGGTGCACATTCTTGATTCGAAGGGTCAAAGCGTGTTCGACGAACGGCTTGACGGCCCATGGCTGCTGATTGACCTGCCTGCGGGCCGCTACGTTGTCGAGGCAGAGTTCGATGGAAAGACGCAGCGGCAAGCCACTTCGATGCGGCGCGACGGCCATCGGGAACCGATGTTCTATTTCGAAGGACCGCCGGATCAGCCCACCGCACCAACGAACGACAAGAAATCCGAGGTGCGCCTGCAACGCAAGCGCTTCGTGCTGAATGCCCCGGCTCAGGAGTTCCCCGGCCTGTTCTTGTCCCAGATCGCCAGCAAGATCAGGCCATAGGCCAACAGGCGAACAAAGTAGTGCAGCGGCAGTTCATCTTCGTTCCACGAAGACGTGACTGCCATGTGGATGCGGCTCGCAGCCTCGATCAGGAAGGAGAGCGCGAAGAGCAGGAAGAATCGGTCTCGCGTGCTCGTCCAGTAGCGCAGAAAGAACAGCGCGACGATGAACGATGCGACGGCGATTCCGCCAAGTAGAAATTGATGCATCGCAACTTTCGTCAGGAGTGGCTCTCCAGGACCAGGCCTACGAGCATCAGCAGCACCGCCACCAACGCCGTGCTCAAGCGCCAGATTGACATATCGATCGCGGTGAACAACAACCGGTCCAAGATCAATAGGACGTTGTTCGCCGTGAGCCCGACGAAACACAGGCCGCTCCACAACA
Organism: Variovorax sp. Soil_C_12; assembly: GCF_057657375.1. NCBI lineage: Bacteria > Pseudomonadati > Pseudomonadota > Betaproteobacteria > Burkholderiales > Comamonadaceae > Variovorax > Variovorax sp. Soil_C_12. The sequence continues at coordinate 28,098 of NZ_JBDGIO010000020.1, read as the reverse complement.
GCAGTCGAACGCGGCTTCTTGCGTAGCTGCGCAACAGCAACGCGGCGCAGCAAAGCGCGGTGATTGCGCACAAGCCGTAAGTGATTTTGTCCATGTGTGCTAGTCCTTCCGGATCTTGAATGCGTCAGCAAAGCTACGCGCGGCGTTGCGAGTCGTACCGTGAATCAGATTGGTTATGCCGATCAAGTCATTGGCGTAGGCCGATGCCAGTCGATCGACAAGACTTGCCAGATTAGCGTCGAACGGCGCGTAGCGGTAGACGTCGGCGCGAGGCTCGCAGACCGTCAGCAACCCGGTCAGGCACAGCGCCTCCATCAAGTCGTCGGCAGTTTGCGGCTGCACATACAAGGCCCGAGCGACGTCCGACACGCTCAGACTCGCTTCGGGCTTCGCATGGAACATCAGCAGCGCCTCTAAGAAGGGGACCGATGGAATGCTCGTCAGCACAAACCGTCGTACATCGTCGGGAATCAATGGTCAACCTTGTGTTCGCGTGCCTTCAGGTCGTTGGGGCCAGACGAGGGGTCGCTGCCCCTGAGCGCCATTCGCTGTTCGGTATGAAGCCGCCGCTCGCGCACCGCGATCAGGTAGCTCGAGATCACGACGAACACCGCCACCACGCAGATAACCACGGTCGCCAGTGCGTTCACGGTCGGATCCAGCCCCCGGCGCGCTCGGGAAAAGATGACCAGTGGCAGCGTTGTCGAGCCCGGACCTGAAAGAAAGGCCGACATCACCACGTCGTCGAGCGACAGCGTGAACGTCAACAGCCAGGCTGCTACCAGCGACTGCGAGATCATCGGCAAGGTGACGAGAAAAAAGACCTGCAGCGGCCGAGCGCCCAGATCTTGGGCGGCTTCCTCGTACTGAGGGTTGAGGTCGCGCAGGCGGGCGCTGATCACCACCGTGGCATAGGCGATGCCCACCAGCAAGTGCCCGAGCCAGATCGTCACGAGACCGCGTTCAGGGAAGCCGAACAGGCGCTGGGCGGAAACCAGCATCAGCAGCAGGGAGAGGCCGACGATCACCTCGGGCATCACCAACGGGGCGTTGACCATGCCCGAGAACAGTGTGCGGCCCCTGAACCCGGGCAAGCGCTCCAAGGAGAACGCGGCCAGGGTTCCAAAGAAGATGGAGCCGGTAGCGGTGGCCGCCGCGATCCTCAACGACAGGAATAGACCCTCGCGGATCGCTTCGTCCTCGATCAGCTTTCTGTACCAGCGCAGGCTGAAGCCGGACCAGACGTTGGGCACCAGTGAATCCGTGAAGCTGAACACCACCAGCGCGGCGATGGGCAGGTAGAGGAAGGCAAATCCCAGCATCAGCCAAGAGCGGCTGGTCCAGCGTCCGGCGCGGGTGACGATCATGAACGTGCCGCCTTGGCCTGGTTGCTGTTGAAGATGGCCAGCGGCACGAGGATGAGCAGCACCATCACGACCGCGACACTGGAGGCCATTGGCCAATCGTTGTTGGAGAAGAATTCGTCCCAAAGCACGCGGCCGATCATCAGCGTTTCCGGACCTCCGAGCAGTTCTGGGATCACGTACTCGCCCACACAGGGAATGAAGACCAGCATGGCGCCCGCGATGATGCCGCTCCTTGACAGCGGCACAGTGACGCGCCAGAAGGCCTGCCAAGGCGTGGCACCCAGGTCCTGCGCGGCTTCGAGCAGCCCCAGGTCGAGCTTGGACAGCGTGCCGTAGAGCGGCAGCACCATGAATGGCAGGTAGGTGTAGACCATACCCAGCACGAGCGAGAAAGGCGTGTACATGAACTGCCCCGGCGCCGAGATGAGGCCCAGCGGCAGCAGCAGCTGATCGGCGTGCACGTTCATCAAGAACCTTCCGACCCAGCCGGTCTCGGCGTCCAGCAGGCCCTTCCAGGCGTAGACGCGCAATAGAAAGCTCGTCCAGAAGGGCAGCATCACGCCCATGAGCAGCAGGGGCTGCAAGCTGGCCGACGCGCGGGCCATGAAATAGGCAAACGGATAGCCGATGGCCAGGCAGATCAGCGTGGTGACACCGGCATACAGGAGCGACTGACCGTAGGTCGACCAGTAGATGTCGTCCTGGAAGATGGTCGCGTAGCTCAGTAAGTTGAGCTTTACGACCAGCGCCTGATCCGCATACACGAAGAGGTCGCTGATCTTCGCGCCATCCATCTCCGCGAAGCTGATGCGCAAGACGACGAGGAAGGGGAGCAGGAAGAAGACGAGGAGCCAGAGGTAAGGCGTGCCGATCACCAAGGCCGGACCCTTGAAGAGCCGGTGCCAACGCTGCGGGCGCTTGGCACCCTCGCCGTTGCTGTCTCCGATAGAAAGGGCCACGACTGCCCCTATTGCGTCAGCACGACCTGCGAGGTCGACAACCAGTGAGCCCAGACCGTGTCGCCTTGCGTGGGGGTGCCCTCGCGATGGCGGGTCTCGTTCTCGACGTTGACCTTGAGCCGGGCGCCGCTGGGCAGCTCAAGGTGATACATGGTGTAGTCGCCGAAGTAGGACTGGGCCTTGACCACCCCTTGGACCTGGTTGCGTTCGCCCTCGGGCTTGTCATGGCTTAGGTGGATCTTTTCCGGGCGAACTGCGACCGTGACCGATTGCCCCTGGTAGCCGGTGATGCCGTGGCCGACGCGATGCACAACGTCGGGACACTGGATATCGACGTGGTCGGCTTCGTCGAGCACGATGGTGCCTTCCATCAGGTTGACGTTGCCGATGAAGTCGGCAACGAAGCGCGTCGTCGGGGTTTCATAGATGTCGGCGGGGCTGCCGACCTGCAGGAAGCGGCCTTCGCTCATCACAGCCATGCGGGAGGCCATGGTCATGGCTTCTTCCTGATCGTGGGTCACCATCACGCAGGTCACGCCGACCTGCTGGATGATGTTGACGAGCTCGATCTGCGTGGCCTCACGCAGCTTCTTGTCCAGCGCTGCAAGGGGCTCGTCGAGCAGAAGCAGTTGTGGGCGCTTGGCCAGGCTGCGCGCCAGCGCGACGCGCTGCTGCTGGCCGCCGGAGAGCTGGTGAGGCTTGCGCTTGGCGAACTTGGTCAGTTGAACCAGGCGCAGCATCTCTTCAGCGCGGGACGCGACCTCCGCCTTGGGCAGCCTGTCGCGCCGCAGGCCAAAGGCGATGTTGTCCCAGACCGTCAGGTGGGGGAAGAGCGCGTAGGACTGGAACATCATGTTGACGGGGCGCTCATAAGGTGGGAGCCCGGCGAGATCGGCCCCATTGAGCACGATGCACCCCGACGAGGGCGCTTCGAAGCCCGCGAGCATCCGCAGCAGCGTGCTCTTGCCGCAGCCCGACGAGCCGAGCAGCGCGAAGATTTCGCCACGCGCGACGTCCAGGCTGACCTGGTCTACGGCGCGAGTGTCGCCAAAGTCCTTTGTGACGGACTCAAGTCGCAGGAAGGCACTGTCCTCCTTGGGAGCATTCATACAAGCTTTGTCAGCGCTTGGCCTTGAAGTTGGTGAAGGTGCGCGTGATGAGCTTGAGGGTGGCCTGGTCCGGCGTGTCCGGGGCGATCATGGTTGACAGCGCAGCTTCATCCGGAAACACGGCCTTGTCCTTGGCCAGCGCCGGGTCCACGAACTTCAGCGCGGCCTTGTTGGGGTTGGCATAGAACACCTTGTTCGTCAGCGAGGCGTGCACCTCCGGCCGCAGGATGTAGTTGATCCACTTGTAGGCGTTGTCGGGGTGCTTGGCGTCCTTGGGGATGGCCATGGTGTCGAAGAACAGCAGGCCGCCCATCTTGGGAAGCAGCACTTGCAGATTCTGCGGATTCTTCGCCTTGGTCGACTTGTCTTTCGCGATCATGACGTCACCCGACCATCCGATCACCGCGCACAGCTGGCCCTTGGCCATCTGGTCGATGTAGTCGGAGCCCGACCCCGAGAAGCGGGTCACGTAGGGCCGTACGGCCTTGAGCATCTCGCCAGCGGTCTTGTAATCCGCTGGATCTTTGCTGCGCGGGTCCTTGCCGATGTATTTCAGCGCGATGGGCAGGATCTCGGAGGCGGTGTCCAGGAAGGACACGCCGCAGCCCTTCAGCTTGGACACGTACTCCTGCTTGAAGACGAGGTCCCAGGCATTCTCGGGCAGGGGAGTGGTCCCCAGTGCCTTCTTGACCTTGTCGGCGTTGATGCCCACCGTGGTGTAGCCCCAGAGCCAGTCGACGAGATGTTCGTTGCCCGGGTCCATCTTGGCCAGCTGGGCCTGGATGGCCGGATCGAGGTTGACGAGGTTGGGAATCTTCGACTTGTCCAGCTTCTGCAACAGGCCGGCCTGGATCTGCATCTTGGCGAAGTGGGAACCCGGCACGACGATGTCGTACCCGGACATGCCGGCGACCAGCTTGGCGTGCAGGGCTTCGTTGCTGTCGAAAAGGTCGTAGCGGACCTTGATACCCGTCTCCTTCTCGAAGCTTGCGATTGTGTCGTCCGCGATGTAGTCGCCCCAGTTGTAGATGTTGAGAACCTTCTCTTCGTCGGCATGTACGGATACGGCCGCAAGCGCCATGGCGGCAACGGCCAATGTGCTCAGGATCCACTGGGGGCGAAGCGACGTCAGTTTCATGAACATACCTCCTGGAGAAGTGAACAAGGGTTGGTAGGCGCGGGCTGATCTTCGCGGCACCCGAGGGCACATCTGCCGGTCAGTACGAAATCCGGCTCGCCGTGAAGGACTCGCACGCGCACCATCGCCCGCAGGGTGATCAAGGCTGCAGCCGTCATCGAAGTTCTCCGGGGCGCATTATCAATCCGTGTTTGGGCCTCGGCGCGCCCCTTTACTCTCGAAGCGTATGGACCGGAGAAGTCCAAGAGGCCTTGCTTTGGAGAGCCAGCTCGTGCCGTTAGTTGCATCCTTCGGGATCCGATCGCTACTTGCCTTTCCTGAGGACCGAAGTCGCATGCAAATTAAGGGCCAAGTTCCGCAACGGCGCGGCGGGTCCACGGCTTGCGTGATGGGCACGGGGTCTGTCAGCAGTCGGGCCGCCCTTTCCATCAAGGTCGCTTGGAGCCTGCGGCTCGTGGGTAGCTGCCAGGCGATCCGAGATTCGCCGGCCCCGCGCGCGGCGATGACCATGCGATAGGGACTTCAACGGCTTGAGGCTGATGGCCGTGCCCACCGCTCCCACTGCCCGTCGGCTGGAAATCTCGCGACACAACCCGGTGCAATCCCCCATCGCGCGGTCAGCTTGGATCGATAGAGTCTGTCCAGCGGCAGCGGAACCATCTCAGGGCGCTCCTTTTCTGAGGCCCTACAGCCTCTTCCAGGCGGCGCGCCAGGACACTTCTGCCCCGACAGTACCCCATGGGTGCATCTGGTTTATGCAATTGACATGGTCAACCACTGGATTTGGTGCGGCGAGGCCTCCTTAGGCATGCACCGCTTTTGTGACGCAACCCGGATTGCAGGGCGCTACGGGCTGTTCACGGCCGCGATGTGCGCTGCGGCAGCGTTGAACGCAGAGCAGTTGCGGGGCTATGCCGGCGCGTGGCAGGGCGCGACCTTGTTCAGCTTCATGAAGCCCAGCGGCTCACGCTCGAATGTCTCCGATGTGGTCGACGGGGCGATCGATATCAAGCCCGATGGCCTCGTCACGGGCACCTTTGCCGCGGCGGGCTGCACCATGCAGCGGTCGAGCACCATCTATGCCGGGGCTAGCAGCGCGTTGCTGGATATCCGATTGACAGATTGCACCGACGCTCGCTTCGACGGGCGGTATATGGGAACGCTCATCGAAAATCCGGTGTTCAAATATGCCTCTCTGCGGCTTTCCCCGGCGGTCAAGCAGAAGTTTGATGTTCCTTCGGTGTCCGCTGTCCTGCGACGACCGGCAGCAATTCCGTCGTCCGCCGCGCAGCAGTCGGGTGATGCTGGGGCCCCTCAGTAAGCCAATCCAGCGCGCGAACGAGTGAGGCGATCAGGGCCGGGGCTCACCGGCCAGATTGAGTTGGCGGCGGCAGCGAAGATCGGTCAGACGCACGATCTGCGGCGCAGCGTCGATGGAAGGCCCGGTGGGTTCGAGGGCGCCCCAGCGGTTGCGTGCAAGCTCGACCCCATACCTTTCCTGCCATTGCTTGCCGATGGTCCGTTCCATGCAAAGCTGCACATCGAGATACCGGTCGGTCATCTCGGCCGCTTCTTCCGGTACGGCCGTTGCAGACGAGGCGCACAGAGGCAATAACGCAAGGCAGATGAGAGCGGCAGGGCGAGCGAACATGGGCATCGATACAGTTTGATAGGCCCCCGTAGTGTAGTCAGGAGCGCCAGTCCATTGGGTAAACGTGGAACGCGGGCTTGCCAAATGCTTTGCACTGAGGCGGCTCAGTCGCAGCGAAAAGTTGCCTCAGCCTCCGGGTTTAGGGTGAACGGCTTGACCCCGGTTGGCTTCACTTCGATGACGTGCGCGCGTTTGCCTTCCGTGCGGCACTGCCTGGATGCTTCCAGGATCGCGGTTGTTCTCAGACTGAGCGCGGACGTACTGCTCACATCCACGATGCGGGTGTGGGACGTTCCTCCCTGGGCCTTGTTCGCGACCATGCCCGTCCCTGCACAAGCGGCCAGGACAAATAGTGGACTCATGGCGACGATCCGTTTCATCTGGTCCCCGAGAACTGGGTTGAAGAGGAGCAACCGCCCTGCAAAGCAACCTGGGCGGAGCAGGAAGAGAGACGACGATACTGCCTCGTCGGCCTTCCTTTGCATTCAACGAGCACACCTCGCTGGGGCCGTCGCAACAGCCGACATTCTGAACTGATCGTCGCGCTTTTCAACGAGGGTCTTCACCCCCTTTGAGGTCAAGAGCGCAGCGTGGAGTCATAGCACGCGGGGCCCGATTTCGCTCAGCCGTTTCGACAATGTTGAAGATCGCGGGGCGGCAGGAATCCGCACGTCAGAGCGAAGGACGCTCGGAGAAGCGCAGCTTTTTGGGTTCGCCAGGCCGCTTACTGAGGCGTGCCGCCCTGAGTGCTGCGGCGCTTGAGGCTGCCGTCCTTGTTGCGGCGGCGATCGTCGCGCGTTTGCTTGCGCACTTCGCCCGCTTCCAGGGCCTTGCTGGCCGTGACGCCGCCGCTACCTTCGGAGACCTTGGACTGATCGCCCCCGGGGGCTTTGACTTGGCCCTGCGGCTTGGCATCGCGCTTCGCCTGTGCCCTCTGCTGGCTCGGCGTATTGGTCTGGGGGGCTGCTTCTTGCGAGGTGCCCTGGGCGTACGCGCCAACTGTGAACAGGCCGGCGATCATGACTGCAGGAACTTTGCTCATCATGGATTCCCCTGTGAAAATGGGCTTGAAAGCGCCTCCCAGGCAGCAGGAGCTCATTCGCCATGGACCTCATCAAGGCCAGACCGAACCCACGCCCCTGCCGTGGTGCCGAAATTTTACGGCGATTCAGCCGGATGGAAACCGGTGCCCTTCCTGGCCGCCCGATGCCAAACTGGGCCTTGTTCGTGGCTCTAGCAGGCTGCTGAAGTACCAGGCGCGCCGAAGCCATCCTGCGGCCTTAAGAAGGCGGTTGGGCGATTTCGACGTTCCGGGTTCGCTTCCATCGCTGTTTCCCCGCTTCGAGGCTCGTTCGGGGCTCTCGCTGACCCCCTACGGAGCCAACGGACGGACTTCTGCCAAGGTCCGCATGCGCACGAGGTTGTAGGCGGCCATCGTCAGCACGAACAACTGGTCGACATTCTTGATGCCGCGCACCATCACCTGCCGGATGGGGCCGACGAACTTGGCCAGCCGAAGCCTTGCTCGATGAGCTTTCGCTTGCGCTGCGAGATCGCATAGCCTTCGCTCCGAGCGATCTCGTCGGCCACTGCCGAGCGCCGCCCCGATTTGTTCTGCGCCACATGCGGCGTGACCTTCATGCGATGCAGCGCCTCGATGAACTCGGCCGCGTCGTAGCCCTTGTCGGCACCGAGCGTGACCTCGGTATCCGGGCTCGCGGTGGCTTGACGTGCGTCCCTGATCATGGCCTTGGCCGCTTCACGTTCGGCAAGGCCGTCGGCCTGCGTGACCATGGCATTGACGACCAGGCCGTGACGGTTGTCGGTGAGCGTGTGCCCCATGTAGCGCAGCTCGCTGCCAGTCATGCCCTTGCGGTACAGCCTCGAATCGGGATCGGTCTTCGACTCGTGCGTTTCGTTGCTGCGTCGCTGCCCCTTGAAGTCCCCGCCGTCGCCGGCATCGTCGTCACCGTCCTTGCTAACGAAGCTCTTGTGTCCGGCCCAGGCCTGGATCAGCGTGCCATCGACGCTGAAGTGCTCTCCCGACAACCAATCCTTGTTCTCGGCCGTCTCCAGCACTTCGTTGATTCAGAAGGCGACCACCGCGTCGTGCTCGATCAGGCGCTGGCGGTTCTTGCTGAACACCGTCGGCACCCACACCGCGTCGTCCATCGCCAAGCCGATGAACCAACGAAACAGCATGTTGTATTGCGTCTGCTCCATGAGCTGGCGCTCCGAGCGGATGCTGAACAGGATCTGCAACAGCATCGCGCGCAGCAGCTTCTCCGGCGCGATGCTCGGGCGGCCGCCCTTGATATCCGCCTCGTACATCCGAGAGAACAACTCGTCCATCTTGGACAGCGCCTCATTGACCATCACCCGGATGCGACGCAGCGGATGGTCGGCGGGAACGAAGTCGTCCAGCCGTCTCATGGTGAACAAGCCTTCGGTGAATGTGTCAGGGCCGCGCATCGGAGGGGGTTTTGTAGGTCTGCAAGGACAACGGTCCAGGCCCACTTAGGGCGGACTTTCGGATGAGGTATTTCAGCAGCCTGCTAGGCCAGTGCGGACGGACTACGCCGCCACTGCGCGAGTTGATCCAGCGCAATATGCGCAGCCCCGGGAAGCATATGGTCGTAGCTCCATCTACTAAGGAATGAGCATGCAAAACTTTCGACTTGCGGCCGTCATGGCGCTGTTGAGCGTGGCGAGTGCCGCCGCTGTTGCGCAGCAAGGATCTCCAGCTGGTCCGTCCGGAGCGCAAGCCGGATCCGCGGCGACTGCGCGGCCGCGTGCCGCGATGGGCCCGGGCATTGGCCGTGACTACACGCCTGGCTGGGCAATGATGAGCCCCGCTGAACGCGACGCCCACCGACAGCAGATGCTGAACGCGCGCACCGCCGAGGAGTGCCATCAGGTGCGTGATGAGCACCGGAAACTGATGGCCGAACGGGCCAAGGCACGCGGAATGACGAGCATGCCTCGCGCCAGACGTGACCCCTGCGCAAACTTCGCGGGGTGAGCCATGCCTGAAGGAATCCGTCGCATTGAGCTGCGGCAGCAGGAAGACTATCGCTTCACTGTGCAGTTCGAGCAGCCGCAGACGCCGCCTCTGCTCACTGATGAATCGCCCCCCCTCGGCGCAGGCTCCGGTCCGGATCCCGCGAGTCTGCTCGGCGTCGCCGTCGCAAATTGCTTAGCGGCAAGCCTGCTGTTCGCGCTGCGCAAATTCAGCAATGAGCCCGGGCCACTGCGGGCTACTGCGGACGTCAGCCTCGCACGCAACAGCCGTGGGCGCTTGCGCATACCCCGTATCGCGGTGGAACTGCACGTGGGGGTACCTTGGGGGACGCTCAAGCATGCTGATCGTGCACTCGCCCAGTTCGAGGATTTCTGCGTCGTCACGCAGAGCGTACGGGCGGGCATCCAGGTCGATGTGCAGGTGCTGGATGCGGAAGGCGTGGTGAAGCCCATCCACCGCGCTGCCGTCATAGCTGCCTGAGGCCGCCGCATGGCGGGGCTCGTATCAGGTGCCGTGTGCCAATGCGGCGCGTACTCGATCGAGCCGCTTTCCCGCCTCGTCCGCGACAGCGGCAACCTGTGCATTCTGGGTGAGCTGAACCATCGTGTGCGGATCGAGAAAGCCGACAGAGATGCGACCATGCTCCCCTTCACGCACTGTGATGTTGCAAGGCAGCAGAAGGCCGATCTCAGAATCCGCTTGAAGAGCCTCGTGCGCCAACGGCGGATTGCACGCGCCCAGGATCCTGTAGGCCGGCATGTCCTTGCCCAGCTTCTCTTTCATGGCCTTCTGGATGTCGATGTCGCTCAGCACACCGAATCCCTCTGCCTTCAGCGCGCCTTGAACTCGCTCAAGTGCGTCGTCGAACGGTCCTGCAATCTCGATGTGGTGTCCATACATGGTGTGGGTCCTCCAGACAAAGGAAGTGAGTCAATCGCGTCGGTGAGACGTTGCGCGTCAGCGCGTCACGCCTGGGCGCTGCGCAGCGCCTTGCGCCGTTCGAACAGCTCGAACAGACCCATTCCAACCAGCATGGCCGCGACGAAGACCAGTGCCTTCTGCTCGCCCATGCCGAGCGCCACCAGCGCGGGACCTGGGCAGAAGCCGGCAATGCCCCAGCCGACCCCGAAGAGCAGGCTTCCCCCCACCAGCCGGCGGTCGAGCCGGGTGGCCGTCGGCATGCGCATCTCCAGTCCGAGCAGCGATAACGTGCGCTTTCGCGCGAAAGTGAAGGCGAAAGCGCCTACCAGGATGGCACCTCCCATCACGAAGGCGAGTGAGGGGTCCCACGCACCGGCAATGTCGAGGAAACCCAGCACCTTGGCCGGATCGGCCATGCCGGAGACGATCAGGCCGACGCCAAAGACGGCCCCGGCGAGCAGTGCAAGAAAGGTTGCCATGGATGCTCCTCAAACGCCGATCAGGTGCCGAGCGATGAATACAGTGATGAAACCGGCCAGCATGAAGACCGCCGTGGCGACGAGCGAGCGCGGCGAGAGCCGCGATATGCCGCAGACCCCGTGGCCGCTGGTACATCCGGAGCCATACCTTGTGCCGACTCCAACCAGGAGTCCGGCGGCCACCAGGGCCGCGTAGCCGGCGTCAATCTGCAGTCGGGGAAGCTCCATGAACAATGCATACAGCAAGGGAGCGCCGAGCAGGCCGGCAATGAACGCCGCGCGCCAGGAGATGTCGCCTTGTACGGGTCTCAATAATCCGCCGAGCACACCGCTGATGCCGGCAATGCGGCCATTCAGCAGTACGAACATCGCTGCCGCGATCCCGATGATGACGCCGCCCGCAAGCGATGCCCATGGGGTGAAGGAATTCCAGTCGATCGTCATGACGTTACTCCTTGGGACAATACAGGCGGTACAGGACCACCAGGATTTCCAGCACCGCCGGGTCCGCGACGCTGTAGTAGATGTTCTTGCCGTCGCGGCGGGTAGCCACCACTTGCTGATTTCGCAGCACGCCAAGCTGCTGCGACAAGGTCGGCTGGTGGATGCCGAGCTGCTCCTCGAGCTCGCCGACGCTGAATTCACCTTGCGACAACTGGCACAGCAGCAACAGCCGCTCCGGGTTGGCCAGCAGTTTCAGCGCGCCGACGGCCTCATCTGCGGCCTGTCTCAGCCGCTCGGGGTCGATCACGAAATCAGGTGTCTTCATGCGTCCTCATCGTTTGATCACTTGACATCAATATATCACATAATAGAATATTACGCAACATATTGAAGGAGAGTCGCAATGACGGCACGCACCACCACCCAGGCCTTCTTCGACCCGTCGACCTGGACGGTTTCTTACGTGGTCTCGGACAACGCCACCCGCTCTGCCGCGGTGATCGACCCAGTGCTCGACTACGACTTCAAGTCGGGCCACACCGACACCAAGGCGGCGGACCAGGTCGTTGCCTACCTCAGGGACAAGGACCTGAAGATCGAATGGATCCTGGAGACTCACGCCCATGCCGACCACCTCTCGGCGGCGCGCTACCTGCAGGAGCGCGTCGGCGGCCGCGTCGCAATAGGCGAGAACATCCGGGCGGTGCAAGCCACCTTCAAGAAGCTCTTCAACCTGGAGCGCACCTTCCTGCCCGACGGCAGCCAGTTCGACCACCTGTTCAAGGACGGCGAGACCTTTCGCATCGGGGAGGTGGAAGCCAAGGCCATGCTCGTGCCCGGCCACACGCCGGCCGACATGGCCTACCTGATCGATGACGACGTGTTCGTGGGCGACACCCTGTTCATGCCGGACGTTGGCACCGCGCGCGCCGACTTCCCGGGTGGCGATGCGGCCACGCTGTACCGATCCATCCGTCGCCTGCTGGAGCTGCCGCCCCAAACGCGGATGCACGTCTGTCACGACTACCCGCCCGAGGGGCGGGACGCGGAGTGGGACACAACCGTCGCCGAGCAGCGTGCGAAGAACATACATGTGCACGACGGCATCACCGAGGAAGGCTTCGTGGCCATGCGCAAAGCCCGTGATGCCATGCTTGAAGTCCCGACGCTGATCCTGCCGTCGATTCAGGTGAACGTTCGCGCTGGCCAGATGCCTCCGGCAGACGACAACGGCATCGCCTACCTGCGGATCCCGATCAACGCGCTGCCCACCGGTGGGGCCGGGAACGCGGCCAAAGCGAAGGACTGAGGCGCCGGCGCGCCTACAGGTCGCGCTTGCGCCGCCAAGCTTCGGATGGACAACATGAATACCTTTTCAGTTGCGCGAATCGTCGATGCTCTGTGGGTGGCGTCCCAGCTGCAGCCTGAGGATATGCGCACACTCGCAGCAGCCGGATTTCGAAGCGTCATCAACAACCGTCCTGACTTCGAAGGCGGCGCCAGCCAGCCCACCAGCACGCAACTGGAGGCGGCGGCGCGGGCCGCGGGCCCGGATTGCCGTCACTTGTCGGCTCCTTCCGCAGGCCACGCCGCCTGGGGTCAGGCCCTCAGCATGGCAAGCACCGTCGATGCGCTCCCCCACCCGGTCCTGGCGTTCTGCCGCACCGGTCGCCGGTCCACTGCGCTGTACCGCGGCAAGGGCGCGGCATGAAAGCGTGGTGGCTGCCCTCCTGGGTCGCTGCGTACGATCGCAGCAAAGCGGTCCAGGACGCCGTGGCCGGCATCGTCGTCACCATCCTCCTGGTGCCGCAAAGCCTTGCCTACGCGATGCTTGCAGGGCTGCCGCCGCACGTTGGGATGTACGCGAGCATCCTGCCGCTGGTCGCCTATACGTTGCTCGGGTCTAGCATGACGCTGTCGGTGGGTCCGGTGGCGGTTGCCTCGTTGATGACAGCAGCCGCGGTGACTCCTCTTGCCGCGGCGGGCAGTGCCGAATACGTGCTGCTATCGATGCTGTTGGCGCTCATCGGCGGTGTGGTGCTTTTGCTGCTTGGACTGTTTCGTATGGGATTTGTGGCGAACCTCCTGAGTCACCCGGTCGTCTCGGGATTCGTGACAGGTTCCGCCGTGTTGATCGCTATCGGCCAGCTAAAACCCCTGCTGGGTGTTCCTGCCAGCGGACAAACGGCATTCGAGCTGCTGCTTTCGCTGTTGTCGCGTGCGGGGCAACTGCACCTACCCACCACCATTCTCGGCGTCTCGTGTGTGCTGGCGCTATGGGCATCCCGGCGCTTTCTCGCCCAAGGGTTGCGTCGCACGGGACTGGGAGCGAAGAGCGCTGAGATTGTCGCGAAGCTGGCGCCGATGGCGGTGGTGCTGATGGCGATCACGGTCGTGGCGGCCTTCGCGCTGGACACGCGCGCCGGGGTTGCCGTGGTGGGCGAGATCCCCCCAGGCCTGCCAAGCCTCGCCGTGACCATGCCGACGTTCGCCCAAGTGCAGGCGCTCGCCGTGCCTGCGGTGATGATCGCGCTGATCGGCTTCGTCGAGAGTGTGTCAGTCGCGCAATCGCTCGCGATCAAGCGGGGCGAGCGAATCGACCCTGACGCGGAACTGCGGGGCCTGGGCGCGGCGAACCTGGCGAGCGCTTTCTCCGGCGGGTTCCCCGTTACCGGTGGCTTTGCGCGCAGTGTCGTGAACTTCGCGGCAGGCGCTCGCACTCCGATTGCCGGCGTGACCGCGGCCGCTCTGATGGCCGTCGTCCTCCTCGGGCTCACCGGCGTGTTTGAACGGCTGCCGCTTGCGGTGCTCGCCGCCACCATCATCGTCGCGGTCGTCGGTCTCATCGACATCGCCACCTTTCGCCATGCATGGCACTACGACCGGGCGGATGCCGTGGCCTGGCTGGTGACCGCCCTCGGCGTGCTGGGTCTTGGTGTGGAAGCGGGAGTAGGCCTGGGTGTGGCAATGTCGATCGGCACGTTCCTCTGGCGTGCCAGCCGGCCGCACATGGCGGTGGTGGGCCGCGTCGGCGACAGCGAGCACTTCCGCAACGAGCGCCGCTTCTCTGTCACGACCTACCCTGGACTGCTGCTCCTGCGCGTGGACGAGAGCCTCTTCTTCGCCAACATTCCGGCGGTGCTCCAGCGGATCGAGGAAGAGATCGGTCGACGAGGTGATGTCCGCCACCTGGTGCTGGACCTGTCCTCCGCGAGCCACATCGATCTCACCGCCGTCGAGGCGCTCCAACGTCTGCATGTCGACCTGCGAGCGCGCGGCATCGAGATGCACCTTGCAGAGGTGCGGGGGCCGGTCATGGACAGGCTGAAGGAGACCGGCCTTCCAGACCACCTTGCCCACGAGCCGTTCCTCAGCTTGCATGAAGCGACCCGCCTGCTCGCGCCGGCAGCCTCCTCACCAGCCGGACCTCCCCCTGTCCCCATCCATGCCCGGAGCAACGCATGATCTTTCGACAGTTTTTCGAACCCGTCTCCAGCACCTATACCTACGTGCTCGGCTGCCATGAAACCGGCGAGGCCATCCTGGTGGATCCGGTCGTGAACTCGATGGACCGCGACCTGCAGGTGCTCCGAGGCCTTGGCCTTTGACTGGCCCACACCCTCGACACGCACATTCATGCCGACCACATCACCGCGGCACCTGGAGCTGAAAAAGCGCACGGGCAGCAGGATTGCGGCGCCGGCATTCGACCGACCACCTTGTGCAGAGCTCGGGATTGAGGGTCAAGCCGTTGCAGGTCGGCTCGATCGCGATCGAAGATTGGGCCAGGTGGGTCCACTGGCTTCTCGCGCCCGGGGTGCTCCTCAATGCGCCATCAGTACTAGTGTGGTCATCGACTCCAGCACTGTGCGGGTCGCCCCGCCCAGCACTAACTCGCGTGCGCGGCCGTGTCCATAGCAGCCCATCACGATCATTTCGGCGCCGGTTTCAGCAGCCAGGGCCAGCAGCGCGTTGCCCGCATCGCGTTCCGGGAGCCATTGATGCTCGCGCGCGTGCGTGATGCCGTGCAGGCGGAGATACTCGGGTACTTGCAACGGGGCCGCTTCAATGTAGTCGGTATTTTCCTCGGCGCAGACCAGATACACCTGCTTGGCTGCCCGCAGGAAGGGCAGGGCGGCAGCAAGTGCGCGGGCGGATTCTCGCATTGGCTTCCAGGCCACCAGCACGACCTGCGGTGCTGCGGTTGCCTCGCCAGCGCAGGGCATGACGAGCGTCGGTTTGCCACTGTCGATGATGACGCTCTCGACGAAATCACCAGGCATGTCGAACGTCTGCATCGGTTGGATCGCGCTGCCCAAGTACCAGCAGATCCGACGCCAGCGCTCGCCGTGCAAAAGTACCGATCACCGGCTCGCCGCTCAATTCCAGCCATTCGCTCTTTGGCGCTCCGGCATCCCTTGCTCTTTGGAACATGGCCATCGCATGGGACGGTGTCAAGTTCTGCACCGCTACCGGCGTGGAAGTAACGGCCAAGCGTCATGTTGGCGACGTCTTTCAATGTCTTTTCGTCAAGGCGCACGCGCATACGCATACCGGAGTATCCGATGATCGTGCCGTTCTTCGTGCCGAATCCGACCGTGAATACTCTAACCCCTCGATCCGCCGCCAGTTGAGCCGCTTCGAGCGGGGACGGGCCTGAGGTGTTCTGGCCGTCGGTGAGCAGCACGATGGCCGCGTCGCTATAAGAACCCGGCGCAATGATCGCCGGGCCGATGGGCTCCTGCGCCGGGGTCGACGGCGCCGGCCTGGCCGCATCGCCCCGCGAAGAACCCTCGGGCAGCACGATGTCGTCCTCCGGGAAAATGGTGTCCAGTGCCACGATGATTGCCGCGCCGATGGCGGTGGCGCGCTGAAGACGAAGACCGTCTATGGCTGCTAGCACATCGTCGCGACTGAAAGTCGGTTGCTGAACGAGGTGCGCTGTGCCACCGTAGGCAATCCCACCGATGCGGACGTCCGTCGGAAGTTCCGCGACGAATTTCTTCGCAGCCTTTTGAGAAGCACTGATCCGATTTGGCGATACGTCCTCGGCACCCATGCTGATGGAGACATCCATGACCAACCAGGATCGTCTGACGCGACGTCGGCAAGGTGACGACTGCTGTGGGTCTGGCCGCAGCCAGCACAAGCAGGGCCAAGGCACCAAGAAAGAGCGCGGGCGGCAGATGGCGCCGCCACAAGATGGCACTGCCCGACGCCTCTTTGACCAACCCGAGGCTTGCATAGCGCAGCGCCGAATTTCGCCGCCGGCGCAGCATCCCGAGGTATGCGCCCACGAGCAATGGCAGCAGCAGTGCCAACCACAGCATTTGAGGCAACAGCAGCGTCATCTTGTCAGCTCCGACGGGGATGTCTCAACGGCTTCTATGTCGCGCTGAACATGGGATTGCGTACAGCTATCACATCCCAAGCCGCCCCCGCAGGTCAAGGGTGCGGATGCAAGATTGTGGCGCAATCTGTGATCGGCTGGTCCGCAGCCTGTCCTGCGGGGCGACTGGCTACTCGCAATTGACCGCAGCCGCAACGGGCAAAACGTCGATGTCGTTGCGTTTGCAGATCGGGAATCGTCCCGCCCCCACTTTCCTCAAAGCCGATGCTCCTGATGGAGGCTCACGAAGGCGGCGGCTGCGAGTTGGGCAATTTGCACGCGAGGTGACACGGTCGGGGCCGATCTTTCCCGGTCCCCGGGGTCGATGGTCGAGGCAGGTCGCTGACAGTTTCCACAGGGAACTTATCTCGCGCGGTGATCCCTTAAGGTTGGCAGCGAACGCCGCAGCCAATTTCCACCACATATCTGTCTTGAGAAGGATGCTTTGAATGTTCGATCGCCATCGCTTGCCTGCCCTTGTTCTCTCCCTCGTTCTGCTTGTGCTTGCCATTCCCGTGGCGTACGCGCGCGAGATGGTCAGCGTGGCGCGCGGCGAGGTGAACATGCGCTCGGGGCCCGGCCCCCGTCACGAGGTCGTATGGGTCTTGAGTCGCGGCTATCCGCTCTCGGTCCTGGGCCGCAAGGGAAGCTGGATCAAGGTCCGCGACTTCGAGAGCGACCAAGGCTGGATGCTGCGCTCCCTCACAAGCCGTACTCCCCACCACATCGTCAGCGCCAATGTGGCCAACCTGCGTAAAACACCGAGCACCCGCAGCCGCATCGTTGGCAAAGCGCGCTATGGCGATGTTCTGCGGACGCTGGAACGCCGCGGTGAATGGGTCAAGGTGCGGCATGAGCGCGGTACGACTGGCTGGGTGGCGCGCCGCCTCCTGTGGGGCTGGTAGGCCTCCAGGCGCAACGAACGATGCATCGCGACGGACTGCTCGTGGCATGCGTGCAAACTGATCATCTACCTATGCCGCCCCTGACCAAATTGCAGCAGCCGTCATCGGGCGTGGGTCCTCACCAGCGTCTACTCGGCATCAGGCGGCAGAATGTGCTGTTGCTTCGCCAGGAATACCAAGAGCGAGTCGTCGCAGCCGGCGGTTCGGTCAAGGGCACCGAATCCGCGTTCGCCAAGCATCTCCTCATACATCCGACCATGTGGAGCCAGATCAAGAGCGCTCGCCCGATCACAGATTTCCTCGCCCGCAAAATCGAGGCTCAGTGCGGCCGGCCGGTCGGGTGGTTGGATACGGGGAGGGGCGCGTCTGCCGCTGCTGTCGCGGCGGAAGATCGCTTCGTCGAACTCGCGCGGAAGCTCTGGCGCGCTGAGAGTTCCAGAGGTAAGCGCGAGCTTCTTACGCTGCTCGTTGAACGTGAATGCGAGTTGCACCCGGAAGATTGCACAGGAGGCGGTTGATGCTGTGGTGGGATCGAAGAAGCGCGAATCGAGTTGATCAGGTCGTTGCCGATCCGTCGCCAGAGAGCACATTTGGGAACCGCGTGACTCTCTGGTTGTCTGAAGGGGAGAGTGGTATTTCCGGCGAATGCGCGGAGCGCTTGCGAGCCGCTCGCGTCCGAGCGATTGCAGGCCGGAAGATCCCTCTACATCCATCGCCATCGAACGCCAAGTTCCTGCCTGCATCTTGGAGCAGGCTCGGCGCTCGGGGACTTCGCATCGCGACTGTTGCCCCGTTGGTCGCGCTTCTGTTCGGCCTGTGGCTCATCGACCGGGTGCAAAGCGAACGCGCTGTGAGTGAGAGGGCAGAGTTGGACCTCAGGCTACTCACGGACAAGCTGCCGCTCTCCGCTTTCACAGACCCGGGCTTCGCCGAGTTCATCAAGCGGGACTCGCTACCGTCCGAGTCAGGTGAGGGCGAAACGTAGGCGCCTGAACCGCCTATAGCGAAATCGGTTCTTTGTCCGGGCCCGCTATTCGTTCTGGCTTATAGCCGGAAGTACGCTGAGTCACTTCCGGAAGAAGTCATTGAAACTTCTCGGCGCGGAGTTGAATCAACCTCGGACGAGGTTCTCGAATCGCGCGTGACAGCCATGGGCCGTGGGCACCTTCGCATCGACGCATGCCGAGGCGCGAAGCTGCAGCAACGCCGCGATCGAGGAACGAATTGAGCAGGTTTGGGGGGCATGCATCGCCCCGTCGGGTGCTGCCGATGCGTACCTTTCGAGTGCGTAAAGCCTTCTCGGCAACGATCAACCGTTGCGGGCGGCGCCAAGTGGGAACTGGTGAACCAGATGAATCAGTCCGATATCGCCCGCATAGAAATTTCTGCGCTTGCCGACGGTCGGCTACGAGAGGACGAGCTTGCGCACGCTATCGGCGCGGTCTGTAGCGACGAAGGGTTGCGCGCGATCTGGCGCACTTATCAGTTGGTCGGCGAGGTGCTGCGGTCGGGCGTCCATCCTCCGTGCAGTGACACCTCGGTCTTTCTGGCGCGGTTCCAGCAACGACTCGCTGCGGAATCTTCCGCAGCGGCTCTGTTGCCGGTGGCCTTGCGCGCTGAATCCCGTCCCAAAACGGCCATCGAGCCGGTGTTCTGGTGGAAACTGGTGGCCGGCTTCGCATCGCTGGCGGCAGCGGCGGCCATTGGATGGCATTGGGTCAGCGGTGCCGGCGCTCAATCAGCAGCGGCGCAGCTGGCGCAGGAACAGGGGTCGGGTTCCGTCCTTGCAGCATCGCGTGGGCCGCCACAGGCGGCCACGTCCCCGCTTGCGCGCACGCAGGTCGTGGTCGGCACTGGCGCCCCTCAGGTGATGCTGCGTGATCCGCGATTGGATGAGTTGCTCGAGGCTCATCAGCAGGCTGGCGGCGCGTCACAAATGCCCTCCAGCTTCCTGCGCAACGCCACCTTGGAGGGCCCGTGGCGCTGACCATACCGGGCCCCGAGGATCTGGGCACGGGAGCGGCGCAATCCAATCGTGTCGCTGTCGGCGCCGCGCAGGCACCTCGTCATCAGTAGGCGATCCGCTGATCGCCTCCGCCAAGCCCTAGACGGCCGGTTTGCGAGAGATGAGACTCGCAAAGGCGATGTGACCGAACCATTTCGACTCGTCGCTGCGCCGCCTTGCTTCATTCTTGAGCGCTTTGGCCGTTTCCATGCTGATGCAATCGCTTTGCGCCAGAACGTCTGCGCCTCGGTCTATCCAGGTGAGCATGTAGGCTCCGGTCGGCGCTTCAACATAGCCGTGGCTGTTCATCGCAACAATCTCGAAACCGCCGGAACTCACCAGTTGCGGCAGGCGCCGGACAAGCCATGAGTCGTTGACGAAATTTATCCGAAACGCGGCGACGCAGACCTGCAGCGGGTCAAACTCATTCTTCGCGACCGTGGCGGTGGAGTAGTCACCATCGAAGACCGCGAACCAGCCACCGGGGCGCAGCACGCGAAACGCTTGCTCGACGAGACGCTCAGGCTGCGGCACGTGACTCATCGTGGTATGGATGACCACGGCATCGAAACTTTCCGAGGTCAGGTTCAGTTCGCGCCCATCGGCCACTTCGAACGCGATATTGTGCAGACCTGCTGCGAGTTGACGTGCCCTTTCGATGAACACTACCGACGGATCGACGCCCAGGGCATAGACGACGTGAGGCCATTGCGCAAGGGTGCGAGTTACCCAGCCGGTGCCGCATCCGATCTCGAGGGCTCGTGTGCCTGGCGCAAACGCAATATCCGACAGGTAGCTTCGGACCATTGCTTGGTAGCGCGGGTCGGCGGCTCGCAGTTCGATGATGTCTGCAAGGCTCTCTTGAACATTGCGCTCGGCCTGGGTGATGGTCGCGTATACGTCGGGCATAGGGCCTCCTGCCAGATCAACCACGGTCGCTGAGTTTACTGCGACGGACCACGTGCAGGCCAGCATCGCGGGCGCAGACGCGGTTGCGCTCTGGACCTTTCGCGCGTTGCCGCGCCCCACATCATCGGTACTGGGCCGCCGCGATGAACTGGGAAACGATTCGCACCAGACGATGACCGTGTTGTAGGTCGTCGGATCGGCCGATGCCGGCATCGACACTACGAAGTTCTCGAACGTTTTCACGTCGCCCACGCGCAGCATCTTCGCCTTCAGCCGCAAGAAGTCGGCCTCGGTCTGCACGAACTCGGGCGAAAGGTAAAGGTTGTAGTCGGGTCTGGGCGCAATCCTGCCTTGCACCGACACTGCGCTCCGACTCACCGCCACCGTGCCTTCACCCCAGTGCAGAGCGTCGCTGTCTGTCAAGTCGCGCCTGAACCGGCCCGTGAACTGCGCCTGGGCGGCCAGCGCAATCACCTCGCCCTGCGCGGGCGCGGTCGGCGCCGTGAGGATGGGCAAGACAGAAGTCACCATACTCGTGCAAGTTATGCCCGGACGGATGGCCAACGACTACGTGCCCGTTCTGGGGGCTGTCGTAGCTGTAGAGGGTCTCGTGGCGCAGGGCGTTGGTGGACTTCACCAGATTGCCGAGGGGTCGTACTCGAAGGTGGTGACGGCGCCGTTGGGGGCGGTTTCCGTCGCCGCGAGACCCTGTGCGTTCCAGGTCCAACTCCAAGTCCGGGTTGAGTTGGGCGAGGAAGCTGTGTCGGTGACCGCGCGAGACAGGACGTTGCCCTTGTCGTCGTAGGTGTAGGCACTGGTGCGACCGGACTCGGTCACCAGACCGGCAAGGAGAAGGTGGCGTGCCATTGCGTCGTGACGGTCCGGGCCTCGGGGGTGCCTGAAGCACGCACGACGGTGGTGGGCAAACGGCGGGCCACATCCCAGGTCGTTGTTGTCACCACGCCCTTGAAGTCGGTTTCGGTTGGTAGTCAGACGCTCCTGCAGCGAGGCGTCGTCGAATCGCTTGAGCATCGCGGCGCGGCCGCCGTCCACCGCCAAGTTCGCCCTGCCGTCATCGAGAACGGCCTCGGCATGAAGTTCATCCGCGTGCCGGCTGGAGACTTCATGATGGGCAGCGACGAGCGTCCCGAGAGCCTGGCGCGCATCTTTCCTCGATATGCACCGGAGGACCTGCAAGTCCTCGGTGACGAAGCGCCGCGGCACGCGGTACGCATAACCCGCGCGTTCTACCTGGGCCAGCACGAGGTGACGGTCTAGCAGTTCCGGCTGTTCGTCGAGCGCTCAGGCTACGTCCCCGAGTCCATCGCAGACGGCACCGGCGGCTACGGCTACAACCCCGCGTACGACCCCGCCAGTTCGGCGCGCGGCGATGCTTTCGAAGGGCGCAGCCCCAAGTACTCGTGGCGAAATCCCGGCTTTCCTCAGGCCGGCGACCACCCCGTGGTCAACGTCAGCTGGAACGACGCGACTGCCATGGCCCGCTGGCTCAGCCAAAGTGAAGGCGTGACCTACCGCCTCCCGACCGAAGCCGAGTGGGAATATGCCTGCCGCGCAGGGAGCTCGACCCGCTACAACACGGGCGACGAACCCGCGAGCCTGCTCGGCGTCGCGGCCCTCCTTGATCTGGACACCGCGCAACGCTGGCCGCGACGGCTCCACTATGCCTTGCCCGGCCACGACGGCCATGTGTTCACCGCCCCTGTCGGAGCTTCGCGCCGAATGCCTTCGGGCTTTTCGACATGCATGGGAACGTATGGGAGTGGGTCCCGACTGGTACGGAGAGCACGACTACGCAGAGTCGCCCCGGGACGATCCGCAGGGCCCAAGCACTGGGGAGCTTCACGTGCGGCGCGGCGGGTCCTGGGCCAGCTCGGCCTTGTACGCGCGGTGCTCTTATCGAAACTGGAACACCGCCCAGACCCGCTACACGCTGGTGGGCATTCGTCTTTTGCGGGAGCTGAGGGCAGGGGAGGAATGAAGCGCGCGATCCTGGAGTGATAAGTCGAGCGCCGGATGCTGGACCGACTTCTGAGTCGTCGATCGGGGCAGGCGGATCTTGAAGAGCACGATCTGATCGTCGATTCGCTCCACTGTGCTTCCGCGAAACAGTGCTAGCAGCCTTGCCGGCAGAATGCGCAAATTCAGCCCTCGGGCCAGTAGCCGTCACTCGCAGGCGTTCGCTTCGGGGTGAACGATTCCAGCGCGGTTCGTCATTCGCTCTTGGCGTAGCGGGCTTCTGGTAGGGCTTTCTTGGTCATTTCTTCGTGGCTTCGCGCGTCGGCGCTTTCGGCGCAGACCCGGCCTGGACAGCAAACAGCCTCCATTCACCCGGGACGCCCCGGAGGGTGTGCAGGCCGCGATCATCGAATTCGATGTCCGACCCTGTCATGAGGTCCTTGACGGTGGACGAAACAAGGACTTCGTCGGCTTGCGCGTGGGCGGCGATGCGAGCACCTAGGTGGACGGCGATGCCGCACACCTTGCCGTCCAGGACCTCGCATTCCCCCGTGTGTATGCCCACCCTCAGACTCACGCCCAGCGCGCCGACCTGCTGCGTGACCTTGCAGGCGCACGCCACGGCTTGGACAGGGCTCTCGAAGGTGGCGAGAAAGCCATCGCCCGCCGTGTCGACCTCGTGACCGCCTGCTCTTTCGAGTTGCCGCCGAACGATGTCCTGATGCTTCAGCAGGAGATCCTGCCAGGCATGATCCCCGATAGCTGCCGCGAGCTCGGTCGAGCCGACGATGTCGGTGAACAAGACGGTCTTCAGTTCGCGCGCTACAGCCCCGCGGCGACCGGTGTCGCCCTGGAGAAGCCGCCTGTGAACAGCCAGCGTTGCGGGACTGGGGGATGCGCCGAGGTCCTCGCTCAGCAATAGGCGTAAGCGCTCGTAGATCAGCAGAGCCTCAGCGACGTTGCCCTGAAGCGCAAGAATTTCCATCATGAAGCGGTAGCCAGTTTCCCGGTAGGGCGCCAGCTTCAACAGCGCGCGCGCCGAACGCGCGGCCGATGTCAACTCGCTGCCGCCCAGGGCGAGACCGGTGACGGCGACGCACTCGTGGGCCCGGAGCAGGACGTCTTCGATCTGTTCGCGGGTTGCGTCGACCCAGGCTCCGTCATAGCCTGGAAGAAAGGGCCGCATGGCGATGTGCAAGGCGACGCGGGCCGGTCCCCATGCGTCCGTCCAGTCCTGGCGCGAGGCCGCGGACTCAGCCCGATGCAGTCCCTCGAGGGCGGCTTCCAGGTCGATCCAGGCATCGGCGGGAAGCGCAAGCCGCAGCTCCTGCTTTCCGATAACGGCGTGCGCGCCCAGCACCCCTCGGAGCTTGGCGAGCAGGGCGCTGAGCGCTCCGTCGGCAGCATGCGGGGGATTGTTAGGCCAGAGCGCATCCGTCAGCTGCGATCGAGTCACGGCGTGCCTGCGGTGCGCCGCAAGATAGGCGAAGAGAAGTCGGCCCTGCCGCCCCGGCAACAGATCCTCGACGCGCCGCCCCTTGAGCTTGGCTACCAGTCGGCCGCACAACTGAATCCGCGTTTCCGCCCCGGGCGCCAATGTTTCGCCAAGGTTTTCTCCATGCTCGTCTGGCAGCATACTGACACCCCGTTGAAAGGAGTAAGACATGGGAAAGCTGATCAACTGCGAATGCGGCGAAGCGGTCCGTGGCTCCACCGATGAGGAACTTATCGCGGCCGTACAGGCACATGTGAACCGCGATCACCCGGAACTGACCGGAAAGCTGTCGCCCCAGGACATTCTAAGTATGGCCGAGGAGGACGACGACGACGCCAAGGGCGCCAACCGCACGCCCTCGTAGTCCGGCTACGGCGGGGGCAGGCTATCGGGCGGCACCTCAGAAGCTCACAAAAGCGCGGCAGCTCTGCATGCTCCATCCGACGTCGGACTGCAGCGACTCGCCGAACCCCGTTATCGGAATTCCGACACACCCATCCGCCACCCCACCTGACGATCGCGGATCCGATGGCGCCGGCGTAAACCCGCCGGGGTATCTGTCCCGGCGGCGGAACCCTCCGTCGGCGAACAACCCCCGACCGCGAGAAGACCTACCCGCGGCACATCCGCCTCGAGGCTTCCCGCGCGCGCAAATTCCCGACCTCGACCAGGTCGACCACGGAACGCCAGGGCGCGGAGACGTCCGCGGGGGAAATCAGGCTCCGCCGGCGTGCCCATTTCGCTCTCGCAGGCGTCCCGGCCGCGGGTTCGGTCCGATCACGGAAAAGAGGCGAGGGCGGAGGGTCCCGGGGCGCGGAGAGGTCCGCTGTCGGAAATGGGTGGGCCGGGGATCTGTGTTGTGTGCGGGCCAAGCGAAGACGTGACCCGCATTGAAGGAGCCGGCTACTTGGACTTCTGCAGCCCGGCCAGCACGGCACCCAGCTGCTCGTCGTTCAGGGCCGGGTGTACGTCCATCTCCATCAGGTCGGTCCATTCGAGAGCCCAACGCGCCATCGCGGAAGCGTCGTCCGCCTCGCTGACGGCAAAGCCCGTGCCGTTCGCCACCTCGTGCCAGCGCCCAAGCATGGTGACGCCCTGCGGGGGCTTCCCGCCCGTCTTCGCGAAGCGCTCGATGACGGCGTTGCGATTGACGGCAGGAACGCGCCAATGGCTAATGAAAAGCATGATGGTCTTCCCTTTGTCGGCACCGTGGAAGTGCGATGCGGGCGAGTGCCGCGCGAGCAACGCCGGGCATTGGATGACGCCCTGGAAGATTGATAGTCGATCGGGCCCAAATCTGCAAACGGTCCGCCCGACAGCGAACAGGCTTCCCGGCCGCGCGCTTTGGCCGATCGCGGAAAGAGCCGAGGGTGGAAGGATCCGGGCGCGGAGGGATCCGCCATCGGATGGGTGGGACGGCGCGCGGCCTGCGATCGGCTAGGCCGGGGTGGCCCTCCGGCCGGAGGCTGGAGCGCCGCCGCCATGGGCGCGGCGAGACCTTCGACTGCCCCCGAAGCCGGCCCAACCCGTCACCGGAAAAGTCGTGAACCGGCCAATCCGGACGCGGAACAGCGCGTGCCGGCCTGCGGCGGCACTGCATTCGAGATCGGACTTGCTGCGTTGACGGAACGCCCTGGCGGACACGAATGAGCTTCGATTCCGGAACTGCTCGTATGCGAATCTGGTTCGCGCACGGAGCTGCTTCTTTGCGCGAATGCTTCGCATGCGGGAATACATTCGTGTCGCTGACGATGCTTGTTGAGGAGGAACTGGCAGGGACGAACGGGCTAGTGAACTTTGTGGGCGAGTGGGCGCATAAGCTGTGCGACCGGCAAATGCGGTCTGCAAGCTGTGCTTGGATCCGTGTCGCTGGCCGGGAAGCTGCAGAAGCATCATCGGCGTTCGGCTACCGGGGCGGGGGAGAGCGCCGCCGAGCTGCTCACCACTCCGCGTGGTAGGCCTTCGCTCGGCGCGCCCGCTCGGCCCGCTTCTTGATCACTTCGTAAGGCATGTACCCGTTGTCTGTGACGTTTGAGTCCCAAGGCGACCACTCGAAATCGCCCCGCTGAACTGCTCCGACGAGGAGCAAGCGCACTGCGTCTGGCACTCGCATTCCAGCACGGCGACAGACGTCTTTTAGGCGCCGAAGAACAGCTTCGTCGATCCGAAGCGTCACCGTGGACGAGCCTTTCGCGGGCGTCACTTTTGAACTGGCCATGAGCACATGTTAGAGAGACGTTGCCGAATCGACTCAGGCGCTTTTGCCGATGACCAAGGCCGCCTAGATGATGGGGCGCTGGCAAACTTCGATGCGTTCATGCATGGGCCCGGCGAGATAGCTCCTCTGTCGAAGGCTGCAACTGCGAGAGGATCGCGACCTCGTCTCCCGGAGTGTTTTCATGACCAAAGTTCCTGCCACAGAAAGTATGACAAAGCCTGCAGAGCGCCTCGACGAAGCGGTGCAGGCTAACACCGCTTTCGCTGTGAACGAGCTCTCGGCGTCTGCAATCGAAGCCCTCGAGGCGGCTCGCATGGACGCTTCACGACAGCCTCAACGATTTGATGTGTCCGCCGATTCCCGATCAATAGCGGTTGCGAAGTTTCAGCAAAGCCGTTGTTCGACGGCTCTCCGTTGATGAGCTGGATGCAGAAGCCCAAGGTGACGCTCATGGTGGTCCACTGCGCACTCGCAAGTGTTTTCATCGAGCCGGCCCTACGTGGCGATGCTCTGCAATGCCGGAAAGCTTGGCGAAGTCGTAGTGACAGAGGGAGGGCATCGCCGCATTCGATCGTCTGCCCTCCAGGCCTACCGGGACGACCGCGCGAAGCAACACGAAGGTGCGATGTCGCCGCGGCAGGCAGGTGTCGACGCTGGCTGTATGACGATCTCGACGGGCACTTCGTGAATGTGTTGCGAGAGGAAGATGCGTCCACGCCGCGAAGGAGGCTGCACCCGCAACGGCAGCAGCCCGGAAGTCCCGACGGTGAATCTGCGCGATACCTTCATCGTCTTGGATGGTGCTTCAAGCAGAACTGCAAAGTACTTGCAGAAGTCGCTCCTGTCGACGACGGTTCTCACTATGTCCGATGTGCCATGAGCCGACAAACCATGGGCCTTGTCTCGAAGGGCGGATGGGGTGCGCATCGCGAGGGCATTGGGGCACCGACCCGCAAAATTGATGGCCAAACCGTGCAGTAGTTCCTATTTGGGGCTCGCCGCTCAGCCTTCGATGCGCGGAGGCGTTGTCTGGCGGCGCCGACGCGCCCATGATGAAGTCTCTCGTGGAAACCTTTCTCCAAGGTCGACCACCGACCTCTTACCCCGACTGGTAACAGCCGGGGTTTTTTCGTCAGGATGGCGGTCCCCGCTGAATTGATTCGCGCGCATCAAGCCCTTAGAAGAGCGAGAGATGTTCAATGGAAGCTGTCACATGTCGCAAGCGAAATCGATGTTGTCACGCCTAGAGTGGAAGCCATCGAGCAGGGGCGGGAGCGCGAAATCATGATCGCCCGAAGGGGTCGGCCCGCGGCCAAGCTTGTTCCTCTGGAGAACGTCCGGACAGGAAGGCGCATTGGAGTGGCCAAGGGGGCGTCTCAGGTGCCCGACGCCATTGATGCGAACAGCATGGAAATGGTGGAACTGTTCCTCGGAGGCGGTACCTCTTGAACGTTCTGCTCGACGCACAGTAGCCTTCACGAGCCAATCGGACAGGGTTACTGTGAGTGAATGATCGGGCGCAACCGTCCCGGCCCTGTAGACATACGGCAGTTTCAGGGTTCGCACTCCCCGCGCCGGGTCGGCCCAAGCAAGAGCGGCAGCGCATCAGGCAGATGTGCCCCATTCCTCGCGTGCCACGTCCACAGGGTTGCGCGCGCCGTGGGCGGTGTAGAGCTCGATCGCGGCATCGGCGGTCTGCTCAAGATCCGCGCGACCCTCGGCCAAGCGAATCCACTCGTTCATGAAGGCCCGCTGCCATTCCTGGCTGTCTGAGAGTTGCTGGCCATAGGCCATCGTCGGAACGTTCGGTTGCCACATTGCCTTCCTCCTTTTTAGAACGGCGCGGGCGAGCGCACGACCTCGACTGGTCCGATGCCGCGGTAAACGGTCTCACCGGTCTTCAGGCAAGTGACGGCCCACACGTCGTCGCCGGGCGTCACTTTGTAGTCGCCGACTGTTAGCGGAAGCTGACTTTCTTCCACCACGTCCTTGCCCAGCCACGAGGGCACGCGCAGCAGGGTAGGGGGCTCGTCGGCCAGAAGATCGAATTGGGTCATGGGGTTGAATTCTCGGGGAAGGCCGACGCTGGCTCGGGCGGCACCGTGTCCTT
>NZ_JBDGIO010000019.1:0-117971 GCF_057657375.1 Variovorax sp. Soil_C_12 | reverse complement strand
GGGCGGGGGCGGGGGCGGGGGCGGGAGCGGGAGCGGGAGCCGGCGCGGGAGCCGCAGCCGTCGCAGGGCCGGCCGAGATGCATGACTTCACCGTCATGACCGCAGGGTCCTTGCCGAAGAATGCGTTCGTGCAGGCCGCTGATCCGATGACTTCCTTGGTGATCCAGCGCGTGTCGGCGCCGTACTTCACCAGTGTCGCAACAGCCACCGTGAATGCGGCCCCCTCCCTGGCGAGCAAGGTTCCCGCGGCGGCGGGTTGCACATAGCACGCCTTCGCCACAAACGGCAGCGGGTCGCCGAAGGTGGCGTTGTTGCAGGCGACTGCGCCGGACAGCTGCTTGCTGGTCCAGGTCGAGTTCGCGCCGTATTGCACCACCGTCGGCGCGGCCAGGTTGAATCCCTGGTCCTCGTTGGCGACCTTGACCCAGCTCGCATCGAGCAGCTTTCCGAGCGCTGCCTCCTTGTCTGCGGCGGGCTCGACTGCCGGTGCCGTCGTCGATGCAGCCGGCGAAGCTGTAGCCGCATCCGTGCTTTGGGGGAGAGCGAAGCTGCCGCCGGAGCCGCTTCCGCCCCCTCCGCAGCCCGCGAGTGCGCCTGCTGCAACAAAAAGCAGAAGCGCGCTTTTGTTGATATTTTTCACACTGAATCTCCTGATCGACCTGTGGACGAGAAAAAGAAGTCCCTTGCGCCTGCAAAGGGCGCAAAGAAACTGGTAAATAAATGGCTGGAACGAGAGAGGCTGATCGCCCCGTGGGCTAGAGGGATGTGGCACGTTGTCCGTGCTCGACCCTGCGCGTGGTGTGGGGCCTGAGGCCGCCGGGCGTCGAACCCAACTGGAC
This sequence comes from Variovorax sp. Soil_C_12, assembly GCF_057657375.1. Taxonomy (NCBI): domain Bacteria; kingdom Pseudomonadati; phylum Pseudomonadota; class Betaproteobacteria; order Burkholderiales; family Comamonadaceae; genus Variovorax; species Variovorax sp. Soil_C_12. Next base: position 117,132 of record NZ_JBDGIO010000019.1, on the reverse strand, counting down.
CGCGGCGACAGCCTTATCGTTCTTCAAAGAGAACGCCCACGTGTCGCCTTTCTTCTTCACGGTGCCACTGCGATTCGATCGTCAGAGCTGCAACCGACTTTCATCGGTTCTTTTGAGTACTTAGGTAATCTATATGTACTGAACTTTGTCTGGTATTGCCTTTAATTTCAATAAATGTCTGGATTGACGTTATTGTCGATTCAGCGATCTCTTTTGCGCCAAACCAAAGACGGCAAGACAGGCACTTGTTCACGTCGTCGCCGCGGAATATCGGATGGTGGCCCGGTGAAGTAATTTCTTTAATAAATTAGTTTGAAGGCGTCGCGACTCTCCCACGCGGTCAATGAATACTTAATTCCGATTAAGTTGAAAGAGCTAAAAAAAAGGCCCCAGCCGAAGCTGGGGCCTTGGATCGGCGATGAATTCAGCGCATCACGGCACGTTCGAGCTGTGCACCGACGTCGGCTTGAACGGAAGCGCCAGCTTGCCGGCGAACTCTCCCAGGTAGGTGTACGTCGGGCAGGCCCCGGCCTGGGTGCAGAAGCCGCTGCTCGGATCGGGGTAGACCACGTCGCCGAAGCGGTAGTTGGAGATGCTGGCCCCTGCATAGTCGGCAACCGTCAGGACGTTGCCCTGGGTCGAGTAGTTGTCGGCCATGGTGACCATGATCGGGTCGACCCGCGAGTCCTCCATCGTGCGCAGCACGCTGGCGGCGCGAGCGTATTGCGGCACGGTCTGCCAGAACGGGTAGTTGGGGATCCGCTGCTGCTCGTCCTTGCTCCAGTAGCTGCGGGTGGCACTGGTCCAAAGGGCGGTCGGGCGCTTGGTCAAGCTGCTGTTCCAGTGACAGTCTTGGTGACCCAGCGAGTGTCGGCGCCGTACTTCACGAGTGTCGGGGCAGGCACCGTGAACGACGAGCCTTCCTTGGCGAGCACAGTTCCTGCAGCAGGCCCAGTGGCCGGTGCGGGAGCGGGAGCGGGTGCAGGTGCAGGTGCAGGCGTTTGCACATAGCACGCCTTCGCCACAAACTGCAGCGGGTCGCCAAAGGTGGCGTTGTCGCAAGCCACCGTGCCGGACAGCTTCCGGCTGGTCCAGGACGAGTTCGCGCCGTATTGCACCACCGTCAACGTGGCCAGGTTGAGTGTCTGGCCTTCGTTGGCGACCTTGATCCACGAGGCGTCGAGCTTGCTGAGTGCCTCTGCTTCCTTGTCGGCCGGCTCGACCGCCGATGCGGCTGTAGCATCGGCTGACGCAGCAACTGTCGAAGCCGGCATCGCCTCCGCGCCTTGCGATGGGACGAAGCCGCCGCCCGGGCCGCTGCCCCCACCACCGCAACCCGCGAGCGCCCCTGCTGCAACGAATAGCAGAAGGGCGCTTTTGTCTATCTTTTTCAAGCTGTATCTCCTAGTAGAAAAAATGAAAAAAAGTCCCCCTGCGCCATGCGGAGGCGCAAAGAACTTGGCGAAGAAAACTTGGAAGGGGCTAGTCCCGGAGAGGGGCTAGTGGGGAGGCCTCACGGGCCTCTGCGAATCGATGGTTTCCGCCTGCTAGGCGGCGACTGCATCGAACAGGTTTCGAAGCTTCATCTTGAAGCTCATGCCGACCGATGCGCCCCTTGGCGGCACTGGCACGGCAGCAGGGCGGCAGGCTCGCGTAGGTGCCCACATGTCGTCCGGAGAGGTCGGTGCAGCATCGCTTGCCGGGGGTGCGGCCAACATCACGGAAGCCAGGAAGGCCGACTGGCCGGCTGCCTTGGACGCCGCGCTCAGCGAGCTCCAGTTCGCTGGGCGGGTGTCCGCCGGGAGCACGTCGAGGTGGCTCAGCAAAGAGCGGCTCACCTCCAGCAGCGCACTGGCGGAGGTCAGGCAGAAATACACCGCCGACGGCGTAGGTGCCTGCCGGGCGCCCGGCTGTTCGTAAGTTGCTGCGGAGAATTCGTCGCGCGGCAGGCATTGATGCGCCCTGGCAGGCGCTTCGAGCGCGGAGAGCAACTGGTCGATCTCGTGCAATGCGCGCTGCATGAGTTCGGTGTCGAGTGTCGTGCTTGTCACGGCGAAGCTCCTGAACGGATGCGAGACGACTCTGGAATCTGGCCTCGGGATCGGTCTCGCTCGATCACCGGCTTGACTTCAGTGTTGTCTTTCGCTCGTCAGGTCGATAGGCCCGGAGGAGCCAAGTCGCCGCCGCGCGGCGGCTCACGGCAAGGAGTGCTGTGTGTGGCCCGCTTCAGGCCACGCACCGGCTGCGCGGGGCGTGCCCGGTTCCTGGCGTATTGCTGCGTGCCCGTCAGGTTGCCTGTCGCGGATCATGTGTTCATTGACAGCTTGGGCCGCTTGGCCCGCCAACGTCGATCGGCGGCGGATTTCCTCTGTCGGCAGGCACCTGGTTTCGGCGGTCGCAGAGGGTCAGGCACCGTGCTGTCGAGGAGCACGGGGTGCGCGGCAACGGCTTGAGCCGGTTGGCCCGCCCGCGTTGATCCCGCGGCGGATTAATCCTCTTTGACGGGGGCGGCGCGAGACCGCTTGGCGGGGTGTTAGAGGGGGGCGATCGACCGTTTTCGATCGCGGCCAGCGCGTCAGCCGCTCAGATGAGCTTTTCTTCCGGCGTCGAGATCTTGCGCAGCGGGCTGTGGCGCGTGGCCGGCATCTTGAGCGGATGCTCGGCGTAGGTGTCGTCCCAGACCGGGTCCTCGATGCTGTCGAACACCTCGCGCAGCTTCTGGCCCCAGCTGTTGTGCACCATGCGGTAGTAGGGGTTGTCGGCGTCGATGCAGACCACCTTGTCGGTCTGCAGGCGATTGGCCTCGTACACCACCAGGTCCAATGGCAGGCCAACCGAGAGGTTGGACTTCATGGTGGAGTCCATCGAGACCAGCGCACACTTGGCGGCCTCGTCCAGCGGGGTGTCGGGCGTCAGCACGCGGTCGAGCACCGGCTTGCCGTACTTGGACTCGCCGACCTGGAAATAGGGCGTTTCGGTGGTGGCCTCGATGAAATTGCCGGCGGCGTACACCAGGAACAGGCGCATGCCTTCGCCCTTGACCTGGCCGCCGAAGATGAAGGAGACGTTGAACTCCAGGCCGGCGTGCTTGAGCGCCTCGGCGTCGCGGTCGTACACATGGCGCACGGCCGAGCCCAGCACGCGCGCGGCGTCGAACATGCTCTTCGCGTTCCAGATGGTGATGGGCTCGCCGTCCTCGCCGTCCTCGCGCGTTTCGCGTACTTCGCGCAGTTCCTCGATCTGCAAAATCTCGCGCACCGACTGCGAGATGCTCAGGTTGCCGGCCGACAGCAGCACCATGACGCGGTCGCCCGGCTGCTCGTAGACGATCATCTTGCGGAAGGTGCTGATGTGATCCACCCCCGCGTTGGTCCGCGAGTCGGAGAGGAACACCAGGCCGGCGTTGAGTTTGATGCCTACGCAGTAAGTCATGTGTTAACAGGCCCTAACCGTGCTCGCGCGCGTGTAGTTTCTTGAGGGTATAGATCGCTTCGAGCGCCTCGCGCGGGCTCAGGGTGTCGGGATCGAGCGCGGTCAGCGCGGATTCTACGGCGCTGGCCGGCGGCGCCTCCACCGCGGGCGGCGGTGCGAACAGGTCGACCTGGGCGCGGGCCTGTTGCTGCTGGGCCTCCAGGGCTTCGAGCGCCTGGCGCGCATGGTTGACCACCGCGGCCGGCATGCCGGCCAGCCGCGCGACCTGGATGCCGTAGCTCTTGCTGGCCGGCCCCGGCTGCATCTCGTGCAGGAACACGATGTCGCGCCCCGCCTCGGTGGCGCTGACGTGCATGTTGACCGCGCCATGGTGCGTGGCCGGGAACTCGGTCAGCTCGAAATAGTGGGTTGCGAACAGAGTGAAGGCGCGCGTGCGGTCATGCAGCTGGGCCGCGATGCCGGCGGCCAGCGCCAGGCCGTCGAAGGTGCTGGTGCCGCGGCCGATCTCGTCCATCAGCACCAGCGAATGGGCGGTGGCGCCGTGCAGGATCTGCGCGGCCTCGGTCATCTCCAGCATGAAGGTCGACTGCGCGTTGGCCAGGTCGTCGGCGGCGCCGATGCGGGTGTGGATGGCATCGATGGGCCCGAGCCGGCAGGCATCGGCCGGCACGTGCGAGCCGATGGAGGCGAGCAGCACGATGATCGCGACCTGCCGCATGTAGGTGGACTTGCCGCCCATGTTGGGGCCGGTGATCACCTGCAGGCGTTGTTGGGGGCCCATGCGCGTGTCGTTCGCAATGAACGCGCCGGATGATTTCTCGGCCAGCCTGGCTTCGACCACCGGGTGGCGGCCCTTCTCGATCTCGATGCAGGGATGCGTCACGAAGGAAGGCGGCCGCCAGTGCAGCGTATGCGAGCGCTCGGCCAGGGCGCACAGCGCATCGAGCGCGGCCAGCGCACCCGCGAGCCGCGTGAGCGCCGCGACCGAAGGCTGCAGCGCATCGAGCAGCTGCTCGTAGAGCCATTTCTCGCGCGCCAGCGAGCGGTCCTGCGCCGACAGCGCCTTGTCCTCGAAGGTCTTGAGCTCAGGCGTGATGAAGCGCTCGGCGTTCTTCAGCGTCTGGCGGCGGCGGTAGTTGTCCGGCACCTTGGAGAGCGCGCTTTGCGTGACCTCGATATAGAAGCCATGCACGCGGTTGAACTGCACGCGCAGGTTCGAAATGCCGGTGCGCTCGCGCTCGCTGGCCTCGAGCTGCACCAGGAAAGCGTCGCTGTTCTCGCTGATGGCGCGCAGCTCGTCGAGCTCGGCGTCGTGGCCGGTGGCGATCACGCCGCCGTCGCGCACCAGTGCGGATGGCTCGGGGTGGATGGCCGCCACCAGCAGTTCCACGCAGCCCGGCGGCGGCGCGAGCTGCCCGGCCATTCGCGTGAGCAGCGGCGAGGCGTCGGGCAGGACCGGCGCCAGCTCGTGCGCCTTGGCCAGCGCCATGCGCAGCGCGACCAGCTCGCGCGGGCGCACCTGGCGCAGCGCGATGCGCGCGGCGATGCGTTCCACGTCGCTGGTGTTCTTGAGGCGGTCGCGGAGCAGGCGCCACGGCGCTGCGGTGCTGCCCAGGGGAGCGGCCTGCAGCGCCGCGATGGCTTCCAGCCGCGCCTGCGCTTCGCTGCGGTCGCGGCGCGGCGCCAGCAGCCAGCGCTTGAGCAGCCGGCTGCCCATGCCCGTCATGCAGGTGTCGAGCAGCGAGAAGAGCGTGGGCGAATCCTCGCCGCGCAGCGTCTGCACCAGCTCCAGGTTGCGGCGCGTGGTGGGCGGCAGCTCGATCAGCTCGCCGTCGCGCTCCACCGCGAGCCGCTGCACGTGCGACAGCGCGCGGCCCTGCGTATGTTCCGCGTAGCCCAGCAGCGCGGCCGCGGCCGCGTGGGCATTGGCGAGCGCCTCCGCGCCCCAGGCTGCGAGGCTGCTGCTGCCCATCTGCTCGCACAGCTTGCGCTCGCCCAGGCCGCCGTCGAACTGCCAGGCCGGCCGCACCGAGAGCGTGAAGGCCGCACCGTTGCGCGCCGCCTTCAGGCGTTGCTCGAAGCCGGGCGTGACCTCCGCGCTGTAGAGCAGCTCGCTCGGCCCGACGCGCGCGATCCAGGCTTCCAGCGCATCGGCCGGGCATTCGGCCAGGCGCAGCTCGGCGCCGGTGACGCTGAGCCAGGCCAGGCCGCAGAAGTTACGGCTGCCCGCATGCACCGCGAGCAGCAGCGAGTCGCTCTTGTCCTGCAGCAGCTCGACATCGGTCAGCGTGCCGGGCGTGACCACGCGCACCACCTTGCGCTCCACCGGCCCCTTGGCCACGCCCACCTCGCCGACCTGCTCGCAGATGGCCACCGACTCGCCGAGCTTGATCAGCCGCGCCAGGTAGGTGTCGACCGAGTGGAAGGGCACCCCGCACATCACCACCGGCTGCCCGGCCGACTGGCCGCGCTGCGTCAGCGTGATGTCGAGCAGGCGCGCGGCCTTCTCGGCGTCGGCGTAGAACAGCTCGTAGAAATCGCCCATCCGGTAGAACAACAGGGTGTCGGGATGGTCCGCCTTGAGAGCCAGGTACTGGCTCATCATGGGCGTGTGGGGCGCTGTCGCGGGGAGGGTCATCAGGGCAGTGGGTCGGTGCGAGGCCACAAAGGCGGCCGGGCCCGCATCATAAGGAAACGGGCGTCTGCCTCGCGGCAGACGCCCATTGTTTCGCGTGGGCGAGGCAGGACCCTAGATCTGCCCGCGCCGCCGCCGCGCAACGCGCACGGCATCCACCCAGGTGTCGACGTTGAAGCGCTGCCCCGACTCGGCGATGCGCGCCCCGGTGATCATGTGCAGGGGGATGCGGTAGGTGTCGCCGGGCAATTCGCCATGCCCGGTGAGGATCTTCTTCTGCAGGTCCAGGTGCTCGACCTGCATCGTGCACTCCGCCTTGCGGCCGTGCGGGTCGACGTAGCGCACGCGGATGCGCGGCTGCTCGTCGACGATGGAATGCTCGCCCTTGCCCTGGATGAACCACTCGGGCAGGGTGTCGGGCACCGAATCGCCGGCGTGGGTCAGCCCGCTGCGCACGGTCGGGATCTCCAGCGGCACATGGCCGGAGCGAACCCGCGCCGCGGCGATGCGGCGCTCGGCCTCGCGCCGCTCGGAGACACGGTGCCAGGCGATCCACATGACGACGAACAGAAGCAATGCGCCCGTCAGCAGTGCCAGCAGGAACTGCCATTGGGCAAGTCCGATCTCCATCTCTGAATCCCTCGCGGACGAATAGTCATTAAGTACTCAATTGAAATTCTGGTCGCGTGAGGAAGAGGTGTCAAACGGCGGCACGGCCTAGCGCGTTCGGCCAGTTGCGCGGGCGCATCAATCCTCGATGGTGTCGTGCGTGGCCACGGCGCCGCGGCGCCAGTAGCCCGAGGCGCGGATCCACTTCGGGTTTGCGCCGCGTTCCGCGACCAGATGGGCTCGCAAGGCCTTGGCGACGGCCGATTCGCAAGCGACCCAGGCGTGGAAATCGCCTGCCGGAAGGGCGAGCGCGCGCAGTGTGTCGAGCAGGGCGCTGCCGGTGCCGGGCGCGGCGTTGCGCCGATGCACCCAGTGCAGCATGAGCTCAGCCTGGGTCGGCAGCGGAATCTGGTCGGCCTCGTGGTCCACCTCCGCCAGCACCAGCACGCGCGCGCCCGCGGGCAGTTCGGCCAGGCGGCGCGAGATCGCGGGCAGCGCGGTGTCGTCGCCGATCAGCAGGTGCCAGTCGAAATCCGTCGGCACGATGAAGGAGCCGCGCGGCCCGCCCACGCCCAGCACGTCGCCCACGCGGGCCTGCTCGGCCCAGCGGGTGGCGGGGCCGGCCTCGTGCAGGGCGAAGTCGAAGTCGAGCGTGCCGGCCGCGGCATCGTGGTGCCGCGGCGTGTAGTCGCGCATGGCGGGCTTGGCGCCTTGGGGCCAGGAAGGGCCGTCCGGGCCAACCGTCGGCAACAGCAGTGCGCCAGTCTGCGGATCGGGAAAGAAGAGCTTCGAATGGTCGTCGAAGCCGGGGCTGGTGAAGCCGGCGAGTTCCTCGCCGCCGAGCGTGATGCGCACCAGGTGCGGCGTCACGCGCTGGACGGCGCGCACTTCGAGCTTGCGAAAGCGCAGCTCGTGGCGCACACGGCGCGGCAGGCGGTCGGGGATAGAGGAGGGAGAGGGCAAATCGGTCATGGGATTCAGATCCGTTCAAGTTGCTGGGCGGCGCTGTCGAGCACCGCGGCGAATTCGTGGGCTTGTTGTTCGGTGAGTGGTTCGCGCGCGAGGCGCAGGCGCATCGCGAGCTTGAGGTTCTCGATGGCGCGCACCACCTGCGGCGGCCGGCCGGCGCGCGGGCCGGCGCCGTCGACGCCGCCGCTCATGCGGGCCATCATCTCGTCGGTGATCTCGCGGTTGGCGGCGAGGAACTCGCGCCCGGCCTCGGTGATGGTGTAGCGCTTGCGGCTGCCGCCCTCGGCGGTGTCGACGCTGACGTAGCCCAGTTCCTCGAGCAAGGTCAGCGTGGGGTAGACGATGCCCGGGCTCGGGCTGTAGCGGCCACCCAGGCGCTCCTCGATGAACTTGATCAGCTCGTAGCCGTGGCTGGGCTTGTTGGCGATCAGCTGCAGCAGCGCGAAGCGCAGGCCGCCGTGGCCGAAGATGCGGCCGCCACCGCCCCGGCCGCCGCGACCGCCGCTCAGGCCGTCGCCATGGTCGCCGCGGGGGTGACCGTGTAGAAAGTGTCGGAAAGCTCGCATGAGGGTCTTTGCATGTCTGTATCGGATTTAGAAAAGATATATCTAAATAGTATCTTAGTCAAGACGCACGCATGCCCCTGCGCGGGGTGGGGTGGCTGGTGAGCACCCCTCGCCACACCTATGTCGCGCGCATCAACCGCGTGATCGACCACATCGACGGTCATCTGGCGGACCCGCTGGATCTCGCCACCCTGGCCGGCGTTGCGCATTTCTCGGCCTGGCATTTCCACCGCGTGTTCCAGGCGATGACGGGCGAGACCCTGGCCGACTGCGTGCGGCGGCGGCGCCTGGAGGTGGCCGCGGCGCGTTTGCTCGGCCTGCCGCCAGAGCCGGTGCTGGCCATCGCTTTGGACGTGGGCTTCGGCTCGGCGCCGGTGTTCACGCGCGCCTTCAGCGCGCACTTTGGCGCGACGCCCACGCACTGGCGGCGCGGCGCCTACCGCGGCTGGGCCCAGCGCCATCGCGTCGAGCTCAGCAAGATTCATCAAGCCGATCGCAAGTCGCAGCAAGCCGTGATGGCGGCCTTCCGCCACGATGAGCGTTCCTGGCCCCAGGGCCATGTTCCTCAACCCGGAGACAGCGACATGAACGTGGAACTCAAGACCTTACCGGCGGTGCGCGTGGCCTACATGCGCCATGTCGGGCCTTATGGCGAATCGAACATCACGCGCCTGTGGCAGCGCTTCGCCGCCTGGTGCGGCGAACAGGGGCTGATGCAGCCGCGCCGCACGATGTACGGCGTGAGCCACGACAACCCCGACGTCACGCCACCCGCGCGCTGCCGCTACGACGCCTGCATCGAGGTCGACGAGGGCTTCCGGCCCGCGGGTGAGATCGGCGTGCAGACACTGCCTGGCGGGCGTTATGCCTGCTGCGAATTCATCGGCCCGCCGACGGAGATCCACACCGCGTGGATGCGGTTGTGCGAGTGGCTGCCGGACAGCGGCTGGCAGGCCGCCGACGGCGCGCCGCTGGAGGTCTACGGCCCCGACTTCGTGATGGACGAGAAGACGGGAGCCTTCAGCTGCATGCTGTGCATGCCGGTGCGGACGCTCTAGCGCCTGCTGCGCAGGCCCGGCGACCTTGTCATGAGGTCCCCTGCAGAAGCCGCTTGTGAACGGCCAGCGTTGCGGGACTGGGGGACGCACCGAGGTCGTCGCACAGCAGTCGGCGCAGGCGCTCGTGGATCAGCAGCGCCTCGGCGACATTGCCCCGGAGCGCAAGGATTTCCATCATGAAGCGGTAGCCCGATTCGCGGTAGGGCGCCCGCTTCATCAGCGCGCGCGCCGAACGTGCGGCCGATGCCAGCTCGCTCCCGCGCAGCGCGAGACCGGTGACGGCGACGCACTCGTGGGCCCGGAGCAGGACGTCGTCGATCTGTTCGCGGGTCGCGTCGATCCAGGCTGCGTCATAGCCCGGAAGAAAGGGCCGCATGGCGATGTGCAAGGCGACGCGGGCCGGCCCCCATGCGGCGGTCCAGTCCTGGCGCGCGACGGCGGATTCCGCCCGATGCAATCCCTCGAGAGCGGCTTCCAGGTCGATCCAGGCATCGGCAGGGAGTACCAGCCGCAGCTCTTGCTTCCCGAGCACGGCGTGCGCGCCCAGCACCCCTCGGAGCTTGGCGAGCAAGGCGCTCAGTGCCGCATCGGCGGCCGGTGGCGGATTGTTCGGCCAGAGTGCTTGAGTGAGCTGCGACCGCGTGAGGGCGTGCCTGCGTTGCGCCGCGAGGTAAGCGAAGAGAAGCCGGCCCTGGCGCCCCGGCAACAGCTCCTCGACGCGCCGCCCCTCGAGCTTGGCCACCAGTCGTCCGCAAAGCTGGATCCGCGTTTCCGCCCCGGGCGCCAATGTTTCGCCAAGGTTTTCTCCATCCTCGTCTGGCACCATCGTGACACCCCCGTTGAAAGGAGGAAGACATGGCAAAGGTGATCAACTGTGAATGCGGCGAAGCGGTCCGTGGCTCCACCGATGCGGAACTCATTGCCGCCGTACAGGCGCATGTGAACCGCGACCATCCGGAACTGATCGGGAAGCTTTCGGCCCAGGACATTCTAAGTATGGCCGAGGAGGACGACGACACCGCCCCGGGCGCGGGGCGGACGTCTTCGTCGTCGGCCTGAGGCAGGCCCCGGCCCGGCGCTCAACGCTGCGGCATGTCCTTGGCCGAGTAGCCCAGGCTCACGGTCGCATCCTCCGGGATGGCGGGCATGCTCGCGTTCCATGACTCCCAGGCCGCGCGCATCGCGGCCAGCCGCTGCGGCTCGCGGCTGGCCTGGTTCGCGCGCTCGCGCTCGTCGGCCGGGATGTTGAACAGGTACTCGTGGCCATCGACCTGCAGGTACTTCCAGTCGCCGTCGCGCAGGGCGCGCTGGCCGCGGTGGTTCATGCGCCAGTGCAGCGGGCGGCGCAAGCCCGTCGTCGCATCGCGCAGCACGGGCAGCAGCGACACGCCATCCAGCGGGTAGTCCGGGTCGGCCTGGGCACCGGCGGCTTCGAGCATCGTCGCGGACCAGTCCATCGTCATGCAATGCTGGGCGGTCTCGCTGCCGGCGCGAATGACGGCGGGCCAGTGCGCGATCCACGGCACGCGGATGCCGCCCTCGGTCAGGTCCATCTTGCCGCCCACCAGCGGCCAGTTGTCGGAGAAGCGCTCGCCGCCGTTGTCGCTGGTGAAGACGACCAGCGTGTTGTCGGCGATGCCCTGCTTCTCCAGCGCGGCCATGATCCAGCCGATGCCCTCGTCCATGTGATGGATCATGCGGCGGTAGACGTGGATGTTGCCGCCGGCCAGGTCGAAGAGGTTATTCTTCACCGCCGGCGCGCGGCCCTCGTCCTCGCGCGTTTCCCAGGGCCAGTGCGGCGCCGTGTAGTGCAGGCTCAGGAAGAAGGGTGCCTGCTGGCCCGCCATGCGCTCCACGTAGTCGACTGCGCGGCGCGAGAACAGGTCGGTGAGGTAGCCCTCTTCCTGCTTGTCTTCCTCGCCCGCCCACAGGTCGTGGCGGCCGGCCGAGTCGCAGTGCGTGAAGTAGTCGACCCCGCCCGACATCGGGCCGAAGAACTCCTCGTAGCCCGAGCGCAGCGGCCCGAAGGCGGGCGGAAAGCCCAGGTGCCACTTGCCGATCAGCGCCGTGCGGTAGCCCGCCTCGCGCAGCAGCGAGGGCAGCGTGGGGTGCGCGGGCGGCAGGCCCAGCGTCGTGCTGCCGCGGCTCTTGCTGTTGATCGGCTCCTCGGCCGCGCCGCGCAAGCGGTACTGGTAGCGCGCCGTCATCAGCGCGAAGCGCGTGGGCGAGCACACCGGCGAGTTCGCATAGCCCTGCGTGAAGCGCACGCCCTTGGCAGCGAGGCCGTCCAGCACCGGCGACACGGGGCCGAAGGCGGCATCGCGCCCGCCGTAGCAGCCGAGGTCGGCAAAGCCGAGGTCGTCGGCGACGATGAAGATGATGTTGGGGCGTTGCATGTGAGGGGGTCAGGGTTGGTAGCCGGATTTCTGGACGACCGGCGCCCATTGCGCGCGGTAGGCCTTGAGCATGGCGGCGGTCTGCTCCTGCGTGCTGACCACCGGCGTCATCAGCGAATCCTTGAAGCGGCGGACCGTGTCCGGCTCCTGCATGACCTCGCGGATGGCCTGTGCGTAGCGGGCGACCTTCTCGCGCGGCATGCTCGCCGGTGCGAAGAAGGCGTTCCAGCCCAGTGCGACGAGATCGAGCCCGGCCTCCTTGAAGGTCGGCACCTCGGGCGCGAAGGGCGAGCGCTTTGCGCCGGACATCGCGAGGATGCGCACCTTGCCGGACTGGTGCTGCGGGATGACCACGTCCAGCGTGTCGACGGCGATCGGCACCTGTCCGCCGATCAGGTCGGTCAAGAGGGGCGCCGAGCCGCGGTAGCCGACCACCTCGGTCCGCACCTTGGCCTTCTCGCCCACCATCAGGCCGAAGAAGTGCGGCAGGCTGCCGGTGGCCGGCACGCCGACATTGGCCTTGTCGGGATTGGCCCGCATCCACGCCAGCAGGTGGGACAGTTCGCGCACCGGCACGGCGGTCGAGACCGACAACGCGAACTCGTAGTCGTTGACGTGCGAGACCGGCACGAAGTCGCGCTCGGCGTCATAGCCGTTGTCCTTGAAGACCAGCGGCGCCACCACCATCACGGCGGGGTTGGCCAGCATCAGCACGTTCTGGCCGGCGGGCGTGGCCTTGACCTGCTGGGCCGCGAGGCGCCCGCCGGCGCCGGGCTTGTTGTCGACGACCACCGGCACGCCGAGCCTGGCCTGGAGCTTGTCGCCCACGATGCGCGCCACGCGGTCGGTGGCGCCGCCGGGTGCGTAGCCCACGACGATGCGCAGCGGGCCGTCCGGGGTTTGGGCGAAGGCGCCGCTCGTCGCCAGCGCGCTGAGGGTGAGGATGCCGGCGAGGCGGCGCAGAAGATGTTGGAGCATGTTGTGGATGTTCAGTCGTTGGCAGTGAAGTTCACGGCCCGCATGATGCCGCCCCAGCGCGCCGTGTCCTCGCGCATGGTCTTCAGCAGCGCCTCGGGTCCGTCGCCCGCCGGGTACATGCCGTTCTGCAGCAATTGCTGGCGCACCTCCCGCGCATTGACCGCCCGGGTGAACTCGGCGCGCAGCTTGTCGACGATGGGCTGCGGCGTGCTGCGCGGCGCGTAGTAGGCGAACCACGCCGCGGCCACCACGTCCTTGTAGCCGGCCTCGACGAAAGTGGGCAGGCTGGGCATCAGCGGCGAGCGCTTGTCGCCGCTGGTGGCCAGCACCTTCACGCGCCCGGTGGTCTGCAGCTGGAGCGCGCCGCCCACGGTGTCGAAGTAAACCGGCACGGTGCCGCCCATCAGATCCTGGCGCGCCGGCGTCGAGCCGCGGTAGGCCACGTGCACCATCTTCAGCCCGGCGGCGCGGTTGAGCATCTCGCCGAGGAAGTGCGAGGGCGTGCCGGCGCCGTAGGAGGCGAAGCTCAGCTTGTCGCCCTGGCCCTTGGCCCAGGCGATGAACTCGGGCAGCGTGTTGGCGGGCACGTCCTTGTGGACCACCAGCGCGAGCTCGAAGCGCGCCGCATTGACGATCGGCACGAAGTCCTTGACCGGGTCGTACGAGAGCTGCCGGTAGGCATTGGGGAACATGGTCATCATGCTGGCAGTGCCCAGGAGCAGCGTGCGGCCATCGGGCGGCGCGGTCTTCACCGTCTCGACCGCGATGCGGCCAGCCGCGCCGGAGCGGTTGTCGACCACCAGCGGGCCCAGCGATTCGCGCACCTCGTGCGCGATGGCGCGCGTCAGAACGTCCTGCGTGCCGCCGGCGGGCACGCCGATCAGCACCTTGATCGGCTGGCCGGGCGTGAAGGCCTGCGCGTGTGCGAGCGGGGCCAGCGTTGCGGCGGCCAGGGCGGCGAGCGCGCGGCGGCGACGAAGGGTGAAGGTGTGCATGGGGGGTGTCTCCGGTCTCTCTGTTCGTTTGGCCGCGGCCGTGCGGCGGCACCGATCGAATTTAGAGTCGGGGCATTCGATTGTTCAAATCAACCATTCCCCGGACTAACCACTAGATGAGCGACCCCGCGCGCAGATCCCTCGACGAGCTGCTGCTGTACCGGCTGTCCCGCCTGCTGTCCGTTGCGGGCAGCATGGTCATTCGCCTTTGCGAAGGGCGCTTCGGCATCACGCGGCGCGAATGGCGGCTGATCGCCACGCTGGCGAGCCGCGGCAGGCTGGGCTCCTCGCAACTGGCCGAGCATGCCCAGCTCGACCGGGCGCGCACGTCCAAGGCGGTGAGCTCCCTGGTCGAGAAAGGCCTGCTGTCGCGCACGCATCCAGCCGGCGACCGCCGGCAGGTGCTGCTGCAACTCACCGAGCGCGGGCAGACGGTGTACGACGAGCTGCACCCGCTGGTGACGCGCATCAACGCCGATCTCCTGGCGGCATTGGACGCCAACCATGCGGCGTGCCTGGACGAGGCCCTGCGCCAGCTGCAGGCGCGCGCCGAGCAGCTCGCCGGCGAGGCGGTGCTGCCGAAGGCCGACCGCGGCCGGCGCGGCACGGGCTGAGAGCCTGTGCCTGCGAGGCTGCGCGTGCATCGGCGTCAGTCCAGCTTCATGCCGGTGGCCTTGACGATCCTGCCGTAGCGCGCGCGGCTGGCGTCCAGGTGCTGCTGCGCAGCGGCGCCGGTTTCGCCCAGCGCCACCATGTCCAGCGACGCCAGGCGGGTCTTGAGCTCCGGCAAGGCCAGCGCGGACTGCAGCGCGCGGCGCAAGGTCTGCATCACCGGCTCGGGGGTCGCCGCCGGCACCATCGCGAGGTAGAGCACCTCGAACTCCAGGTCCTTGAGGCCGAGCTCGCCGACGGTGGCCACCTGCGGCAGCAGCGGCGAGCGCTGGCGGCCGGTGACGGCCAGCGCCCGCAGCTTGCCGGCCTGCAGTTGCGGCAGCAGGCCGGGCGTGGCGAGGATGCCGGCCTGAACCTCGCCCGACAGCAGCGCCGTGACGGCCGGTGCGTTGCCCTTGTAAGGCACGTGCGTGATCTTCGCGCCGGTCGCATTGGAGAAGATCTCGGCGGCGATGTGGCCCGGGCTTCCGTTGCCCGCGGAGGCGAAGGTGAGGGGTTGCGCCTTGCCCTGGTGGATGACATCGGGCAGCGTCTTCGCGTCCACCGAGGACCCGACGCCGAAGGCAAGGCCCGAGGAGCTGAAGATCATCAGCGCCTTCAGGTCCTTGGCCGCGAAGGGCATCGAGGCGTAGAGATGCGGGTTGATGGTGAAGGTTGTGTCGATCGACAGCAGCACCGCATAGCCGTCGGCCGGGCTCTTGGCCACCACGTCGGCCCCGATGTTGCCGCCGGCGCCCGGCCGGTTGTCCACCACGAAGGGCTGCTTCAGATCCTTCTGCAGGGCGTCGCCCAGCGCGCGGCCGAGGATGTCGAGCGGGCCGCCGGCCGGGAAGTTGGTGATGAACTTCACCGGCTTGGCGGGGTAGGCGGTGTCGGCATGGGCGGGCGGGCCGGCGAGCCCGAGGGCCAGCGCAGCGCAGGCGGCTGCGAGGGCGAGGCGGCGCATCGCGCCGAAGGAAGCAGGGCGGTTCATGTGTTTGTCTCCGGGTTCGGGCGCCGCATGCGGAGTGGGGCGCAACAGGTCGACTCTAGGAGCGCGCGCATCCCCGCACAACTGAAAGCTGTTCTGCCAGCTATTCCCGATGGTTATATTTCGAAGCTCAGACGACAGGGGAGCGGTGCATGTCAGCTATAAATTTTTCCCGCTTGAAGCTGCGACATCTGCAGTGCCTGGTGATGGTGGCCCAGGAGCGCAACCTGGTGCGTGCCGCCAAGGCGCTGGCGCTCACGCAGCCGGCGGTCTCCAAGACCATCGCCGAGCTCGAGGACATCGTCGGCCGCCGTCTGCTGCTGCGCAGGCGGCGCGGCGTCGAGCTGACGCCGGCGGCCGACGTGCTGGTGCGCCACGCGGTGGTGGCGCTGCGCGGGCTGCGCGAAGGCCTGGGCCTGGCGCTGGACCAGCCCGAGCTCGACCAGCTGCAGGTGGCCGTCGGCGCCTTGCCGAACATGGCGGCCCACCTGTTGCCGGCGGCCATCGCGGCGCTGCATGCGCAGGCGCCCGCGTTGCGCGTGCGCGTGGCCAGCGGCACCAACGCGCAGCTGATGACGCAGCTGCGCCAGGGCGAGATCGACCTGGTGCTGGGCCGCCTCGCACAGGCCTCGGCGATGGCCGACCTGGCCTTCGAGCAGCTCTACAGCGAGCCGCTGCTGCTGGTCGCGCGGCCCGGCCATCCGCTCGCGGCGCCGCGGCGTCCGAAGCTCGATGCCCTGGCGGACCATCCGCTCGTCGTGCCGGTCTCGGGCACGCTGATCCGCCACACGGCCGATGCCTTCCTGGTGGCGCAGGGCATGGCGCCGCCGCGCTGCCTGGTGGAGGCGACCGACACCAGCTTCGCGCTGGGACTGCTGCAGTGTTCGGATGCGGTGTGGTTTGCGCCGCAAGGGGCGGTCGACGGTTTTCTCGCGCGCGGCGAATTGAGCCGGCTGGCGATCGACACGGCGAGCACCGAGGGCCCGGTCGGGCTCACCGTGCGGCGCGGCGGCGAGGTGGGCGAGGGGGCCCGTCTCCTGATCGAAGTCATCCACGAGGTGGTGCGGCAACGCGCCGAGGCGCTGGCTGCCGCGGCCCGGCCCCGAGCGGCGCGCCGCTCAGCCCGCGCGCGCTGAGATGGCGCGCGGGGCGGAGGGGCCCACCGCGGCGTCCGTCTGCGCCTGCGGATCGGCCTCCACGCGCAGCCTGGGAAGGAACTGCGGGTACTCGCGCTGCATGAAATCGATCAGCCCCTCGCGCACCGTGCAGCGCAGGTCGAAAGCGAGCGAGGAGGAGGCGGCCGTGCACAGCACGCGGATCTGCATGGTGCGCTCGGTGGCGTCGGTCACGCGCAGGTTGAAGAAGCGGCCGTCCCACTCGGGCGCCGACTTCACGATGCGCTCGACCTCCTCGCGCAGCGGCGCCAGCGGCATGCCGTAGTCGGCGTAGATGAAGACCGAGCCCAGCAGCTGCGAACTGCTGCGCGTCCAGTTCTGGAAGGGCTTCTCGATGAAGTAGGACAGCGGCAGGATCAGGCGCCGGTCGTCCCAGATGCGCAGCACGACGAAGGTGCCGGTGATCTCCTCCACGCGGCCCCATTCGCCTTCGACCACCAGCACGTCGTCGATGCGGATCGGCTGCGCCAGCGCGATCTGCAGGCCGGCGATCAGGTTGCTGAACACCGGCTTGGCGGCCAGGCCGGCGACGATGCCGATCACGCCGGCGGATGCGAGCAGGCTGGCGCCGACCTGGCGCGCGCCGGGGAAGGTCATGAGCATCAGCGAAGCGCCGGCCACCAGCAGCACGCTGTCGGCGGTGCGCGCCAGCACGCGGGTCTGGGTGAGCACGCGGCGCGCCTGCAGGTTGTCCTCCACGTCGTGGGGATGCTTGGCCAGCACGCCGTCGGCGATGCCGTTGACGGCGCGCACGGCCAGCCAGGTCGCCGCCGCGATCAGCAGCAGGCCGTTGAGGTGGCGCACGCTGTTGACGAAGCGCAGGTCGTCCGGCGCGGCCTGCCACACCATCTGCAGCGCGACCAGCGGCAGCACGAAGCGCGCCGGGATCTGGATCTTGACCAGCATGGCGTGCAGCACGGGGGCATGGCGCGTCAGGCGCCGCAGCACCATGCCGCCGATGCGGTGGGCGAGCAGTGCGAGCGGCACCGCGATGAGCGCGGCCAGGCAGGGCCCGAACCACGGATGGGCGAGCAGAATCTCCTTGTTCATCAGGCGATCTTGGGCGTGTCGAGGATGGGGGGTTGAAGAATGCGCGCCGCGTCGTCGCGCAGCTGCGCCGAGATGCCGATCGCCATGTCGAGCCGGCGCAGCAGCCAGGGGCTGACGTCGTTGTCGAAGGGGTCGGGCAGGGGGATGGATTCGGCCACCGTGGTCGCGGCGGCGCTCTCGGGCATGACCGGGCCGCTGGTGGGCGTGCTGCCGATGTTGGCCTCGATGCGCGCGGACGCGCGCTGCAGCGGGCCCTCGATCTCGGCCGGCGTGAGCCGGTCGCGCCGCAGCACCAGCATGGATTTGACCGCGCTCAACTGGGCCAGCAGCTGGTAGCTGTGCGCCTGCAGGTGCTCCAGCGGCTCCAGCGGGGGCTGCACTGCGCGCGGCTCCGAGAGCGAGCGCTGCGTGGCCTGCACCAGCGCCGAGAGGCTGTCGTAGGCCTCGCGGCGCGCCAGGCGCCATTCGAGCTCGGGGCTGGTCTGCACCGCGCGCAGCTGGCCCAGGCCGAGGGCGAGGCGCGCATGGCGCGCCTGCGCCGTCAGGGTGCGCGCGACCAGCGAGGGGATCTGGCTGCGCTCCCACGAGGGCAGCACGTAGCAGAAGGCCCAGGCCAGGCCGGCGCCGATCAGCGTATCGGCCACCCGCTCGAAGAGTGCGAAGGTGGGGCTCATGCCGACGTTCAGCTGGTGCGCCTGCAGCAGGCCCAGCACGGTGGCGGCCACCGAGGTGATCAGGTACTTGCGCACCGCGAAGCCGTGCGCGATCGCCTGCGCCGCGGTCATCGCGAACAGCGCCCCCAGCGCGCTGGGATGGATGGACAGCAGCGCCACCGCGACCACGCAGCCCAGCAGCGTGCCGGCCACCCGACTGTTGCGCCGTTCCAGCGTCTGCGAGAGGCTGCCGCGCAGCACCACCACGATGGTCAGCAGGATCCAGTAGTCGTGCGAGCCCCAGGGCAGCATCACCGCGATCGTATAGCCGACGGCCACCGCGAGCGCGGCGCGGATCGCATGGCGCAGCGGCGGCGCGTCCCAGCGCCACAGCGTGAGGAAGGGCATCAGCGACCAGTCGGTGGGGCTCACGAACATCTGCCAGTTGGCCCGCACCACCGCGAGATCGGGCTCGATCTCGCCGCGCGCCAGGCCCACCAGGCGCAGCACCTCGTCGTTGATGTGGCCGATGCGGCTGGCCAGCCCGCGCGCGAGCACGGCGGGCGTGGGCCCGGCGGAAAAGGGCGGGTGCGCCGCGTCTTCCTCGAGATGGATGGCCGCCAGCTCCGGGCGCCGGTCGGGCACGGGGACGGGCTGGCGGCCGAGCAGCAGGGCGTCGGCCAGCGCGACGGTCTCGTCGGCCAGTTCCAGGAGGATGCGCTGCATCTCGCACAGCGCGGCGGCATGGCCGGGGTGCGCCTTCAGCGCATCGAGGTCGAGCTCGCTGGCCAGCAGCATGTCGCGCAGCTCCAGCACCGTGACCAGCATGCCGGCGAGCCGTTGGCGGCGCGGCGTGCGCGGCGATTCGAGCACGATGTCGCGCGTGGCCTGCAGCTGGTCGGCCAGCGCCGCCTGCTCGCGCAGCAGCTGGCCCAGCAGCGGGGCCGGCACCTCGCGCACGTCGCCGGAATCGTCCCTGGGCGTGAACTGGCCCGCTTCGGTGCGCATCAGCGCGGCCAGCGAGGACAGCAGATCGGCCATCGCCTGCACCCGGTAGCGGCCGTTGAGCGCGTGGTTCGCGAGCAGGGCGTAGACCACGTAGAGCCCGGCGCCCAGGCCGAAGTACAGCGTGCGCTCGACGGCCTCGTGCATGCCGGTGGGCGTCGGCGTGGCCATCGAGAAGATCATCGAGAACATGATCGCGATGGCGATCGGGATGCCGCGCTTGCCCCAGGCCATGGCCACGAAGGCCAGGAAGGTCGCGGGCACCAGCAGCAGGCCGAGGCGCAGCGGCGCCGAATGCAGCAGCTGCACGCAGAAGAAGAGCGGCAGCCCGACCAGCGGCGAGGGCACCATCTGCCAGAACTTGCCGCGGCGCGGGCCGGGCAGGTCGGGCGGCGCGGTCACGATCACGCCGACCCCGGCGGCGGCAGCAGCTGCAACGCCCAGCGCAAGGTGGACACCGCCCGAGATCAGCAGCAGCCCGAAGGCGACCGACAGCCCGTTCGCGACGTAGTGGGAGAGCGCCACGCGCAGCGCGGCGCGGCCTCGTTCGGTGGCGGCGCGCTGCGCCTGCATCACTCGGCGGCGGGGTCGCCCACGGCGGGCGTGGCGGGGCTTTCTTCGCGGCGCAGGCGGGTGAGCTTGCGCGGCGCCGGGGCGGCGGCTGCGGCTTCGGCCGCTGCTTCGGCAACGGCCGTATCGGCATGCACCGTGCTGCGCGCGTAGACGCTGCCGGCCGAAGGATCGACCGCGCGCACGCGCTCGCTGGCGGCAAACTTGTCGTCCACGCTCGCGAACTTCGAGTACTTGCCCAGCAGCGGCACCAGCTGGCCGTAGACGCGCGGCGCGCCGGCGAGGCACTCGCGCTGCTCGAGGAAGTCGGGCTCGCCCGTGAAGTTGCCGATCAGGCCACCCGCCTCGGTGACCAGCAGCGAGCCGGCCGCCACGTCCCAGATGTTGAGGCCGGTCTCGAAGAAGGCGTCGCTGAAGCCGGCGGCGACGTAGGCCAGGTCCAGCGCCGCGGCGCCGGGGCGGCGCAGGCCGGCGGCGCGCGGCATCAGGTCGGCCATGATGGCCAGGTACTGCTTGAAGTTGTCGCCGGTGCGGAAGGGAAAGCCGGTCGAGATCAGGCACTCGTTCAGCCTGATGCGCTTGCTCACGCGGATGCGGCGCTCGTTCATGAAGGCGCCGCGGCCGCGGGTGGCGGTGAACAGGTCGTTGCGGGTCGGGTCGTAGATGACGGCGTGCTCGACCTTGCCCTTGATCGCGAGCGCGATCGAGACGCAGTAGACCGGGAAGCCGTGGATGAAGTTGGTGGTGCCGTCCAGCGGATCGATGATCCAGACGAAGTCGGAATCCTTGGCGCCATGCTCGGCGCCCGATTCCTCGGCGAGGATGCCGTGTCCCGGGTAGGCGCCGAGCAGCGTCTCGATGATCGCTCGCTCGCTCGCGTGATCGACCTCGGTCACGAAGTCGTTGACCTGCTTCTGCGACACGCGCACCGCCTCGATGTCGAGCGCGGCGCGATTGATGATGGCGCCGGCGGCGCGGGCGGCCTTGACGGCCACGTTGAGCATGGGGTGCAGGTTGGGAGACGACATCGGATTGTGGGAAGAACGGCGGGCGGGGCCCTGGGGAGGCGGCCCGGCGATGCGGGCGGCGAGAATTGCGGATTTTACCGGGTCGGGCCTGGCCTTCGGCCCGCTCCCTCTTCAACCCGCCCATGCGCACCCGCTTCATCCTGATCCAGACCAGCCATGCCGGCAATGTCGGCGCCGCCGCGCGCGCCATGAAGACCATGGGCTTCGACGAGCTGGTGCTGGTGGCGCCGCGCTGGGCCAACGTGCTGCGGCGCGAGGAAACCATCCAGCGCGCCAGCGGGGCGCTGGACGTGCTGGAGCGGGCGCGCATCGTCGACACGCTGGACGAGGCGCTCCACGGCGTCACCCACCTCTGCGCCACCGCGATGGTGCCGCGCGACTTCGGCCCGCCGACGTGCACGCCGCGCGAGCACCTGGGGCCGCTGGCCGCGGGGGACGAGCAGCACGTGGCCTTCCTGTTCGGCTCGGAGCGCTTCGGCATGCGCAACGAGGACGTCTACCGCTGCCATGTGGCGCTCAGCATTCCGACCGACCCGGCCTTCGGCTCGCTGAACCTGGGCGCCGCGATCCAGGTGATTGCCTACGAATGGCGGCTGGCCCTCGGCGGCTTCGGCGTGCGCGAGGCGACCGCGCCGGTCCTGGCCGCCGACGCAAAAGCCGTGGCGGGCATGCTGGCGCACTGGGAGCGCTCGCTGGTGCAGATCGGCTTCCTGGACCCCGAGGCGCCCAAGAAGCTGATGCCGCGGCTGCAGCAGCTCTTCAACCGCGCCCAGCCGACGCCGGAGGAGATCCACATCCTGCGTGGCATCGCCAAGGCCATGGCCGATGCGGCAGGGGGCGGGACCTACAAAACCCCATCGCCGGTGCGCGATGACCCCAGCCCTTAGACTGCGCAGCCCATATCGTCATAACAAGAACATCCCATGTTCTCGCGCCTGCGCTCCGACATCCAGTGCATCCTCGACCGCGATCCGGCGGCGCGTTCGCGCTGGGAAGTGCTGACCCTCTACCCCGGCCTGCATGCCCTGGTGCTGCATCGCATGGCGCACTGGTGCTGGGGCCACGGCCTGAAGTGGGTGGGCCGCTTCGTCTCCTACGGCTCGCGCTGGCTCACCGGCATAGAGATCCATCCCGCCGCCGTGATCGGCGATCGCGTGTTCTTCGACCATGCGATGGGCGTGGTGGTCGGCGAGACGGCCGAGATCGGCGACGGCTGCACCATCTACCAGGGCGTGACGCTGGGCGGCACCTCGCTCTACAAGGGCGCGAAGCGGCATCCGACGCTGGGCAAGGATGTGGTGGTGAGCGCCGGCGCCAAGGTGTTGGGCGGCTTCGTGGTGGGCGATGGCGCCAAGATCGGCAGCAATGCGGTGGTGATCAAGCCGGTGCCACCGGGGGCGACCGCCGTCGGGATCCCGGCGCGCATCATTCCGGCCAGGACGGCAAGCGGTGGCGATTCGAGTGGCACCGGCAGGAAGTTCGAGGCCTACGGGATCACGCAGGAAGACGACCCGCTGTCGCTGGCCATGAGGAGCCTGATCGACAACGCGTCGAGCCAGGAGCATCAGATTGCGCTGCTCTGGCAGGCGATCGAGACACTGTCGGCGCAGCCGGGGAAGAAGGACTGCGTGCCGGGGGATGCGGCGACCAAGGAGTGCTTCGAGGCGCAGCGGCTGACCGAACTGGTCGGGAAGTGACGTGCTCCCTCAGGGAGCCGGAGTCCGGATCGCCGACTTGGGCCTGAATGCCTTGCACACCGCCTCGTCCGTTTCCAGATAAGGCCCGCCGATCAGGTCGATGCAGTAGGGCACTGCCGCAAAGATGCCGGGCACCGCCTGGGTGCCGTCGGGGTTCTTCAGCCCTTCCAGCGTCTCCGCGATGGACTTGGGCTGCCCCGGCAGGTTGATGATCAGGCTTTGGTCGCGGATCACCGCGACCTGCCGCGACAGGATGGCGGTGGGCACGAAGCGCAGGCTGATCTGCCGCATCTGCTCGCCGAAACCCGGCATCTCCTTGTGGGCGACGGCCAGCGTGGCCTCGGGCGTCACGTCGCGCAGGGCCGGGCCGGTGCCGCCGGTGGTCAGCACCAGCGAGCAGCCGGCGTCGACCAGTGCGATCAACGCGGCGCTGATTGCCGCCTGCTCGTCGGGGATGAGCCGAGGCTCGAAATCGATGGGATTGCGCAAGGCGCGCTGCAGCCATTCCTGCAGTGCGGGCAGGCCCTTGTCCTCATAGACCCCGCTGGAGGCGCGGTCGCTGATCGAGACGATGCCGATGCGCACCGGGTCGTGAGGGTTGCTCATTCGACAACCTCCGCGCTACGCGCTGCGGTGCTATTCGACTTGGGAGCGGCCCGGCGTCTCATTCGACAACCTCCGCGCTACGCGCTGCGGTGCTATTCGACTTGGGAGCGGCCCGGCGTCTCATGCATCTTCCTCGCGCGCCTGCGCCGCGGCTTCGGCCGCATGGTCCGCGGTGCCATGCACTTCGAGCTGCGCGCGCAGCAGCTGGAACAGCTCCCGGTAGGCCTTGCCCTGGCGCGGTGCCTCGCCGGGCGGGCCTTCCTTGAGGTCCTTGCGCGCCTGGCGCACCAGCGCGCGCAGCTGCTGCGCGTCGGTGCCGGGATGGGTTTCGATCCAGCCGCCCAGCGCGTCGTCGTCGGCGATCACCCGGTCACGCCAGCGCTCGGCGTCGTGCAGGATGGCAGCTTCCTGCGCGGGGCCGCGGTTCTGCTCGTCGAGCGCCGCGCGGATGGCATCGAGCGTGGCGGCGTCGAGGCCGCGCATCAGCTTGCCGATGAACTGCATCTGGCGGCGCTTGCCCTCGAAGTTGGTGATGCGCTTGGCTTCGTCGATGGCGTCGCGCAGCTTGTCCTCGAGCTCCAGCTTGTCGAACAGGCCGGCGCGCAGGCCCAGCAAGGCTTCGCCCAGCGTCTGCAGTTCGGCGCTCTCGCGCTTGAGGTCGGTCTTGCTCGCCGCGTCGCTGCCTTTGAGCTCGCGCTTGAGCTCGAGATCGAGTTCGCTGCCTTCGGCGACAAAGGTGCCGCGGACGAAGTAGCCTTTCTTGGGTTTGCGGGGCATAGAGGCAATCGTAAGCCGCTCCGTCGAAGACGGGGGCGCAAGTATCATAGCCGCCACATGAGCACCTCTTCCTCGCGCGCCGACTCCGGCTTCGCCTACAGCCGTCCCTTCTTCGAAAACCTGGTCGACTCGGCCCTGGCGCACGCCAGGAAGCTCGGCGCCACCGATGCCGGCGCCGAGGCGTCCGAGGGCTGCGGCCTCAGCGTCTCGGTGCGCAAGGGCGAGCTCGAGAACGTCGAGCGCAACCGCGACAAGTCGCTGGGCGTCACGGTCTACGTGGGCCACCGCCGCGGCAATGCCAGCACCTCCGACTTTTCCGAGGCGGCCATCGCCCAGACGGTCCAGGCCGCCTACGACATCGCGCGCTTCACGGCCGAGGACCCGGTCAGCGGCTTGCCCGATGAGGCCGACATCGCGACCGAGCAGCCCGACCTGGACCTGTTCCACCCCTGGGACATCACGAGCGAGCAGGCCGCCGCGCTGGCGCTCGAATGCGAGGCCGCGGCCCTGTCGACCGACAAGCGCATCACCAACAGCGAGGGCGCCGGCGTCTCGGCGCAGCACAGCCACTTCTTCAGCGCCCACACGCGCGGCTTCCGCGGCGGCTATGCCAGCTCCCGCCATTCGATCTCGGTGGCGCCCATCGCGGGCAAGGGCGACGACATGCAGCGCGACGCCTGGTACAGCTCGATGCGCTCCGCCGAGGAGCTCGCGAGCCCCAAGGCTGTCGGGCGCTATGCCGCCGAGCGGGCGCTCAGCCGGCTCAAGTCGCGCAAGATCAAGACCACCGAATGCCCGGTGCTGTTCGAGTCGCCGCTGGCCGCGGGCTTGTTGGGCGCGCTGGTGCAGGCGACCAGCGGAGGTGCGCTCTACCGCAAGAGCACTTTCCTGCTCGACTCGCTGGGCAAGCCGGTGCTGCCCTCGCACATCGACGTGCTGGAAGACCCGCACATCCCGCGCGGCAAGGGCAGCTCGGCCTTCGACGACGAAGGCGTGGCCACCCGCAAGCGCAAGGTGGTCGACGGCGGCCGGCTCGAGGGCTACTTCCTGAGCACCTATTCGGCGCGCAAGCTGGGCATGAAGACCACCGGCAATGCGGGCGGCTCGCACAATCTCACGCTGAGCTCGCGCCGCACGAAGAAGGGCGACGATCTCGAGGCCATGCTGGCCAAGCTGGGCACCGGCCTGTTCGTCATCGAACTGATGGGGCAGGGCGTCAACTACGTGACCGGCGACTATTCGCGCGGCGCCAGCGGCTTCTGGGTGGAGAACGGGAAGATCGCCTTTCCGGTGCAGGAGATCACGATCGCCGGCAACCTGAAGAGCATGCTCATGGGCATCGAGGCGGTCGGCGCCGATGCCTACAACTACGGCGCCAAGACCACCGGCTCGCTGCTGGTGAACCGGATGAAGGTCGCCGGCAGCTGATCGCTGCTCTCTAGTCGCGCCCGGCTTCGATGATCTTGCGCGCCAGCAGCGCAGGGTTGGTGAAGCACAGCTCGTGGCTGCCGGGGCACTCGACCAGCCGGAACAGGCCCAGGCGCTCCGACAGGCGCGGATGCCAGGGCAGGCTGTGCGGCAGCGCGACGTCCTGCCGGCAGTTCAGGTAGGACTTTCCCACCGGGAGTTCCGCCAGTTCTGCGTCCAAGGCTGCGGGATCGGTGAAGGGCGGCCAACTATTGCGCGAGTGCGGCGCGAACCTTGTCGATGACGCGGACGTAGGGTGCGGTGAAGCCGTCGAGCGGCGCATCGGGCGCCAGCCAGCTGAAGCGGAAGATAAGCCCGTGTTCCTCGGGGCTGCCGACGGCCGTGTGCTCGAAGTGCTCGGGCAGGGGCGCCTGCGCGCGCATCAGGAACAGGTGCCAGAGCTGGGAGGTCTTTTCCCGGTTGCCCTCGATGCCGGCTTCGCACTCGCGATCCAGCGTGCCCAGTGGCACCAGCTCGCCGTCGTAGACGATGCCCGATTCCTCCAGCAATTCGCGCCGGACCGCGTCCTCGGGCGATTCGCCGGGCTCGACGGTGCCCTTGGGCAGCTGCATGCCGGCGTCGCCGGGGTGGAGGAAGACCAGCAGCCGGTCCCGGTCGTCGACCAGGCAGGCGCAGGCCTTGAGCACCTGTTGCGCCGGCACGCTCAGCCGCCCGAAAGCGCGGCCTTGACTGCGGCGCTGACGAGGCCCATGTCGGCCTTGCCGGCCAGGCGGGTCTTGACGGCGCCCATCACCTTGCCCATGTCGCCCGGACCCTTGGCACCGAGCTCGGCGACGATGGCCTTGACCTCGGCGGCGATCTCATCGGCGCCCATGCGCTGGGGCAGGTAGACCTCCAGCACCTTGATCTCGGCAGCCTCCTTGTCGGCGAGATCCGTGCGCCCGCCCTGGGTGAAGGCGGCGACCGAGTCCTTGCGCTGCTTCACCAGCTTGTCGACGATGGCGACGACCATCGCGTCGTCCAGCTCGATGCGCTCGTCGACTTCCTTCTGCTTGAGGGCGGCCAGCAGCAGGCGGATGGTGCCCAGGCGCTCCGAGTCCTTGGCGCGCATCGCGGTCTTCATGTCTTCGGTGATCTGGTCCTTGAGGCTCATGGCTTTGCTTTCGAGAGGGGGCGGAAAAGACAAGAGCCGCGGCAGGTTGTCCCTGGCGCGGCTCAGAACGGGCGTCGGTGTGGGCCGACGCGGCGGGTGCCAGCTTAGTACAGCTTCTTGGGCAGCTGCATGCTGCGCACGCGCTTGTAGTGGCGCTTGACGGCGGCTGCCTTCTTGCGCTTGCGCTCGGCGGTGGGTTTCTCGTAGAACTCGCGGGCGCGCAGGTCGGTCAGCAGGCCGAGCTTTTCGATGGTGCGCTTGAAGCGGCGAAGCGCGACGTCGAAAGGTTCGTTTTCTTTAACGCGGATGGTGGTCATTTAAAAATCGGTTGCTTGAATTTTGCCTGGGGAAGATCGGGCCCCGGGCCGGGTTTCCTCAACACGAAAGGGGTGGGCCGTTGAGGGGTGGCCAAAGTTAGCCCGGCATTATAGCGTGACTGGCGCCCGCTTCCAGTGCCTGCGCGCAGGCGTATGCGCTGGCCCAGGCCCACTGGAAGTTGTAGCCGCCCAGCCAGCCGGTGACGTCCACCACCTCGCCGATGAAATACAGGCCGGGCTGCTTCGATTCCATGGTCTGCGAGGACAGGTCCCGGGTATCCACGCCGCCGGCCGTGACTTCCGCTTTCTTGTAGCCCTCGGTGCCGCTGGGCGTGATCTGCCAACGGGCGATGCGCTCGGCCAGCGCCGCGAGCGCCCGGTCGGCGGCCTCGTTGATCGGGCGCTGCAGCGCCGCGTCCTGCCCCACCCAGGCGTCGGCCAGCCGGGCAGGCACCAGGCCGGCCAGCTCGTTGGCGATGCGCTTGCGGGAGCGCAGCTTGGCCTGGGCCAGCGCGGCCTGCATGTTCACGCCGGGCGCGAAGTCGATGTCGAGCGGCGCGCCAGGCTGCCAGTAGCTGGAGATCTGCAGCACCGCCGGGCCGGAGAGCCCGCGATGGGTGAACAGCAGGTCTTCGAGGAAGACCGTCCGCTCCTTCTTGCCGCCGGTCGCGATCTGCACAGGCAGGGCGAGGCCGGCAAGGTCGGCGTAGGGCGCCCAGGCCTCGCCGCCGAAGGTCAGGGGCACCAGGGCAGGGCGGGGCGTGACGACGCGCAGGCCGAACTGGGTGGCCAGCCGGTAGCCGAAGTCGGTGGCGCCGATCTGCGGAATGGACAGCCCGCCGGTCGCCACCACCACCCGGGGCGCGCGCGCCTCGCCGCGGCTGGTCTGGAGCCGGTAGCCCTCGCCCGGCGTGAAGCCGATCTCGCCGACGCTGCAGGGCTGCCAGTGCGCCACGCTGCCGGCCGCGCATTCGGCCAGCAGCATGTCGATGATCTGCTGCGAGGCGCCGTCGCAGAAGAGCTGCCCCTTGTGCTTCTCGTGGTAGGCGATGCCGTGGCGCTGGACCAGGTCGATGAACTGCTGCGGCGTGTAGCGCGACAGCGCCGAGCGGCAGAAATGCGGATTGCCGCCGATGAAGTGGCGCTGCGGCGCGCGCACGTCCAAGTCGCGGTTGGTGAAGTTGGCGCGGCCGCCGCCGGAGATGCGGATCTTCTCGGCGATGCGCTCGGCATGGTCGATCAGCAGCACCTTCAGACCGCGCTGGCCGGCGAGCCCCGCGCAGAACAGGCCGGCCGCGCCGGCGCCGACGACGATGGCGTCGAACGCGCTCGCTGCCCCCATCAGCCCTTCCACAAGAACGGGAACTTCAACTGCTTGAAGAAGCCGTTGGGCACGTAGTCGCCCACGACGCCGTAGCGTTCGGGCCAGAGCCGGGTGCTCTTCACCGCGGTGCCGAAGAGATAGTCGAGGAAGGCGTAGTGCGCGGCGTAGTTCTTGTCGATCGCCTCGTCGTCCTGGCTGTGGTGCCAGTGGTGGAAGTTGGGCGTGACGATCACGTAGCGCAGCGGCCCCAGGCGCACGCTCACGTTGGCGTGGTTGAAGACGGCCTGGAAGCCCACCACCACGATGTACGCGTCGATCACTTCCTTGCTGAAGCCCAGCACGTAGATCGGCGCCAGCACCAGTGTGCGCGTGATCAAGAGCTCGAGGATGTGCTGGCGCGAGCCGGCCAGCCAGTCCATGCTCTTCACGCTGTGATGCACCGCGTGCAGGCGCCACAGCAGCGGCACCTCGTGGTAGGCGCGATGCGTCCAGTACTGCACCAGGTCGGCCACCAGGATGATCAGCAGCACCCCGGCCCAGAAGGGCAGCCCTGCGATCCAGCCGCGCACCCCGTCGTTGGCGGCCCAGCCGAAGAGCTTGTGCACCAGCAGGTTGGTGGCCAGCAGCACGAAGCCCACGATCATGTGGTTGACCACGAAGTGGTGGAAGTCGGTCTGCCACTCGGCGCGGAACACCGGCTGCTCCTTGCGGTGCGCGAACAGCTTCTCGATGAAGATGAAGATCAGCGAGGAACCCAGCAGGTCGAGGATGAACCAGTCCAGCCCGATGTAGGGTGTGTTGTCGGCGAAGTCGTTGACCGGCACCTTGTGCCCGCCCAGCAGCGCCGCGGCCGCCACCAGCAGAAAGGCGAAGGCCGAGAGCCAGCGCGAGCGGTTGAAGATGATGTTGACCAGCGCCAGCCCGCCGGCGATGACCATGGCCGTGAGCAGCACGAGGCGCATCACGTCCACGTTGTAGCTGCGGCGCAGCTCGGGCGTGCTCAGGTACTGCGGGAAGTGGAAGACCAGCACGCCCAGGAAGCACAGGACGGCCAGCGAGAACGCGATCGTCCCGGTGACCAGGCCCCGGCCACGTTGCAGCTCGCCGTGGCTCTCGACGAATTCGTTGAGTTTCTCCAGTTCCAGCATGCCCATCTCCGCCCGTTGTTCTTCAGGTCGAAGATTCTAGGTCGGTGGGCCGTCCGCTCGGGCCGGCCGAATGGCCGATTCAGGTGCCGAAGCGCGTGGCCGGGAGGCCTGCCGCCGCCAGGCCGCGCAGTACATCGCCCACCACGATCACGGCCGGGCTGCCCAGGCCGGCGGTCACCACGTCACGCGGCAGGTGCGCCAGCGTGGTCGCGACATGGCGCTGCTGCGGCAGGCTGGCGTGCTGGATCACGGCGACGGGCGTCTCGCCGGGCAGGCCGTGCAGCAGCTGTTCCTGGATGTGGGCCACGCCCGAGACGCCCATGTAGATCACCAGCGTGAGCCGCGCATCGCGCGCCGTGGCCGCCAGCTGGCGCCAGTCGGTGGGATGCTCGGCGGCCGCATGCCCGGTCTTGGCATGGCCCGTCACGAAGACGACGCCCTGCGCATGGTCGCGGTGGGTGAGCGGCACGCCCAGCGCGGTGACGGCGGCGAGGCCGGCCGTGATGCCGTTGACCACCCGCACCTCGATGCCTTCCTCGCGCAGATGCTCCACCTCCTCGCCGCCGCGGCCGAAGATGAAGGGGTCGCCGCCCTTGAGGCGCACCACCGTCTCGCCCTCGCGCACCGCGGTGATCATCAGCCGCTCGATGAAGGCTTGCGGCGTGCTCTTGCAGCCGCCGCGCTTGCCCACGTGGATGATGCGGGCCCCGGGCCGCGCGTAGGCCGCGAGGATCTCCTCGCTCACTAGGTCGTCCACCAGCAGCACGGTGGCCGCCTGGATTGCCTTGACGGCCTTGATGGTCAGCAGCTCGGGGTCGCCCGGGCCGGCGCCGACCAGCGTGCAGCTGCCGTGATGGGAAAGAAGGCTCATGCTTGCTCCATGTGGCTCAGTTGCAGGACGTGGCGGACCTGCTGCGCGATGGCGTCCGGTATCGGCGCCTGGCCGGCCAGCACGCGGCGCGTGTAGTCGGCGGTCGTGTGGACATCGATGTCGGCCGGCAGGCCCGGCACCTCGGACAGCGTGCCGGGCTGCTGCGCCTGCAGCGCGATGCGTCGCCCCTTGACGAAGCCGTCGACCTGGCCGGTGCGGCGCGGATCGGCGACGCTCTCGCCTTCCAGGCCGCGCGAGAGCAGGGCGGTCATGCCCATCAATTCGAAGGTGGCGGCCATCGATTCCGCATAGGCCGGATGCGTGTAGCTGCCGACCACCACGCAATCGCCTTCGCTGGGCTGCATCAGCTTCACCACGCTATGCCCGGGGTTGCGCAGGCCCACCACGCGGCGCACGTCGAGCAGGCGCTTCAGGCCCGGGCTGAGCAGCGCGGTCGGCGCGAACACCACCTCGCCGTCGGCGATGGGCCGGATGTGCTCCAGCGGCTGCACATCGAGCGCCGCGAGCACGTTGGACGACAGGACCCGCGTCGACTCGGTGGCCGCGCCGTGCACCAGCACGGGCAGCCCCTCGCGCGCCAGCAGCAGCGCGAGCAGCGGCGTCAGCACCGGCAGCCGGCGCGCGCCGTTGTAGCTGGGCAGCACCGCCAACGGCCGGCCGGTGGCCGGGAAGCGCGCCAGGCGCGCGTGCGTGGCATCGAGAAAGCCCGCCATTTCCTCGGGCGTCTCGCCCTTGATGCGCATGGCCAGGCAGAAGGCGCCGGTCTCGAGGTCGGTGACGGTGCCGTCGAGCACCTGGCCGAACAGGTCGCAGGCCTGCGCGCGGCCGAGCGGCTTCGCGCCGCGCGCGCCGCGGCCGATTTCCTTGATGTAGTGGCTGATTCCCATGGGTGCCCGGATTGTCCCGCAAGGCTTATGCCGCACGGCGCGGTCGCTTATGCCCCGGCGTGCAGCAGGGGCGAGGGCTGCGCCGTGCATCGCGGGCCTCATGGCGCGGTCGCCAGGGCGGGGCTCGCACGCACCATGCGCTTGAGCTCGGGCAGGCAGGAGCCGCAGTTGGTGCCGCACTTCAGCGCGCTCTGCAACGCGCCGAGCCGCTCTCCGTCGGAACCCGCCGTTTCCGCCAGCCGTTCGGCAATCGCGGTCTCGGTGACGCCGAAGCAGCTGCACACGATCTTGCCGCGCGCCGAAACGCCGGCCGGAGCGGTCGAGCCCGGCTTCAGCAGCTGGCGGCCATAGGCCTGGGCGGGCAGCCGGTCCTGCAGCAGCGCCTTGATCCAGGCCTCGGCGCGGGTGTCGCCGGCCAGCAGGAAGGCTTCGAGGTGCGCGTCCTGGCCGTCGCGCACCAGCCGCGCCGCGCGCCGCTGGCCGTGCTTCCTGTCGGCGTAGCGCAGGCTGTCGGCGCCGTGCAGCGACAGCAGCTCCTCGATGCGGGCCAGCACTTCGTCCGGAGGCGCCTCGTAGGCGGCGCCGCGGAACAGCACGCCTGTGCGTTCCGCTGCGCCACCCGCCAGGGCGCCGCCGGCGCCGAAGGGCACGCAGCTCGCGAAGACGAAGGAGGGCATCAGCGCGCGCAAGGCCTCGTGAACGCGCAGGGCGGCATCGCCAGGCAGCCAGCCCACGGCCAGCAGGGTCCAGGGCAGCTCGGCCTTGAGGATCTTGACGGCCGCGTGCTTGAGCTCGGGCTGCTTCGAATCGGGACAGTAGGCCGGCGTCGTGAGCACGTTGACGCCCGCCAGCCGCTCGCCGGTGCTGGAGCGGCCGCTCAGGTATTCGCTGCCCCAGTGCATGGCGATGAAGGCCTGGCTCAGGCCCACGTCCGTGCTGCCGGCCACCGGCAGCACGATGGAGCCGCGCCGCGACGTGACGTGCACCAGCTCGCCTTCGCTCAGCTGGCGGCGCGCCATGTCCTGCGGATGCATCTGCACCGAAGGCTCTGGCGCGTGGCCGAACAGCCGGCCCAGCGTGCCGGTGCGGCTCATGCCGTGCCATTGGTCGCGCAGGCGTCCGGTGGTGAGCGAGAAGGGATGGCGAGCATCGCGCGGCTCGGCCACCGGCTTGTAGGCCACGTCGACGAAGCGGGCGCGGCCGTCGGGCGTGGGGAAGACGCCGTCCGCGTAGAGGCGTGCGCGGCCGGTGGATTCGCCCTCGCGCAGCGGCCATTGCTGGGGCGCGGCCTCCAGCATGGCGTAGCTCATGCCGGTGATGTCGAGGTCGCGGCCGCGGGTGGATTCGCGGTGCTCGTTCCACACCGATTCGGCGTCGGGATAGGGAAAGAGCGTGCCCGTGCGCCCGAGGCGCGCTTCGAGCCGGCGTGCGAAGTCGGCGGCGATCAGCCAGTCGTCGCGCGTCGCGCCGGGGCGTGCCACCGCGTTGCGCACGCGCGAGATGCGGCGTTCGCTGTTGGTGACGGTGCCGTCCTTCTCCCCCCAGGTGGTGGCGGGCAGCAGCAGGTCGGCGTAGTCGCAGGTGGCGGTCGTCGAGAAGGCTTCCTGCACCACCACGAACTCGCAGCGCTCGAGCGCCCGGCGCACGGTGGCCTGGTCCGGCATGGACTGCGCCGGGTTGGTGCAGGCGATCCACAGCGCGCGGATCTCGCCGTCGGCCGCGGCCTGGAACATCTCGACCGCGGTCTTCCCCGGCTTCTCGGGCACCGACGGAACGCCCCACAGCGCGGCCACCTCGGCGCGGTGCGCGGGGTTGGCGAGATCGCGGTGTGCCGACAGCAAGTTGGCCAGGCCGCCCACTTCACGGCCGCCCATCGCGTTGGGCTGGCCGGTCAGCGAGAAGGGGCCGGCGCCCGGCTTGCCGATCTGCCCGGTCGCCAGGTGCAGGTTGATCAGTGCCGCGTTCTTCGCGGTGCCCGAGCTCGACTGGTTCAGACCCTGGCAATAGAGACTCAGCGTCGCGGGCGAGGTGGCGAAGAGCCGCGCGGCCTCCAGCAGGTCGTCCTTGGAGATGCCGCAGACCTGCGCCACGCGCTCGGGCGTGCAGTCGCGCACGGTGCGCTTGAGCTCGTCGAAGCCGGTGGTGTGGGCCGCGATGTAGGCGGCATCGGTCCAGCCTTCCCACAGCATCAGGTGCAGCATGCCGTGGAACAGCATCACGTCGGTGCCGGGCTGCAGCGCGAGATGCAGGTCGGCGATCTCGCAGGTGTCGGTGCGGCGCGGATCGGCCACGACGATCTTCATCGCCGGGTTGGCCGCCTTCGCATCCTCGATGCGGCGGAACAGGATGGGGTGCGCCCAGGCGGTGTTGCTGCCGGTGATGAAGAGACACTGCGCGTGCTGGAAGTCGTCGTAGCAAGCCGGTGGCGCGTCGGCGCCCAGCGTCTTCTTGTAGCCGGCCACCGCGCTGCTCATGCACAGGCGCGAGTTGGTGTCGATGTTGTTGGTGCCGATCAGGCCCTTGGCGAGCTTGTTGAAGACGTAGTAGTCCTCGGTCAGCAGCTGGCCCGAAACGTAGAAGCCGACGGCGTCGGGGCCATGCTCGCGGATGACCTGGGCGAACTTGTCGGCGGCAGTGTCCAAGGCAGCATCCCAGCCGATGGCCTGCGGTGTGGCGCCGCGCTGGGCACGGCGCATGGGCTGCAGCAGGCGCGTCTGCATCGTCACCGCGGCGCTGGCGGTGAGGTGCAGGGTCGAACCTTTGGTGCAGAGGCGGCCGAAATTGGCGGGATGGGCCGGATCGCCGCGCACGCCGGTGATCTGCGCGCCATCGGACTCGATGACTACGCCGCAGCCCACGCCACAGTAAGGGCAGGTAGAACGGGTTTCAGCCATGGCAGTCTCGATGCAGGCTGCGGCGTTCACGTTCACCGCGAAGCGGACCGCCGAAGGCGTGTCCGCAGCCCACGCCGCAGCAAGGGCAGGTGGAGCGGGTTTCGTTCATGGGTCGTGTGCCTTGCTACGCCTACATGCCGTGGGGTGCCTGCGCTTCGAAGCTCTCGTCGCCGAGCTTGCCGGCCGTCGCAGCGCCGGGGCCCGCGCGAGGCGGAGACACATCGAGCGCCAGCGTTGCCAGCTCGCGTGCGTCCAGCATGACCTGCTCGCCTTCGACCTTGCACGCGAAGCGCGGCGTGCAGCCCTCGTCGGGCGACTTCGCGCAGCCGTCGTCCAGCCCGATCGCCCAGTTGTGCAGCGGGCAGGCCACGCTGGTGCCGAACACGATGCCCTGCGACAGCGGCCCGCCCTTGTGCGGGCAGCGGTCGAGCAGGGCAAAGACCTGGTTCTCGGCGTTGCGGAACACCGCCACGTCCATGCCCGCAGGCCGGGCCACGCGTCGTGCGCCGAGCACGGGGATGTCGTCGACGCGGCAGATGGCTTTCCATTCGCTCATGGGGATCTCTCTAGGTTTTGAGGTTGGAGTACAGGCCGGCGATGCGATCCATGATCGTCAGCAGGTTCTCGCTGGTGACGAACACGTCGGACATGAGCTTGGGCGATGCGCCATCGCCCAGGCCGACCAGGGCGGTAGAGGCGATGAAGAGGCGTCTTTTCAACCCGTTTCTCCGATTCGCCGTCTTCACGCCGTCAGCGGCGTGAACTGCCGCACGTCGACCGAGGCCTGGCTCGACTCGAACCACGGATCGGGCTCGCCGTCGAGCGCGAACTGCAGGCGCTCCCACAAGGCCTTGCGGCCCTCGGCGTCCTCGAGGATCTTCTTCTTCACGTAGTCGAGGCCCACGCGGCCGATGTAGTGCACCGTGCGCTCGAGGTACCAGCCCTCCTCGCGGTAGAGCTGCAGGAAGGCGCCCGAATACTCCATCACTTCTTCGGCGGTCTTGGCCTTGAACAGGAACTGCGCCACCTCGGTCTTGATGCCGCCGTTGCCGCCCACGTAGATCTCCCAGCCCGAGTCCACTCCGATCACGCCGACGTCCTTGATGCCGGCCTCGGCGCAGTTGCGCGGGCAGCCCGAGACGGCGAGCTTGACCTTGTGCGGCGAGTACATGGCCCACAACGCGCGCTCCAGGTCCTTGCCCATCTGGGTCGAGTCCTGGGTGCCGAAGCGGCACCACTCGCTGCCCACGCAAGTCTTCACGGTGCGCAGCGACTTGGCGTAGGCAAAGCCCGATGGCATGCCGATGTCCTTCCAGACGTTGGCCAGGTCCTCCTTCTTCACGCCCAGCAGGTCGATGCGCTGTCCGCCGGTGACCTTGACGGTCGGGATCTTGTATTTGTCGGCCGCGTCGGCGATGCGCCGCAGCTCGTCCGGCGTGGTGTGGCCGCCCCACATGCGCGGGATCACCGAATAGGTGCCGTCCTTCTGGATGTTGGCGTGGCTGCGCTCGTTGATGAAGCGGCTCTGCGGATCGTCCTTGGCCTCCTTGGGCCAGGTCGAGATCAGGTAGTAGTTGATGGCCGGCCGGCAAGTGGAGCAGCCGTTGGGCGTGCGCCAGCCCATGCCGCGGTAAACCTCCGCGTGGCTGAGCCAGTGCTCCTTGCGGATCGCGTCGCGCACGTCCTGGTGGCTGGCGTCGGTGCAGCCGCAGATGGCCTTCTTCTTCGGCGTGGCCGAGTAGTCGCCGCCGGCGGTGAACATCAGGATCTGCTCCACCAGGCCGGTGCAGGAGCCGCAGGAGGCGCTGGCCTTGGTGTGCTTCTTGACCTCTTCCAGCGTGAACAGGCCCTTGTCCTTGATCGCCTTGCAGATGGTGCCCTTGTTGACGCCGTTGCAGCCGCAGACCTCGGCGTCGTCGGGCATCGAGGCGGCCTTGTTGTGGCCCTCGTGGCCCGTGTCGCCGATGTTCGACTCGCCGAACATCAGCTTGTCGCGGATGTCATGCACGCTGCGGCCGTCGCGCAGCAGCTTGAAGTACCAGCTGCCGTCCACCGTGTCGCCGTAGAGGCAGGCGCCGACCAACTTGTCGTCCTTGATCACCAGCTTCTTGTAGACGCCGCCGAAGGGATCGCTCATCACGATTTCCTCGCAGCCGTCGCCGCCCATGAAGTCGCCGGCGGAGAACAGGTCGATGCCCGTCACCTTCAGCTTGGTGGAGGTGAGCGAGCCCGAATAGCGGCCTATGCCGAAGTGCGCCAGGTGGTTGGCCGCCACCTTGGCCTGCTCGAACAGCGGCGCGACCAGGCCGTAGGCGATGCCGCGGTGCGCGGCGCATTCGCCCACCGAGTAGATGCGTGCGTCGGTCACGGTCTGCATGGTGTCGTTGACCACGATGCCGCGGTCGCAGTGCAGCCGCATCTTCTGTGCCAGGTCCACGTTGGGACGGATGCCCACGGCCATCACCACCAGGTCGGCCGCGGCTTCGGTGCCGTCCTTGAAGCGGATGGCCTTCACGCGGCCATCCTCGCTGCCCACCAGCTCCTGCGTCTGCGCGCCGATCAGGAACTTCAGGCCGCGGTCCTCCAGCGACTTTTGCAGCAGCTTGCCCGCCACGTCGTCGAGCTGGCGCTCCATCAGCCAGGGCATGACGTGCACCACCGTGACGTTCATGCCGCGCAGCATCAGGCCGTTGGCGGCTTCCAGGCCCAGCAGGCCGCCGCCGATGACGACCGCGTTCTTGTGCGTCTTCGCGGTCTCGATCATGTAGTCGGTGTCGGCGATGTCGCGGTAGGCGATCACGCCCTTCAGGTCCTTGCCGGGTACCGGCAGCATGAAGGGGTTGGAGCCGGTGCACATCAGCAGCCGGTCGTACTCGGCCTCGGTGCCGTCCTCGGCGCGCACGATGCGCTTGACGCGGTCGACCTCCACCACCTTCTTGCCGGCGTGCAGGGTGATGTTGTTCTCGGCGTACCACTCCCAGCTGTTGAGAATGATCTCGTCCACCGTCTGCTCGCCGGCCAGCACCGGCGACAGCAGGATGCGGTTGTAGTTGGGATGCGGCTCGGCGCCGAAGACGGTGACGTCGTAGAGCTCGGGCTCGATCTTGAGCAGCTCCTCGATCGTGCGCACGCCGGCCATGCCGTTGCCGACCATCACGAGTTTCATCTTCTTCATGGGGTGGACCTTTCTGGACTCAAGCAAATTGGGTTGCCATGGCTTGCGTAGACAATCGCGCGCCATGAGCTTCGAGGTTGAAATCGGCTACAGCAGCCATCGCGGGCCGCGCCCGCAGAACGAGGACTTCGCCGGCGCGGTGCATGCGCCGCGCGGGGAGGAGTCGCGCGGCCTGATCGCGGCGATCGCCGATGGCGTCTCGTCCGGCGGCCACGGGCTGGAGGCGGCGCAGACCACCGTCATCGGCCTTCTGGGCGACTACTTCGCCACGCCCGACACCTGGGAGCCGACGGTGGCCATGGACCGCCTGATCGCCGCCCAGAACGCCTGGCTGGCCGACCACAACCGGCGCCGCCGCCACGACGGCGCCATGACCACGCTCACGGCGCTGGCCCTGCACGGCCAGAGCTACACGCTGGCCCACGTGGGCGACACGCGCGCCTGGCGCGTGCGCAAGGGCGAGGGCGCGGCCACGCCGCTGACCGTCGACCACGCGCTGGACCATCCGGACCTGCGCAGCCGCCTGACGCGCGCCGTGGGGCTGGACGACCACGTGCGCGTCGACTACCTGCAGGGCGAGCTGCGCGTGGGCGACTGCTTCGTGCTCAGCACCGACGGGGTGCATGGCGTGCTCAAGCCCGCGCGCGTGGCCGAGATCGCGCTGGCCGCCAGCGCGCAGCAGGCCAGCGATGCGCTGGTCGACGCCGCGATCGCTGCCGGCACTCGCGACAACGCCACGGCCCTGGTGATTCGCGTGCTGGGACTGGATGCGCGCCAGCTGCACGACGAGCTGGGCGATGCGCGCCGGCTGGCGCCGCCCGTTGCGCTGAAGGTGGGCGATGTGCTGGACGGCTACGCGATCACCGCGCTGGTCGCCGACACCGGCGTGCACCGGCTCTACCAGGCCCGCGATGCGCAGACCCGCGCGCTGGTGGCGATCAAGACCCTGCACCCCTCGCGCGCCAGCGACCCCGAGGAGCGCGCCATGCTCGCCCACGAAGCTTGGCTGGGCCTGAGAGTGGGTGCGCGCGGCGAGCCCGGCTTCGTGCGCGTGCATGAGCGCGGCGACGACGCCAGCGCGCTCTACACCGTGTTCGACTGGCATGGCGGCCGCACCATCGAGCAGATGCTGCGCACGGGCGCCCGCCCGAGCGTGGCGCAGGTGGTCGAGGCCGCGACGCAGATCTGCAAGGCGCTCGGCCGGCTGCATCGCCACGGCGTGGTGCACCGGGACATCAAGCCCGGCAACCTGCACCTGGGCGAGGACGGGCACTGGCGCATCCTCGACCTGGGCGTGGCGCTGTCCGGCCGCGAAGGCGCGGCGCAGCGCGAGCTGCATGCGGGCACGCCCAGCTTCATGAACCCGGAACAGTGGGAGGGCGCCTTGCCCGATGCCGGCAGCGACCTGTTCGCGCTCGGCGTGGTGCTCTACCAGTGGCTTTGCGGGCGCCTGCCCTACGGCGAGATCGAGCCCTACCAGGGCGCGCGCTACCGGCGCGATCCGGCCGCCTTGTCGCGCATCCGGCCCGACGTGCCGATGTGGCTCGACCACCTGGTGCGCAAGGCGGTGGCGCGCGATCAGCGGCAGCGCTTCGAGACCGCCGAGGAGATGCTGCTCGCGCTGGAGCGCGGCGCCGCCCGCCCGGTCGGCGCGCCGGCCGCCACGCCGCTCGCGCGACGCGATCCGGCCCTGCTGTGGAAGCTCGGGCTGGCCGCGTCGCTGCTCTTCAACGCGCTGCTCGTCTACTGGCTGCTGTTCCTGCCGCGCTGAGCGCGAGAGGGGGAAGGGGCGGGGCATGGTCATTACCGTCCGGCGCTGCGGCGCATGGGGCGCACCGGCCGATCGGCCTCGTGGTTCGGGGCGTGCGGCGTGGTGCGCGCGCGGCCGCCTTTTTCTGCCCAAGTGCGGGTCCAGCGGATCTGCATGACCCGCATCACGCCCAGCATCACCAGCGCCAGCACCGCGAACAGCACGAAGCCCCAGGTGTAGCTGCCGAGGTACTGCTTCGACAGGCCCATCGCATTGGGCACCAGGCCGCCGCCCAGGGCGCCGATCTCGCCGATCATCGAGCCGGCCACCGCCGTGGTGGTGGGCCAGCGCAGCGGCACCAGCTGGAACAGCGCGCCGTTGCCCGCACCCAGCGCAGCAAAGCAGACGATCAGCAGCAGCGTGGTCAGCGCCAGCGAGCTCGAAGTGAAGCCGATCAGCGCCAGCGTGACGGCCGACACCGCCAGCACCAGCGTCAGCGTGTTGACGCCGCCCCAGCGGTCGGAGATCCAGCCGCCCATCACGCGCACCGCCGCGCCCATGAAGGCCGCCAGCATCGTCAGCTGCCCGGCCTGCACCTTGCTCACGCCGAACTGGTCGTAGTAGTAGGAGGGCAGGAAGGTGATGAGGCCGATGAAGCCGCCGAAGGTGATGCCGTAGATCAGGCTGAAGGCCCAGCCGTCCTTCTCGAACAGGCAGGCCATGTGCTCGCGCAGGCTGGCGTGGCTGTCGACGTCCGGCGGCTCCTGCGCGAAGAGCGCCATCACCGCCATCGGGACCAGGATGGCTACCGCCGCCACGCCGTAGACGGCCTGCCAGCCCAGCCACTGCGCCAGCGGCGGCGCGACCAGCACCGACAGCGCCGTGCCCACGTTGCCCGCGCCCACCAGGCCCATCGCCAGGCCCTTGTTCTGCGGCGGGAAGGAGCCCGAGCCCAGCGACAGGGCCACGCCGAAGCTGGCGCCCGCGATGCCCAGCAGCACGCCCATCGCCAGCAGGTCGTTGAAGCTGTGCACCATGAAGAAGCCGAACAGCATCGCCACTGCGATCAGGCCCATTTCCACCAGCGTGGCGTTCTTGCGGCCGATGTACTGCGACAGGATGCCGAGCGGGAAGCGCATCAGCGCGCCCGCGATGATCGGGATCGACAGCATCAGGCCCTTCTGCGCGGGGGTGAGCTGGAAGGTCTCGCTGATGAAGGGCGCCATCGCGCCGTTCAGCACCCAGATGCAGCACGAGAACATGAAGTAGAAAAAGGCCGCGAAGAGGGTGGGTGCGTGCCCGGAGCGCAGGAAGGACTTGAAGCTGGACATGGCGTTGGCGGTGGCGAGGGCGATGCGAAAAGCATCCGCACAACCGTGGCGCGGCTGCGTGGATGGGCGATGAAAAGGGGGGTGTCCCGCCGGGAAGCGGCTGGAGGGACTGGGGGTGATGGGCCCCTGCCGGGACCCGGGCCGGCGCTTGGCCGGGGACTTCACCAAAGCGGTGCTTCGTTACACCGCGACTTTCATCACGCAAGACGCGTGCCAGCCACCGGCCCGCTATGCTGCGATCGCCCCAGAAGCTGTACCTGCCATGAACCGACTCCTGCTCGTCCTGCCCGATCCCGTTGCCGATGCGCCGTCCGAAGCACTGCGCCAGATCCTGGCGGACGCGGATGCGGCCGCCATCGGATGGGCCACCTGCGACACGATGGTGCAGGAGGCTGCCCTGCTCGCGCCGCAGCAGGTGCTGGTCCACGAGCCGGCATCGATCCCCGGCCTGCAGGCTGCGCTGCAGGCCTGGGCCGGCGCGCCGCCGCTGCCGGTCGTCGTGGTCAGCGAGCCGTTGTCGCCGCAGGTGCATGAAGAACTCGTCGCGCTGGGCGTGCAGGCCTGGTCGCGCGCTGCCTCCCTGGATGCGTCCACCCTGCGCGCCGTGCTCGCGTGTGCGCAGGCGCACTGGCAGCGCGAGGCGGCGCTGCGCGACACGCTGGCCCGCTCGCTCGCGCACCTCGACGAGCGCAAGTGGGTGGACCGCGCCAAGGGGCTTCTGATGACGGCGCGCGGCATCGGCGAGGACGCCGCCTTCGGGCTCCTGCGCGGCGCGGCGATGCATGCCAACCTGCGCGTCGGCGAGCTCTCGCGCTCGGTGGTCGAGGCCGCGCAGTGGGCCGAGGCCATCAACCGCGCCGGCCAGCTGCGGATGCTTTCGCAGCGGCTGGTGCGTCTGGCGGCGCAGGCGCTCGCGGGCGTGGATGCGCGCCGCAGCCGCACGCTGCGCACCGAGTCGGTCGAACGGGTCAAGGACAACCTCGCTCATCTCGCCGGCCTCCCGCTGGATGCGACCAGCACGCAGGCGCTGGGCGCCGCGCGCTCGGCGTGGGAGGCTCTGGATGCCGCGCTGGCGGCGCGTCCCGGGCCTGCGGCGCTGAGCGACATCGATGCCAGTGCGGAGGCCTTGCTGAACGCCGCCGAGGCGCTCACGGACGTGCTGGAGTCCTCGGCCGGCCGGCGGGCGCTGCGTATCGTCAATCTCTGCGGCCGGCAGCGCATGCGGGCGCAGCGCCTGGCCAAGGATGCGCTGCTCGCCTCGATGCTGCCCGAAGGCGGGTGGAGCGCCCAACTGGCGTCGACGATGGACGCCTTCGAGGCCTCGCTGCTGGAGCTGGAACGCGCGCCGCTGAGCTCGCCCGAGATCCGCGCGGCGCTCAGCGGCGCGCGCGACGAGTGGCTGCGGCTGGTGCGCGGCGTGCGCCAGGCCGACCGGGCCGAGGGCCGCGCCGACCTGGTGCGCGCCACGGAGGTGCTCGCCGATACCTTCGACCGGCTCACCGCCTCGTACGAACACAGTCTGCAGGTCATCATGTCCTGAGCCGGTGTTCGGCGGTGCGGGTCAGGCCGCGGCCTTCTCCACGTGCGCTTGTCGCGTGTAGAGGAAGTCGATCACGGCCTTGCGCGCATGCACGTAGACCGGGTCTTCCGCCAGCTCGACGCGGTTGCGCGGGCGCGGCAGGTCGACCGCCAGCACCTCGCCGATGGTGGCGGCCGGGCCGTTGGTGAGCATGACGATGCGGTCGGACAAGAGCACCGCCTCGTCGACGTCGTGCGTGACCATCACGACCGTGCTGTGCGTCTTCTGCACGATGGCCAGCAACTCGTCCTGCAGCTTGGCGCGGGTGAGCGCGTCGAGGGCGCCGAAGGGCTCGTCCATCAGCAGCACCTTGGGTTCCATCGACAG
The DNA here is from genome assembly GCF_057657375.1 of Variovorax sp. Soil_C_12. Taxonomy (NCBI): domain Bacteria; kingdom Pseudomonadati; phylum Pseudomonadota; class Betaproteobacteria; order Burkholderiales; family Comamonadaceae; genus Variovorax; species Variovorax sp. Soil_C_12. The sequence continues at coordinate 75,086 of NZ_JBDGIO010000019.1, read as the reverse complement.
GGCGCGGGCGATGCCCACGCGCTGCTTCATGCCGCCCGAGATCTCGCCGGGGCGCTTTTGCGCGGCGGGCGTGAGGCCGACCAGCGCCAGCGCCGCTTCGGTGCGCGCCTTGAGCTGCGCCCTGTTCTCGGTGGCCGAGAACACGCGCTCCACCGCGAGGTAGACGTTCTCGTAGCAGCTGAGCCAGGGCAGCAGCGAGTGATTCTGGAACACCACGGCCCGCTCCGGGCCCGGGCCCTTGATCTCGCGGTTGGCGCACAGCAGCGCACCTTGCGTGGGCGTGCTCAGCCCGGCGATCAGGTTCAGCAGCGTGGACTTGCCGCAGCCCGAGTGCCCGATCAGCGTGATGAACTCGCCCTTGGCGACGTGCAAGTCGATGTCGCGCAGCGCCAGGAAGCTGCCCTTGGGCGTCTTGAAGCGCTGCTCCACGCCCTCGATCTGGATGTACTTGGAATCGCTCATGCTTTCACCTCTTCGAACGTGAATGCGGTAGCGATCCGGATCAGGGCGAACTCGAGCACCAGCCCGACGATGCCGATCACGAAGATCGCGATGATGATGTTGGCGACGTTGAGGTTGTTCCACTCGTCCCAGACCCAGAAGCCGATGCCGACGCCGCCGGTCAGCATCTCGGCCGCGACGATCACCAGCCAGGCGGTGCCGACCGCCAGGCGCACGCCGGTCAGCATGTAGGGCAAGACGGCGGGGAACAGGATCTTGGTGAGAATCTTCCACTCGGAGAGATTGAGCACCCGCGCCACGTTCATGTAGTCGCTGGGCACGCGCTGCACGCCCACCGCGGTGTTGATGACCATGGGCCAGATCGAGCAGATGAAGATGGTCCAAATGGCGGCCGGGTTGGCGCCCTTGAAGACCAGCAGGCCGATCGGCAGCCAGGCCAGCGGCGAGACCGGACGCAGCAGGCTGATCAGCGGGTTGAACATGCGCGCAAGGAAGCTGAAGCGCCCGATCGCGAAGCCGGCCGGGATGCCGACCGCCGCCGCCAGCCCGAAGCCCAGCGCCACGCGCTGCAGCGAGGAGAGCACGTTCCAGCCCACGCCCTGGTCGTTGGGGCCCTTGCTGTAGAAGGGGTCGCTGAACACGATGACCGCCTGTTGCCAGACGGTGCCCGGCGACGGAAAGCCGTTGCTGCTTTTCAGCGCGACCAGCTCCCAGACCAGGATCAGGAGCGCGAAGCCCAGGATCGGGGGCAGCGCGCGCAGCCAGATCCAGCTGAAGTCGCGCGGCGTGCGCGGGGTGGGCTCGGGCGCCTGCTGCACGGGCGCTGGCACGGCCACCGGCGTGGGGGCGATGCTCTTGGAGATCGCGGGTGCGGCAATATGCCCGGCGGCGGCTTCGAGCGGCGAATGAAAGACGGCACTGACCATGGCTTGCTCCTCAGACGTGCAGCTTGAAGGAATCGGCGTACTGCTTCGGGTTCTTCCCGTCCCACACCGCGCCGTCGATCAGCTTGCTGGTGCGCATCGCGTCCTTGGGCACGGAGGTCTTGGTGGCCGCCGCGGCCTGCTTGTAGATGTCGATGCGGTTGATCTCGGTGGCGACCTTGAGGTAGTCGGGGTGCTCCTTCAGCAGGCCCCAGCGCTTGTGCTGCGTGAGGAACCACATGCCGTCTGACAGGTAGGGGAAGGTCACCGCGCCGTCGTTGTAGAACTTCATGTGGTTGGGGTCGTCCCAGTTCTTGCCGAGGCCGTTGGTGTAGCGGCCCAGGATGCGCTGGTTGATGGCGTCCACGCTGGTGTTGACGTAGCTCTTGTCGGCGATGGTCTCGGCCATCTTGTTCTTGTTCTGCAGGCCGGTGTCGATCCACTTGCCGGCTTCCAGGATCGCGGCCGTCACCGCGCGTGCGGTGTTGGGGTACTTCTTGACGAAGTCCGAGGTGGTGCCCAGCACCTTCTCCGGATGGTCCTTCCAGATGTCCTGCGTGGTCACGGCGGTGATGCCGATGCCGTCCATGATGGCGCGCTGGCCCCAGGGCTCGCCGACGCAGTAGCCGTCCATGTTGCCCACGCGCATGTTGGCCACCATCTGGGGCGGGGGCACCACGATGTTCTTCACGTCCTTGAAGGGGTCGATGCCCGCCGAGGCCAGCCAGTAGTAGAGCCACATGGCGTGGGTGCCGGTCGGGAAGGTCTGGGCGAAGGTGTATTCGCGCTTGTCGGTGGCGATCAGCTTGGCCAGCGAGGCACCGTCGACCGCACCCTTGTCGGCCAGTTTCTTCGACAGCGTGATCGCCTGGCCGTTGTTGTTGAGGGTCATCAGTACAGCCATGTCCTTCTTGGGGCCGCTGATGCCGAGGTGCACGCCGTAGACGAGGCCGTAGAGCACGTGGGCGAAGTCGAGCTCGCCGTTGACCAGCTTGTCGCGCACGCCGGCCCAGCTGGCTTCCTTGCTGGGCACGATCTTCACGCCGTACTTCTTGTCGATGCCCAGCACCGAGGCCATCACCACGCTGGCACAGTCGGTCAGCGGGATGAAGCCGATCTTGACTTCCTCCTTCTCGGGCTTGTCGGAGCCCTGGGCCCAGACGGCGGCGCGCAGGGCGGGGTCGAGCCCGACGGCGCCAACGGCAGCAGCCTGCAGGATGCGGCGGCGGCTCAGTTTCGGTTTCAGCAGATCGTTCATGGGGCGCACTCCGAAGGTGAAAGACGAGAAGGCAAAAAACAAAAAGGCGTCCACACCACGCACGGGCCGCTCGTGAACGAGCCCTTGCGGGATGGGGACGCCTTTGTCCGGTTGTGGTGGCCCGCACCCGCCGTTGGATGCCGCCTGCCTGAAGACCCTTGCGGGCCTATGCAAGCTCTTTTAAGCAAGGTGCGTGCCAGTGAGCTTGCGGCTCGGGTTGCTATCGAATCGGTAGCGCGTGAGGCCGGCCTGGAAAGGCAGGGCGGCGGGTTGGTTCCAGATCTCCGCCTGGCACCCTTGTTGTGCAGCGCACCAATTCAGACCGGCATGCTCAGCGCACGGGATCGCCAGGCAGGTACTCCGCCATCGAGAGCACCGATTCGGCCACCTCGACCAGCCGCCGGCCCTGGCTCATCGCGGTCCGGCGCAGCATCTTGTGGGCTTCCTCCTCGCTGAGCCGGCGGTGCGCCATCAGCAGGCCCTTGGCACGCTCCACCAGCTTGCGCTCGTTGAGGGCGGCGCGCACGGTCTCGAGCTCATCGCTCATCGCCTGCAGGCGGTGCGACTGTTCCTGCACCATCTCCAGCACCGAGCGTTCCAGCTGGCGACCGAGGGCGGCCGCCGACAGGGCGCGCGGCGGGCTGCCCTCTGTATCGGCCGGAGGCAGCTCATCGAAGAAGGCGGCAGCCGCCTCGCCGGGCTCGATCGCCAGCTCGGCAAACAGTGCCTCATGGGCCTGCAGCTCCGCCCGGGCGCGCGCCGTCTTCTGTTCACAGAGCAGGCGCAGGTCGGCGGCCAGGCGCTCCTCGATGGCCTGCATCGCATCGATGCGGCGGGAGCAGCAGTCGAACCAGACCTGGCTCAGCTCGGCGTCCAGGCTCCCGCCCGCCGGCGCCGCGCAGGCGATGCGCCGCAGGCGTTCCTGCTCGGCCAGCTGCGGGGCGGACTGGCTGGCGCGCCAGAGCTCCCCCAGCGCCGGGCCCGAGAAATCGGCGAAGACCTGGAAGCAGCGCTCCTGCGACTCGATCAGGTGCAGCCATTGCTGCTGGCGCGCGCTGTCATTGCGGCCGGAGGCGAAGGCCGCGGCGCCGCAGGCGCGTTCCTGGCCCGCGAACTCCTTGCCCTGCATGAAATTGAACATCGCCACCAGGAGGCGTGAAATCTCCGGGTCGGTGGCACCGTCCGCGGCCTCGAACACCACCGCCAGCAACCCCGCGACCAGCTTGACGAAGGCGGCCGTGGCGTCGGCGGCCGACAGCTCCATTGCGCCGATGCGGCGGCGCAGCTCGGGCAGCGCGTCCAGGCCCGGCAGGACCCAGGCGATGCGGCTGAAGAGGCGCGCGCCGTTGCCGATGCGCACCGCCTCGGTGTCGAGCCGGTCGAAGGTGCTGCGCACGGCTTCTTCCGCGCGCAGGCAGACGGCCATCTGCGCTTCACGCTGCGCCACGAAGCGCTGGCCGCCTGAAGCCAGCAGCACGTTCGAGAGGCCACGCTCGCGCTGCAGCGCATGGACCAGCCGACCGATGGTGCCGACAAGAGCGCTCGTGCGCGCGAGCTGATCGAGCTCGTCGATTTCGCAACGCAGCGCGGCGATCAGGAAACTCAGTCCGGACTTCATCGTGGTGTTGGGGGGTGGCGGGCCGGTGGCCCATCCTAAGGACATGCAGCAACAATCGTGCCCCGGCAGATCCCAGGCCCCTACACTCGTCGCATGTTTGTATTGGGAATCGAATCGTCCTGCGACGAGACCGGCGTGGCCCTGGTCGAGTCGGGCGCCAGCGGCCTGCCGCGCCTGGCGGCCCATGCGCTGCACAGCCAGATCGCGATGCATCAGGCCTACGGCGGCGTGGTGCCGGAGCTGGCGAGCCGCGACCACATCCGGCGCGTGCTGCCGCTGGCCCAGCAGGTGCTGTCGGAGGCCGGCCACGGGCTGGCCGACATCGACGTTGTCGCCTACACGCGCGGACCGGGGCTGGCCGGCGCGCTGCTGGTGGGCGCGGGCGTGGCCTGCGCCCTGGGGGTCGCCCTGGGCAAGCCGGTGCTGGGCGTGCATCACCTCGAGGGCCATCTGCTGTCGCCCTTCCTCAGCGCCGATCCACCGGAATTTCCTTTCGTGGCGCTGCTCGTGTCCGGCGGCCACACGCAACTGATGCGGGTGGATGGGGTGGGGCGCTACGAGCTGCTGGGCGAGACCATCGACGACGCGGCCGGCGAAGCCTTCGACAAGAGCGCCAAGCTGATGGGCCTGCCCTATCCCGGCGGCCCGTGGCTCGCGAAGCTGGCGGAGCAGGGCGATGCCGCGGCCTTCAAGCTGCCGCGGCCGCTGCTGCACAGCGGCGACCTCGACTTTTCCTTTGCGGGGCTCAAGACGGCAGTGCTGACCCAGGCCCGCAAGCTCGGCGATGCGCTGGAATCGCGCAAGGCCGACCTCGCGGCCTCGACCCAGGCTGCCATCGTCGACGTGCTGCTGAAGAAATCGATGGCGGCCCTCGATCAGAGTGGCCTGAAGCGCCTGGTGGTCGCCGGCGGCGTGGGCGCCAATCGCGAGCTGCGTCAGCAGCTGGATGCGGCCTGCGCCAGGCGCGGGGTGCGGGTGCACTACCCCGAACTGCATCTGTGCACCGACAACGGCGCGATGATCGCGATGGCCGCCGCGATGCGGCTGCAGTCCGGCCTGCAGGCCGCGACGGATCGCTACGCCTTCGACGTCAAGCCGCGATGGCCACTGGCGTCGCTGGGTGCGCCGGAGCCGCAGTTCGGGTAGGCACGCTCTTGCGGCCGCTGCGCGCGGGCAGCGGCAGCACGTCGAGCATCTTGCGCCAGAGCTGCGACCACTGCGGCCAGTCGTGGCCGCCTTCGGTGGTGAAGACGCGGCCGGCCGGCAGCGCCTCGGCCAGCAGGCGGTGGTTCGATGCGAAGCGGTCGGCCAGCCCGAAGCCCAGGTACAGCGGCGGCAGTTCCGTGGCCGGCTTGGCGGCGGCGTACTGCTGCAGCCAGGGCCAGAGCTTGCGATCGACCTCCTGGTCCGGCGGCGGGCCCTCGGGCGCCTTCCAGGCGCGCAGGCCGCCGGCCTTGTGGATCTCGGCGCCGAGCGGGCGGCGTCCCAGATAGGGCGCCAGCGCCACGATGCCGTCGACGGCACCAGGTTTGGCCAGTTCGTGAATCAGAGCCCCGAAGCCGCCGATCGAGATGCCGATCAGCCAGAGGGACTTGTAGCCCAGGGCACGCTGCGGCTGGAGGATGTCGTGGTGCAGCCGCTCGATGAAGGTCTGGTCGTAGTAGTAAGAAACGTCGGCATCGACCAGCAGGGCGTCGGCCGCCAGGTCGCGCTCCCGGACTGCGCTGATGAAACCTTCGCGTTCGAACTCTTCAGGCTTCAGGAAAGCGCCCGGCAGGAAGACGAGCAAGGTGTCCGAGCGAGATTCGTTACTGGCAGGTTTCAGGTGCGTTTTCATGGTTGCTTCATCAAGCGCGTGTGACCTCTGCTGCGTGCGCGGATCGAACGGTCCACTCGCTCAAAACGAGGAAGTAAGCATTGAAAAATCGCCACGAATGTGACGTTCTTCGAACACATTTTGTGTTCAGGAATGAAAAAGGCCGGCAACAAAAAGTTACCGGCCCGATCAGCTTCTTGCGCCTTCAGTGTTTCTGAAACATTTGTATCCGATCAGTTGATCGTGAGCTGAGACACATTGCTGACCGGAACCAGCTTGCCGAGCTTCAGGGTCAGGACGCCGTTCTCGAGCTTGGCTTCGCTGGCCGCGACGTCGATGTCCTGCGGCAGTTCGTAGGCCGCCTTGAACTTGCGCTTGGCCTCGGCCTTGCTCTCGATGCGCACGACGGCACCTTCGATGCCGATCGTGAGGTCTTCACGCGCAAAGCCGGGGACGTCGAGGGTGATGGTCCAGCTCTTCTCGTCCTGTTCGACACTGAGCGAGCGGCGTGGTGCGGAGAACGCATCGTTGACGAAGCGCTCGAAGCTGCGGTCGTAGGCGCGTGGGGCGAAGCGGGTGGCGCGGAGGGCGGGTTCGAAAAACATGGTGAGCTACTCCTGAATGAACACAATGGGGACAAGAAAGGTGTGTCCCTTACACTGCGCGGCCTTTCAACAGAGTGCCGCTTGCCGTCTCATCTAGGCGCGGCGGGAGGCCTTTCAAGATGCGTTCCTCCAGCTTTATTTGCCGCCGCCGGGCCTTGAAATTCGCGGCTGCGACGCTATGCGCGGCTGCGGTGCCCGTGGTTCACGCGCAGCCCGCGGCCCCCATCCGGCTGGCGCTGGTCGAGAGCATGAGCGGGCCCTTCGCCAACACCGGGGAAGCGGTGTTCCGCAACCTGCTGTGGGCGGTGGAGCGCGTGAACGCGCGCGGCGGCGTCAAGCTGCCCGGCGGTGCGCGCTTCCTGCAGCTGGACCGCTACGACAGCAAGGGCCAGAACGAGGAAGCCCTGTCGGCGCTGCGCGCGGCGGTCGACGACGGCGCGCGCATCATGCTCCAGGGCAACTCCTCGGCCACCGCCGCGGCGCTGGTGGACGCCATCGAGAAGAACAACGAGCGCGATGCCTCCCGGCGCGTGCTCTTCCTCAACTACTCGGCGGTGGACCCGGTGCTCACCAACGAGCGCTGCAGCTTCTGGCACTTCCGCTTCGATGCCCATGCCGACATGCGCGTCACCGCGCTCATGGACGTGATGAAGAACGACGCTGCGCTCAAGCGCGCCTACCTTATCGGCCAGGACTACAGCTTCGGCCAGTCGGTGCTGCGCGAGTCGAAGCGCCAGCTCGCGGCGCTGCGGCCCGATGTGCAGATCGTCGGCGAGGAGCTGCATCCCATGGGCCGCGTGAAGGACTTCGCTCCCTACGCGAGCAAGATCCTCGCGAGCGGGGCGCAGGCCGTGGTCACTGGCAACTGGGGCAACGACCTGACGCTCCTGGTGAAGGCGGCGCGCGAGGCGGGCTTCAACGGCAGCTTCTACACCTTCTATGGCAATGCGCTCGGTGCGCCCGCGGCCATCGGCGACGCCGGCATCGGACGCGTCGTCGCGGTGGCCGACTGGCTGCCCAATGTGCAGACGCGCGAGTCCGAGAGCTTCTACCGCGCCTTCCGTGAGCGCTTCCCCAAGCCGGCCGACGACTATGTGCACATGCGGATGCAGCTCCTGGTCGAGTCGCTGGCGCAGGCCCTCGAGCGCGCCGGCAGCACCGACACCGTGGCCGTCGCCCGTGCGCTCGAGAAGGCCGAGGTCAGCCTGGCCGGCCAGAGCGGCCGCATGCGCGCCGCCGATCACCAGTTCCAGCAGTCCCTGGTGGTAGGCGTGATGGACCGGCAGGGCAGTCCCGGCGTCAAGTTCGATGTCGAAGGATCCGGCTACGGTTTTCGCGTGGTGCGCACCATCCCTGCCGAGCGCGCCGAGATGCCCACCAGCTGCAAGATGCAGCGCCCCTGAATCGCAAAAAAGGAAACAGCTCAAGATGCGCCAAGCCATCCACAACCTCGAAGCCTCCAAGATCCGCGAGGTCGCCAATGCCGGCATGGGCCGTGCCGATGTGCTGGCCTTCTGGTTCGGCGAAGGCGACGAAGTGACGCCGGAGCCGATCCGCCAGGCCGCCATCGCGTCCCTGCAACAAGGTGAAACCTTCTATGCCCACAACCTCGGGCTGCCTGAGCTGCGCGAGGCCGTCGCGCGCTACATGAGCGGGCTGCACCCCGCCATCGACGCCGCGCGCATCGCCATCACCTCGGGCGGCGTGAGCGCCCTGATGCTGGCGGTGCAGGCGCTGGTCGACGCCGGCGACGAGGTGGTGGCAGTCACGCCGGTGTGGCCCAACCTGACGGCGCAGCCCGCGATCCTGGGTGCGCGCGTGCGCAGCGTGGCGCTGGTGCCGAAGGCGGGGCAATGGACGCTCGATCTCGATGCCCTGCGCGCGGCCGTGACGCCGGCGACGAAGCTGCTGGTGCTCAATGCACCCAACAACCCGACTGGCTGGACGCTGACGCGCGCCGAGCAGCAGGCGATCCTCGACCATTGCAGAAGCACGGGCACCTGGATCCTGGCCGACGAGGTGTACGAGCGGCTCTACTACGAGCCGACGTCCAACGGATGCGCGCCGAGCTTCCTCGACGTCGCGGTGCCGGATGATCGCCTCGTCGTGGTGCACAGCTTCTCCAAGAGCTTTCTCATGACCGGCTGGCGTCTGGGCTGGCTGGTGCTGCCGCCCGCGCTGGTGGAGGGCATGGGCAAGCTGATCGAGTTCAACACCTCCTGCACCAGCGTGTTCACCCAGCGCGCGGGCATCGCGGCGCTGGCGCACAGTGCGGAGATCACGCCGCGCGTGGTCGCCCACCTGAAGACCTGCCGCGACACCCTGGTGCCTCTGCTGGCCGAGCTCCCCGGCGTGCAGGTCGCGCCGGCGCGCGGCGGCATGTATGCCTTCTTCCGGCTCGAGGGCTTCGACGACTCGCTGGCGCTGGCCAAGCGCCTGGTGGCCGAGGCCGGGCTCGGCCTGGCGCCGGGCAACGCCTTCGCGCCGCAGGCGCAGGGCTGGCTGCGCTGGTGCTTTGCGTCTCGGGACCCGCAGCGGCTGGTGCAGGGCGTGGAGCGGCTGCGGGGATGGTTGGCGGCGCAAGCCGGGGCCTGAGCAGCTTCATGCAGGCTCGGCCAGGGGCTTTGCGTGCAGCCCTAGAATCTCAACATTGGTTGAGGTCGCAGGCCCTGGAGATCCGAAGATGCAGGAAAAGCACATGCTGGCCGGCGAGCTCGGCGTCGGCGAACTGTCCGCCCGCAGCGGCGTGGCGATCTCCGCCATCCATTTCTACGAGCGCGAGGGCCTGATCCACAGCCGGCGGACGCCCGGCAACCAGCGCCGCTATGGGCGCGACGCGCTGCGGCGCATCGCCGTCATCCGGGTCGCGCAGCGGGTGGGCATTCCGCTCGCCGATATCGGCGCGGCGCTGGCCCGGCTGCCCGAAGGCCGGACGCCGACGCGGGACGATTGGGCCCGGCTGTCCAAGGCCTGGCGCGAAGAACTCGACGGCCGGATTCGCCAGCTCGAGATGCTGCGCGACTCGCTCTCCGATTGCATCGGTTGCGGCTGCCTGTCGATCGACCGCTGCCGCCTGCGCAATCCCGCGGATCAGCTCGGCTCGCTGGGCCCGGGGGCACACCGGCTGGTCGCTGCGGGCAAGCCACGCAGGCCCGATCAGAGTGCCGATGTATAATCCCAAGGCTTTGCATGCCGCAAGGCGCACGGCGGGCGCAGTTCCAGCGCTCGCCGCAAGTCAAACATCCCGGAACAGGAAACTCATCGCATGATCGCAGCCTCCATCAAGGCCGAAGTTGTCAAGGACAACGCCCGCGCCGCCAACGACACCGGCAGCCCCGAAGTGCAAGTCGCACTGCTGACCGCCCGCATCAACGAACTCACCCCGCACTTCAAGACGCACGCCAAGGACCACCACGGTCGCCGCGGCCTGCTGCGCATGGTGAGCCGCCGCCGCAAGCTGCTCGACTATCTGAAGTCCAAGGACGCCGACCGTTACACCGCGCTGATCGCCAAGCTGGGTCTGCGCAAGTAAGCTGATTCGCATGAAGGAACGCCTGGGTTAGTCCGCTAGCTCAGGCGTTTTTTACTTCGCGAATCGAACCAGGAGTGCCGTACAGAGCGAAGCTGTGTCATTCCAATGAAGTTCTCCCTGAGCTTCCCTGGAATGGCATCGTGTTCTGAAAAGCGCTCCCCCTCCGCGGAACCTGCGACCGCCGCAGGCCGAACCGCCCACAAGAAACAGGAGCTAGACATGAGCCTCTTCAACAAAGTCACCAAGACCTTCCAGTGGGGCGACAAGACCGTCGTCCTGGAAACCGGCGAGATCGCTCGCCAGGCCAGCGGCGCCGTCGTGGTCGACATCGACGGTACCGTCGTGCTGGCCACCGTGGTCGCGTCCAAGTCCGCCAAGCCGGGCCAGGACTTCTTTCCGCTGACCGTCGACTACATCGAGAAGACCTACGCGGCCGGCAAGATCCCCGGCAGCTTCTTCAAGCGCGAAGCCAAGCCCAGCGAGCTCGAGACCCTGACCTCGCGCCTGATCGACCGCCCGATCCGCCCGCTGTTCCCCGAGGGCTTCCTGAACGAAGTGCACGTGGTGATCCACACGCTCTCGCTCAACCCCGAAGTCGATGCCGACATCGCCGCCATGATCGGCGTGAGCGCTGCGCTGTCGATTTCCGGCATTCCCTTCAACGGCCCGATCGGTGCCGCGCGCGTGGGCTATATCAACGGCCAGTACGTGCTGAATCCGGGCCAGACCGCGCGCAAGGAGTCGCAGATGGACCTGGTCGTGGCCGGCACCGAAGCGGCCGTGCTGATGGTCGAGTCCGAAGCGCAGCAACTGAGCGAGGAAATCATGCTCGGCGGCGTGGTGTTCGGCCACGAGCAGGCCGGCATCGCGATCAACGCCATCCATGAACTGGTGCGTGAAGCCGGCAAGCCCGTCTGGGACTGGCAGCCGCCGGCCGAGGACGAAGCCTTCATCGCCAAGGTCACCGGCCTGGCCGAGGAAAAGCTGCGCGCCGCCTACCAGATTCGCAGCAAGCAGGCCCGCACGCAGGCCCTGCGCGAATCCAACGCGAGCGTGATGGAGTCGCTCAAGGAAAGCGGCGAGGCTTTCGACGCGGGCAAGGTCGGCGACCTGCTGTTCGCCATCGAGTCGAAGATCGTGCGCAGCCAGATCCTGTCGGGCGAGCCGCGCATCGATGGCCGCGACACCCGCACCGTGCGCCCCATCGAGATCCGCAACGGCGTGCTGCCCCGCACCCACGGCTCGGCCCTCTTCACGCGCGGCGAGACTCAGGCGCTGGTGGTGACCACGCTGGGCACCGAGCGCGACGCGCAGCGCATCGACGCGCTGGCCGGCGAGTACGAAGACCGCTTCCTGTTCCACTACAACATGCCTCCCTTCGCGACCGGCGAAGTGGGCCGCATGGGCTCCACCAAGCGCCGTGAAGTCGGCCACGGTCGGCTGGCCAAGCGCGCCCTGGTGGCCTGCCTGCCGACCAAGGAAGAGTTCCCCTACACCATCCGCGTGGTGTCGGAGATCACCGAGTCGAACGGCTCCTCGTCGATGGCCTCGGTCTGCGGCGGCTGCCTTTCGATGATGGACGCCGGCGTGCCGATGAAGGCCCACGTGGCCGGCATCGCCATGGGCCTGATCAAGGAAGACAACCGCTTCGCCGTGCTGACCGACATCCTCGGCGACGAGGACCACCTGGGCGACATGGACTTCAAGGTGGCCGGCACGACCAACGGCATCACCGCGCTGCAGATGGACATCAAGATCCAGGGCATCACCAAGGAAATCATGCAGGTCGCCCTGGCGCAGGCCAAGGAAGCGCGCATGCACATCCTGGGCAAGATGCAGGAAGCGATGGGCGAGGCCAAGGCCGAGGTGTCCACCTTCGCACCGCGCCTGTTCACGATGAAGATCAACCCCGAGAAGATCCGCGACGTGATCGGCAAGGGCGGCTCGGTGATCCGCGCGCTGACCGAGGAGACCGGCACCCAGATCAACATCGACGAGGACGGCACCATCACCATCGCCTCGACCGATCCGGCCAAGGCCGAGGCGGCCAAGCAGCGCATCGAGCAGATCACGGCGGAAGTCGAGATCGGCAAGACCTACGAAGGCCCGGTCACCAAGATCCTGGACTTCGGCGCGCTGATCAACTTGCTGCCCGGCAAGGACGGCCTCCTGCACATCAGCCAGATCGCGCACGAGCGCGTCGAGAAGGTGACCGACTACCTGAGCGAAGGCCAGATCGTGAAGGTCAAGGTGCTCGAGACCGACGACAAGGGTCGCGTCAAGCTGTCCATGAAGGCGCTGACCGAGCGTCCGGCCGGCATGGAGTACAGCGAGCGTCCGCCGCGCGAGGAGCGTGGCGAGCGCCGTGACCGCGGTGACCGCGGTGACCGCGGTGACCGCGGCGACCGCGGCGACCGGCCGCCCCGCGGCGAGCGCGCACCGCGCGCCGAGAGCGGCGAGCCGGCGGGCGAGCCGGCGGGCGAGCAGGCCGTGGCAGTCGAGCAGGACTCCCGTCCGCAAGAGCCCAACGGCGGCGACCGCCAGGCTTGAGAGGCGAGGGCGGTGACGCCCTTGCCGTCGTTCAACCCTGCGCCCGCCCGCGAGGGCGGGTGTTTGAGCCGAGAAAAGCATGAAAGCCATTGAAATCACTTCCTTCGGCGCACCCGAGGTGCTGCGCGAGGCCGAGCGGCCGGCGCCGGTGGCCGGTGCGGGCGAGGTGCTGATCCGCGTGGCCGCCAGCGGCGTGAACCGCCCCGACGTGCTGCAGCGCACCGGCAACTACCCGGTGCCGCCGGGCGCCTCGGACCTGCCGGGCCTCGAGGTCGCCGGCGAGATCGTCTCGGGCGATGTCGCGGCCATGAAGGAGGCCGGCTTCGCGGTCGGTGATCGCATCTGCGCGCTGATCGCCGGCGGCGGCTACGCCCAGCTCTGCACGGCGCCGGTGGCCCAGTGCCTGCCGGTGCCCAAAGGCTGGAGCGATGCCGAGGCGGCGTCGCTGCCCGAGACCTTCTTCACCGTGTGGAGCAATGTGTTCGACCGTGGTCGTCTGCAGAAGGGCGAGACCCTGTTGATCCAGGGCGGCACGAGCGGCATCGGCGTGACCGCGATCCAGCTCGGCAAGGCCTTCGGGGCCACCGTGATTGCGACCGCGGGCAGCGACGAGAAGTGCGAAGCCTGCAGAAAGCTCGGCGCCGACCATGCGATCAACTACAAGACGGCCGACTTCGCCGAGGAGGCCAAGCGGCTGACCGGCGGCAAGGGTGTCGACGTCATCCTCGACATGGTGGCCGGCGCCTATGCGCCGCGCGAGATCGAATGCCTGGCCGAGGATGGCCGGCTCGTGATCATCGCGGTGCAGGGCGGCACCAAGAGCGAATTCAACGCGGGCCTGGTGCTGCGCCGGCGGTTGACGATTACCGGCTCGACGCTGCGGCCGCGGCCGGTCGCCTTCAAGGGCGCGATCGCCAAGTCCCTGCGCGAGAAGGTGTGGCCTCTGCTCGAGAGCGGCGCCGTCAAGCCCGTGATCCACAGCGTGTTCGCGGCCGGCGGCGAGCCCAGCGGCGCCGCCCAGGCGCACGCGCTGATGGAAACGAACCAGCACATCGGCAAGATCGTGCTGACCTGGTGAACGACGGAAAAGACATGACGACGAAGAAGAAACTCATCGCCGGCAACTGGAAGATGAACGGCAGCCTGGCGGCCAACGAGACGCTGGTGAAGGCGCTGCTGCAGGGTGTGGGCGCGCCGGCCTGCGAGGTCGCGGTGTGCGTGCCGGCGCCGTACCTGGCGCAGCTGCAATCGCTGGTGGCCGGATCGCCCATCGCGCTGGGTGCGCAGGACCTGTCGGCCCAGCCGCAGGGCGCGTTCACCGGCGAGCAGTCGGCCGCGATGCTGAAGGACTTCGGCGTGCGCTATGCGATCGTGGGCCATTCGGAGCGCCGCCAGTACCACGGCGAGACCGACGAACTCGTGGCGGCCAAGACCGCCGCCGCGCTTGCCAACGGCATCACGCCGATCGTGTGTGTCGGCGAGACGCTGGCCGAGCGCGAAGCGGGACACACCGAGGAAGTGGTCAAGCGCCAGCTGGCGGCCGTGATCCATGTCAACGGCCATTGCATCAGCGAGATCGTGGTCGCCTACGAGCCCGTCTGGGCCATCGGCACCGGCAAGACCGCGACGCCCGAGCAGGCGCAGTCGGTGCACGCACTGCTGCGCGCGCAGCTGCACCACGCCGCGAACGAACACGCGGCCGGCATCCGCATCCTCTACGGCGGCAGCATGAACGCGGCCAACGCGGCCGAGCTGCTGGCCCAGCCCGACATCGACGGCGGCCTGATCGGCGGCGCCTCGCTCAAGGCCCCCGACTTTCTGCAGATCATTGCTGCGGCACGCTGAATACAGCGCTGCCGCGAAACGAATTTAGGAGTTAGAACGAATGAACGTGGTCCTCAACATCCTCGTGAGCGTGCAGATGCTCACAGCGCTCGCGATGATCGGGCTGATCCTGATCCAGCACGGCAAGGGCGCCGACATGGGCGCCGCCTTCGGCAGCGGCAGCGCCGGCAGCCTGTTCGGCGCCAGCGGCAGCGCGAACTTCCTCTCGCGCACCACCGGCGTGCTGGCCGCGGTCTTCTTCGCGTGCACTCTGCTGCTGGCCTACTTCAGCCACGCGCGTCCCACCGGCGGCGGCAGCCTGATCGAGCGAGCCGTGGTTGGCACGCCCGCGCCGGCGCCCGCGCCGGCCGCATCGGGCCCGGCATCGCAGATTCCTACCGGCAATGCGCCCGCCGCGCCGGCTTCCGGTGCACCGGCGCCGGCTGCACCGGCTTCGGGCGCCGCGCAGATCCCGACCAAGTGAGCCGACGCCTTGGGGCCGCACGGGTAAGCGACTCGATATTCCTTGTCGTTTTCAGTGCGTCGCCAAAAGAAAACGGCTCCGTTTCAGGGTAAACTCTAAAGCTGTCCGGAAAGCCAAAACCTCACAGGTTCCTCATGCCATCCGGACATGCAAACACCGCCGTCGTGGTGAAATTGGTAGACACGCTATCTTGAGGGGGTAGTGGCGAAAGCTGTGCGAGTTCGAGTCTCGCCGACGGCACCAAATCTCGCCGACAGGAGGCTTCATCTTCCTGTCGGCGTTAAGCGGTAAAAGACCCCGATGAACCTCGATTCCTACCTCCCCGTCCTGTTGTTCATCCTGGTCGGAGTGGGTGTTGGCGTAGCGCCCCAGGTTCTCGGTTACATCCTCGGCCCCAATCGGCCCGACGCCCAAAAGAACTCGCCCTACGAATGCGGCTTCGAGGCCTTCGAAGACGCGCGCATGAAATTCGACGTGCGCTACTACCTCGTGGCGATTCTCTTCATTCTTTTCGACCTCGAAATCGCCTTTCTCTTCCCGTGGGCGATTGCGCTCAAGCAGATCGGACCGGTCGGCTTCTGGGCCATGATGATTTTTCTCGCCATCCTTGTCGTGGGCTTCGTCTACGAATGGAAAAAGGGTGCGCTCGATTGGGAATGACAAGGAACCACGATGGCCATTGAAGGCGTCATGAAGGAAGGCTTCGTCACCACGACCTACGATTCGGTGGTGAACTGGGCCAAGACGGGATCGCTCTGGCCGATGACCTTCGGCCTCGCCTGCTGCGCGGTGGAGATGATGCACGCGGGCGCCGCGCGCTACGACATCGACCGCTTCGGCATGCTGTTCCGCCCGAGCCCGCGCCAGTCCGATCTGATGATCGTGGCCGGCACGCTGTGCAACAAGATGGCGCCTGCCCTGCGGAAGGTCTACGACCAGATGCCCGAGCCGCGCTGGGTGCTCTCGATGGGCTCCTGCGCCAACGGCGGCGGCTACTACCACTACAGCTACTCGGTGGTGCGCGGCTGCGACCGCATCGTGCCGGTGGACGTCTACGTGCCGGGCTGCCCGCCGACGGCCGAGGCGCTCCTCTACGGAATCATCCAGTTGCAGCAGAAGATCCGCCGCACCAACACCATTGCACGTGCCTGAGAAGCGACAGACGATGACCGACTTTGCCATTGCTCCCGAGGCACTGCAGAAGCAGATCCAGGAAACGCTCGGCGCCAAGGCCAAAAGCGTGTCTGTCGCGCTCGGCGAGGTGACGGTGGTGGTTCCTGCCGCCGACTACCTCGAGGCCGCGCGCCTGCTTCGCGATGCGCCCGGTTGCAGGTTCGAGCAGCTGATCGACCTCTGCGGCATGGACTATTCCGACTATCGTGAAGGCGAGTGGGAGGGCGAGCGCTTCTGCGTGGTCTCCCACCTGCTGTCCGTGAGCCTCAACCAGCGCGTTCGCCTCAAGGTCTTCGCACTCAACGAGGGCCTGCCGGTGGTCGATTCGCTGACCGGCATCTGGAGCGCCGCGACCTGGTTCGAGCGCGAGGCCTTCGACCTCTACGGCATTGTGTTCGAGGGTCACGACGACCTGCGCCGCATCCTGACCGACTACGGCTTCATCGGCCATCCCTTCCGCAAGGACTTCCCGGTCTCCGGTCACGTCGAGATGCGTTACGACGCGGAGCAGAAGCGCGTGATCTACCAGCCGGTCTCGATCGAGCCGCGCGAGATCACCCCGCGCGTGATTCGCGAAGACAACTACGGCGGATTGCACTGAGACCGACATGGCCGACATCAAGAACTACACGCTGAACTTCGGACCCCAGCACCCTGCAGCCCACGGCGTGCTGCGCCTCGTGCTCGAGCTCGACGGCGAGGTGATCCAGCGCGCCGATCCGCACATCGGCCTCTTGCACCGCGCGACCGAGAAGCTCGCCGAGAGCCGCACCTACATCCAGTCGCTGCCCTACATGGACCGGCTGGACTACGTCTCGATGATGAGCAACGAGCACGCCTACTGCCTTGCCATCGAGCGGATGCTGGGCCTCGAGGTGCCGGTGCGCGCGCAGTACATCCGCGTGATGTTCGCCGAGATCACGCGCCTGCTGAACCATCTGCTGTGGCTGGGCGCGCACGGCCTGGACTGCGGTGCGATGAACATGCTCATCTACTGCTTCCGCGAGCGCGAGGACCTGTTCGACCTGTATGAGGCGGTGTCGGGCGCGCGCATGCACGCGGCCTACTTCCGTCCGGGCGGCGTCTACCGCGACCTGCCGGACGCGATGCCGCAGTACAAGGTCAGCAAGATCAAGAACGCCAAGGCGATCGAGAAGCTCAACGAGAACCGCCAGGGTTCGATGCTCGATTTCGTCGACGACTTCTGCAAGCGTTTCCCCAAGATGGTCGACGAGTACGAGACGCTGCTCACCGACAACCGCATCTGGAAGCAGCGCACGGTCGGCATCGGCGTGGTGACGCCCGAGCGCGCGCTCAACCTGGGCTTCACCGGCCCGATGCTGCGCGGCTCCGGCGTCGAGTGGGACCTGCGCAAGAAGCAGCCCTACGACGTCTACGACAAGATGGAATTCGACGTGCCGGTCGGCAAGACCGGCGACTGCTACGACCGCTACCTGGTGCGCGTCGAGGAGATGCGCCAGGCCAACCGGATCATCCAGCAGTGCTCGGCCTGGCTGCGCACCAACCCCGGCCCGGTGATCACCGACAACCACAAGGTGGCCGCGCCCGCGCGCGAATCGATGAAGGCGAACATGGAGGAGCTGATCCACCATTTCAAGCTCTTCACCGAAGGCTTCCACGTGCCTGAGGGCGAGGCCTATGCCGCCGTCGAGCACCCGAAGGGCGAGTTCGGCATCTATCTCGTGAGCGATGGCGCCAACAAGCCCTACCGCCTGAAGATCCGAGCACCCGGCTTCCCGCACCTGGCGGCGCTCGACGAGATGTCGCGCGGCCACATGATCGCCGACGCGGTCGCGGTGATCGGCACCATGGACATCGTCTTCGGCGAAATCGACAGGTGAGCGAACGAATGACTCCCGACACCACCCACAGCACCCAGGCGCCGCTGTCGGCCGCCACCCTGGCGCTCTTCGCGCGCGAGGTCGCCAAGTACCCGCCCGCGGGCAAGCAGTCGGCCGTGATGGCCCTGCTCACGATCGTGCAGAAGGACGAGGGCTACGTCAGCATGCAGCGCGAGCGCGAGATCGCGGCCTACCTCGGCATGGCGCCGATCGCAGTGCACGAGGTCACGACCTTCTACAACATGTACAACCAGCAGCCGGTGGGCAAGTTCAAGCTCAACGTCTGCACCAACCTGCCGTGCCAGCTGCGCGACGGCGCAGTCGCGCTGGCGCATCTCGAAAACAAGCTCGGCATCAAGATGGGCGAGACCACCGCCGACGGCATGTTCACCCTGCAGCAAAGCGAGTGCCTCGGCGCCTGCGCCGATTCGCCCGTGATGCTGGTCAACGACCGCACCATGTGCAGCTTCATGAGCAACGAAAAGCTCGATCAGCTGGTCGACGGCCTGCGCGGCGCCAAGGCGGAGGGCGCGCAATGATGACGCCCGAGCAAGTACTCTCGCAGTTCCAGGCCACCGGCGTCCAGACCTGCTTCCACGACCGCCACATCGAGCCCCAGATCTACGCCGGCCTCGACGGCACCAACTGGCGCTTGGCTGACTACGAAGCGCGTGGCGGCTACAAGGCGCTGCGCAAGATTCTCAGCGAGGGCCTGACGCCCGAGCAGGTGATCGCCGAGGTCAAGTCCTCCGGCCTGCGCGGCCGCGGCGGCGCGGGCTTCCCGACCGGCCTGAAGTGGAGCTTCATGCCGCGCCAGTTCCCCGGCCAGAAGTACCTCGTCTGCAACTCGGACGAGGGCGAGCCGGGCACCTGCAAGGACCGTGACATCCTGCAGTTCAACCCGCACATCGTGATCGAGGGCATGGCCATCGCGGCCTACGCGATGGGCATCAGCGTGGGCTACAACTACATCCACGGCGAGATCTTCCAGACCTACGAGCGCTTCGAAGAGGCGCTGGAAGAGGCGAGGGCGGCCGGCTTCCTGGGCGACAACATCCTGGGCAGCAGCTTCAGCTTCCAGCTGCATGCGTCGCATGGCTTCGGTGCCTACATCTGCGGCGAAGAGACGGCGCTGCTCGAATCGCTGGAAGGCAAGAAGGGCCAGCCGCGCTTCAAGCCGCCGTTCCCGGCCAGCTTCGGCCTCTACGGCAAGCCGACCACGATCAACAACACCGAGACCTTCGCTGCGGTGCCGTGGATCATCAACAACGGCGGCGTGGCGTATCTGGAGTGCGGCAAGCCGAACAACGGCGGCACCAAGATCTACTCGGTCAGCGGCGACGTCGAGCTGCCCGGCAACTACGAAGTGCCGATGGGCACGCCCTTCTCGAAGCTGCTCGAGCTCGCCGGCGGCGTGCGCAAGGGCCGCCAGCTCAAGGCCGTGATCCCCGGCGGCTCCTCGGCACCCGTGCTGCCGGCCGCGATCATGATGGAGTGCACGATGGACTACGACTCCATCGCCAAGGCCGGCTCGATGCTGGGCTCCGGAGCCGTGATCGTGATGGACGACAGCCGCTCGATGGTCGAGTCGCTCAAGCGCCTTTCGTACTTCTACATGCACGAGTCCTGCGGCCAGTGCACCCCCTGCCGCGAGGGCACGGGCTGGCTGTGGCGCGTGGTGGACCGCATCCACAACGGCCACGGCAAGCCCACCGACATGGACCTGCTGAACTCGGTCGCCGACAACATCCAGGGCCGCACCATCTGCGCGCTGGGCGATGCCGCCGCGATGCCGGTGCGCGCGATGATCAAGCACTTCCGCCACGAGTTCGAGGCCTTGATTCCGGGCTACGTCCCGAAGGCACCGGTCAAGGCCTGAGCGAGAAAACAAACATGGTTGAAATCGAACTCGACGGCAAGAAGGTCGACATCGTCGAAGGCAGCATGATCATGCATGCGGCCGACAAGGCGGGCACCTACATCCCGCACTTCTGCTATCACAAGAAGCTCAGCATCGCGGCCAACTGCCGCATGTGCCTGGTCGACGTCGAAAAGGCGCCCAAGCCGATGCCGGCCTGCGCCACGCCGGTGACGCAGGGCATGATCGTGCGCACCAAGAGCGACAAGGCCATCAAGGCCCAGCAGTCGGTCATGGAGTTCCTGCTGATCAACCACCCGCTGGACTGCCCCATCTGCGACCAGGGTGGCGAGTGCCAGCTGCAGGACCTGGCCGTGGGCTACGGCGGCTCCTCCTCGCGCTACGAGGAAGAGAAGCGCGTGGTCTTCCACAAGGACGTCGGCCCGCTCATCAGCATGGAAGAGATGAGCCGCTGCATCCATTGCACGCGCTGCGTGCGCTTCGGCCAGGAAGTGGCCGGCGTGATGGAGCTCGGCATGTCGCACCGCGGCGAGCATGCCGAGATCGAGACCTTCCTCGGCAGCTCGGTCGATTCCGAGCTCTCGGGCAACATGATCGACATCTGCCCGGTCGGTGCGCTGACCAGCAAGCCCTTCCGCTACAGCGCCCGCACCTGGGAGCTGTCGCGCCGCAAGTCGGTGAGCCCGCACGATTCGACCGGCGCCAACCTGATCGTCCAGGTCAAGAACAACCGCGTGATGCGCGTGGTGCCGCTGGAGAACGAGGACGTCAACGAGTGCTGGATCGCCGACCGCGATCGCTTCTCCTACGAGGCCCTGAACGGCCCCGAGCGCCTGACGCAGCCCATGCTCAAGCAGGGCGGCCAGTGGCAGCAGGTCGACTGGCAGACCGCGCTCGAGTACGTGGCCAACGGCCTCAAGCAGATCAAGGCCGACCATGGTGTGCAAAGCATCGGCACGCTGGCGAGCCCGCACAGCACGCTGGAAGAGCTGCACCTGGCCAAACTGCTCATGCAGGGCCTGGGCAGCGCCAACATCGACCACCGCCTGCGCAACGCCGAGTTCGGCGCCTTCGAGGGCGTGCGCTGGCTGGGCACCTCGGTCGCCTCGCTGTCGCAACTGCAGCGCGTGCTGGTGATCGGCAGCAACCTGCGCAAGGACCATCCGCTGTTCGCGCAGCGCATTCGCCAATCGGTGCGCAAGGGTGGGGCGCTCAGTGCGCTCACCT
Organism: Variovorax sp. Soil_C_12; assembly: GCF_057657375.1. Lineage (NCBI taxonomy): Bacteria > Pseudomonadati > Pseudomonadota > Betaproteobacteria > Burkholderiales > Comamonadaceae > Variovorax > Variovorax sp. Soil_C_12. The sequence goes on along the minus strand of NZ_JBDGIO010000019.1, from coordinate 53,873 downwards.
CGCCCGAGCTGCTGGCCGACGATGAAGCCTGGGCCATGCCCGTGGCGAACGCCGTGCGCGTGCCGGCGCAAGACTGGATCGACGCACTCGCCGAGATCGCCTCCGCGGTCGCCGCGACGACCGGCGCCGCGGCGCCGATCGCCCGTTCTGCCGAAGCCGGCGACCCGGCCAAGGCCATCGCTGCCTCGCTGCTCGGCGGCGAACGCAAGGCCATCCTGCTCGGCAATGCGGCTGCTCACCACGCCCAAGCCCGCGCGCTGCTGGCGCTGGCGAACTGGATCGGCGCCCAGACCGGCGCCAGCGTCGGCTATCTGACCGAGGCCGCCAACACCGTCGGTGCCCAACTGGTCGGCGCACTGCCCATGGATGCCGGCCTGAACGCCGGCGAAATGCTGCAGGGTGCGCTCAAGGCGGTCCTGCTGCTCAACACCGAGCCGGTCTTCGACTCGGCCGCCGGTACCAAGGCGGCCGATGCGCTTACGCATGCCCAGATGGTCGTGACGCTGAGCCCCTTCAAGGCCAACCTCGACTTCAGCGATGTGCTGCTGCCGATCGCGCCCTTCAGCGAAACGCCTGGCAGCTTCGTCAACGCCGAGGGCCGCGTGCAGGGCTTCCATGCTGTGGTGAAGCCGCTGGGCGAAACGCGCCCCGCCTGGAAGGTGCTGCGCGTGCTGGCCAACCTGCTGGGCCTGCCGGGCTTCTCCTTCGAGTCGGCGACCGAGGTGCTGGCCGACACCGGCCTGGCCCCCGGCCTGGTGCCGGCCGACCGGCTGAGCAACGCCACCGCGGCTCGCCCCGACGGCGAGCGCGTTCCCGACGCCGCGGCGCCGGTCGTCGCCGCCATCTACCAGCTCGATTCGATCGTGCGCCGCGCCCCTTCGCTGCAGCTGACCGCCGATGCGCGCGCTGCGCAAGCCGAGGAGGTGCTCGCATGATCGACAGCCTGCATGGCTTCGGCCTCGGCCTGGTTGCGGCCCCGTGGTGGACCGCGGTCGCCTGGCCGGTGATCTGGACGCTGATCAAGATCGTGGTGGTCGTGCTGCCGCTGATGGGGGCCGTGGCCTACCTCACGCTGTGGGAGCGCAAGGCCATCGGCTTCACGCAGATCCGCCTGGGCCCGAACCGCATCGGTCCGCTGGGCCTGCTGCAGCCCATCGCCGACGCGCTGAAGCTGCTGACCAAGGAAATCATCCTCCCCACGGTCGCCAACAAGGGCCTGTTCCTGCTGGGCCCGATCATGACCATCATGCCGGCCCTGGCCGCTTGGGCCGTGATCCCCTTCGGCCCCGAGGTCGCGCTGGCCAACATCAACGCCGGCCTGCTGTTCGTCATGGCCATCACCTCGCTCGAGGTCTACGGCGTGATCATTGCGGGCTGGGCCTCGAACTCCAAGTACGCCTTTCTCGGCGCATTGCGCGCCTCGGCGCAGATGGTCAGCTACGAGATCGCGATGGGCTTCTGCTTCGTCGTGGTGCTCATGGTCTCCGCCAGCCTCAACATGACCGACATCGTGTTGGGGCAGGGCAAGGGCCACTTCGCCTCGATGGGCATCGGCTTCCTGTCGTGGAACTGGCTGTCGCTGCTGCCGATCTTCGTCGTCTACTTCATCTCCGGCCTGGCCGAGACCAACCGCCATCCCTTCGACGTGGTGGAAGGCGAATCGGAGATCGTCGCCGGCCACATGATCGAGTACTCGGGCATGAGCTTCGCGATGTTCTTCCTGGCCGAGTACGCCAACATGTGGCTGGTCTCGATCCTGTGCGCGGTCCTGTTCCTCGGCGGCTGGCTGCCCCCCTTCGATTTCCTCGGCTTCATCCCCGGCTGGATCTGGCTGGGCCTCAAGACCTTCGTCGTGGTCACCATGTTCCTGTGGGTCCGCTCGACCTTCCCGCGCTTCCGCTATGACCAGATCATGCGTCTGGGCTGGAAGATCTTCATCCCGGTCACGCTGGTGTGGCTGGTGGTGGTCGGCGCCTGGATGCAGACCCCCTTCAACATCTGGAAATAACTGGAGTCGCCATGTCTGCGCATACCGCCCGCGCGCTCGCGCGCTCATCCTCGAACACGACCGCGCCGTTTTCGCTGAAGGACTTCCTCTCCAGCTTCATGCTGGTCGAGCTCTTCAAGGGCCTGGCCATCACGGGCAAGTACGCCTTCAGCCGCAAGATCACGGTGCAGTTCCCGGAAGAGAAGACGCCGCTCTCGCCGCGCTTCCGCGGCCTGCACGCGCTGCGCCGCTACGAGAACGGCGAGGAGCGCTGCATCGCCTGTAAGCTCTGCGAAGCCGTGTGCCCGGCGCTCGCCATCACCATCGAATCGGACGTGCGCGACGACGGCTCGCGGCGCACCACGCGCTACGACATCGACCTGACCAAGTGCATCTTCTGCGGCTTCTGCGAAGAGAGCTGCCCGGTCGACTCCATCGTCGAGACCCACATCTTCGAATACCACGGCGAGAAACGCGGCGACCTGTACTTCACCAAGGACATGCTGCTGGCCGTGGGCGACCGCTACGAAAAAGAAATCGCCGCCAACAAGGCGGCCGACGCCAAGTACCGCTGAAGCGGACTTGGCCCGATAACAAATAACGAAACCGATCCATGGACGTCAAGACCGGTCTGTTCTACCTGTTCGCCGCGGTGCTGCTGTTCGCGGCCTTCCGCGTCATCACCTCGCGCAACCCCGTGTATGCGGCGCTGTACCTGGTGCTGGCCTTCTTCCAGGCCTCGGCCATCTGGCTGCTGCTGCGCGCCGAGTTCCTTGCGATCTCGCTGGTGCTGGTCTACGTCGGCGCGGTGATGGTGCTGTTCCTTTTCGTGGTGATGATGCTCGACATCAACGTCGATGCGCTGCGGCAGGGCTTCTGGAAGCATTTCCCGCTTGCCGCGGGCATCGGTGCGCTGATCGCACTGGAGATGGCCGCGGTGCTGATGGGCGGCTTCCGCCTGGCCGAGCCGCGCCGTCCGATGGCCAGCGGCCCCGATACCTCCAACACCCTGGAACTCGGCAAGCTGCTCTACACCGAATACCTCTACCCGCTGGAGATCGCGGCTGTCATCCTGCTCGTGGCCATCGTCGCCGCCATCGCGCTCACGCTGCGCACGCGCAAGGACAGCAAGTACGTGAACCCCTCCGACCAGGTGCGCGTGAAAGCGCGCGACCGCGTGCGCATCGTGCAGATGCCCGTGACGCGGGCCGCGCAACCCTTGGTCGACGAAGCGCCTGCAGCCGGGGAGACCAAGGCATGACCATCACGCTCGGACACTTTCTCTCGCTGGGCGCGATGCTCTTCGCGCTGTCGGTGATCGGCATCTTCCTGAACCGCAAGAACCTGATTGTGCTCTTGATGTGCATCGAACTGATGCTGCTTGCGGTCAACGTGAACTTCGTCGCCTTCTCGTACTTCCTGGGCGACATGCACGGCCAGATCTTCGTGTTCTTCATCCTGACCGTGGCCGCGGCCGAGTCCGCGATCGGGCTGGCGCTGCTGGTGCTGCTGTTCCGCAACAAGTCGAACATCAACGTCGACGAACTCAATGCGCTCAAGGGCTAGGACATTCACATGAGCGCAACTCTCTCCGCATCCGCGCTGCTTGCGGTTCCCCTGGCGCCGCTGGTCGGCTCGTTGCTGGCCGGCCTGTTCGGCACCAAGTTCGGCGGCAACCGCTTCGGTCGCAGTGCCTCGCACTCGATGACCATCCTGGGCGTGTTCATCGCCTTCGTCATCTCGGCCATGACGCTCAAGAGCGTGGTGGCCGACGGCGCCCGCTTCAACGCCACCATCTACGAATGGATGGTGGTCGACGGCATCAAGATGGAGGTCGGCTTCCTGGTCGACGGCCTGACGGCCATGATGATGTGCGTCGTGACCTTCGTCTCGCTGATGGTGCACATCTACACCATCGGCTACATGGAGGAGGACGAGGGCTACAACCGCTTCTTCGCCTACATCTCGCTCTTCACCTTCTCCATGCTGATGCTGGTGATGAGCAACAACATGCTCCAGCTGTTCTTCGGCTGGGAAGCCGTGGGCCTGGTGTCTTACCTGCTGATCGGCTTCTGGTACAACAAGCCGAGCGCCATCTTCGCCAACCTCAAGGCCTTCCTGGTCAACCGGGTGGGCGACTTCGGCTTCATCCTCGGCATCGGCCTTATTGCCGCCTATGCCGGCACGCTGAACTACGGCGAGGCCTTCGCCAAGGCCGATGAACTGGCCAAGCTGAGCTTCCCCGGCACCGAGTGGATGCTGATCACCGTGATCTGCATCTGCCTGTTCATCGGCGCCATGGGCAAGAGCGCCCAGTTCCCGCTGCACGTGTGGCTGCCCGATTCGATGGAAGGTCCGACCCCCATCTCGGCGCTGATCCACGCGGCGACCATGGTGACGGCCGGCATCTTCATGGTGGCGCGCATGTCGCCGCTGTTCGAGCTGAGCGACACGGCACTGTCCTTCGTGCTGGTGATCGGCGCCATCACGGCGCTCTTCATGGGCTTCCTGGGCATCATCCAGAACGACATCAAGCGCGTGGTGGCCTATTCGACGCTCTCGCAGCTGGGCTACATGACGGTCGCGCTGGGCGCCTCGGCCTACTCGGTGGCGGTGTTCCACCTGATGACGCACGCCTTCTTCAAGGCGCTGCTGTTCCTCGGCGCCGGCTCGGTGATCATCGGCATGCACCACAACCAGGACATCCGCTGGATGGGCGGGGTGCGCAAGTACATGCCCATCACCTGGATCACCTCGCTGCTGGGCTCGCTGGCGCTGATCGGCACGCCGCTGTTCGCGGGCTTCTACTCGAAGGACAGCATCATCGAGGCGGTGCACGAGAGCCATCTCTGGGGCGCCGGCTTCGCCTACTGGGCGGTGCTGGCTGGCGTGTTCGTGACGGCCTTCTATTCGTTCCGCATGTACTTCCTGGTCTTCCACGGCAAGGAGCGCTACGACCAGAACCCGGATGCGCACCATCACGAGCCGGACGCCGAGCCCGACCACGGCCACCACGACGATCACTCCACGCCGCACGAGTCGCCGTGGGTGGTCTGGCTCCCGCTGGTGCTGCTGGCCATCCCCTCGGTGGTGATCGGCTACATGACCATCCAGCCGATGCTCTTCGGCGAGTTCTTCAAGGATGCGATCGTCGTCGACGCCGGCAAGCATCACGCGATGAAGGAACTGGCCGAGGCCTTCCACGGCCCCATGGCCATGGCCCTGCACGGCCTGACCGCGGCGCCGTTCTGGCTGGCGCTGGCCGGCGTGGTGCTGGCCTGGTACATGTACCTGATCAACCCGGCGCTGCCGGAGGCCATCAAGCGCGCCTTCGGCCCGGTCTACCGCCTGCTCGAGAACAAGTACTACATGGACTGGATCAACGAGCACCTGATCGCACGCGGCACGCGCGCGCTGGGCACCGGCCTGTGGAAGGGCGGCGACCAGGGGATCATCGACGGCGCCATCGTCGACGGCTCCTGGAAAACGATCGGCCGCGTCGCCGGCGTCGTCCGCTGGATGCAGTCGGGCTACATCTATCACTACGCCTTCGCGATGCTCCTGGGCATCTTCATCCTCATGACGTATTTCGTCTGGTTCAACAGATAAACCGCGCGCCACTGGAGAAAAGCAAAAATGGGTTTGTTGAGCCTTGCCATCTGGGTGCCGATCGTCTTCGGCGCCGTGCTGCTGGCCATCGGTCGCGACCAGCACGCGAGCATCGTGCGCTGGATCGCGCTCGTCGGCTCGATCGTGAGCTTCCTGGCCACCGTGCCGCTCTACACGCGCTTCCAGAACGGCACCGCCGCGATGCAGTTCGTCGAGAAGAGCAGCTGGATCGAACGTTTCAATGTCCACTACCACGTCGGCCTCGACGGCCTGTCGCTGTGGCTGGTGCTGTTGACGTCCTTCATCACGGTGGTCGTTGTGATCTCGGCATGGGAGGTGATCACCGAGCGCGTCAACCAGTACATGGGCGCCTTCCTGATCCTCTCGGGCCTCATGATCGGCACCTTCTCGGCGCTGGACGGCGTGCTGTTCTACGTCTTCTTCGAGGCGACGCTGATCCCGATGTACCTGATCATCGGCATCTGGGGCGGTCCGAAGAAGATCTACGCCGCCTTCAAGTTCTTCATCTACACGCTGCTCGGCTCGCTCCTGACGCTGGTCGCGCTGATCTACCTGTACAACCGGTCGGGCGGCAGCTTCGACATCCTGAGCTGGCACAAGCTGCCGCTGACGGCCAGGGAGCAGACCTTCCTGTTCTTCGCCTTCTTCGCGGCCTTCGCGGTCAAGGTGCCGATGTGGCCGGTCCACACCTGGCTGCCCGATGTGCACGTCGAGGCGCCCACCGGCGGCTCGGCCGTGCTGGCGGCGATCATGCTGAAGCTGGGCGCCTACGGCTTCCTGCGCTTCTCGATGCCGATCGCGCCCGACGCCTCGCACGAATGGGCCTGGCTGATGATCGCGCTGTCGCTGATCGCGGTGATCTACGTCGGCCTGGTCGCGCTCGTGCAGCAGGACATGAAGAAGCTGGTGGCCTATTCGTCGGTCGCCCACATGGGCTTCGTCACGCTGGGCTTCTTCATCTTCAACGAGATCGGGATCTCGGGCGGCATCGTCCAGATGATCGCGCACGGCTTCGTGTCGGGCGCCATGTTCCTTTGCATCGGCGTGCTGTACGACCGCGTGCATTCGCGCCAGATCGCCGACTACGGCGGCGTGGTCAACACCATGCCCAAGTTCGCGGCCTTCGCGCTGCTGTTCGCCATGGCCAACTGCGGCCTGCCCGCGACCGCTGGCTTCGTCGGCGAATGGATGGTGATCATCGGCGCGGTCAAGGCCAACTTCTGGCTGGGCGTGGGCGCGGCGACGGCGCTGATCTTCGGCGCGGCCTACACGCTGTGGATGTACAAGCGGGTCTACCTGGGCCCGGTGGGCAACGACCACGTGAAGGAGCTGGACGACATCAACGCCCGCGAATTCCTCATGCTGGCCCTGCTCGCGATCGCGGTGCTGTGGATGGGCCTGTATCCCAAGCCCTTCACCGACGCGAGCAATGCCTCCGTGAGCGAGCTGCTGCGCCACGTCCAGACGTCCAAGATTCCAGGCTGAGTAGCCAGGCCCCAAGAGAACGAGATGATTGACAAACTCAGCTGGATGACGGTCTACCCCGAGATGGTGCTGCTGGTCATGGCCTGCATCATCGCGCTGGTGGATCTGTCCACGACCGACACCCATCGCACGCGCACCTACGTGCTGACCTTGCTTACACTGGCCGTGGTGGCCGTCCTCACCGGCATGCAGGCCACCGACGCCACGAGCCACTACGGCTTCGGCGGCATGGTCGTGAGCGACCCGATGGGCAACTGGCTCAAGTGCTTCGCCTCCGTGGCGCTGATGGTCACGCTGGTCTATGGCCGTCCCTACGCGGCCGACCGCGGCATGCTGCGCGGCGGCGAGCTCTTCACCCTGAGCATGTTCTCGCTGCTGGGCATCTTCGTGATGATCTCGGGCAGCAACTTCCTGGTGATCTACCTGGGCCTGGAGCTGCTCACGCTGTCGAGCTACGCGCTGGTCGCGCTGCGGCGCGACAACGCGGTGGCCAGCGAGGCGGCGATGAAGTACTTCGTCCTCGGCGCCATGGCCAGCGGCTTCCTGCTCTACGGCCTGTCGATGATGTACGGCGCCACCGGGTCGCTCGACACCACCGAGGTCTTCAAGGCCATTGCCAGCCGCAAGGTCAACCACCAGGTGCTGGTCTTCGGGCTGGTGTTCATCGTGGCCGGCCTGGCCTTCAAGGTCGGCGCGGCGCCGTTCCACATGTGGGTGCCCGACGTCTACCAGGGCGCGCCCACGGCCGTCACGCTGATGATCGGCGCGGCGCCCGAGCTGGCTGCCTTCGCCATCATCATCCGCCTGCTGGTCGAGGGGCTGCTGCCGCTCGCGTTCGACTGGCAGCAGATGCTGGCCTTGCTGGCCATCGCCTCGCTGCTGGTGGGCAACCTGGCGGCCATTGCGCAGACCAACCTCAAGCGCATGCTGGCCTACTCGACCATTTCGCAGATGGGCTTCATGCTGCTGGGCATGGTGGCGGGCGTGGTCAACAACAGCACCTACAACGCACAGTTCGCGTACAGCGCTTCGATGTTCTACATCGTGACCTATGTGCTGACCACGTTGGCCAGCTTCGGCATCATCCTCCTGCTGGCGCGCGAGGGCTTCGAGAGCGAGGAGATCACCGATCTCGCCGGCCTCAACCAGCGCAGCCCGCTCTATGCCGGCGTGATGGCCATCGCCATGTTCTCGCTGGCGGGCATCCCGCCGCTGGTCGGCTTCTACGCCAAGCTGGCCGTGCTGCAGGCGCTGATCGCCTCCGGCCAGGGCTTGTACATCGCGCTGGCGGTGTTCGCGGTCGTGATGTCGCTGGTCGGCGCCTTCTATTACATCCGCGTGGTCAAGGTGATGTACTTCGACGCGCCGGTGACGGCGACCACCGTCTCGGCGCCGCGCGACGTGCGCACCGTGCTGGCCGTCAACGGCGCGCTGATCCTGATCCTGGGCATCGTACCTGGCGGCCTCATGTCGCTGTGCGCCCGGGCCATCGTGGCCACGCTGGCCGGCTGAGGCTGTGTCGCAGGGTGCCTCGGTCTGGGTGGTGCTGCTCGTCGCGCTGCTCGCGGCCAATCTGCCCTTCCTGAACGAGCGCCTGCTCGGCATGGTGCCGCTCGCGGCGCGTGCCAAGTCGCTGGCCCTGCGGCTGGGCGAGCTGGTGATCCTCTATTTCGCGGCCGGCGGCATCGGGCTCCTGTTCGAGCGCCGCGCCGGCCAGATCGCGCCGCAAGGCTGGGAGTTCTACGCCGTCACCGGGGCGCTGTTCCTCGTGCTCGCGTTCCCGGGCTTCACCTGGCGCTACCTCCTCAAGCATCGGAAATGAGCCCCCACGCTCTTCACTTCGTGTATTCGCTGCCCCCTGAGGGGGCGCAGGCCTCCCTTGGGGCGGCCCGGCAGGAGACCTGACATGGACGACGCGCATCTGAAGGAAGAGGGCATCGCCAGCGAGCTGCTCTTCAAGGGCAACTTCCTGGAGGCCAAGCGCGACACCGTGCGCCTGCCCGACGGCAAGACTGCGACCCGCGAATACATCCTCCACCCCGGCGCGGTGGTGGTGGTGCCGCTGCTCGACGACGGTCGCGTGGCGATGGTGCGCCAGTACCGCTACCCGCTCGACCGGGTCATGACAGAGTTTCCGGCCGGCAAGCTCGATGCCGGCGAGGACCCCTTGTTCTGCGGCCAGCGCGAGCTGCAGGAGGAAACCGGCTACACCGCACGCGAATGGGCCCATGCCGGCGCCATGCACCTGGCGGTCGCCTATTCGACCGAGATCATCCACATCTACTTCGCGCGCGGCCTCACGGTGGGCAGCCAGCAGCTCGACCATGAGGAATTCGTCGAGCTGACCGCGGCCACCCCTGCGCAACTGCTGGACTGGTGCCGCGACGGCACCGTGTCGGATGCCAAGACGCTGACCTGCACGCTCTGGCTGCAGAACGTCCTGTCGGGCGCATGGACGCTCGACTGGAAAAGCGCCGACTTCCCACCCGCCGGACCATAATCCGCGCATGAAGGTCCTCAACCTCCAATGCGCGCACGGCCACGGCTTCGAGGGCTGGTTCGCGTCCAACGGCGACTTCGAGACGCAGCTCGCCGGCGGCCTGGTGTCCTGTCCCCTGTGCGGCGACACGGCCATCACCAAGCTGCTCACCGCGCCGCGCCTGAATCTCGGCAATGCCAAGCCGCCCGCCGAGCCTGCCCCGGTGCCCGCTGTCGCCCAGAGCGACTCGCCCGAGGGCCGCTGGATGCGCGCCGTGCGCGAGGTGATGGCCAAGACCGAGGACGTCGGCGACCGCTTCGCCGCCGAGGCACGCAAGATGCACTACGGCGAGGCCGAGGAGCGCGGCATCCGTGGCCAAGCCACGCGCGAGGAAGCCAAGGACCTGCTCGACGAGGGCATTTCGGTCTTTTCGCTGCCCCTGCCGCCGGCGCTCAAGGAAACGCTGCAGTAGCTGCGCTCGCTGTTTCAGGCTGCGAACTGGAGCGCCGCCAGGCGCGCATAGACACCGTTCTGTGCCACCAGCGCCGCGTGCGTCCCCTGTTCCACGATACCGCCGTGATCGAGCACGATGATGCGGTCGGCCCTTTGCACCGTCGCCAGCCGGTGCGCGATGACCAGCGTGGTGCGGTCCGCCATCGCCGATTCCAGCGCCGCCTGCACCATGCGCTCGCTCTCCGCATCGAGCGCACTGGTGGCCTCGTCGAGCAGCAGCAGCGGCGGGTTCTTGAGCATCGCTCGCGCAATCGCGATGCGCTGGCGCTGGCCGCCTGACAGCCGCACGCCGCGCTCGCCCAGGAAGGTGTCGTAGCCCTCGGGCAGGGCGCGCAGAAAGCCGTCGGCGAAGGCGGCGCGCGCCGCGGCGTACACCTCCTCGGCGCTGGCCTCGGGCCGGCCGTAGCGGATGTTCTCGAAGGCGCTGGCCGAGAAGATCACCGCGTCCTGCGGCACCAGCCCGATGCGGGTGCGCAGCGCGTCGAGGGCGAGGTCCGCGAGCGGCGCGCCGTCGAGCAGGATGCGGCCCGACTGCGGGTCGTAGTAGCGCAGCAGCAACTGGAACACCGTGCTCTTGCCCGCGCCGCTCGATCCCACCAGGGCGACCGTCTCACCCGGTGCGATGTCCAGGCTGAAGTCCCGCAAGGCCGGCGTGCCGGGGCGCGAGGGGTAGTGGAAGCCGATCTGCTCGAATCGCACGGCGCTCCCGGCTGCCGGCACCGCCGCCTGCGCGGGCCGCGTCGGCGACACGATCGCCGGCCTGGCATGCAGCAGCTCCATCAGCCGCTCGGTAGCGCCGGCCGCGCGCAGCAGGTCGCCGTAAACCTCGCCCAGCACCGCCGCCGCGCTGGCCAGGATGATCACGTAGACCACCGTCTGCCCCAGGTGCCCGGCCGTGATGTCGCCGCGCAGCACCGCCTGCGTGCCCTGGTACAGCCCCCACAGCAGGGCGGCCGAGGTGGCGATGATGATGAAGGCCACCAGCACCGAGCGCGCTTTGGTGCGGCGCACGGCGGTGCGGAAGGCGTCGTCGGTGGAGGCGTCGAAGCGCGCCGCCTCGCGCGCCTCGGCGGTGTAGCTCTGCACCACGGGGATCGCGTTCAGCACCTCGGCCGCGATGGCGCTCGAATCGGCCACCCGGTCCTGGCTGGCGCGCGAGAGCCGGCGCACCCGGCGGCCGAACCACATGCTGGGCAGCACCACCAGCACCAGGATGCCCAGCACCTGCACCATCACGTACGGGTTGGTCCAGACCAGCATGCCCAGCGCGCCGATCCCCATCACCGCGTTGCGCAGCCCCATGCTGAGCGAGGAGCCGACCACGGTCTGCACCAGCGTCGTGTCGGCCGTCAGCCGCGACAGCACCTCGCCGGTCTGCGTGGTCTCGAAGAAGGCCGGGCTCTGGCGCAGCACATGGGCATAGACCGCGTTGCGCAGGTCGGCAGTGACGCGCTCGCCCAGCCAGCTCACGGTGTAGAAGCGCGCCGCCGAGAAGACCCCGAGCGCCACGGCGACGCCGAAGAGGGCGAGGAAATGATCGCGCAGCGCCATCGTCTGCGCGCCGCGGTCGGCCACGATCAGGCCGCCGTCGATCAGGCTGCGCAGGGCCAGGGGAAACACCAGTGTGGTCGCCGCCGCCAGTACCAGGAACACGCCGGCCAGTGCGATCTGGACGCGGTAGGGCCGCAAAAAGGGCGCCAAGCCCGAGAGCGATCGAGGGGAGCCTTTGGCGGCCGAGGCAGGGGAAACCATGAGCCGGATTCTAGCCAGCGCTTGCCCATTCAAAGGCAGCCTTGACAATTACTGTCATGACACTAATATTCCGCGATGTCCCAGCCAACACGTCCGGAAGGCGACGCGCCGGTGCCACTCGAGGGATTACCCGCGATTCCCGACTTCTACCAGCCGGAGGGTTACCTCGCCGAGGAAAGCGTCGGCCACATGATGCGCCGCATCACGACCATCGTCGGCCAGCTCGTCTCGAACAAGATGTCCGAGCCCAGCGGGCCGACCTTCCCGCAATGGGCGCCCCTGTTCAAGCTCCACCTGGGCCATGCCGAGACCGTCGCCGAGCTCGCGCGTGAATGCCAGCTCGACACCGGCGCCATGACGCGGCTGCTCGACCGGCTGGAAGCCAAGGGCCTGTGCCGGCGCGTGCGCTCCCTGTCCGACCGGCGCGTGGTCAACATCGAACTCACCGAGGAGGGCCGCGAAGCCGCGCGCCAGGTGCCCCATGTGCTGTGCAGCGTGCAGAACGAAGTGCTGGCCGGCTTCAGCCGGGAAGAGTGGCAACAGCTCAAGGGCTTCCTGCACCGCATCCTCGACAACGCCCAGGCCGTTGCGGCCCGTGGAGAAAAGAATGATCCCGCTTCTTCCTGAATTTGCACGGCGCCCGATGACCGCCCTCGCCGCCGCAGCGGCGCTGTTCCTGGCCGGTTGCGCCGACATGGGCCACATCGATTCGCACGCGAAACTGCGCGATGCCGATTCGCTGGGCCTGTCCAGCCAGGCCGCCGAACTGGCCGCGCCCACTGTCGACAGCCAGTGGTGGCTGGCTTTCGGCGACGCCCAGCTGAACGCGCTGGTCGACCAGGCCCTGCAGGGCAACCCCAACCTGCAGGTCGCGCGTGCCCGCCTCGAACGCGCCCAGGCCGCGGTCGGCGTGGCGGAAGCCGCCCGCAAGCCCAAGCTCGACGGCCAGCTCGACCTCACGCGCGAGAAGTTCAGCGGCAACTCCATTTATCCCGCGCCGCTCGGCGGCTCGATCCAGGAGCTGGGCACGCTTCAGCTCAATGCGAGCTGGGAGCTCGACTTCTTCGGCAAGAACCGCACCGCCATCGAGAGCGCGGTCGGCGCCGCCAATGCCGCGGCGGCCGATGCCGACGCGGCCCGCGTGCTGCTGGCCAGCAACGTGGCCCGCGCCTATTTCCAATGGGCCCGCCTGGACGACCAGCTGACCGTGGCCAACCGCACGCTCACGCAGCGCGAGGAAACCCTCAAGCTGGTGCGCGACCGCGTCTCCGCCGGCCTGGACACGCGCCTCGAGCAGTACCAGAGCGAAGGCGGCCTGCCGCAGGCGCGCCAGCAGATCGAAGCGCTCAACGAGCAGATCGAGATCGCCCAGCATGCGCTGGACGCGTTGGTCGCCAAGCCCGGCACCGCCCAGGGCCTGGCCGCGCCGAAGCTCGCGGGCATCCGCCCCATCGCGCTGCAGCCGACCATCCCGGCCAACCTGCTGGGCCGCCGTGCCGACATCGCCTCTGCGCGCTGGCGCGTCGAGGCGGCCACCAGCGACGTCGCCAACGCCAAGACCCAGTTCTATCCGAACATCAACCTGGTGGCCTTCGCCGGCTTCTCCGCCCTCGGCTTCGGCAATCTCACCAAGTCCGGCAGCGAGCAGTGGGGCGTGGGCCCGGCCGTGCGGCTGCCCATCTTCGAAGGCGGCCGGCTGCGCGCCAACCTGCGCGGCAAGACGGCCGACCTCGATGCCGCGATCGAGAGCTACAACGCTACCGTGCTCGACGCCGTGCGCGACGTCGCCGACCAGGTCAGCAGCGTGCAGTCGGTCGCGCGCCAGCAGGCCGAGCAGGCCGCATCGCAGCGCGCCGCCGAGTCGGCCTACGACATCGCCGCGCAGCGCTATGGCGCCGGCCTCGGCAACTACCTCAACGTGCTGACGGCCGAGACCACCGTGCTCGCCGAACGCCGCCAGGCCGTGGACCTGGCCGCACGCGCCCTCGAGACCCAAGTGGGCCTCGCCCGCGCGCTGGGCGGCGGCTGGCAGCCTGAGAAGCTGTAAATGCATCCGTCACGCCCGCTCATCCCGCCCAGACGGCCCCACTCTGCGTTGCAAATGCTCGCCGTAGCACGAGCTACGGCTGCGCTTTCCGCCTTGATTGGAGCCACCTGGACGGGCTGCTCGGGCGCGCCAGATGCATTCACAGCTTCTGACACCGAAACGACCGCCGCGGCAGCCAAGCCCGCGACCCAACATCCCTGAAGCCACGCGCGAATCCGAAGGACATTCCCATGGACAGCAGCAACACCAACACCAACATCGCCGCCGTTGATGCACCGGCCCCCGCCAACAACAAGCGCCGCCGCGCGCTCACTGCGCTCGCCGCTGCGGTGGTGATCGCCGGCGCCGGCTGGGGCGCCTACGAATGGCTGGTCGCCAGCCGCTACGAAACGACCGACAACGCCTACGTGCAGGGCAACGTGATCCAGATCACGCCCCAGATCGGCGGCACCGTGATGGCCATCATGGCCGACGACACCGACCTGGTGAAGACCGGCCAGCCGCTGGTGCAGCTCGACCCGGCCGATGCCAAGGTGGCCCTCGAGCAGACCGAGGCGGCGCTCGGCCAGGCGGTGCGCCAGGTGCGCACCCTCTATGCCAACAACGGCTCGCTGGCGGCGCAGGTCTCGCTGCGCCAGGCCGACATCGTGAAGGCGCAGAGCGACATCGCCCGCGCGCAGGACGACCTCAAGCGCCGCCAGGCGCTGACGGGCAACGGCGCGGTGTCGAAGGAAGAGCTCAACCATGCCGAGACCGCGCTGGCCAACGCGAAGAGCGCGCTGGCCGCGGCGCAGGCCGGCGTGATCGCGGCGCGCGAGCAACTGGCCAGCAACCAGTCACTGACCGAGGGCACCACCGTCGAGCAGCACCCCAGCGTGCAGGCCGCCGCCGCCAAGGTGCGCGAGGCCTACCTCGCGACGCAGCGCGTGGCGCTGCCGGCGCCGGTCGAAGGCTACGTGGCCAAGCGCACCGTGCAGCTCGGCCAGCGCGTCGCGGCCGGCACGCCGATGATGTCGATCGTGCCGCTCAACCAGGTGTGGGTCGACGCCAACTTCAAGGAAGTGCAGCTGCGCAGCATCCGCCTCGACCAGCCGGTGAAGCTCACGGCCGACGTCTACGGCAAGAAGGTCGAGTACACCGGCCGCGTGGCCGGCCTGGGCGTGGGCACCGGCGCCGCTTTCGCGCTGCTGCCGGCGCAGAACGCCACCGGCAACTGGATCAAGGTGGTGCAGCGGGTGCCGGTGCGCATCGCGCTCGACGCCGAGCAGCTCAAGGCCAACCCGCTGCGCGTGGGCCTGTCGATGGACGTGGAGGTCGACGTGCGGCAGAAGGGCGGCAAGACGCTGGCCGATGCGCCGCGCGCCACCGCGCTGGCCCAGACGCAGGTCTACAGCCAGCTCGACCAGGGCGCCGACGCCGAGGTGCAGCGCATCATCGCCGCCAACCTGGGCCGTACCCCGGCGATCGCCGGCGCGGCGAAGCAGCCGCATGGCGCAGCACCCGCTGCCGGCTCGGCCGTCTCGCACGTGAACCCGATCTGAGCGAAGGCGCGCACGATGGCCACCGCCGCGGCTGCCGCCGCCCATCCGCCGCTCGAAGGCTCGGCCCGCCTGTGGGGCACGATCGCGCTCTCGGCCGCGACCTTCATGAACGTGCTCGACACCTCGATCGCGAACGTGTCGCTGCCGGCCATCTCCGGCGACCTGGGCGTGAGCTCCACGCAGGGCACCTGGGTCATCACCAGCTTCGCCGTCGCCAACGCGATCGCGGTGCCGCTCACCGGCTGGCTCACGCAGCGCTTCGGCCAGGTGCGCCTGTTCATGGCCAGCGTGCTGCTGTTCATCATCAGCTCGTGGCTGTGCGGCCTGGCGCCCAACATGACCACGCTGATCGCCTTCCGCGCGCTGCAGGGCTTCGTGGCCGGGCCGATGATCCCGCTGTCGCAGACGCTGTTGCTGTCGAGCTACCCGAAGGCCAAGGCCGGCCTCGCGATGGCGATGTGGTCGATGACCACGCTCGTCGCGCCGGTCATGGGGCCGCTCCTGGGCGGCTGGATCACCGACAACATCTCCTGGCCCTGGATCTTCTACATCAACATCCCGGTGGGCCTGCTCGCCGCCGGCATCACCTGGGGCATCTACCACAAGCGCGAGAGCAGCACGCGCAAGGTGCCGATCGACGGTATCGGCCTGGCGCTGCTGGTGCTGTGGGTCGGCTCGTTGCAGCTGATGCTCGACAAGGGCAAGGAGCTCGACTGGTTCCATTCGCCCGAGATCGTCGCGATGGCGGTGGTGGCGGTGGTCGGTTTCGCCTTCTTCCTGGTGTGGGAGCTGACCGACAAGCATCCGGTGGTAGACCTGTCGCTCTTCAAGCGGCGCAACTTCTGGTCCGGCGCGCTCGCCACCGCGGTGGCCTACGGGCTGTTCTTCGGCAACGTCGTGATCCTGCCGCTGTGGCTGCAGCAGTTCATGGGCTACACCGCCACGCAGGCCGGCATGATCATGGCGCCGGTGGGGCTGCTGGCGATCGTGTTCTCGCCGATGGTCGGCCTCACCGTGGGCAAGATCGATCCGCGCCGCTACGCGACCTTCTCCTTCCTGGTGTTCGCGCTGGTGCTGTGGATGCGCTCGAACTTCAACACCCAGGCCGACTTCTGGACCATCATGATCCCGACCGTGATCCAGGGCGTGGCGATGGCCTTCTTCTTCATCCCGCTGGTGACGATCACGCTCTCGGGCCTCGCGCCCGACCGCATCGCGGCCGCCTCGGGCTTGTCGAACTTTGCGCGCATCACTGCGGGTGCGATGGGCACCTCCATCGCGACCACGCTGTGGGAGAACCGCGCAGCGCTGCATCATGCGCAATTGGTCGAGTCGGTCAACGCGGGCAGCGCCGCCGCCAACAGCGCCATGGCCGGGCTGAGTGCGAGCGGCTTCTCCGCCGAGCAGGTGCTGGGCCAGATCAACCGCATGGTGGACCAGCAGTCCTTCATGCTGGCGGCCAATGATGTGTTCTATGCGTCGGCGGTCCTGTTCCTGCTGCTGATTCCCTTCGTGTGGCTCGCGAAGCCCGCGCGCGGCACCGGCGCATCGGACGCGGCCGCCGGAGCGCACTGAGCACCTTGCGGCAACGCCCGCCCGTCACGTCCTTCCGCGGACGTGGCGGGCTTTCGTGCGCCTGACGCTGGTTGCGGTGCAGCATAGGCATTTGCCCCAGTAGGCAAGTGTTGCTGCGGCTGCAAACAATGCGTTTCGCGCAGCCATGGTGGCGCGCCCAAATGAACCGCATGACCGATCTTTCCTGCCAGTACCCGGGCGACCGCGCGAGATGAGCGACATCATTCTCGAGACACGCCAGCTCACCAAGGAATTCAAGGGCTTCACCGCCGTCAGCAACGTCGATCTGAAGGTGGTGCGCGGCTCCATCCACGCCTTGATCGGGCCCAACGGCGCCGGCAAGACGACCTGCTTCAACCTGCTCACCAAGTTCCTCGAGCCCACCTCGGGAACCATCCTCTTCAACGGCCAGGACATCACGGGCGAGCGCCCCGCGCAGATCGCGCGCCGCGGCATCATCCGCTCCTTCCAGATCTCCGCCGTGTTTCCGCATCTCACGCTGCTCGAGAACGTGCGCCTGGGCTTGCAGCGCGCGCTCGGCACCTCCTACCATTTCTGGAAGAGCGAGAAGACGCTCAAGCCGCTCGATGCCCGCGCCCGCGCGCTGCTGGCCGAAGTCGGCCTCGAGGAACTCGCCGACGAGGAGACCGTGAACCTGCCCTACGGCCGCAAGCGCGCGCTCGAGATCGCGACCACGCTCGCGATGGAGCCCGAGCTGATGCTGCTCGACGAGCCCACGCAGGGCATGGGCCATGAAGACGTACACCGCGTGGCCGAGCTGATCAAGCGTGTCTCGGCCGGCCGCACCATCCTGATGGTGGAGCACAACATGAGCGTGGTCTCCACCATCGCCGACACCATCACGGTGCTGCAGCGCGGCGCCGTGCTGGCCGAGGGGCCGTATGCCGAGGTCTCGCGGAACCCGCAGGTGATGGAAGCCTACATGGGCACCACCGACGGCCAGTTGCAGGGAGCCCATTGAATGAGCGCTCCTGCACTCGAAATCAAGGACCTCCACGCCTGGTACGGCGAATCCCACGTGCTGCATGGCGTCGACATGGTCGTGCAGCCCGGCGAGGTGGTCACGCTGCTCGGCCGCAACGGGGCCGGGCGCACCACCACGATGCGCGCCATCCTGGGCCTGACCGGCGCGCGCAAGGGCAGCATCAAGGTCCACGGCACCGAGACCATCGGCATGGCCACGCACCGCATCGCGCACCACGGCATCGGCTACTGCCCGGAGGAGCGCGGCATCTTCGCCAGCCTTTCGGCCGAAGAGAACCTGCTGCTGCCGCCCGCACTCAAGGGAGCGGAGAAGGGCATGTCGGTGGAGGAAATCTACGCCATGTTCCCCAACCTGGCCGAGCGCCGCAACAGCCAGGGCACGCGCCTGTCTGGCGGCGAGCAGCAGATGCTGGCAGTGGCGCGCATCCTGCGCACCGGCGCCCGGCTGCTCCTGCTCGACGAGATCTCGGAGGGACTGGCCCCGGTGATCGTGCAGGCCCTGGCCCGCATGATCCACACCTTGCGCGGCAAGGGCTACACGGTGGTCATGGTGGAGCAGAACTTCCGTTTTGCAGCACCGCTGGCCGACCGGTTCTACGTGATGGAGCACGGCCGCATTGTCGAAAAATTCGGTGCATCCGAGCTCGACGCCAAGATGCCGACACTGCACGAATTGCTCGGCGTCTGATCCCGTTCACTTTTTTTTGCTTGAAGGAGACACCATGAAGACTGCATTCACCGCGATCGCGCTGGCCGTCGGCGCCCTGGCCCTGGCTTCCGGCGCGCAGGCGCAGGAGAAAGTCAAGATCGGCTTCGTTACCGACATGTCGAGCCTGTACTCCGACCTCGAGGGCAAGGGAGGCGCCACCGCGATCGAGATGGCCATCGCCGACTTCGGCGGCAAGGCGCTCGGCCAGCCCATCGAACTGCTCACGGCCGACCACCAGAACAAGGCCGACATCGCCGCTTCCAAGGCGCGCGAATGGATCGACACGGCAGGCGTGACCATGGTCTTCGGCGGCACCAACTCCGGCGCGGCGCTGGCCACCGCCAAGGTGGCGTCGGAGAAGAAGCGGGTGTTCTTCACCAACGGCGCGGCCAGTTCGGCGCTGACCAACGACCAGTGCAGCCCCTACACCGTGCACTACGCCTACGACACCGTGGCCCTGGCCAAGGGCACCGGCGGCGCGGTGGTGGAGCAGGGCGGCAAGAGCTGGTTCTTCCTGACCGCCGACTACGCCTTCGGCCATGCGCTGGAGGGCGACACCGAGCGAATCGTGAAGGAGAAGGGCGGCACGGTAGTCGGCAAGGTGCGCCATCCGCTCAACGCCTCGGACTTCTCGTCCTTCCTCCTGCAGGCGCAGAACTCCAAGGCCCAGATCCTGGGCTTGGCGAACGCCGGCGGCGACACCATCAACTCGATCAAGGCCGCCAGGGAATTCGGCATCGGCAAGACCATGAAGACCGCGGGCCTGCTGGTGTTCCTGTCCGACGTGCACAGCCTGGGCCTGAAGAACACCGAAGGCCTGCTGCACACGACCAGCTGGTACTGGGACCTGAACGACGCCTCGCGCAAGTTCGCGACCCGCTACTTCGAGAAGACCAAGCGCATGCCGACCGACATCCAGGCGGCCGACTACTCGGCCACCATGACCTACCTGAAGGCGGTCGAGGCGGCCAAGTCGACCGATTCGGACAAGGTGATGGAGCAGCTCAAGAAGCTGCCGATCAACGACTTCTATGCCAAGGGCCAGATCCGCGCCGACGGGCGCATGGTGCACGACATGTACCTGGTGCAGGTCAAGGCGCCCTCTGAATCGAAGCAGCCCTGGGACTACCTGAAGGTCGTCAAGACGCTGCCGGGCGACCAGGTCTTCACGACGAAGGCCGAGTCCAAGTGCGCCCTCTGGAAATAAGCTGACCCGCCGATCCCGCTCATCGTTCTTCCCCGTATGCAAATTTCGCTGCCTGCCCTGCTGAGCCAGCTCCTCCTCGGGCTGGTCAACGGATCGTTCTACGCGATCCTGAGCCTCGGACTCGCGGTGATCTTCGGCCTGCTCAACGTTATCAACTTCGCGCACGGCGCCCTGTTCATGCTGGGGGCGGTGCTGACCTGGATGGCGATGAACTACCTCGGGATCAACTACTGGGTGATGCTCATCGCGGCGCCGATCGTCGTCGGCCTCTTCGGCGTCGTGATCGAGCGGCTGCTGCTGCGCTGGATCTACAAGCTCGACCATCTCTACGGCCTGCTGCTCACGCTGGGCCTCACGCTCTTGATCGAGGGGGTGTTCCGCTCCGTCTACGGCGTCTCGGGCCTGCCCTACGACACGCCCGATGCGCTGGCCAGCGCCACCGACCTCGGCTTCATGATCCTGCCCAACTACCGGGCCTGGGTGGTGGTGGCCTCGCTGGTGGTCTGCTTCGCCACCTGGTTCGTGATCGAGAAAACGCGCCTGGGCGCCTACCTGCGCGCCGGCACCGAGAACCCGCGCCTGGTCGAGGCCTTCGGCGTCAACGTTCCGCTGATGATCACGCTGACCTACGGCTTCGGCGTCGCGCTCGCCGCCTTCGCGGGCGTGCTGGCGGCGCCGGTGATCCAGGTCTCGCCGCTGATGGGGCAGAACCTCATCATCGTGGTCTTCGCGGTGGTGGTGATCGGCGGCATGGGCTCGATCATGGGCGCCATCCTCACGGGCCTGGGCCTGGGCGTCATCGAGGGGTTCACCAAGGTCTTCTATCCCGAGGGCTCGTCCACCGTCGTCTTCGTGATCATGGTCATCGTGCTCCTGATCCGGCCGGCCGGCCTGTTCGGCAAAGAGAAGTGAAGCGGCTCACTTGATGATGATGAAGAACAACAACATCTCTTTCGTTCTCTACGGCCTGCTGCTGCTCGGGCTGATCGCCGCGCCCTTCCTCGGCGCCTACCCGGTGTTCGTGATGAAGCTCATGTGCTTCGCGCTGTTCGCCTCGGCCTTCAACCTGCTGCTGGGCTTCACCGGGCTGCTGTCCTTCGGCCACGCGGCCTTTCTCGGCGGCTCCGCGTACATCGCGGGCGAGGCGATGAAGGCGTGGGGCCTGACGCCCGAGCTGGGCCTCATCGCCGGCACGCTCACCGGCGCACTGCTGGGCTGGGTCTTCGGCGTGCTGGCCATCCGCCGCCAGGGCATCTATTTCGCGATGATCACGCTGGCGCTCGCGCAGATGGTTTTCTTCATCTGCCTGCAGGCCAAGTTCACCGGCGGCGAAGACGGCCTGCAGGGCGTGCCGCGCGGCAAGCTCTTCGGCGTGCTGGACCTGCAGAACGACCTGACCATGTATTACGTGGCCCTGGTGATCGTGGTCGTCGGCTTCCTGCTGATCGTGCGCACCATCCACTCGCCCTTCGGCCAGGTGCTCAAGGGCATCAAGGAGAACGAGCCGCGCGCGCTCTCGCTGGGCTACGACGTGGGTCGCTTCAAGCTGCTGGCCTTCGTGATCTCGGCCGCGCTCTCGGGCCTGGCCGGCTCGCTCAAGACCCTGGTGCTGGGCTTCGCCACGCTCTCCGACGTGCACTGGACCGCCTCGGGCCAAGTGATCCTGATGACGCTGGTGGGCGGCCTGGGCACGCTCTCCGGCCCGCTGGTCGGCTCGGCGGTGGTGGTGCTGCTGGAGAACAAGATCGGCGAGTTCGGCCACCTGCTGGCCAGCCTGACTTCCATCGAATGGTTCGGCACGCTGGGCGAGTCGGTCACCATGGTCACGGGCCTGATCTTCGTGATCTGCGTGCTGGCCTTCCGGCGCGGGATCATGGGGGAGATCATCGCCTTCATGTCGCGCCGGCGCTAGCGCCTCGGGTCCGCTCAACTCAAGGTTAGCCCGCAGAAAGTGCCATCGCGCGAGTTGGGAATGCGCGCAGCAATTTCTTGTCCTCCGTCACAAGCTTGGCGTCGAGCTTCATCGCCAACGCAATCAACTCGCAGTCGTACGCGGAGCAGTCGCTGTCACGCACCAACTCGAGTACGACCCGCGAATCAACTTCAAACTCTGATCCAGCCAGCAGGCTTTCCGCCTCTGCCTGCAGGCTGCACGCCTGCTCAAAGCTGAGAGTCTTCCGCCTGACATAGCCGGTAAGAATGTTCCGAAACTCGCTGCGCCACAGAACAGGAGCAGCCCAGTCTGGCTCTCGCTCAAGTAACTTCTCAGCCTCTGCGGTGAAGTCGCCAGGTAGATAGAGACAAGCCAATACATTGGAGTCCACCACGATCATGGTCGCCCCTCACGTTTCAGCGCATCGATGTCACGCGCTCGGAACTTGCCTTTCGGTAGAGCGGCACGCAGTTCCCGCGCACGAGCCAACCTTTCGGAGGGCGCAACCTTGGTGGGCAGAAGCGCAGCTTCCAGGCACACGATTGCCTCACTGTTCATACTGCGGCGGTGCGCCTGCGCAGAGAGCTTCAGGCGGTCATACACGGCATCTGGAATGTTCTTTAGAGTCAGGGTCGTAGGCATATCGATCTCCACCAAAGTGGAACCATTATGGTTCCAAATTCAAGAACCTCTCAGGAGCCCGACCAATGTGGCACCCCGCCGAACGCTACCCCGACCCCGCCATCGAGATCCTCGACCCGCGCTTCGCCAAATACCGCCTGATGAGCGCCGCGGTCGAGCGCCTGGCGACGGGCTTTCGCTGGGCCGAGGGGCCGGTGTGGTTCGGCGACGGCCGCTGCCTGCTGTGGAGCGACATCCCCAACAACCGCGTGCTGCGCTGGGACGAGGAAAGCGGCGGCGTCAGCCACTTCCGCAAGCCCTCGAACTTCGCCAACGGCCATACGCGCGACCGGCAGGGGAGGCTGCTTTCCTGCGAGCACGGCACGCGGCGCGTAACGCGCACCGAATACGACGGCTCGATCACCGTGATCCTCGATGGCTTCGAGGGCAAGCGCCTCAACTCGCCCAACGACATCGTCGTCAAGTCGGACGACTCGATCTGGTTCACCGATCCGCCCTTCGGCATCCTCGGCCACTACGAAGGCCACGCGGCCGAGCCGGAGCTGCCGACCAACGTCTACCGCGTCGATGGAAAAACAGGCAAGGCCACCGTGGTCTGCGGCGACATCGAGCGCCCCAACGGCCTGTGCTTCTCGCCCGACGAGCGCCTGATGTACGTGGTCGAGTCGGGCAGCACGCCGCGGCGCATCCGCGTGTTCGACCTGAGCGAGGACGGGCAAGGCCTGAAGAACGGCCGCGTGTTCGTGCAGGCCGATCCGCAGGGCTCGCCCGACGGTTTCCGCTGCGACGTCGACGGCAACCTCTGGGCCGGCTGGGGCACCGGCGAGGGCCGCGACGGGGTGATGGTGTTCGCGCCCGACGCCACGCCCATCGGCCGCATCGCGCTGCCGGAGCGCTGCGCCAATGTCTGCTTCGGCGGCCCGGCGCGCAACCGGCTGTTCATGGCGGCGAGCCAGTCGCTTTACGCGCTCTACGTCAATACGCAGGGCGTGCGCGGCGGCTGAATCTCAGGCCCGGCGCAGCAGCCGGCGCAGCACGGTCTTCAGGGGGCTCGCCCCGAAGATCAGCCGCGAGTACGAGACGAACAGCCCGCGTGTCAGCAGCAGGCTGCCGTAGTAGTAGATGCGGTACTGCCTGGGCCCACGGCGCGTGTCCGGGTGGCGCAGCGCCCGCCGCAGCAGGCCGAGGTCCTTGCCTTCGCCGGACAGCCAGCGTTCGAGGAAGCTGAGCCACAGATAGCCGCCCTGGTCGTCCAGGGGCCGCCACAGCGCGGAGGCGCCGGGGCGGCGGCGTTCGAGCTGCGCGCGCAACCACGCGTCGAAGCGCACGGCGCGCTGCCGCATCGCCTTGATCTGTGCCACCGAGACCATCGAGCCCTTGGTCGCGGAGGCGCCATGCACGCGGTAGCGCGTCAGCGGCTCGGGAATCCAGGCGCTCGGGCTGATCAGCGCCGCGGCGGTGCACAGCTGCAGGTCCTGGTACATCATGCGGTCGGCATCCAGGGGGCCGATGGCCTCGAGGACTTCGCGCCGGAAGGCCAGGCCCGAGGTCAGCGAGAGCACGGGGCAGGAGGCGGCCATCAAGGTCTCGGCCGCCAGCCAGCCCTGGGGGGCGCGCCCGCCGGGATAGTACGGCGCGTGCCCCAGATGGGGTTGTCCCTCCGAGAAGCGCTGCATGCCGTTGTGGGTCCACCCAGGAAGATGCCCGTCCACCCGCCGGCGCAGTGCATCCAGCACCTTCTCGATGCGTTCCGGCGCCATGGCGTCGTCGGCATCCAGCAGCAGTACCACCTCGCCGGTGCAGGCCGCGAGCGCGGCGTTGGTGGCCACGCAGATGCCGCCGTTGAGCTGGTGGATGGGCAGGATCTGTGCGAAGCGCGCGGCATAGCCGTCCAGCACCTGCGCGGTGTCGTCGGTCGAGCCGTCGTTCACCACCACGATCTGGTCCGCCGGGACGGTCTGGGCCAGGCAGCTGTCCAGGCACTCGGGCAGGAAGCGGCCGTAGTTGAAGCAGATGATGGCGATGCTGACCTTCGGCACGGCCGGCAGCTCGTTCAGAGCCATGGGCTCGATGGCAAACGGTGCAACGGACAGGATCTTTGCGACTGCTTTCACGACAGCGTCCCCAAGGGCCACGAGGGCGGCGTCCTGCATTGTGCCTCCGGATGACGAGTACATCGCAAGTGTTACAGCTGACGACGCACGAACGGACGGCCCGCCGATAGAGGCATTCCACGATTGAGCGCAGCTCAATCGAAGGCTAAGGTCCCGGCATGGATCGCCTGCCGCCCCTCAACGCCATCCGCGCCTTCGAAGCCGCGGCACGCCACATGAGCATCACGCTGGCGGCCGACGAGCTCAGCGTCACGCCCGGCGCCGTCAGCCGGCAGATCAAGAGCCTCGAGGAGACGCTGGGACTGCAACTGCTCAAGCGCGGGCACCGCCAGATCTCCCTGACGCGGCAGGGCGCCGAGTACTACCGCGCGGTGGCACGCGCGATCGAGTCGCTGCGCGACGCGACCCGCCGGCTCAAGCGGCGCAGCCAGCGCAAGCAGCTCAAGATCCGCGCCTACACCACCTTCGCGATGCGCTGGCTGATCCCGCGCTTGTCGGAGTTCCATGCCGCGCACCCGGACGTCGAGGTGCTGCTGAAGGCCTCGCTCGAGCCGGTGGACTTCCGCAAGGAGGACATCGACGGCGCGATCCGCCTGGGCGACGGCAACTGGCCCGGCACCCGCAGCTTGCGGCTGCTCGACAACATCCTGGCGCCGGTCGCCAGCCCCGAGCTGCTGAAGAAGGGGCCGAAGCTCAAGCGTCCGTCCGACCTGGCGCACCACACGCTGCTGCACACCATCGCCCGGCCGGACGACTGGGCCTACTGGCTGGAGGCGGTCGGTGGCGCCAGCCAGCTCGACCCGCGCGCCGGCATGACCTACGAGAGCTCGGCCATGAGCTACGCCGCCGCCATCGAGGGCCAGGGCGTCGCCATGGCCCAGCTCTTCCTGGTCGAGAAGGACCTGGAAGAAGGCCGGCTGGTCATGCCCTTCAAGAAGACGCTCGACATGGGCGACTTCACCTACTACCTGCTCACGCCCAGCCATCGGGACGAGCCGGCGCACATGAAGACCTTCAGGCTCTGGATGATGGAGCAGTTCAGGAAGGCCTGAGCCTGCGAGACCGTGGTCTGCGCTCCATCTCTATTCGGCCAGAAGCTTCAAGGCTGTCTGCCGGATCAGGGGCACCATCGCGTTCTGCGTGAGCGTCGCCGCGCGCAGCGCGCTTGTCGCCATCATCAACTTGCTGTGCAGGCGGGGCGCGGTGATCGGCCGTGTCACGAAAGCCTGCGGACGCGCGGCCGTGGCGACGGCATTGCGCGGCAAGATTGCACTGCCTGCGCCGTCTTCGACCAGGTCGAGAATGGCTGCGACGCCATCGATCTCCAAGGCCACCTGCGGTCGGCAACCCAGTTGCGACATCTCGTGTTCCACGAGCATCCTGATGGCGTTCGGGCGGCTTGGGATGACCAACGGAAGGCCGGCTACCTGGCGCAGCGGTATTGCCCTCGCATTCCGTGCGGATACCGCCTTGCCGGTCCTGCGCTGTACCAGGACGAGTGGCTCTTCGAGCAAGCGGCTCAGTTCCACTTCCGGCGTCTGGGCAGCGTTGTACAGCAATGCAATATCGAGCTGGCCGGTGACGAGCGATTCATACAGCGCGACGGACAGGGCCTCCCTGACAGACACTGAAGCTTCCGGCATGCGCTTCCTGACCTCGCGGATGAGCGGAACGGCGAGCACCTTGGCCACGCTGGGCGGCAGCCCGATCGCGACCCGGCCGGCGAGGGCGCCGCGCACGCGACCCAGCTCCTCGCGTGCGCGCTCGACCTGATGAAGAATGCCGCGCCCGTGCTCGAGCAACAGCCGGCCGGCCTCTGTGGGTACGGCACCCCTTCCGTTGCGGGTCAGCAGCGTCTGGCGCAGTTCCACTTCGAGCAGCCTGACCTGACGGCTGAGTGCGGGCTGGGCAATGTCCAGTGCGAGGGACGCGCGAGTAAAGCTGCCGAGCTCTGCCACACGAACGAAGTAGTCCAGTTGACGAAGCTCCATGAATTCAGTGTAGCGACAACCGGTACCGAGGCTAGTTCTCCCGCGGCCAATAGAGGCGCATGGGGTTGTCGACCAGCAGCTTTCTTTGCAGCTCGCCTGTAGGCGCGATGTGCGGAATGAAGTCCACAAGCAGGCCGTCGTCGGGCATAGCGTCCTTCAGATTCGGATGCGGCCAGTCGGTGCCCCACAGCACGCGATCGGGGAACGACTCGACGACGCGGCGCGCGAACGGCACGACATCGCGGTAGGGGGCCTGCTCGCCGTCTCGAGCGGACGGTCCTGTGATGGACAGGCGCTCCGGGCAACTCACCTTCGTCCACACGTTGGCATGCTCGCGCATGAACCTGAGGAAAAGCTCGAACTGGGGGTCGTCGACCGGCTTGCTCACGTCGGGACGGCCCATGTGGTCGACCACCACCGCGGTGGGCAGGCTGGTGAAGAAGTCCCACAACTGCGGCAGGTCCACGGCCTCGAAATAGATCACCACGTGCCAGCCCCATTGGTGAACGCGAGCCGCGATCTCCATCAATTCGTCCTTCGGCGTGAAATCCACCAGTCGCTTGACGAAGTTGAATCGCACGGCGCGAACGCCGGCGGCGTGCAACTGCTGCAGTTCCTCGTCGCTCACGTCGCGCTTGACCGTGGCCACACCCCTGGCGCGCCCGGCAGAGGCATGGAGCGCATCCACCAGCGCGCGGTTGTCCGCGCCGTGGCAGGTGGCCTGCACGATCACGTTGCGGTCGAACCCCAAGTGATCGCGCAGGGCGAACAATTGCTCCTTCGACGCATCGCAGGGCGTGTACTTGCGCTCCGGCGCATAGGGAAACTGCGCGCCCGGGCCAAACACGTGGCAGTGGGCGTCGACGCTGCCGGGCGGCAGCTTGAACGTCGGCTTCGCCGGATGGGCGTGCCAGTCCAGCCAGCCGGGAGATTTGGTGAATGCAGTCATGGCGTACCTCTGCAGCGATCGCCGGATGGTGTGGTCTTAGAAGGCATGCCTGATCCCGAAGTCATACCCCGTCGACTTGCTCGGTGCGTAGCCGGAAGTCCCGGCCCCTGTGGAGAGGTAAGCCACAGAGCCCCCCGTGATGGCGCCCATGATGGCCGGATTGTTCTGGCCATCCTTCACGCGGATGCGTGCCGCCGTTGCGTAGAGGGCTGTTCGCTTGGAAAGGTTGTACTCGTACCCGATGGCGAGTTTGTCGACCGAAGCATCTCGACGGGGCGTGAACGGCGTGGCCAGCGAACCCGGATCGTTGTCGAACTTGACGCGCGAGTACGACGCCTTGACCAGGCCTGCTCCAAAAGGCACCGTCACCCCAAGGAGCCCGCCGGTGTACTTGTCGTTGTCCCGAGCGGTGAGCAACCCGAAGACGGGGACGGTCGACGTCGATCTGCTCCGATCCCTCACCTGCGAGAGTTCGCCGAAGATCTTGAGAACATCGAAGTTGTACGACGCGCCCAGACTCATCGTCTTGATCTTCTCCTTGAGATCGACGCCGGTGGCAACACCGGCGGCGTTTACGGCTGCGCCGTCGGCGGCGGTACTTTCTGCATAAGCCAAGGCCACGTCCAGCGGCCCGGATGCATAGCCAAGGCGACCGCCGACCGACCGACCCTTGGTACTCGGGCTGTCAGGCAGATTGCTCTGGCGGACGTTCTCGTGCAGCGCATATTGAAGCTGGCCGTAGACGCCGCCGAGCGCCGGTGGCAGAAAGTACCCGATGCTGTTGCTGGTGCGCAGGTAGTTGTCCGATGCTGCCAAAGCCGATCCCGGGCCTCTGACCACCTGAAGGTTCGAGCCCACGGTCGACACGACATTCGCGCCGACGCCGACCGTGGTGAACGGGCTGAAAATCGTATCGTTCCAGAAGGTCGGCGTGTAGTCACGGCCCAGGCGGATCTCGCCAAAGGGCCCCGACATGCTCACCGTCGATCGCCGGTTGAAGGCGATCGCGCCGCCAGGCCCTCCACCCAGGCCCGAGTCGTTGGCCAGGGCAGCTTCGAGCCAGAAGCTGGATGACAAGCCGCCACCGAGGTCCTCCGTGCCCCGAAATCCCAGCCGGCTGTTCGAGTTCCCGCTGTTGGACAAGGCCGTCTGGCTTCGGGTTACGGTTGGTGTGAGGGCAGGGGGCAGAACCAGACGGTTGGTGTTGTTGTAGAACTGGCTTTTGGAGCTGTAGTAGCTGACGCCTGCGTCCAGGACACCAAAAAGCATGACGGACGATTGAGCGCTTGCTGCGGTGGCGAAAGACAGCATGCCCGTCAGAAGAGCGGTTTTTTTCATGAGGTTCTCGAGGTGACAGGGGCCGGTAGGCGATCTATTGCTTGGCGATGCCGGCACGCGTGATGACCTCGCCCCAGCGCGTGGTTTCATTGGCCAGCAGTTCGCGCGCCTGCTCGGGCGAACTCGCGCCGGGCGTCACGTGCAGCGCACGCAGCTTCTTGACGACTTCCGCATCGGCGAGCGCTGCATTGACCTCGCGGTTCAGCCGCGCGACCACCGGCGCGGGCGTGCGCGCTGGAGCGGCCAGTGCGTTCCACGACGTCACGGCATACCCGGCGATTCCGCTTTCGATCATCGTCGGCACGTCCGGCAGCGCCTGCGAACGACGATCGCCGGTGACTGCGAGCACGCGCAGCGCGCCGGAGGTGACCTGCGCCATCACAGGCGCCAGGATCTCTACGGCAGCATCGATCTGACCACCGCGCAGGGCAGTGAGTACCGCTGGCGAACCGTTGAAGGGCACCACCTGCAGGTCGACATTGGCGCGGATCTTGAGCAACTCGGCTGCCAGGTGCTGCGTGCTGCCCACGTTGATGCTTCCGATGTTGAGCTTGCCCGGATTCGTGCGGGCGAAGGCCAGCAGTTCAGACGCATTGCGAAATCGCGCATCGCTGCGTGCGAGCAGGCCCAGCTCGAAAGTTCCGAGTGTCGAGATCGGAGCGAAATCCTTCGTGACGTTGAAGGGCAGCGTCTTGAAAAGGTTGGCACTGACCGCACTGGCGTTGGACATCAGCAGCAGGGTGTAGCCGTCCGGTGCCGCCTTGGCCACCACGTCCGATGCCACCACGCCTCCGGCGCCGGGGCGGTTGTCGATGATCACGGCCTGGCCGAGCGACTGGCTCATGCGCTGGGCCACCACGCGCGCCGTGAGGTCGGCAACGCCACCCGCTCCGAAGGGCACCACGATGCGTATCGGCTGCGTGGGCCAGTTCTGCGCAAAAGCGCTCATGGTCGGGAGGATCGTTCCCATGGCCGTGAGCATCATCAGCCGGCGAATCCTTGATGTCATGTTTGTCTCCTGGATTGAAATTCGAATGCCCGAACTGTCGGCGACAGCGGTTCATCCAGCAATGCCGCTGTGCCACTTCGTGATATGCCGAACTTCGATAGCTCAGCCGACGATGTCGGGTCGGGACTTCTGGCAATGGGCACGCCCTTGCCTCAGCGTTCGCTTGCAGCCGGGCGTGGCTGCGAGGCACACTGTCGACGTTCTCTTTCAAACGAGAGGAAGTGTCATGAGCAAGCTGGCCGTCATCGGGACCATCGAGGTTCAACCGGGCGCGAGATCAGAGGTGCTTCGCGCCGTTCTTGCTCACCGCGAGCGGTGCCTCAAGGACGAACCAGGAACCCTGCAGTTTGAGGTCCTGGTGCCGTCTGCAGAGCCGGACAAACTCATGCTCTACGAGCTCTATGCCGACAGTGCCGCCTTTTCAGCTCACTTCAAAGGCACGAGCATGGCCCAGGTGCGTGCGGAGGTCGGAAGCAAGGTGTTGAGTCTGACGGGCATCCAATGCACACCGGGAGCTGAGTTTGACGCGTGACGCGCCGTGCGCCACCGAGCTCGGCAGCAGACGGTCGGAGGAGACTTCATGGCCAAGATGGCGAACGCCATACTTCTGTGCGTCCTGGCCGGGTGCGTAAGCACATCGCCTCGGGGCTATTCGGTGTGCTCGACTCAGCCAGGCACCTATGCCTGTCAGATCGACCAATATCAAAACGTCAACGACTGAGACCCCCGGCCGCCAGGTCCCGATACGGCACCTGGCGCGGCCATAGTTCATCGATGAGCGAGAAGACGAGCCACGTCAGGCGGGTGCATGTGCCGGCGCCGCGGCATGAGCGCCCGTATCCGGGCATCGAATCGCCCCGGCACGCAGCAGCGCCCCGATCTCCCCGTCATCGAAGCCCGACTCGCGCAGCACCTGCCGCGTGTGCTCCCCGCAGGAGGGGGCCGCCCGGTGCGGCTGCGCGTTGGCCTGGGCGCTGTCGACCGGGAAGCCCGGCATGCGGATCGTCCCGTGCAGCGGATGCGTCACCTGCGCCAGCATGCCGTTGGCCTCGAGCTGCGGATGCCGCGCGAGGTCCTCGTAGTTCGCCACCCGCGCGCACAGGATGTCGGCCGCGCGCATCAGCGGCAGCCATTCCTCGGTCGTCCGCGTCTTCAGCACCTCGGTCAGGATCTCGACCATGGCCTGGCGGTTGGCGACCCGCAGGGGCGAGGTGGCGAAGCGCGGGTCGGTCGCGAGCCCGGGCAGGCCCAGCAGCGCGCACAGCTTCGTCCAGCGTTCGGGCATGTAGGCGGCGATCATCAGCCAGCCATCGCGCGTCTCGAAGGCCTGGTTGGGCGCCGAGTAGGGCGCCGCGCTGCCCACGCGCACGGGCAGCTGCGCGTCGGCGAAGTAGCTGGTGATGGACGATTGCTGAAGCGCCAGCGCGGCATTGATCAGGCTCACGTCGAGCTGGCCGCCTTGCCCGTCGCGTGTACGCTGCGCAAGCTTGGCGAGCACGGCCATGACCGCGACGTAGCCGGTCATCACGTCGACGATCGGCGCCTGGACCTTGCAGGGCTCCGTGCCTTCCAGCCCGATCAAGCTCATGAGGCCGGAGTCGGCCTGCACGATGCCGTCGACGCCCGCGCGCTGGGCATAGGGCCCGGTCTGGCCGTAGGCCGAGATGGAGCAGTAGATGAGCCCGGGATGCGCGTCGGCGAGCGCCCCGAAGCCCAGGCCCAGCCGGGCCATCACGCCCGGCCGCATGCTCTCGACCACGATGTCCGCGCCGGCGACGAGGCGCCTGGCGACCGCCACGCCGCCTTCCGTCTTCAGGTCGAGCGACAGGCCCAGTTTGTTGCGGTTGAAGCCGTGGTAGAGCGCGGCGTCCTCGCCGATCCAGCCGGGCCCGAGGCCGCGGCCAAGCTCCCCTTCGGGCGACTCGATCTTGAGGACGCGAGCGCCCATGTCGGCCAGGAGCATGGTGCAGGTCGGCCCCGCGCCGATCTGCGTGAAGTCGACGACCGTCAGGCCGTCCAAGGCATGGCGAAGCATGGTCAGGCTCCAGGGGAAGAAGGTGTGGGGCTGCGCTTGAAGGCGCCTTGTGCGGTGGCGACCAGCTCGCCCGATTCGGTGAGCAGCTCGCCCGATGAAAAGTAGAGGCTGCGCCCCGTCTTCGTGACCTTGCCGGTGGCGCGCAGGCGGCCGGGGCCGGCTCGGCGGAGGTAGTTGATGGCAAGCGACACCGTGACGGCCTGGCCCATCGCCTCGCCCTCTCGCGCGGCGAGGCCGGCATAGCCGCAGGCCGCGTCCAGCAGGGTCGCCGCGACGCCGCCCTGCAGGCTGCCCTGGCGGTTCAAGTGGCGCGCGTCGACCTCGATCTGGAAGGTGGCATGGCCCGCGCCCACCTCCACCAGCACGATGCCGAGGTACTCGAGCAGCGGGTTGTCGGCGCCGCCCGGTGCGTCGGCGAATCCCCCGGCGCTCACAGCGACACCTTGATGCCGTTGTCGTGGATCACCCGCTCCCAGCGCTTGAGCTCCTTGCCGATGTAGTCCTTGAGCTCCGCCGGCGTCGAACTCTGCACCTCGAAGCCCTGGTTGGCAATCTGCTTGGCCACGGCCGGGTCCTTCAACGCGGCCACCATCGCCTCGTTCAGCTTGTGTACCACCGCAGCCGGCGTCCTCGCCGGCGCCAGCAGGCTGTACCAGAGGCTGGCGTCGTAGCCTTTCATGCCGGCGTCGCCGAAGGTGGGCAGCTCGGGCATGAGGGCCGTGCGCTTCTGGCCCGCCACGCCCAGCGCGCGCAGCTTGCCGGCCTGGACGTGCTGCGCCACCGAGGCATAGGTCGCGAAGGAGACCTGCACCTGCCCGGCGATGAGGTCGGTGATCGACGGGCCCGTGCCGCGGTAGGGCACGTGCAGCATCTCGGTCTTGTTGAGCTTCGCGAAGACCTCGCCGGCCAGGTGCTGCGGCGTGCCGTTGCCGGGACTGCTGTAGTTCAGCTTGCCCGGGTTGGCCTTCGCGTAGGCGATGAACTCCGGCAGCGTCTTGTACGGCTCCTGCGTGTTCGCGACCAGCACGATGGGCACCGAGCCCAGCAGGCCGACAGGCTCGAAGTCGCGCTCGATGCGAAACGGCACCCTCATGTCGAGGAAGGGGTTCATCGTCACCTGGCTCGACGCGATGACGAGTGTGTACCCGTCGGGCGCGGCCCGCGAGACCAGCTCGGTGCCGAGGTTGCCGCCGGCGCCGGGCCGGTTGTCGATGACGATGGTCTGGCCCAGCAGCTGGCTCATGCGCGGCGCGATGGCGCGGGCCAGGATGTCGTTGCCGCCGCCGGGGGCGAAGGGCACGACCAGCGTGATCGGCTTCTGCTTCGGGAACTCGGCCTGCGCCGCGGCCGGCAGGGCCAGCGCGGCCATGGATGCGGCCAGCGCCACGAGGGCGTGGCGGCGGGTGGGGGTGTTCATGCTCTGTCTCCTTGGAATAAGCGAATGGGCGAACCGGCGGCAGCCTCAGCGGCCGGTGTAGGCAGGGGAGCGCTTCTCGGCAAAGGCCTTGCGGCCTTCGAGGCGGTCTTCGGTGTCGCGCAGCACGCCCCAGTAGAGCTCGGTGAGCTGCTGCGCGTCGGCCTCGCTCAGGTGCTGGGTCTGGCGCGACAGCTTCTTGATGGCCTGCACCGCCAGCGGCGCGTTGGCGGCCACGGTCTGCGCGAGCGCAAGCGCGCGGTCCATCAGTGCCTGGGGCTCCACCACCTGGGTCACCAGGCCGATGCGCTCCGCTTCGGCGGCAGCGATGCGCTCGCCGGTCAGGGCCATCTGCATGGCATGCGCCGAAGGGACCGCCTTCAGCAGGCGATGCAGGCCGGACACGGCGGGGATCGATCCCACCTTCGCTTCCGGCAGCCCGAAGCTGGCGCTGGAGGAGGCGATGCGCAGGTCGCACTGCAGCGCGATCTCGAGGCCGGCTCCGAGGCAGTGCCCATTCACCGCCGCGATGACAGGCTTCCAGACGCACAGGTCCGTGAGGTCCATCAGGCGGATGTACAGGCCCAGGTCCGCAGACCGTTCTGTGCTCCGGAAGACCGCTTGCGCATAGCTCGCCGGCGAGCTCTGCGTGCCCTTCAGGTCGGCGCCCGCGCAGAAGGCGCGCTCGCCGGCGCCGGTGATGATGGCGGCGCGCAGCTCGCTGCGGTCGCGCACTTCCGCCAGGTGCGTGCGCAACTCGCGCAGCGCCTCCACGCTCAGGGCGTTGAGCGCTTGCTGCCGGTCGATGGTCAGCACCGCGACCGCACCGTGGGTCTCGAATCGGATGTTCATGGCGTCACCTCACACGCTTGGGGAAGAGAGGCTGCGGCCGCCGCACACGTACAGCGTCTGCCCCGTCACATACGACGACTGGGGGTCGAGGAAGAACACGACCGCGTTGGCAATGTCCTGCGCCGTGCCGATGCGCTTCACCGGCACGGAGCCCTGGAGCCGTGCCTGGACCTCGGGCGCGAAGTTGCGGAACAGCGGCGTGTCGACGATGCCCGGCGCCACGGCGTTCACCGTCACGCCCTGGGAGGCAAACTCGATGGCCAGCGAGCGCGTCAGGCTCACCACGCCGCCCTTGGCCGCCGAGTAGTTGGCCTGGCCGAAGCCGCCCAGCCAGGCGCGCGAGGAGATGTTGACGATGCGCCCGTGGCCGCGCTCGATCATTCCCGGCAGCACTGCGCGGCAGCACAAGAACTGCGAGCGCAGGTTGGTGTCGATGACCAGGTCCCAGTCCTCGTCGCTCATCTTCAAAAAGCGCATGTCGCGCACCGCGCCGGCGTTGTTGACGAGGTGGTCGATGCGGCCGGCCTTCTCGACGACCTCTGCCATCGCCCGGTTGACCGCCGCGGAGTCCGTCAGGTCGACGGTCACGCCGATGGCCTGGAAGTCCTCGCGGGCCAGCGAGGCGAGCGCATCGGCCAGGGCCGTCGCGTCGCGGTCCAGCAGCGCCACGGTCAGGCCTTCCTGCGCCAGGCGCTTCGCAATGCCGAAGCCGATGCCGCGGGCGGCGCCCGTCACCACGGCCACCTGGCCGGATTCGAATCGTGCAGCAGTCATGCTCAAACTCCCAGGAGATGGACGGAGGAGGCCGCGTGATCGACGCCGGCAATGCCGCCGCCTGTGCATTGCGCCAGCCCGATGCGCGCACCCGCCACCTGGCGTGCGCCGGCGCGGCCCTGCAGGTGCCACATCAGCTCCACCATCTGCGCCACGCCGGTGGCGCCCAGTGGATGGCCCTTGGCCAGCAGGCCGCCGCTCGGGTTGACCGGCACGCGGCCGCCCAGGCGGGTCGCGCCGGAGCGCAGCAGCGGCACCGCCTCGCCGCGCGGCGCCAGGCCCAGCGCCTCGTAGTACAGCAGCTCGGCGATGGTGAAGGCGTCGTGCAGTTCCACCACGTTCACGTCCTGCGGGCCCAGGCCGGCCTGCTCGTAGGCCTGGCGTGCGGCGCGGGCCGTGATCTCGGCATCGAGGATGTCGTCGTCGGCTTCTTCGCGGATGCCGGAGACGACGACCGAAGACAGCACCTTCACCGGCTTCTGCTTCTTGCCGGGGCGCGTGCTCAGCACCACGGCCGCCGCGCCGTCCACCTGCGAGGGACAGCACTGCAGGAGCGTCAGCGGGTCGGCGATCATGCGCGAGGCCAGCACTTCTTCGACCGTGGTTTCGGTGCGCTGCTGCGCGTATTCGTTGAGCGAGCCGTTGTGGCGGTTCTTCACCGCGACGGCGGCCAGGTCGGCCGGCGTCGCGTCGCGCTCGTGCAGGAAGCGCGTGCCGCGCATCGCGTACACCGCCGGCAGCACCATGCCGGCCTTCGCATAGAGCTCGGTCTTGTGATCGTTGCGCTGCAGCGGGATGGTGCCGCCGCCCAGTGCCGTGAGCTGCTCGATGCCGAAGACCAGCACGGTGTCGTACTGCTGCGCGAGCAGCGCGTGGCGCGCCAGATGGACGCCGGTGGCGCCGCTCGCGCAGGCGTTCTCGACGTTGTAGACCGGGATGCCGGCAAAGCCCAGGTCGCGCACGATCAGTTGCCCGAGGATCATGCCGCCGAGGACGTTGGCGCAGTAGATGGCCTGGATCTGGTCCGGGGTGACGCCTGCGTCGTCCATGGCCTTCAGGATGGCTTGCTGCGCGAGTTCGGGCGCCAAGACGCCGGGGTGGCGGCCGAAGGGCGTCATCGCGCCGCCGGTGATGTGGATGTCCTGCATGTTGTCTCCTTGAAGATGGTTCAGTGCTCGACGGCCACGAAGACGTAGCCGAATCGTTCGTCGGGACGGGCGGCATAGCGCTCGCCGATGGCAGGCCGTGGCTTGCCGCAGAGCCGCCCGAAGATGCGCACCGGGCCGGGGAAATCGACATAGCCGAGCGCGTAGGGCGCCTCGCCGCTCTTGGCGCTCGGGTGGATCACCGTGTAGCTGTAGACCTCGCCGACGGCATCGAGGGCGACGCTCTCATGCCGGTCCGCGAGAGGCGAGGCGGGCGGCAGCGCGGGAAAGACCAGCTCGCCGCCGGCGAGGTCGCGCGAGGCGAGAAGGGCGGGTTCGGGAGCGGTGCTCCACAGGGGGTACGAAAGCTCGGGCACAAGGGTCTCCTGGTTCTCAAGGAAGCCGGCACGAAGCCGGTGGGATGAGTGGAGTTTTGGCTTTCGGGCCCGAATGCTCAAACGATATTCGCGGGGATTACGGTTGAGAAAAACGCAAGCACGCCGATGGCCGCGATGCGCGCCAGGCGCTGCTGCCAGAATGTGGCAGCGCAAGTGCCGCACGGAGAACGTCCATGTCTCTTCTTGTCCTTGGCCTCATCCTGTTCCTCGGCATTCATTCCGTGTCGATCGTCGCCCCGGCCTGGCGAGAGAGGCAGATCGAACGCCGCGGGGAAAAGCTCTGGAAGGGCCTCTACGCCCTGGTCTCGCTCGCAGCCCTGGTCCTGCTCATCCATGGCTACGGCGTCGCCCGCCAGGCCCCGCTGGTGCTCTACGCGCCGCCGCCCGCGCTGCGCCATGTCGCGATGCTGCTGATGCTGCCGGTGTTTCCGCTGCTGTTCGCGGCGTACCTGCCCGGGCGCCTGCAGCGAGCGGCCAGGCATCCGATGCTGCTGGCCGTGATGTTCTGGGCTGCGGCGCACCTGCTGGCCAATGGCACGCTGGCCGACCTGCTCCTGTTCGGCGGCTTCCTCGTCTGGGCCGTGGCCGATCGGATTTCCGTTGGACGCCGCGCCGTGCCGCGCAGAGTGCCTGGAGCCCCGCCGAGCACGGTCAATGACATCGCGGCGCTCGCGGGTGGCCTGGTGGTCTACGCCGGCCTTCTGTTCTGGGGGCACGGGTGGCTGACCGGCGTGCCACTGCTGGGTTAGGTCGCGTCAGTAGACGTCGCGCCGATAACGGCCCTGCGCGATCAGCGCGTCCAGGCCTTGCGCGCCCAGCACCTCGCTCAGCGCCGCGTCCACGCCGGGCGCCATGCCTTCGAGGCTGCCGCACACGTACACCACGGCGCCTTCGGCGAGCCAGCGCCGCAGCTCGCCGGCCGCCTCGCGCAGGCGGTCCTGAACGTAGACGCGCTGCGCCTGGTCGCGCGAGTAGACGAGGTCGGCGCGCGCCAGCAGGCCCGACGCCTGCCATTGCGCGATCTCGTCCGCGCCGATCGCGTCGTGCGCGGACTGGCGCTCGCCGTACACCAGCCAGTTGCGGCCGTGGCCACGCCGCGTGCGTTCGCGCAGGTGGGAGCGCAGGCCCGCGAAGCCGGAGCCGTTGCCGATGAAGATGCAGGGCCGGTCCTCTTCCGCCGGCCCAAAGCCCGGGTTGGCGACCAGCCGCATCTCGATGTCCGCGCCGAGCGGCGCGTGCGCGGTGAGCCAGCCGGAGGCGAGGCCCAGGCCGTTGTCATGCCGGGCCTGCCGCACCAGCAGCTGGACGCAGCCATCGGCAGGAATCGACGCGACCGAGTAGCTGCGCGGCGCGAGCGGCGGCTGCGCGCCGCCGTCCGGATGGCGCGGCAGCACCTCGACCAGCGCACCCGGCGCCCAGCTTCGTTCGCGCGTGGAGCGAAGCTCGATCTCGAAGAGCGGATCGCCCTGGCTGCCTTCGTTGAGCAGGCTGCGGCGCACGAGTTGCCAGGCTTCGAAGGCGCGTTCGGAAGGCGCGGACTGCTGCAGCGCCTGCCAGGTGTCGATGCGCAGGTCGAAGGCATCGGCGATCGCGCGCTGCCAGCGGCCCATCGCCTCCAGGTTGCCGTTGTCGACCTCCACCATCGGGAACAGCGCCTGCGCGCCCTGGCTGCGCAGGTCGTGGTCGAGCTTGCGGCCGAAGCCGCAGAAGGTGGCGTAGTGCCAGTCGCCGAGCGCGAGCACGCCGTAGTGCACATGCCGCAGCTGCGGACCCGCCTGCTGCGCGAACCTGCGCGCGAAGGCGCGCGCCGCGTCGGGCGGATCGCCGTCGCCGAAGGTGCTGACCACCCACAGCACCTTGCGGAAGTGCAGCAGCGCATCGACGCTCAAGTCGGACAGGGTCTTGACGACCGTGCCGACGCCGGCCGAGCGCAGCGCGGCGGCGGTCTGCAGGGCGACGCGCTCGGCGTGGCCGGTCTGCGTGGCGAAGGCGATCAGCACCTGCTCACCGCCTTGCACGGGGGCCGGGCCCAGGCGGGCACGCTCCGCGCGCACCGCACGCTTCGTGCGGCGGCGGCCCAGGTACAGCATCCACCCGGTGATCGCGAACAGCGCCAGGGCCAGGGCGCTGAGCGTCATCACGATGCGGCCCGGCAGGCCCCAGTAGGTGCCCATGTGCAGGGGGTAGATGCTGTTGACGAGACGGCCGCCCAGCGGCTTGTCGGCATAGCGCTCGTGCTGCGTCGCCTCGCCCGTGGCGGCGTGCAGATAGAGCCGGTTGCGCGCGCGCTCATGCTCGGGCTCGGCGCGCAGGTAAGTGGCCTCGACCTGCGAGGCATTGCGCGCGGGCAGGCGCAGCGTGACCTGGCTCCAGTCGCCCGAGGTCGTTTGCTGGAAGGAGCGCCATACGCGCTGCAGGTCGAGCCGGACCGGCGCGCCGGGCGCGCCCTGCATGCGCTGCGTGCGCACGGTGCGGCCTTCGCCGGCGGCATCGTCGATCAGCGTGCGCACTGCGTCGAAGCCCCAATAGATCCCCGTGGAGGCGGACACCAGGTAGGCGAGCAGCGCGACGGTGCCCGCCACAGCGTGGAGGTTCCACAGGAAGGCGCGGCCCGTGAGTGCGAAGTCCAGCCGCAGCCAGTTGCGCCACGCGAGCGGCCGGCGCGGCCAGCGCAGGTACAGGCCCGACAGTGCGAGCACCAGCAGCCCCGCGGCCAGGGTGCCCGTGACCGACTTGCCGGTGTCGCGCGGCATCAGCAACCAGCGGTGCAGGCTTTCGACGAACTCGAAGAAGGCTTCGGCGCGGGGCTCGGGCAGGAGGGCGGCGCTGTAGGGATCGGCCAGGCGCGTCTCGCCGCGGCGCTCGCCGGGCGGTGGCGCGAAGTTCACGCGCACCGGGCGGCTTGCGTCCGCGAACAGCGTCAGCGTCGCCACGCGCCGCCCGCCTGGCGCGGCCTGCAGCCGGTCCAGCATCTCGGCCGGGGCCAGCGGCTGGGCATCGGCCGCATGCGGCACGCGGCGCAGGGCCGGATCGATCAGGTCGGTGATCTCGGCGCGGAAGGAAAGGATGGCGCCGCTCAGGCCGATGACCAGCAGCACCGATCCGGCCGTGATGCCGATGAACCAGTGGATCTGGAACCAGGCGCGTCGCAGAAGAGCCATGCTGCGCCCGCCCTCAGAGGTCGACCTTGACGGTCGCCTTGATCGTGCGCGGAACGCCCACCGCCAGCCGCGTGCCTGCCGCCGACCAGTAGCGCTTGTCGCCCAGGTTGTCGATGTTGAGCTGCCACAGCGTGCGCTTGCCGAAGAGCTTCGTGACGTAGCGCGCGCCGGCCGCGAAGATCGTGTAGCCGCCGATGAAGCCCTGGTTCAGGTCGTCGATCGGGCGCTTGCCGGTGTAGTAGGCGCCGCCGTTGACCGAAAGCCCCGGCACCGCCGCGATGTCGTAGGAAAGGAAGGCGCTGGCCGTGTGCTTGGCGGTGTTCTCGGGCATCTTGCCGTTGTACTGGGCGTTGATGTCGCGGAACTCCGCATCCAGCGTCTGGGCCGAGAGTTGCCAGGCCAACTGCCGCGTCAGCTGCCCCTGCGCCGAGAGCTCGAGGCCGCGGTAGCGCTGGCGGCCGTCGGCCACGAAGGTGTTGGCGCTGTTGGTGTAGGCGCCGGGCCGCTCGATGTCGAAGAGCGCGGCCGACAGCAGCGTGCCCGTGCCGGTGAGCCAGCGCAGCCCGGCTTCCTTCTGCTTGCTGATGCCCGGTGGCATGCGGTTGTTCTGGTTCGCGGTGCCGGCGGGTGCGACTTCGCCTTCCTCCACGCCCTCGGCATAGGAGACATAGGCCATCAGATCGGGCGTGAACTTGTAGCTCAGCGCCGCCAGCGGCGTGGTCTTCTTCACGTCGTAGTCGATCTGCGGCAGCGTGGCGCTGGCGAACTGCGTGCTCTCGAAGCGCGTGTGCCGCACGCCCGCCACCAGCTGCCATGCGGGCGAGAAGCTGATGCGGTCGAGTGCGTACAGGCCCAGCTCCCGGCTGTCCTGCGCGCCGGTGGTGGGCTGCGTGGGCAGCGCCGTGAGCGGCAGGAAGCCGATCGCGCGCGGGAAGTACAGGTTCTGCGCCGTGGTGGCGCCGCCGTAGTTGCGCTGGAAGATCGGGTCCTGGCTCTTGTCGCTGCGCGCCGCGCCCAGGGTGAGCTCGTGC
This sequence comes from Variovorax sp. Soil_C_12, assembly GCF_057657375.1. Classification (NCBI taxonomy): domain Bacteria; kingdom Pseudomonadati; phylum Pseudomonadota; class Betaproteobacteria; order Burkholderiales; family Comamonadaceae; genus Variovorax; species Variovorax sp. Soil_C_12. The sequence continues at coordinate 13,157 of NZ_JBDGIO010000019.1, read as the reverse complement.
TGCACGGCGCCGGTCGCAAAGGTGCCGTACAGCTCGGTGCGCAGCAGGTCGGAGCTCTGCTCCAGGTGCTGCACGTTGCCGGTGATGCGGCCGGCGCCGGTGCGCACGTTGTAGTTGCTGAACATCGCCAGGCGCCGGTCGCGCTGGGCCTCGGAATGGCCGGCCTCCACCATCAGCGCCCAGTTGTCGCTGAGCGAATAGTCGGCGCGCAGCTGGGTGTTCTTGACCTCGGCCTCGAACACGGCCCACGGCGGGCCGATCAGCTTGTGCGGGTCGGGCAGCGCCGGCAGCGGGATCACGCCGTTGACGGCCGCCAGGCGCGTGATGCCGGCCAGCTCGACGATGCTCTTGCGGTAGTACTCCAGGTCGGCCTTGAGCGTGAGCCGGCTGTTGATGCGCCAGTCGAAGGCGGCCGACAGGAACTTGCGGTTGCCGTCCACGCCGTCGATGGTCGAGCCGAGCTGCCCGCCGGCCGCGTTGATGCGCAGGCCGTACTGGTTCTGCTCGCCGAACTGCCGGCCCAGGTCGACGAAGCCCTGCACCGTGCCCTGGTCGTCGAAGCTGGTGCCGATCGAGGTGACGGGCGTGCTGCCCGCGCGCTTGGTCACGAGGTTGATCACGCCGGCCGGCGAGGTGAAGCCGTAGTAGAGCGCCGAGGCGCCCTTGAGCACCTCGACCCGCTCCTTGTTCTCCAGCGGGATCTCGGACACGTTGGGGATCGCGAGCGAGCCGTTGAGCCGGAAGTTGGTGCGGTTCTCGACCGCGATGCCGCGGATCACCAGCTGGTCGAAGGTGTCGCCGCCGTTCTGCTGGCGCGTGACGCCGGCCGTGTTGCGCAGCACGTCGTAGATGCCGGTGGCGCCCTGCAGCTCGATGACCTCGCGCGTCACCGTGTTGACGGTGGCCGGCACGTCCATGATGCTGGCCCCGCGGAAGGTGCCGGCCTCGACGGTGTTGGCGACGAAGCCGCTGCTGCGCTCGGACTGGACGGTCACCGCGCCGAGCTCGCCGCCGGCAGCGGGGGTGGAAGAGGTGGCCTGCGCGCAGGCGAGCTGGGCCGCCAGCGCGAGCGGCATCGCAACGAAGAACTTGTGCATGGGATCGCCGGGCCGACGGGCCGGGCCCGGGCGACGGTGTTCGTATCGAGGAGAGGGACGCGGGATTGTAGGTGATCAAATGAGAGCTATTCTCATTTTCTCGCCTCTGCTACATCCGCAACGGCTGCGCATACCCCGTCATTTCCAGATAGCCGCGCCCGATGCGCCGGCCGCTGTCGTCGAGCAGCTCGCTCAGGCCCTCCCAGTAGACGCCGCCGGTCGAGCCGCGGCTGTCGAGCTCCTGGTCGTCGAGCAGCGCCTGCACGGTGAAGGCGCCCGAGGGCGTGGCGATGCGCCAGCGCAGCGGATAGACGGCGCGGGTGCGCGGGCTGGTCCAGGGCCTGGCGCCTTCGAAGCGGACTTCATCGGCGCCGAACACGCGCTGCCGGCCGTCCGCACTGCGCAGCGCGCCGCCGAACCACAGGGCCGAGCCGTCGCGCCGGCGGATGCGGAAGGCCATCAGCGCGCCGCCGTCGTCGAGGTTCATGCCGATCCAGTCCCAGCCCGACGCATCGGGATGCAGGTAGGCCTCGCTCCACTCGTGGTCCAGCCATGCGCGGCCCTGCACCTCGAAGCCGCGGCCCTGAAGGCTCAAGCGGCCCTGCGCCGCCAGCTGTGGTTCGCTGTAGTAGTAGCTGGCCTGTTCGGCGTCCGGGCCCTTGCGCGACAGGCCGTCCTTGCCTTGCAGCAGCACGGGCTGGGTCGGCGCAAAGCGCAGGTCCAGCGCGAAGCCCTCGGCCGGCAGGTGGGCCGCGTAGCCGTCGGCATTGCGCTTGAGCGTCCAGTTGCGCAACCGGACGTCGGTGTCTCCTTCGGCAGCCGACGCGATGCCGAAGCCCGCACGCGCGATGCGCTGGTCGTGCCAGAGCTTGCGCCCCTCGAGGTCGGTGATGGCCGCGTGCGCAAAGATCAGCTGGCGTGCCGCGAAGGCCGAGCGCATCTGCTGCGTGGCATCGACGCGCGCGCGGAAGAAGGTGAGCTGGAAGCCGAACTCGCGCGTGCCCGAGCGGGCGTGCCCGGTGATGTACCACCACTCGGTGCGCAGCTCGGGATGGCTGCCGAAGTCGCGCGGAAACTGCAGCGTGCGCAGGGGCAGCGACCACGCGGCCGGCATCGCCAGCGCCGTCATGGCGAGCAGGGCGCGCCGCGACAGCAGTCCGTGCTGCACGCCCATGCGCTTCAGCCCGCGAGCGCTGACTGCAGGCGCTGCTCGGCCGCGCTGCAGTCGCCGAAGTTCTGCGCCACCCAGCCGGCGTCGTGGTAGCTCGGCAGGTAGCGTTCGCCGGCATCGCACAGCAGCGAGAGGATGGAGCCCGGCCGCCCGGCCGCGCGCATCTCGCCCGCCAGCGCCAGCATGCCGATGAAGTTGGTGCCGGTAGAGGGCCCGACCTTGCGGCCCAGCAGGCGCGAGAGCACGCGCATCGCGGCGACCGATTCGACGTTGGGCACCTCGATCATGCGGTCCACCAGCGAGGGGATGAAGCTGGGCTCCACCCGCGGGCGGCCGATGCCCTCGATGCGCGAGCCCGGCGCCGTCAGCGTCGCGTCGCCGCTGCGGTGGTAGGCCGCGAACACCGAGCCTTCGGGGTCGGCCACGCAGATCTGCGTGTCGTGGCAGCGGTAGCGCACATAGCGCCCGATGGTCGCGCTGGTGCCGCCGGTGCCGGCGCCCACCACGATCCAGGCCGGCACCGGATGCCGCTCGTGCGCCATCTGCTGGAACATGCTCTCGGCGATGTTGTTGTTGCCGCGCCAGTCGGTGGCGCGCTCGGCGTAGGTGAACTGGTCCATGTAGTGGCCGCCTTCGCGCTGTGCCAGCGCGCGGGCCTCGTCGTAGACCTGCGCCGCGTGCTCGACGAAGTGGCAGCGGCCGCCGTAGAAGTCGATCTGCGCAATCTTCTCGGGCGAGGTGCTCCTCGGCATCACCGCGATGAAGGGCAGGCCCAGCAGGCGCGCGAAGTAGGCCTCGCTCACCGCGGTCGAGCCGCTCGAGGCCTCGACGATGGTCGTGCCCTCGCAGACCCAGCCGTTGCACAGCGCGTAGAGAAAGAGCGAGCGTGCCAGCCGGTGCTTGAGGCTGCCGGTCGGGTGGGTCGATTCGTCCTTGAGGTAGAGCTCGATGCCGTGCGCCGCGAAGCCCGGCAGCGGCAGCGGGATCAGGTGGGTGTCGGCGCTGCGCTGGTAGTCGGCCTCGATGCGGCGGATGGCGCCGGAGAGCCAGGGGCTGTCGGAAGAAGTATGCGTCACGCGCTCGAGTTTATAAGTCCGGTGCCAATGACCCAAACCGCTCATGAAAAGCCCGCGAGCAGCAAGTCCAGGCTGGCCTGGAACTCCTGCTCCGGCGTGCTTCGAAGCGCGGCGGATGCGATGTCGATCAGGTGCGGGAAGCGGTCGGCCGGGAGCGCCCGGAATCGGGCGATCGTGTCCTCGGCCGACTCCATGGCCTGCAGGGAAAGAGGGCCGGCCAGCTCGGCTTGGGCCAGGCCCATCACCAGCGCCGACACGGCCCGGAAGGCGACCAGCAGGTCCGCGCCCGACCGGCCGCTGCGCGACAGGGCGGCCAGCAGCGCTTCCGTGACCTCGAACATCGCCGGCGCCCGGCTGCGGCGGGTGAGGATCAGCGGGATGGCATTCGGGTGGGCCCGCACCGCCCGCCAGAGGGCGGAAGCGATCGCGCGCACCTCGCCCTTCCAGTCCGCGAAGGCGTCGCGGTCCCAATGCACCTCGGCGATCACCGCCTCGATCACGAGCAGGTCGAGCCCTTCGCGCTGCGGCACGTAGTTGTAGAGCGTCATCGCACCGGTGCCGAGCTCGGCGGCCAGCGAGCGCATCGACAGGCCGGCGAGCCCCTGCGTGTCGAGCAACCGCAGGGCCGCGGTCTGCAGTTGTGCATGCGTGAACTTCGCCGGTCGTCCCATCTCTCTTCCTCGTTGACACGGTATCGGATGCGTGATTATAGTCAAACACGTACACCGTACGTTTAATGGAAGAACCCGATCATCGGCCCTCGACCGGGCCGGGAAAGAGATGCTCATGAAACTCGCTCCGGGGCGCGCCGCGCCCGCATTCGAAGCCCAGGCGATCTCCGGCAGGAGCGTTCGCGTGCCCGCAGCGCAAGGGCGCTACACGCACCTGCAGTTCCGCCGCTTTGCCGGCTGTCCCGTCTGCAACTTCCATCTGAGGAGCATGGCGCTGCGCCAGGCCGAGATCGCCGCTGCCGGCATCCGGCAACTGGTGTTCTTTCATTCCTCGCGCGAGGAGATGCTCGAGCACCAGGCCCAGTTGCCCTTCGATTGCATTGCGGATCCCGACAAGAAGCATTACCGCGCCTACGGGGTGGAAACATCATGGCGCGCGCTTTTCCACCCCGGCGTGTTCTGGAGCGGCATGCGCTGGGTGCTGGCAACCGGTCGCTTCTACCGCAAGGCCGAGAACGGCATCCTGGGCCTGCCGGCGGACTTCCTGATCGATGCGCAAGGCCGCGTGCTTGCCTGCAAGTACGGCCTGCACGCGGACGACCACTGGGAAGTCGAAGAGCTGCTACGCCTCGCCGGCGACGCATGCCCGGCTGCATCCGCGCGGCGCGATGCGCTCACCAATCTTCCTTGACCGCCAGCACCGCGTCGCGCGAGGCCGCCGCCCGCCCGGCCAGCCAGGCGGTGACGGTGCCGGCCGCCACCACCGCGGCGCACAGCGCGGCCAGGCGGGCCCAGGGCACGAGCAGGTCCATGGTCCAGTGAAAGCTCTGCGGGTTGACCACGTGCACCAGCACCACCGCGACCGCAAGGCCCAGGCCCAGGCCGGCCGCCGCGCCGATCGCGGTCCAGGCCGCGCCTTCGCCGGCCACCACCGCCAGCACCTGCGCCCGCGTGAAGCCCAGGTGCGCGAGCAGCCCGAACTCCTTGCGGCGCGCCAGCACCTGCGCGCTGAAGCTGGCCGCAATGCCGAACAGCCCGATGCCGATGGCCACCGCCTGCAGCCAGTAGGTGACCGCGAAGCTGCGGTCGAAGATGCGCAGCGAGGTCGCGCGCAGCTGGCCGACGGAGGCGATCTCGACCGCATCGGCCGTGCCGAGCTCGCGCGCGGCCAGCGCGCGCACGGCCTGCTGGACCTGCGCCTCGTTCGCGCCCGGGGCCAGCCACAGCGCGACGTCGCTCACGCTGCGGTCGCCGGTGAGGCGCTCGAAGTCGCGCGCATGCACCGTGATGGCGCCGAACTGCCGCACGTAGTCGCGCCACACGCCGGCCACGAAGAAACGGGTGCCGCCACCGAAGGCGCGCTCCAGCGGCTCGAAGCGCGTGCCGGGCTTGGCGCCGTAGAGCTCGACCATGGCCTCGCTCACGTAGATGCCGATCGCATCCGCCGGCACGGGCAGTGCCACGCCGAGCAGGGGCAGCGAGCGCGAGGCATCGTTGTCGTCCAGGCTGCGCGAGATCAGCGTCACCGAGGGCCGCGTCGGATCGAGCAGCAGCGCTCGTGTGCGCAGCGTGCCGGTGCGCGTCACGCCCGGCAGCGCCGCCAGCGCTTGCACGAAGGCCGGCGTGAAGGCTGCCTGCTCGCCGCCGACGGAGCCGCCACCGCCGCCGCTCGCGCTGCGCACGTACAGATCGGCCGGCAGCACTACGTCGAGCCACTGCGTCACCGACTCGCGAAAGCTCGCCACCATCACCGTGAGCGCCACCGCCAGGCTCAGGCTCGCGACCACGCCGCTGACGGCCACCGCCGCGGTGGCGCGCATGCGCCGTGCGCGCTCGATCGCCAGCATGGGCAGCACACGCCGCGCGAACGCGGGCGCCAGCCGGTCGTAGAGCAGCGCGATCAGCCACGGCAGGGCCGCGATGCCGCCCACCAGCAGGAAGCCCACCGAGAGGTAGGCCGCGATCGGAATGCCGAAGACCGCGGGCGCCGTGGCCAGCGCGATGCCGGCAGCGATCAGCAGCAGGGCCAGCTTGTGCGCGCCGCCTTCGGCGTGCGCAGCGCCAAGGCCCTTGAGCGTCTGCGCCTCGGGCAGCGCCTGCGCCGCGCGCGCCGGCCACCAGCCGCCCACCGCCGCGGCCAGCAACCCGAGGCCGCCGTAGAGCAGGGCCGGCCCCCAGCGCCAGCGCAGGGTTGGCGCCACGCCCTCGAAGTAGCCGCCGCCGAGGTCGCCGCCCAACACCCGCAGGCCGAAGGCGGCGAGCGCGGTGCCGAGCGCGAGCCCTGCGATGCTGCCGATCAGGCCCAGCGCCAGCGACTCGACCAGCACCAGCCGCAGGCGCTCCCGCGGCGTGAGGCCCAGCACGCCCAGCAGCGCGAACTGCTGGGCACGCTTGGCGACGCTGAGCGCCAGCACCGAGAACACCAGGAAGGCGCCGGTGAACAGCGCCACCAGCGCCAGCACCGTGAGGTTGACGCGGTAGGCGCGCGAGAGATTGCTCACGCGCTCGGCCGCATCGCCGGGCTCGGCGATCTGCAGCTTCGAAGGCCAGCCCGGCGATTCGCGCAGCGTGCGCATGAAGGCCGTGCGGTCGGTGCCCGGCGCAAGCCGCAGGTCGATGCGCGTGAGCTGGCCGGCGCGGCCGAACAGGTCCTGCGCGGCGCCGATGTCCATCACCGCCAGTGGGGCGCCGCCGGCCGCGATCTGGCCGGAGATGCGCAGCTCGCGCGTTTCCGTGCCGATGCGCAGCTGCAGCCGCGTCGCGCCTTCGCCGAGCGCGTTGCGCGCGGCCGCGTTGAGGAACACCGTGTCCGGCGCCATCAGGGCGAAGCGGTCGGCATCGGCGGCCGGCCTGGGCATCAACGCGGGCGCGATCGAGGGCAGCAGCAGCGCATCGACGCCGAGCACGCGCAGCGGCAGCCGGCGCGCATCGCCGGGCAGGGCCGCCGCGGCCTGGGTCTCCAGCACGGGGCTGGCGAGTTGCACCTGCGGCAGCTGCGCGACGCCGGCGAACAGGGATTCGTCGAAGCTGCCTTGCGCGGCGCGCAGCTCCAGGTCGGGCTGGCCGTTGACCGAGCGCACCGCGCTCGAGAACTCGTCCAGCGCCGAAGCGTTGATCAGGTGCACCGAGAAGGCCAGCGCCACGCCCAGCATCACCGCCAGCACGGCCGCGGCGCTGCGCCAGGGGTGGTGGCGGAGTTCTTGCCAGGAGAAGGTGCGGAGAAGGGCGCGCATCGAGTTCGATTCTGCTCGCTCCTGGTGCTGGGCTCAGCGGTAGCCAAGGGCCGGCACAATCCCCGAATGTCCACCCAGTACAGCGACTTCATCGTCTTCGTCGATGAGAGCGGCGACCACAGCCTGACCTCGATCGACGCCAGTACCCCGTGTTCGTGCTGTCGTTCTGCATCTTCACGAAGCAGTGCTACGCCGAGGTGCCGACGCCTGCGATTCGCCGGCCGAACTTCGAAATCTTCGGGCACGACATGGTGGTGCTGCACGAGAACGACATAGGGCGCCGCAAGGGCATCTTCGGCACGCTCACCATCGAGCAGCGCGCACAGTTCATGGAACAGCTGACCGATCTGATAGGCGCGTGCGAATTCACGCTGATCGCCGTGGTGATCAACAAGCCTGCGCACAAGGCCAAGTACAGCGATCCGACCACCCCTATCGCTTGGCGCTGCAGTTCGGCCTGGAGCGCTTGCGACATTTCCTGTTGAAGAAGGGCGTGACGGAAAGCACCACCCACGTAGTCTGCGAAGCACGCGGCGCTGCTGAGGATGCGGAGCTTGAACTGGACTTCCGGCGCGTTTGTGACGGGGACAATCGCGGCCGCAGGACATTCCCGTTCAAGCTGGTGGTCGCCGACAAGCGGACCAATTCGGAAGGCCTCCAGCTGGCTGACCTGACGGCGCGGCCTATCGGGTTGTCGGTGGTGAGAAAGGGCCAGGCGAACCGCGCCTATGATGTGCTGGCGGGCAAGTTCTTCGCCGGTGACCACGGATCGGTGGGTACAAGAATCCTCGTTGGGCGTGGCGCCATGCACACATCCGCAGGGAGTCGGCCGGAGATCGGCCGCCCGAGCATCCTCAAACAGTAGGAGGCACCGCATCCGCACCACGCCTATGCTCCGGCCGGCATGCCCGAACAAGATCGAACACTCCCCACCGCCCCCACCGCCGATGCCCTTTTGGTGGAGCTGGACGAGTCCCAGCGCATCCTCGCTGCATTGCACGCCGCAGTACGCAGGCGCTCGGCGAACAACCCGAACATGGACCGCCTCCTCGCCACACTGGCGAGCGCGCTCGACGAGATCGAGGCGCAGCTCAAAGCCGCTCGGCCTGCGTCGACAGGTAGGCGCGTACTGCCACACTGGCGCTGAGCCCCGCCGCACGACCATACGCCTGGCGCGCCCCCTCGCGTTCGCCGCTTGCGCCCAATAGGTGCGCCCGTGCGGCCCAATAAGGCTGATAGCTCGCGGCCTCGCCCGTCGCCAAGGCATCCAGCGCGCGCAGCCCGGCGGCCGGCCCTTCGGCCCGCGCCAGCGCACAGGCCCGGCTGACGTGCGCGCCGATGGAGGGCCGCAAGGCGACCAGCCCGTCGTAGAGCGCGAGCACGGCCTCGGCCGGGACCGGCGCGCCCAGGCGCCGCGCGCAGTGCGCGGACTGGATCGCCGCCTCCATCTGGTAGGCGCCCAGCGCGCGCAGGCCGGCCGCGCGTTGCAGCGCCTCCTCGGCCCGCGCGTGCATGCCGAGGTCCCAGCGCCGGCTGTCCTGCACATCGAGCGGCACATACGCGCCGGACTCGTCGCGCCGTGCCGCGGTGCGGCTTTCGCAGAACAGCATCAGCGCCAGCAGGCCCAGCGGCTCGGGCTCCCGCGGCATCAGCCCGCAGAGGATGCGGCACAGATCGATGGCCTCGCCCGTCAGGCCGCGCTGTGCGCTGTCGGCGCCGTCGATGTCGTCCCAGCCGGTGCCGTAGGCCGCATAGATGCCGTCGAGCACATCCTGCAGGCGTTGCGGCAGATCCTGCGCGCGTGGGAATTCGAAGGGGATGCGCGCCGCGCGGATGCGGGCCTTGGCCCGCACCAGGCGCTGGCCCAGCGTGGCCGGGGCAACGAGGAAGGCGCCGGCCATGCGCGACGCGTCGAGGCCGAGCACGGTCTGCAGCATCAGCGGCGCGCGCGCCGCAGCGTCGATGGCCGGATGCGCGCAGACGAAGAAGAGGCGCAGCCGCTCGTCCGGCACTGCCTCGCCGCCGCTCGCGTCGGCCGCGAACTCGTCGGCCACGGTCAGCAGCGTCTGCCCGGCCTCGTCCTGCACGCGGCTGTGGCGCCAGGCGTCGAGCACGCGGTTGCGCGCCACGCTGAGAAGCCAGGCCTCGGGCTGGCGCGGGATGCCCTCGGCGGGCCAGCGCTCCAGCGCACGGGCGAAGGCATCGGCCAGTGCGTCCTCCGAGGCGGCGATGTCGCGCGTGCGCGCCGAGAGGATCGCGACCAGCCGGCCATAGGACTGGCGCGCGGCCCGCTCGGCCGCCGCGTGCGCTTCCTGCGCGCGGGGGAGGGGCGCGGTGCTCACATCTCGGTCGGCGCGGTGAACACCGGGCGCACCTCCACGCCGCCGGTGGTCGCACAGGGGGCGCGCGCAGCCCATTCGAGCGCGGCGTCGAGGTCCGGCACCTCGATCACGAAGTAGCCGCCCAACTGCTCCTTGGTGTCGGCGAAGGGGCCGTCCTGCTGCACCTGGCGCTTGTCGCCGCGCACGCGCAGCGTGGTGCCGGTCATCGGCGGGTGCAGGCCGTGGCCGCTTTGCACGATGCCGGACTGGCGCACTGCGCCCACGTAGTCCATCCAGCTCGCGCGATAGGCCTGCGCCTTGGCCTCGTCGCGCTGGTCGAACTCGGATTGGGGTTGGTAGAACATCAGCATGTATTGCATGGGGAACCTCCGGGAAGAGAGTATGTCGAGCAAGATCGCTCATGCCCATGACGTCTGCCAGCCCGGCATTTCGACAGCCTGTGCGCGATGGGACGCAAAAAAGTGGAGCGGGTCGAGTCCGGCTTCGATCAACGCGTCCAGGATGCTCTGGTTCGGCGAGCTCCGGAGCATGCGGCTCAGTGCACGGTTGGCCCGAACGCCGGTCGCCTTGCGGTGGCCTTCGATGCCGCCGGGCAGTCACCCGGCTCGCTGGCCCTGAGCATCAACGCGAGAGGGTTGCCACGATCATCGACAGACCGAAGCTGGAGAAGGTCATTGACAGGGCGACAAGCAGGATCTGGGTCTTGCGCGAGAGCTTGTGCCAGATCTCGACAGACCGCGCGGCGGATTGGCGTAACACGGATTGCAGGGAGGCAGAGATGCGGGCCCTCTTGGGCGCCAGGTGATGCAGGGGCTGAAGGCCGGAATGCAGGTTATCCAGCGAAGTGGCAGCGGCTGAGCTCATGACAATCTCCGATCAGTGGGGCGCTGGGAGAGCGATTCACCTCTTTCCTGCGCATGATCGAAGTATTTGGTTTTCAGCTTTTCGGCACATCGACCAGAGGAGCCAGTTCGGCCTAGGCGGAGGGCCAAGGTCGAAGGGCCATGGTCCGGGCCGAGGCTCAAGCCGGTGGTGCTACCGCAGCGGCCGGCGTGAAACCCATCACGAACTGCATGAGCTCGGCGCCGATATTGACCACCTGGCTGTCGATCCCGGCGGGCAGCACCAGGCTGCAGGGGGCGTGAAAGCGTTGGGCCGCGCCGTCGACCACGAGCTTGCCGTGGCCGGTGAGCAGCAGCACGACCCGAGCACATTCGATGGGCTGGAGGTCGACGCGTGCGTCGATCTCGAGGACTTCCATCCAGAGCTCGAAAGGCGCAAAACCCAGGCCCCGATGGGCCGCGGCAAAGCGCTGCCGCCCTTCGGCGTGGAGTCGAGGCAGGGTGGAGTGGTCGATGACATGCATGATTTGAAACTGGGTGACTGGCGCGTGCCCCGTCATCGCGGGGCGCGTCCGGATACTCTTATTGGTCCGGTGCCAGTGTTCCCCGTCCAGGGCCGGGTGCCTAGGCCAATCGAGAGCCAATGGCGAGCCAATGGGCCGGTTCCGCAGGGGTGTCCTTGGCCCTATAGTCCGGTCTCGCGCCGGAGGAACGATGCAGCGTGCGACTTTTGCTCAGACCAAGATCCAGCCGCCGCGATTTCGCGCCGGACTGATCGAGCGCGGCGAGCTGGAGCGGCGCATGGGCACGGCGCTGGCTACCCGCCGGCTCGTCCTGCTGATCGCGCCAGCGGGTTACGGCAAGACCGCGGCCCTGTCGCGGCAGTTCCGGCGCCTGCCCGAAGACTGCGCGGCCATCTGGATGACGGCCGACGAAGAAGACGACCTCCAGCGTTTCCTGGTCTGCCTGGCGGAATCCCTGGAGCCCTGCGATCCGCCTTGGCGCACGGCGCCCGAGGCGCTGGCGAACCAGCTCGCGGGAGGGGCCAGCCTGCGCGCCGGCGCCGACGAATTGCTCGGGGTGCTCGCCGCCATTCCCGTCGCGCATGGCGTGATCGCGCTGGACGATCTTCATGCCGTCACGGACATTCGGGTCTTCGAGCTTCTGGGGATGCTGCTGGCCGGGCTGCCCGAGAACTGGACGCTGGCGATCGCGTCGCGCAACGACCCGCCTCTCCCGCTGGCACGGCTGCGGGCGCGGCGCGAATTGGCGGAGTTCCGGCAGTCGGACCTCAGCTTCGATCAGAACGAGATACAGCTTCTGTGCGGCGCGTCGGGCGCGGACGCCAGCGGCGAGGCCGCCCTGCGCCTGCTCGAGCTCACCGCGGGCTGGGCTGCCGGGGTGTCCCTGAGCCTGGGCACGCCCGCCGGCGCGGGCTCGGGTTCACCGGACGCTCGCTGGAGCCGGCGGCGTCTTTTCGACTACCTGGCTGCCGAGGTGCTGGACAAAATGCCGCCGGACTGGGGCGGCTCGAAGAGGCGGACAGCCGTGCGCTGGCGATCCCTGCCGATCCTGGCGTGCCCGAGACGGCAGCCCTGATCGAGCTTTTCGGGTACTGGCGCACAGGGATCTACGGCCCCTCCACGGGTCCGGCCGAACATCTGGGAAGAATGGTGGATCTCCTGATGCAAGGGGGCGTCGGCGCAGCTCTGGCACCGATGCATCCCGCGGCTCTACATCATGATCGGCCGGCCGGGCGTTGCAGGCCCGATGCGCCGCTTCGTGGAGGGTGCGCTCGCAGCGGCCCGCGATACCAGTCAGCCGCTGGAGGCGGCGGCAACCGTGCTCGACACCTGGCTGCTCTTGTGGCGTGGCCATCGCGAGTCTGCGCGCGCAGCCATCGAGCGCGTGAAGGCGCAAAGCCGCTGGCTTGGCCAGCCCAGGAGCCTGCGGGTGCCTTTGCTCGGCGCTGCCGTGGCCTTCGACGCGATCCGCGGGGACAAGGAGGGCGTGCGGACGGGAAGCCAGGCCCTCATGTCCACCATGCTCACGTCGGCCATTCACGCGGACTGGCGCACGAACATCACGGCGTGGGCCGGGCGCCAGGCTGCGGCCGTGGACGCGACGCTTCTTGCCGAGGTGGCGCAGGCCCGATGGGGCGCGGCTGCGCCGGCGACGGGGGTCGCAGCGCTCGAACGCTTGGCGGCGCTGGCGAAACAGTGGCGATCCGAGGCCCATGAAGGACGCGACGCCGTTGAAGGCGAGCCACGGCTCAGCACACGGGAGATCGAAGTCCTGAGCTTCCTCGCCGCAGGGCAGAGCAACAAGCTGATCGCCCGGAGCCTGGATCTGAGCCCGCACACCGTCAAGCGCCATGTGGCGCGAATTCTGGACCGGCTCGATCTGTCGTCACGAGGCGCAGCCGCCGCGTGGTACCAGGAGCAACGGCGTGCTTGACGAACCCACTGCGATCCATTCCCACACGCTCGCGCCGGCAAAGATCCGGCTTCCCCGCCCTCGCGCCGGACTGATCGAGCGCACCGACCTGGATCGCCGGCTTGGCGAGGCGCTGATTCGCCGGAGCCTGGTGCTCCTTGTCGCGCCGGCCGGCTTCGGCAAGACGGTGGCCTTGATGCGCCAGCTGCAGGGTAAGCGGTCAATGAACCACGCCCTTCTCACTGCGGCGGAGGTTGGATAGGAGCCGCTCAGGCGGCGGTGAGATCAA
>NZ_JBDGIO010000018.1:0-125777 GCF_057657375.1 Variovorax sp. Soil_C_12 | reverse complement strand
TCTGCAACGTCACCGAGGCCAGCTGACATCCTCGTTTTTTCCTGAAGTTTGTGGATGCGCTTGAGCCAAGAAAAGGCTTTTCCGGCAGACATGAAGTCAAGTCCATGCTCGAAATCCACGCAGCCTGGCCCGCAATCGAACGAGAACGTGTAGCGGTATTCGCCGGCATAGTCCCCAGAGGGGAGCTTGCTGCCAGTTATCTCCATGAGCCCGAACGGATCGGTGAACATCAGAGGGTTGGCGCCTGCGTAGATGCGCCGGTTCGGTCCGGCCGCCAATCCCATCGGGTCGTTTTGAAGGTATGCCCCGGTGCTCGGGCTGTAGCTCCTGAAGTAGTTGTAGAACAAACCACTTTCCTTGTCCGCCGTCTGCCCCGGATACCGCAGGTTGAACTCGAAGTCCCCCGGCGCAGGCGCCACCGTCGCGAACTTCCTGCCCGCCACCGTCGGCTGCGCATCTCCGAAGGCCGAGTAGGTCCATTGCCACGCCAGCGCACCATTCCACTCCGTGAGGCTCCTCGGCGTGTTCAGGTGATCGGCATGGATGGCATAGCGCGACGTCGCCGAGATCATCATGACCGGGATCGGGCCGCTGGACGTCGGCATCCAGAGGTAGAACGCCTCGCCCGTGCTGTTCGCGCCGCCCGTGCCGCTCTCGCCCAGCAGCGTTCCGTCCTCGTCGTAGGCGTAAAAGAAGCCAAGATTCTCTGCAGGCGCTGCCGCGGGGTTCCACAAGCTTGTGAAGAAGGCGATCAACGAGGCCATGAAGCCCTGGTCGCTCTCGTCGCCTTCGGCCGGCGGGTACAGCGGCTCGGTCTTGAACACCCGCTGGCCCAGCGCGTTGTGCACATAGCGCGTGGTCGGGGAGGCATCGGTGGCGCCGGTGGTCACGGCGCTCAAGCGGCCTTCGGCGTCGTAGCTGAAGCTGCGCAGGCCATCGCTGGTGATGTCGCCGTTAGCGTTGTAGCCGTAGGTGACGCTGGTGTTGGTGCCGCCTGTGCTTTGGGTGAAGCCGGTGAGCCTGTTGCCCAAGCCGGCCACGGTGTAGCTGCGGCTGGTGGTCTGCGCCCCCAAGGTTTGCGTGCTGCTCAGGCGGTTGCCATTGGCGTCGTAGCCGAAGCCGGCGGTGTTGTCCGGCGCGTTGAAGCTGGTGACTCGCCCTGTGGCGTCGTAGCCGACGCTCCAGGTGACGGGCGCGATGCTCACGGGGGTGTTGGGGTCAGCCGGGTTGTCCGGCCTGGCGACCTGCTGCGTCAGCGAGTACACCCGGCCGGCGGCGTCATAGGCGTACTCCAGCAGGGTCTGGCCGCCGGCGGTGACGCGCGTCAGCCGGCCCGCGGTGTCGTAGCTTCGGCTCGTGGCGATGTCCGAGGCGCTCTGGCCGAGGAAGCTGGTTCCGAAGGCCCAGGTCCACCCCGTGGGCTGGCCCATCGGATTCCAGGTGATGTTGGTGAGCTGCGGAACGCCTCGGAAATTGATCTGCACCAGCCTGCCAGTCCCATCGTAGAGGTACTGCGTGGGATATCCACCAGGATTGGTCATCGACTCGCGCAGACCCTGCGCGTTGTAGCTGTACCAGAGGCTGCCACTGACGCCGTTGGGGAAGACCTGGGTCTTCTGGACCACGCGCCCGAAGGCATCGCGCTTGTAGCTCGTGATGCCCGAGCGGTCCTGCATCTCCGAGAGGTAGCCCTTGCTGGCGTTGGGAGCGCCGGTCGCGTTGTAGCTGCTGCCGCTGAGGTCGTAGCGCAGGAAGGTCGACTTGCCGTCGGCAAAGCTCAGCTGCGTCGGGCGTCCCAGGGCATCGCGCTGGATCTGGGTGGCCTGGCCCAGGGCATCGACGATCTGGCTGGGCAGGCCCAGGGCGTCGTATTGGGTGCTGCGCGGGCCGGCGTCGACGCTGGTTTCGGAGACGGCATTGCCGAGGGCATCGCGGCCGTAGTTGGTCACGGCGCCCTTGAAGTCGCTGGCGCTGGTCACGGCATCGAGGGCATTCCAGGCCAGGCCGGCGGTGGCGTTGGCGGCGTTGGTGATGGTCTTGATCCGGCGCAAGGGGTCCAGGCCGTACTGGGTGCTCTGGTTCAGGCCGTTGGTCTCGGTGACGCGTTCGCCGTTGGCGTCGTAGCCGAAGCTGTTGGTCTCGTTGGGGCCATCCGTCTTGGAGGAGAGGCGATTGAGGTTGTTAATGGTGCGCGCGGTGGTCCAGGCGACCGTGCCGGCGCTGTTCTTGACCTGCTCGGCCGTGCGATTGCCCATCGCATCGAGGGTGTAGCTGCCGGATTCGCCGCGGTTGTTGCTCCAGCCGGTGAGACGGTGGGCGGCGTCGTAGGTGTAGCTCAGCACCAGGCCGGTGGGCAGGGTGAGCGTGTCGACCAGGCCGGTGGGCATGTAGGTCAAGGCGGTGGTCTGCTGGCCTCCGACGGTGCGGGTGAGCAGGCGGTCGCGGGCGTCCCAGGTGTAGGTGGTGATCAGGCCGTTGGGGGCGGTGGTGCTGGTGACGCGGTTGGCGCTGTCGTAGCTGTAGAGGGTCTCGTGGCCCAGGACGTTGGTGGACTTCACCAGGTTGCCGAGGGGGTCGTACTCGAAGGTGGTGACGGCGCCGTTGGGGGCGGTTTCCGTCGCCGCGAGGCCCTGCGCGTTCCAGGTCCAACTCCAAGTGCGGGTGGAGTTCGGTGAAGAGGCCGTGTCGGTGCTCGCGCGCGACAGCACGTTGCCCTTGTCGTCGTAGGTGTAGGTGGTGGTGCGACCGGACTCGGTCACCAGCACCGGCAACGAGAAGGTGGCGTGCCATTGGGTCGTGACGGTCTGCGCTTCAGGGGTGCCTGAAGCACGAACGACGGTAGTGGGCAAACGGCGGGCCACATCCCAGGTCGTTGTTGTCACCACGCCCTTGAAGTCGGTCTCACTGGTGATCAGGCCGTTGTCGTCCTGGACGCGAGTGGCGGCATCGGATTCACCGGTGCCCGAGGGCAGTGAGCCACCTGTGACAGCGAGCTTGCCCTTGGTGGTGCTGTAGCCGTAGTTGCGGCTGGTGCTCAGCGGGTCAACGACCGTCGCACTGCCGGCAGTGGGATAGCTCACCTGGTAGCGATTCACCCCGCCAGAGAGCTCCGTGCTGATCGCGCGACCCTGCGCGTCATAGCCGAAGGTGCCCCAGCGAGCGCCGCTCTCGTCGAGGATGCCGGTGAGGGCTTGGGGGAAGGATGCGTTCTCGTAGACGAACCCGCGGGTCTTGCCATCCGGGTACGTTACGCCAGAGAGGCGACCCGCGCTGTCATAGGCATAGCCGAATACGCGGGCGTCTGAGGTGGTGACGGTGGTCAGTTGGCCGCTGCCGTTGTACGCGAGGGCCAGGCTGCGGCCGAAGCCGTTGCTGATGATGGCGAGTTGGCCGGAGGCGTTGTACGCATAGGTGCGGGTCCAGCCATTGCGCGACGAGGCCGACAACAGCTTGCCCGACGCGTCGAAGCTCAAGATGCTGTCGTCATCGGCACGGCGGTAGGACCAGCCGCCGCCCGTCGTCTGCTGCAGGGTGTCGGCGCTGTTGGTGGCGGACCAGTCCGAACCGCCTGTCGACAGCACGAAGGTGCGTACGAAGCCTTCGGCGCTGGTAATCACCACGGCACTAGTGGGCCGTAACGATTGAATCGGGAGTAATTCGCCGTGTCGGATCGAAGTACTTCCACTTCACGGGCTTGGGTTGTTCGTTGTATTTGCGGATGTAGCGCATGAGCTTTCTCTTGAGATCTGGCACCGAGGTGAACACGCCGCGCGCGATCACGTCGCGCTCGATCTTGGAGAACCACAACTCCACCTGGTTGAGCCAGGACGAGTAGGTCGGGGTGAAGTGCATATGGACCTGCGGATGCTCGGCAAGGAACGCATCGACCTGTTTGGTCTTGTGCGCCGAGAGGTTGTCGGCGATGACGTGGATCTCCTTGCCGCGCGGCTGATTGGCCACGATGTCATTGAGGAAGGCAACGAACTCCGCCGAGGTGTGCCGAGTGGCGGTCTTGCCGAACACTTCACCGGTCTTGGTGTTGAAGGCGGCGTACAGCGACAGCGTGCCGTGTCTGAAGTATTCGAACCCATGGCGCTCAGCGCGTCCGGGCGACAGCGGCAGCACCGGGTCCTTGCGATCCAGCGCCTGGATTGCGGTCTTCTCATCCACACTGAATACCGCCGCATGCTGCGGCGGGTTCAGATACAGCCCGATCACGTCGGCGGCTTTGGTCTCGAAGTCCGGATCGTTGGAGGCGAGATAGCCCTCGAGCCGATGCGGCTTGATGCCATGCTTGGCCCAGATGCGCGCCACCGTCATGTGCGAGATGTCACCGCCCAGTTCTGCGGCGAGCTTGCGCGTGGACCAGTGCGTAGAGCCATCGGCGGGCTTGTGCTTTGTCGTGCGTGCGAGCACGCGTGCCT
This sequence comes from Variovorax sp. Soil_C_12, assembly GCF_057657375.1. Classification (NCBI taxonomy): domain Bacteria; kingdom Pseudomonadati; phylum Pseudomonadota; class Betaproteobacteria; order Burkholderiales; family Comamonadaceae; genus Variovorax; species Variovorax sp. Soil_C_12. The sequence continues at coordinate 121,353 of NZ_JBDGIO010000018.1, read as the reverse complement.
CGATGCGATCGGTGACCTTGTAGCGTTCGCGCCCTGCATGGCGAGCGAAGAGTCCCGCCAAACGATCAGCGGCAAATCGCTTGCTCCAGCGATCGATGTAGCTGTCGCTGCAATCGAGCTTGGCGCGGATCTCGGCCCAAGTCAGGCCGTCCGCAAGCAGCAGGATCAGACGGGCATGTCGCGCCGAATCGGCCCGACCGGTCCTCGCATTCGCTCGCTGCTGCAGTTCCATGACTTCCGATTCGGTCAAGTCCATCGCGCCCTCCAATGGCGCAATGATACTTCCCATTTAAACGTTACAGTCCACTAGGCGTACCAGCCGGCACTGCTTTCAGACTGTCGCCGTGGTTGTGCGCCCAAACCCTGCCCAAGCTTCCGGATTCGCGTGAGGCGTCGGACGCCCACGTGCTGCGATAGGTACGACCGAACGTCAAAGAAGCAGATCCGTGGTCAGCGTAGTCAAGCTCGGAACGGTACTTTTCGCCGGAAGATGGCTGAATCGGAAATCCAACGCTCAGGCCCGCCTGCACAGAGAGAGGCGCACGACAAATTGCGGCGGGTGGCTCGTTTGTGCGAACCCAGCATGCGCTCGCAAACTCAAGTCGGGCAGCGTCACAAATACATTGAGAAAGATCGTTGCCGCTAACCACCGACCCGACCGGGCACGATGCAAATCTTCCAGAAAGTCGGTAGTCCGCTGTACCGCCATCTCCTCCATTGCCTTTCGCGGCCGCATGGATACGGCAATAGTTATTCGTTAGTGGATCACCTGTCCCGATGATGGCGGTCACCTCCCAGTTGTAGTTGGGATTCGAGACATTCAACGCCGTACGAAAGTTTTCGCATGCAATCTCTCTGGATGAATGCCATCCTGAGCCGGGTGATGGCGGATTCCACTCTGCGCCCCGCGGTACTCCGGCCCATCCGTGGCCAGCGAACGCCTGCAGTACGGCAAGCAAGATGATGAGTCGGACACGACGCGTCATGGCGATGCCGACACGCGCAGTCAGAACTACAAAATGCCCGACGCGCGGACCCCGTAACGCGGCCGATGCTGTCATGACTCCTCCCGATCTCGATACGTTGTTGGACGCGTGCATCATAGCCACGCCCTCTTCATCTCAATAGCAGGGGAAAGTTTCAAGCTGAGCTCAGGCCTTTAACGTCGGAATGCCCTGGCTGCAGGGTTGGTGACGGCCACTGCGCCGTTCCGAGCCTTCGGCGTCGACGTAAACTCGCATCTGGCCTGGCCTCAAGGGTTCATTGAAGGATGACGGTGCATGACCGGATGTGGCCGTCACAGGTCGGCTAGCCTTGCTGTCCCTCTAGCTCCTGAAGTCCTGTGGCCGAGACGTGGAGACGCCACGCAGGCCAGCGGATGAGATTGCCGCCGCCAGCTCATCACTTACCGCGTAGCAGCTGATTTCGCTTAGATAGGCAATCGGGTTCGGGACGAGTACTGCATCCTTGAGCTCGAGATGCTCTACCTCTTCCAATGGACCCTCATCGTAAGTCGCGAACTTCGACAGTTCACGGTCCACGGCGTCGTCGACAACCTTCAGCACGTTGAGAGCGAAGTATTCGCCGAGCAGCCAATTCCGTCGGTACTGAATCCGCAACGGCAGAAACTCGCAAGCACAGCCGAATCGCTCCAGCAGCTCGACAAAGCCCTTGGACACAATGTGAAAAGGAACCGTCCGGAAGAAGTCCGTCAACCCCGGCGGACTCTCCCGGTCATCTTTGACTTGGACGCGCACGTCACCCCAGAGTGAATCGAAGCGCCTGCCCATGTTCAGATGAAAGCCATCGATGTCATACAACCGATAAAGGTCGCTCAACTCCGGAGATGCTTCTGGCGCCGGTACACCCCGCCGAAGGTCCACGCTCAATAGTCTTGTCATCGTTTGAAGGGGAGTTGCGAAGTTCAGGTTCTGGCCGACTGCCGGCGCTTGAGAGGTCTGTACGGGCATTGTCGCTACGCAATGTTCTTCTGCAGCTTTTCGGCTTTGTGCAGCGGCATCCGATAGCCCCATACCCTGGACTTTTCCTGCTGCTCTTCGAGTGCATGCTTGATTTCGGTAACGTCAAGACGCTGACCAATGTTTCCGGCAATCTCGCTGGAAGTCTCGGGAAACGTCTTCACGTGAAGATGGCCAGCTTCCAGTACATGAAGTCGCGGACCCTCCCCGGAAAGATACGGGCCAGGTTGAAGGTGGTCGAGAAGTGCGGCAGTGAATCCGCTTCTTAGGTCGCCCCAGCGACCCATGTAGACAAAGAAGGCGAAAAGCCCATCAGCCCTTCGCACGGACCAGTAGTCACCAAGCTTCAGCTTCAGTGCGCTCTTGGGCGTAAACGGGTAAGGCATCGTGAGTTGCGTCTCGTGTTGGGTTCCTCTGGACGTCCGCTATGGAGCGAATCGAACGCAGCTGGCGAAGGGCCGGTCTTGGCCGCATTCTGCACATCGCGAGACTTGGCTGATTGGGCCCATAACGGCTGTACGCCGATGCTCCATAGCGGCCGTTCAGGGCCTTCGCTACTCGCCTGCTTTTCGCGCTCGTTCGTAGGCGTCAAGTAGCCGCCCCAGCATCGCGCGCTCGTCGTCCGACGTGGCGTTCCCGTGGTCGACGACAATGCCGTTGACGAGGTAGTACTCCGTGTCATTGCGAATAGAGCCGCGCTTAACGATGCGCTTGTACGACGAAGCGTAGCGACGCCGGACTTCCGACGCCGTCAGGAGTCCGCCGGCCCGAAGTACCTCGTCCAGAGCTGCAATTCCGTCAGCCGGACGGTCGCTCAAGTCTTCGATAATGTCATTGGCAGCCTGCCGCAGGCCTTCAAGCGCCTTCGACTTGCCGTGTTGCTCAACAATCCCCGCGCACACCGTCGCGAGATTGACATTCGAAGTCGGGTCCACGCGCCAGACGTGGGTTGAGTAGAACGACACGAATCCCAGCAACTCTTGGAACTCACGCTCGCGGTGGGCCGAAAGGGGTTTAGTTGTCAAACGGGTTTGGTGTAGTTGAGGAATGTCCGGTCGTGGCCGCATTCTGCCCGTCGCGGCTCTAACCTGCCCGCACGTCGTTGCAGTGCAACCGGACGAATGTTCGGCGGAGGTCGGCTAGGAAACCCGCCATGTCTTCGAGTCCGTCAACCTCGACATTGCGGTTGTCTGCATGAAGAACCACCCGCACCAGGTTGTTGCCTTGCCAGTAGAGGCTTACTCGGCCGATTTCGGGACTCGCCAGAAGCGAGGTGCGGGAGGTCGGCGTTTCCTTCGATATTCCCCCAGCTGTGACGTCCAGGAAGGTGTTCTCGAGAACAGCCCTCCGCGGCCGGAGCCGCCTTCGGACAACCACCACCAGTAGGGCGACCGCGACGGCGAAAGCGAGATAGAACGCAAGTACGGCTAGGTGTCCTGCCTCGAGGGGCGCCAGCTTCCAAACCCCCAGTGGAGCGACGACGCATGCCACCGTTGCGGCGCCCCAGAACCTCCCGGTGTGGGAAAAGGGCCTGCTGAGATAGGCCTTGCGGGCATCAGACAATCGGTGCTTCATTGGCCGCAGAACAGGTCCATTGAGGGAAGGCGGTGAGTGTCGGCTCTTGGCCGACTGTAGCCTCCCGCGCCGCCGGCAAAAAGTGGCCCTAAAGCGGTCCTCGTTATTGCCAAATAGCGGGCGCTCAGAAGCGACGTGTTGCATTGAAGGCTAAGCCAAGCAATTGGGTGACATGCTCTTCAAGGCAGGGTTAGACGTTACCGTCGTACTTCTCCTTCAACTCGAAGTACACCTTCTTGCAATGCTCGTAATACTCGCGCTCGTCATCCGCTCTTTGCTGAGCTGGTTCTCCACTTTGAACAGGATCTGCCGCAGCGGCTTCGATGACCTCCAAGGACACCTTGTCTCCCGGCTTTAGGTCGTAGTCCTCAAACCAGACTAGATGATCGTCCTGGATGCCGGGGCCCCGCGAAGTAAGCCCACCAAGACGGAGATGAATGTCAAAGTCTTCGACGGCTCTGTGGGGACGGCTTGCAGACCCAAGCTTACCAACAGCAGTAATGGTTGTCGTCAGAACGCCCAAATCATCTGCTCCTCCAACTACTGGCTGCTGATCGTTGAGTTGGACTCGAAATGCAAGCATGCTGTGCCTTGTTGAAAGGATGTAGAAAGTCGCCTCTAGCGCATTCTGCCGCAGCGCGAAGGCCGGCCTGCCCAGAACAGGCGACTCAGACGCACTTCACTGTGTCGTTCTCTGGTACTCAACGAAGAGGCCGTGCCGGACCCATCGCGTCCTGTCTGGTGCCATCACCCCGGCATAGCGGAACCTGATGGCTCCCGACTCGTAGGGAAGCTCGGCGATGTTGAGCTCAGCGTCCGATGGTCATGCTTTTTAAATTGACGGGCGAATTGGCAGGCAGTCAGGAACGTCCGGTGTTGGCCAGGTGTTGGCCGACTGTAGCCTGTCGCTCATCTGCGCTGTTGGCCTTGAGCGGCATAGCGAATTCGCACAAGCGGTCGCTCAACGTTCGTTGTGGTCACGGGCCGGCCTTCTCGGGTGAGCCTCCGATGAGCTTGAGGGTCTTCATCGTCTTTACTTCTGACACTTCATCGTCGGTCGGCAGAAACTTGATGAAGGGTGGTTGAAATGGCTTGCCCTCAACTTCCCCTTCAAACCATTGCTCAAACAGGTGCGTTGGAGCTTCGACGACTGCTTCTGACTGACCTGGGTAGCTGGTTTGGATTTGCATGTGTAGTCCTTTGGCGTGGAAAAGCCTCGACGCTCTTCGATTGGCCGCCCTGGATGAAAGTCCGGTCTTGGCCGCATTGTGCCTTTGCCGATAGTCTTCCAACCACGGCCAAGCCAGGGGCAACTCTTGGTCGGCTAGGGGGGACCAAGAAGTCTGTGACGCTGACGGCGGGACACCGCCCGGTATCTCACGCGCAGAAAAAATCGCCCCGTGAAAATCAAATCAGCAGACAAGCCCGGACACTGCACCGGGTTTGCCGTTTCTGGAGCACCGCATCCGGTCAAGTTGCCTACAGATTGCCTACAGGGTGCCAGAAACAGAAAAGCCCGCTATCGTTTTGATAGCAGGCTTTCCTTGCTGTGATTGGTGCCGGAGAGATGATTCGAACACCCGACCTTCTCATTACGAATGAGCTGCTCTACCAACTGAGCTACACCGGCTAAGCCCGCGATTATAGCGGCTCGTGATAGCTCGTCAGCCGCTCGACCTCGTTCTTCGACCCCAAAACCACGGCGACGCGCTCGTGCAGCTTGCCCGGCTCCAGGTCGAGAATGCGCTGGCGCCCGTTGGTCGCGGCGCCGCCGGCTTGCTCGACCAGCCAGCTCATGGGATTGGCTTCGTACATCAGGCGCAGCTTGCCGGCCTTTTCGGGCTCGCGCTTGTCCCAGGGGTACAGGAAAACGCCGCCGCGCATCAGGATGCGGTGCACGTCGGCCACCATGCTGGCGATCCAGCGCATGTTGAAGTCCTTGCCGCGCGCGCCGTCCTTGCCGGCCAGGCATTCGTCGATGTAGCGCTTCACGGGGGCATCCCAGTGCCGCATGTTGCTCATGTTGACGGCGAATTCCTTGGTGTCCGCCGGGATCTGGATGTCCTCCTGCGTGAGCATGAAGGAACCCTGCTCGCGGTCCAACGTGAACATCGCGACGCCGTTGCCCACTGTCAGCACCAGCGTGGTCTGCGGCCCGTAGATGCAGTAGCCTGCGGCCACCTGCTTGCTGCCGGCCTGGAGGAAGTCCGACTCCTGCACGCCGGGGGACCCTTCGGGCTTCTTCAGCACGCTGAAGATGGTGCCGATGCTGACGTTGACGTCGATGTTGCTCGAACCGTCCAGCGGATCGAACAGCAGCAGGTACTCCCCCTGTGGGTAGCGGTTGGGCACGACGTAGATGCTGTCCATCTCCTCGCTGGCCATGGCCGCGAGGTGGCCGCCCCATTCGTTGGCCTCGATCAGCACCTCGTTGGCGATGATGTCGAGCTTCTTCTGGACCTCGCCCTGCACGTTCTCGCTCTCGGCCGAGCCGAGCACGTTGCCGAGGGCGCCCTTGTTGACGGCCTGGCTGATGCCCTTGCAGGCGCGCGCCACCACCTCGAGCAAGAGCCGCAACTGGCCCGGGATGAGGCCGTCGGCGCGCTGCTGTTCGATCAGGTAACGGGTGAGAGAAATGCTCTTGGGCATTCAGTGACTCCAGATGGGGATTGTTTATGCGGCCAGCGCACGGGTGACCACCTCGTGCGTGTCCTTGCTGAGATCGGGCTTGGCGGCCACGCGCATGATGGCTTCGCGCGCGGCGCTGCGGTAGGGCTCTGCCAGCTTGCTCCAGCGGTCAAGTGCGCGGGCGAGCCGGGCGGCGACTTGCGGGTTGATGGCATCGAGCTCGATCACGCGCTCGCTCCAGAACACGTAGCCCGCGGCATCGGGACGGTGCAGCGCACCCGGGTTGGCGTTGCAGTAGCTGAAGATCACGCTGCGCGCGCGGTTCGGGTTCTTGAGCGAGAAGTCGGGGTGCTTCATCAGCTGCTTGACCAGCGGCAGGATGTCGCCGCCGCGGTCGGGCGCGCCGGCCTGCAGCGAGAACCACTTGTCGATGACCAGCGCCTCGTCCTTGAAGATGGCATGGAAGCGCGCCAGGGCCTGCGCCGCCAGCGCGTGGCCGGCGGACACCAGTGCGTGCAGCGCGTTGAAGCGGTCGGTCATGTTGCCCGCGTCCTTGAAGCGCTGCAGCGTCTTGCCGGGCCAGACCACGTCGCCCGTGGCTCGCGCGGCCAGGCAGAGGTAGGACAGTGCGAGGCCGGCCAGGGCGCGGCGGCCGGAAGAGCGTGGGTCGGGGCTGTAAGGCCCGGTCTCGCGGTGCTCCTCGTAAGCCTGCTCCCAGTCGGCGAAGAGGCCGGCGGCGAGCTGGGCGCGCATGGCCTCGCGCACGAGGTGCACGCGCTGCGGATCGACCATTTCGAGCTGCTCGGCGATGTAGGTTTCCGAGGGCAGCGTGAGCACCAGTTCCTTGAAGGCGGCATCGAGCCCGGGGTCGCGCAGCACGCGGCGCATGGCCTCCAGGTAGGCCTCGTCGAGCGGCGCTTCGCTCGCGCCCGCGATCGGCGCCTGGATCGCCTGGATCGCGGCGCGCAGCGCCAGGCGCTGGGCGGCCTCCCAGCGGTTGAAGGGGTCGGTGTCGTGGGCCAGCAGCGTGAGCAGCTGGGCATCGCTGTAGTCGTACTCCAGGATCACCGGTGCGCTGAAGCCGCGCAGGATCGAAGGCACCGGCTCCGCGTCGACATTGGCGAAGGTGAACTGCTCGCCCGCGCGCGTCAGCACCAGGGTGCGCGTGCCTGCGCCCGGGGCCTCGTCGCCAGCCAGCTGCAGCGGCAGCTCGCGCCCATCGGGTCCGAGCAGGCCGACGTTGACCGGGATCACGAAGGGTTCCTTGAAGGGCTGGCCCGGCGTCGGCGGGCAGCTCTGCACGAAGCTCAGGGTGTAGGTGCGCTGCGCCGCGTCGTACACGCCGTGCGCCGCAAGGCGAGGCGTGCCGGCCTGGCCGTACCAGCGCTTGAACTGCGGCAGGAGGTGCGCCAGCTCCGAGTCGGGGTTGGCGTCGGCGATGGCCTGCGCGAAGTCGTCGCAGGTCACGGCCTGGCCGTCGTGGCGCTCGAAGTACAGCGTGATGCCGCGCGCGAAGCCCTGGCGGCCGACCAGCGTCTGCATCATGCGCACCACCTCGGCACCCTTCTCGTAGATGGTGACGGTGTAGAAGTTGCTGATCTCGATGTAGCTGTCGGGCCGCACCGGGTGCGCCATCGGGCCCGCGTCCTCGGGGAACTGGGCGGTGCGCAGCACGCGCACGTCCTCGATGCGCTTGACCGCGCGGGCGGAAGGCTCGGCGCACAGGTCCTGGCTGAACTCCTGGTCGCGGAATACCGTGAGGCCTTCCTTCAGCGAGAGCTGGAACCAGTCGCGGCAGGTCACGCGATCGCCGCTCCAGTTGTGGAAGTACTCGTGGCCGACCACGCTCTCGATGTTGCTGTAGTCGGCATCGGTGGCGGTGGCCTGGTTGGCCAGAACGTACTTCGTGTTGAAGATGTTCAGGCCCTTGTTCTCCATCGCGCCCATGTTGAAGTCGCTGGTGGCGACGATCATGAAGCGGTCCAGGTCCAGCGGCAGACCGAAACGGGCCTCGTCCCAGGTCACGGAGTTGACCAGCGAATTCATGGCGTGCTCGGTCTTGTCGAGGTCGCCGGCGCGCACGTAGACCTGCAGCAGGTGCTCCTTGCCGTTGCGCGCCCTGATGCGCTGCTCGCGCGCCACCAGCTTGCCGGCCACCAGCGCGAACAGGTAGCTGGGCTTGCGGAAGGGATCGACCCATTTGGCGAAGTGGCGGCCCTCGGGCAGCTCGCCCTGCTCGACCAGGTTGCCGTTCGACAGCAGTACGGGGTAGCCGGACCTGGCGGCGCGCAGGGTCACCGTGTAGCTCGCCATCACGTCGGGGCGGTCGAGGAAATAGGTGATGCGGCGGAAGCCTTCCGCCTCGCACTGAGTGAAGAAGGTGTCCTCGCTCACGAACAAGCCCATGAGCTTGGTGTTCTTGGCCGGTGCGCAGGTGGTGAAGATCTCGAGCTCGAAGGCCTCGGGCAGGTTGTCGATCACCAGCTGGTCGGCTTCCATGCGGAAGGAGGCGCCCTGGCCGTCGACCAGCACGCGCGCGAGGTTGAGCTCGTCGCCGTCCAGGCGCAGCGGCTCGGGCGCAAGGTCTGGGTTGCGGCGCAGGCGCATGCGGTTGAGAACGCGCGTCTTGGCCGGGTCCAGGTCGAAGGTCAGGTCGACGGTGTCGATCCAGTAGGCGGGAGCGCGGTAGTCCTCGCGGCGGATCGCCACGGGCTCGGCTTGGGCATCACGCAAGTGCATCGAGAGTCTCCAGGGAATTTTGGTGTTGTGCTGCCTGCATCAGACGCCCTGCTTGAGCGAGGCCTCGATGAAGGCGTCGAGGTCGCCGTCGAGCACTTTCTGCGTGGCGGAGATCTCGACGTTGGTGCGCAGGTCCTTGATGCGGCTGTTGTCCAGCACGTAGCTGCGGATCTGGTGGCCCCAGCCGACGTCGGTCTTGCTGTCCTCCAGCTTCTGCTGCTCTTCCTGGCGCTTGCGCATCTCGTGGTCGTACAAGCGCGAGCGCAGGCGCTTCCAGGCCACGTCGCGGTTGCTGTGCTGGCTGCGGCCGTCCTGGCACTGCACCACGATGCCGGTCGGGATGTGCGTGAGGCGCACCGCCGAGTCGGTCTTGTTGATGTGCTGGCCGCCGGCGCCGCTCGCGCGGTAGGTGTCGGTACGCACGTCAGCGGGGTTGATCTCGATCTCGATCGAGTCGTCGATCTCGGGGTAGACGAAGATGCTGGCGAAGCTGGTGTGGCGCCCGCCCGAGGAGTCGAAGGGCGACTTGCGCACCAGGCGGTGCACGCCGGTCTCGGTGCGCAGCAGGCCGAAGGCGTAGTCGCCCTCGACCTTGATGGTCGCGCCCTTGATGCCGGCCGTGTCGCCGGGCGTCTCGTCCTCGATCTGGGTCTTGAAGCCCTTGCGCTCGGCGTACTTCAGGTACTGGCGCAGCAGCATGCTGGCCCAGTCGCAGGCCTCGGTGCCACCGGCACCGGCCTGGATGTCGATGAAGGCGTTGAGCGGATCAGCCGGGTTGTTGAACATCCGGCGGAACTCGAGCTGCTTGATGTCTTCCTCGAGCGAGGCGGCGTCATCGGCGATGGCCTGCAGGCCATCCATGTCGCCTTCTTCCTTCGACATCTCGTAGAGCTCGGTGTTGTCCGAGAGCCCGCTGGTGAGCCGGTCGAGCGTGACGACCACGTCGTCGAGCGCTTTCTTTTCCTTGCCCAGTTCCTGGGCCTTCTTCGGGTCGTTCCAGACGGTGGGATCTTCGAGCGACGCGTTGACCGTCCTCAGACGTTCGGCTTTGGCATCGTAGTCAAAGATACCTCCGTAGGTCGACCGTCCGGGCGCTCAGGTCCGCGAGGGTTGCGCCGATTTGATTGATTTGCTCTGCATCCATGGGGAATCCTGACGGTGTTCGGGGAAAATCGGGGATTTTCTCACGCCCGGCCAGACCTATCGCGCGGCCCTGCTGGCGTCAAGGAATGCCTCGATCAGGGCCGCCACGCGGCCCGGCTGGTCATGGTGCAGCATGTGGCCCGCATCCTGCACCCGTTCCATGCGCACGTCGCGCACCGATTTCAGGCGCTCCTGGAAGTCGGCCAGGGTGTAGCGGCCCTTCCACCAGTGGTCCAGGCTGTCGTCGGAAGCCACCACGGCCAGCACCGGCGCCGCGATGGCGGCATAGAGCGCCAGCGCCTCGTCGACGCGGAACAGGTTGGCGTTGATGATCTTGTGCGCCGGGTCACCCAGGATCTCCCAGCGCTCGCCGCCCTCGGCCTGGGAGCGCGCCACCGACCAGTGGCCGGCCAGCCAGTCGGCCTTGTCCTGCGAGAGGCGCGGGTTGGTCTTCATCAGCCGCCGCGCGACGCCCTCGGGCCCGGGGTAGCTGGCCAGCGCCATCTCGCCGCGGTGCAGGCGCTTGAGCTGGTCGATCCACTTGCCGTAGCGCCCGGGCGCCTCGGCCGGCTGCAGGGGCGCCATGCCGAAGCCCTCGAGGTTGACCAGGCGGCGCACCCGCTGCGGCCGCACGCCGCCGTACTGCATCGCGATATTGCCGCCCATGCTGTGGCCGACCAGGTCGACGGGCGTGTCGCCGGCATAGTGGTCGAGCAGCCAGTCGAGGTCGGCCAGGTAGTCGGGCAGCCAGTAGTTGTCGACCGCGCCGCCCTCGGTCAGGCCGAAGCCGCGCCAGTCGGGGGCGATCACCTGGCGCTCCTCGGCCAGTGCGTCGACCACGAACTGCCAGGAGGCGGCCACGTCCATCCAGCCGTGCAGCAGCACCAGGGGAGGGCGCGCCGGCGAAGGCGTGCCCCAGAGGCGGACGTGGTAGCGCAGGTTGCGGATGGGGACGAACTCGCTGCGGGAGGGGCGGAGGGCTTGGTACATGGCCGATCGATGATACGGACGAGGGCCGGGCCGCGCAGTCCGGCAGCGGACAGCAGGCTGGCGCGGTAGTCGCTAGCATTCCTCGCATGCAAAAAATTCAACTCGGGCAGAGCGATCTGCGCGTCACGCCGATCTGCCTCGGCACCATGACCTTCGGCGAGCAGGTGGACGAGCCCACCGCACACGCCATCCTCCATCGCGCCCTCGAGCGTGGCATCGACTTCATCGACACGGCCGAGATGTACGCCGTGCCGGCCCGCGCCGAAATCTTTGGCGCGACCGAGACCATCATCGGCAACTGGTTCGCGAAGAACCCCGGCGTGCGCGACAAGGTCGTGCTCGCCACCAAGGTGGCCGGCCCCTCGCGCGGCATGCCCTGGGTGCGCGAAGGCGGCGGCATGACGGCGGCCGACATCGCGGCCTCCTGCGAGGGCAGCCTCCGTCGTCTGAATACGGACGTGATCGACCTCTACCAGATCCACTGGCCCGAGCGCCATGTGCCGGCCTTCGGCAACATGTACTACGACCCGGCCCGCGAGACCTCGCGCACCTCCATCCACGAGCAGCTCGAGGCGTTGGCCGGCCTGGTGAAGGCGGGCAAGGTGCGCGCCATCGGCCTGTCGAACGAGACGCCCTACGGCGTGCACGAATTCGTGCGGCTGGCCGAGCAGCACGGGCTGCCGCGCGTGGCCACGGTGCAGAACGTCTACAACCTGCTGAGCCGCGGCGTCGAGAACGGCCTGGACGAGACCCTGCATCGGCTTGGCGTCTCGCTGCTGGCCTATTCGCCGCTGGGCTTCGGCCTTCTGACCGGCAAGTACGACGAGAGCGGCATCACCGGGCCCCATGCGCCGAAGGGCGCGCGCATCGCGCGCTACGAGTCGGTGCGCAAGCAGCGCTGGGGCCGGTCCGAGTCCTTCGAGGCGGCGCGCCGTTACAACGCCCTGGCCCGCGCGATCGGCTTGACGCCCACGCAGTTCGCGCTGGCCTTTTGCCACAGCAAGTGGCAGGTGGCGAGCACCATCATCGGCGTGACCTCGTTGGCCCAGCTCGAGGAGGACCTCGACAGCTGGGACAAGCGGCTGCCGCCCGACGTGCTGGCGGAAGTCGACAAGTTGCGCTGGGAAATGCGCGATCCCGCGATCTGAGGACAGGTCTGCGTGCGACTGCTCGGCGCGAAAACGGTGCAGTGCGCGCTGGCAGAATAGCCGGCCGGTTTGGCGGCCCCTCGGCCGCATGACCCGTCTGGAGATACCGTGAGTTCCTATCTGCCTTCGTTGATCGCGATCGTCCTGTCCTACCTGCTGGGCTCGTTGTCCTTTGCCGTCATCGTCAGCAAGGCGCTCGGCATGTCCGACCCGCGCAGCTACGGCAGCAAGAACCCGGGCGCGACCAATGTGCTGCGCTCGGGCAACAAGGGCGCCGCGCTGGCGACGCTGCTGCTGGACGCGGTCAAGGGCTGGCTGCCGGTCTTCCTGATCCATCACCTGGGCGAGCCCTATGGCCTGGGGGCGGGCACCGCGGCGCTGGCGGGGCTGGCGGCCTTCCTGGGGCATCTCTATCCGGTCTTCTTCGGCTTCCAGGGCGGCAAGGGCGTGGCCACGGCGGCCGGCGCGCTGCTGGGCATCGAGTGGCTGCTGGGGCTCGCTACCGGCACCACCTGGCTGATCATCGCGGTCTTCTTCCGCTATTCCTCGCTCGCCTCGATCGTGGCGGCCTTCTTCGCGCCGGCCTACTACCTGATCGGCGGCGGCATTGCCTGGCCGCTCTCCCGCGAGGTGCTGCTCGCGCTGATCGCGATCAGCCTGCTGCTGATCTGGCGGCATCGGGAAAACATCCGCCGGCTGGCGGCCGGCACGGAGTCCCGGCTGGGCTCCAAAGCCAAGACTTGAGAAAGAAAGCAAACATGGCCCACCTTCAACGCTTCCACGTCGGTCCGCGCCTCTCCGAGATGGCGATCCACAACGGCACCATCTACCTCGCAGGCCAGGTCCCCGACGACACCACGCAGGACATCCGCGGTCAGACCGCGCAGGTGCTGGCGATGGTCGATCGCCTGCTGGCCGAGGCCGGCAGCGACAAGTCGCGCATCCTGATGACGCAGATCTTCCTGGCCGACATCGGCGACATCACCGCGATGAACGAGGTGTGGGACGCCTGGATTCCCGCCGGCAACACGCCGCCGCGTGCCACGGTGCAGGCGGCAATGGCCAATGCGGCCTACAAGATCGAGATCGTCGTGACCGCGGCTGTGGCCTAGAAGCGTTTTTCCAGGACCATCTGGTCGGCATCGCGCCGCATCGAGAAGCGGCTGATGAAGCTGTTGCCCAGCAGCACGTAGGGCATGGGCTGCTGCGACACGATGGCCTCGACGTCGTAGACCTCGACGTCGCCCACCCGCACGGAGTTCAGCCGCACCCGCCAGCCCTGGGCGACGCCGTTGGCGGTGTTCACGCGCACCGGCTGTCCCTTGCTGAAATCGAGCCCGATGCGCTGCGCGTCCGCCGCCGAGAGCGCGACGGTGGTGGCGCCGGTGTCGAGCATGAAATTGACGCTGCGCCCATTGATCGCGCCCTGCGTCATGAAGTGCCCGCCGCTCGAGACCGGCAGCACGATGCGCGTACCGCCGCCGCCGCCGCCACCGTTGCCGCCGATGCTGACGGGCTGGTCCATGCGCAGCGCCACGCGCTTGCCGCCGGCCTCCACCGTGGCCTGCTCGGCCGCCAGCGACAGCAACTTGACGCCCTGGAAGGTCTCGCCCACCGCCACCGTCTTGGGCGCGCTGCCGTCGACGATCAGGATGGCGCGGCTGCCGATGGTGCCGGTCAGCATCACGGACTGGGCTTGCGCGAAGCCGCCTACCGCGGCCAGCAGCATGGGAAGCAGGAGGGCCTTCATCGGGCGTAGGGCCTGTTAACCCATGAATCACCCCCGCGCCGGGGCGGCAAGGGGTGCAGGGCTAGGCGCGGGTCGCAGCCCAGGCTGGCCGCCTGGGCAAGAACCGCAACGACGCCCTGCGCCCCTTGCCGCCCCGGCCCTTCGGGTGGGGCCCCAGAGAGGGCCCACTCGTCGTTGCCAATGCTCGCTGGGTGTCCAACCCAGCTGCGCTTGGCGCCTAGATTGAGCCCTCTCTGGGGCCCCACGCGGGGGCGATTCATGTGTCAACAGGCCCTAGTCTCATGGAGACTTGAGGATACGACCTGATCGATCGTCTAATGGCTGCCATGCTTCGATCTCCCGTGCTGAACTTCAAGGTCCACATCATGATCCTGGCGTCCCTCGCTGCCTACCTTTCCGCCTGCACCGGCCGCGTGCCCGAAGAGCCGGGCGACAAGCCCAGTCCCAAGCTGGCGGAACTGATCAACAGCGCGATCGCGCGCGAGATCGCCGGCATGGACCCGGCAGTGCTGCCCGGCCTGCTGCCGCAGGCGGGCGAGCAGGCGCGCCGGTGGCTGCAGGAGATCTCGCAGGTGGTGGCGCGCTGCCGCTACGGGCCGGGCAACAACTCCAAGTCGAACCTCCTCGAATACGACATCGTGCTGGCCTCCGGCGAGCAGATCACGGGTGTCTACAGCGGCCAGCGCTGCTATTACCCGGTGGCCAGGCCGCTGGTGATGCGCGTGCAGTTCCAGGGCGGGCAGGTGCGCGAGGTGACGACCGACGGGCGCGAGCGCGAGCGTCCGGTGGACGCGTCGCTGGGCGAGATCCAGCAATTCGCCGAGCGCGTGCTGCGCGCCGACTGGAAGCGCAGCCCCGCGCGCTACTTCCGTGCGGCCAAGAGCAGCGACGACGTCGCGCGCGAGTGGGACGTGCGCAAGCCCTAGTGCGCACAGGCGCGTGAAGCTCATGGCGCCAGCAGCAGCAGCAGGGTCTGGCTCGGCACGGTGCGCACGCCCGGGCAGTTGGTGCTGTTCTGCAGCGAGCTGCTGGTCAGCCGCGTCGCCGGCATCCCGTGCAGCAGCACGGTGAATGCACCGGTCAGGTGGCGGCTCGGACCCATCACCGTTCCCGAAGCCACGCCCAGCAGCACGCCGGCGTTGTCGCCGTTGGTCATCGGAATGGTGGTGCCCAGGTTGTGCGCAGGCCCGCCCATCACGAGGATGGTGGGGCAGTTGGGGATGGCCATCGGTCCCATGGCGATGTTGGGGTAGGGCACCGGAATGGGTGAAGGCGCGGCCGGCGTCATGCAGACGTCGGGAAAGCCCATGTCGGTGCCCATGATCTGGCAATTCGCAAACATGCCCGGTCCTCACCCGAAGTGGATCTGGGCGCCGCGCGCCTTGACCAGCTCGCGCCCGTTGACCAGCGCATGCTCGCCCTCCAGGCGCATCAGCTGCTGCGCCTGCACTTCGACGTGCGTGGCACTCACCTTGTCCATGCCGTCGGTGTGGCGCAGGTAGTTCTTGCTGAAGTGCTCCACCCGGTCGACCACGCTCGACAGCAGCGCGCCCACCAGCTTGATGCGCGAGGCCACCAGGCTCAGTTGCCGGGCCACCACGTCGGCGCTGTCGGTGGCCAGGGTGGTGCGGCGCGCGCTGGCGTCCAGCGCCTCGGTGCGCAGCTCGATGCGCGCCGCATTCAGCGCGAGCGTGCCGCCTCTGACCTCCAGCCGCGTGTCGCCATCGCATTGCAGCACCTGCGGCACGCCCTCTTCGCGCTGGAGCACCGCAAGCACCCAGGTTTCTCGTGGCGCGACGCGCAGGCAGGCGACGCTGTCGCCGGCGGCCGGCGCCAGCAGGCAGCTCGCGGCGCGCGTGGCCTGCAGGCGCAGGCTGCCGCTTTGCACGACCAGCGCGCCGCCTTCGGCCTCGGTCACCGTGCCGACGCACCATTGGCCGGCCAGGGGCTGGTCCGGGGCCGCAGGCGCGCCCGGCGTGCGGCGGCGCTTGCGGCTGGGAACGGAAGAGGAAAGGGGTTCGCTCATGGATTGCCTCGCGGAAAAACTCATGTGGCCAGGGGCTGCCAGCGTTCGGCCGCCTGCAGTTCGGGGTCGGTCTCGATCGCGCTGGCGCGGTCGCTCATCAGCGCCTGCTCGGTCAGGCTGCCGTGCAGCACGGTGCGCGTCATGCGGGCGCCGCGCAGGTCCGCGCCGCTCAAGTCGGCGTGCCGGAAGTCGGCATAGGTCAATTCGGCGTTCTGCAGTTGGGCGCCGCCGAGCACCGCACCGGCGAAATGCGCCTGGTGCAGCTGGCAGCCGTTGAAGCGCGACCGCGGCAGGCGCGCGCCGGTGAACAGGGCCTGGCGCAGATCGGCGCCGCTGAAGTCCACGCCGGTGCCGGCCGCGTCGCAAAAGAGCGAGGCCGGCGCGCCGGCCTGCACGAAGCGCGCACCGTCGAGCTGCGCACCCTGGAAGTTGCATTGGCGCAGGCCCACGCCGCTGAAGTCCGCGCCCGCCAGGTCGGCAAAGGAGAACTGGCAGCCTTCCAGCTGCAGGCCGTCGAAGGACTTGTTCTTCAGCGACGTGCGGAAGAAGTTGTTGCGCAGCATGCGCGCGCCCACCCAGCTCAGCTGCGTGAGGTCGCATTCGCTGGTGGTGGTGTATTGCCAGCTGGTGTCGTCCAGGCACACATCGAGCAGCGAGGACTGGCTCAGCAGCGCCGAATCCAGGCAGACGGCGCGCAGCACCGCGTGGTCGAGCTTGCACTTCGACACGGTGGCCATGGCCAGCATCGCGTCGGAAAGCTGGACATGGACGAGATCGCACTCGGCGAACACCGCGCCGTGCAGGTCGCAGCGGCGCAGGTCGGCATGATCGAGCAGGCAGCGGTTGAACACGGCGCGGCGCATCTGCGCGCCGGTGGCGAGCATGCCGCGCAGGTCGCACTGGTCGAACACCGCCTCGCGCAGGTCGGCGCCGCGCAGGTCGGCCTCGGCCAGGTTCACGCGGGTGAACACGCCGCCGCCCAGGCCCAGGCGCGCGTAGGCGCCCTTGCTCAGGTCCTGCCCCTCGAGGGTCTCGCCCATCGAGACGGCCAGCGTGAGCAACAGCGGCGTCATGGCATGGACTCCTGCTGCTCGCGGGTGAGGCGCGGCCATGTGCGCGCGCGGGTGAGCAGCGCGCCGTCGAGCCGCGTGGCACCGTCCAGGCGCACGCGGGCCAGGTCGGCGCCGAAGAGGTTGGCGCGCCGCAGGTCGGTGCCGCGCAGGTCGGCATGCTGCAGGATCGCGTCGCGCAGGTCCACGCCCGAGAGATTGGCGCCGGCGCAGTCGGCGCGGCGCAGCAACGCGCCCTGGGCCAGGGCCAGCCGCAGGTCGGCGCCTCGCAGGCGGGCGCCGGACAGGTTGGCGCCCGCCAGCAGCGCGCGCACCAGCCGTGCGCCACCCAGCTCGCTGCCGCCGAAATTGAACCGCCGCAGGTCGGCCTCGCTGAGGTCCGCGCGCGCCAGGCTGCAGCCCTTGACCGCCACCGCGCCGGCCGCCTTCGCACCGCCCATCATCACGCCGTCCAGCCGGCAATTGACGAAGGTGGTGCCTTCCAGCACCGCGGCGCGCATGTCCAGGCCGGCGAGTTCGCAATCGATGAAGTTGCAGGACGAGAGGCGCGCGCCCGGCCAGCGCATGCCTTGCAGGTCGAGCTTGTAGAAGGTCTGGCCCTCCAGGTCGGCTTCGCTCCAGTCGGCCTCGCCCCACGTGCTTTCGAGCAGATTGGCCTTGGTGAAACGGGCGCGCCGGGCCTGCGTGCCGGCGAAGCTGCAGCGCATGAGCATCGCGTCGGAGAAGTCGGCACCATCGAACACCGCGCCGGCCATTCGGGCGCGGCCGAGATTGGCCCTGCGGAAATCGGTGCCGATGGCCGTCGCGCCATCCAGCTTGGCGTGCGCGAGCACGGCGCTCTGGAACTTGGCGCCCGACAGATTGGCGCCGCGAAAGTCCGCGCTTTCCAGCCAGGCCTCGCGAAAGTCCACACCGCGCAGGTCCAGCCCGGAGAAATCGGCGCCGGTGAAGTCGGCGGAAAAGAAGCACCGGATGCCGGCCTTCACCGCCCGCGCCACCTCGTCGCGCAAGCCCGCGGCCTCGGCCGCCGGCATCGGGTGGGCCGGCGGCTGCACGTGCGCGGCCTGCAGGTAGCCGGCGCGGTGCGTTTCCTGGAGCATGTAGAGCTTGCGCACCAGCGGCGGCAGTTCGAGCGGCGGCTTCAGGTCCTTCGAGGCGGCCTGGATCTGCGCGAGCTGCGCCGGCGCACTGAAGGTCGGCGGGCCGCGGTGGCTCAGCTCGGACAGCGGCACGCCCTTGGCCGCCGCCACCGCCAGTCCCTTCTCGAGCAGGCTGAGCGCATCGTCCACCGCAGCCCATTGCTGCAGCTGCGCTTCCTTGAGCTTGGCCTCCATGTAGGCGGGCAAGGCGTCGCCCGTGGGCAACGGCTCGGGCGGCGGCATGCGGATGCCCAGCGCGTCCGGGTCCTTGCCCATCGCGCGCACCTTGTCGCGCGCCATCTCCACGTCGAGCTCGGCGCGCCGGTACTGCGCCTTGCCCTGCAGGCCCTCCATGGCGAAGGGGGCCTTGGCCTCCTCCACCGCCGGGTCCGCGGTCGCGATGCCTTCGGGCAGCAGGTCGCTGTCGATCAGCGAATAGATGGCGCCCAGCGTGGGGTGGGCGCGGCGCGCGACCGCTTGCAGGTAGTGCGCATCGTCGCGAGCCTGGCCCACACGCTCGACGGCGCCGAGCAGGCTGGCCACGTCGGACGCGTCGTCGGTGCCGATCTCGGCCAGGCCCTGGAAGATCGCGATGCAGCGCTCGGCATGCGGGAAGAACCACAGCGTGGTCAGGCGCAGCGGCACCTCGCGGATCTTGGGTTCGCCCTCGGGCATGGCATAGCCGACGAAGACACGCGCGCGCAGCCCGGGCAGGCGGCCTTCGAGCAGCGGCCGCGTCGGGTGCATGTGGTGGAAGGAGAAGGTTTCGTCGCCCACCAGCGGCGTGTCCATCCACTGGTCGGACGGGGCCAGGTTGAAATAGCGCCAGTCGGTGTCGGGCGCGAAGCCGGGCGCGTGCTGCTCCATGTAGTCCGCGTCGTAGGTGCCGCGCAAGGCCACGCGTTGCGGATGCATCGGGTCGAGCGCACCGAAGCCGGCCGGCGCAATGGCCTGGTCGGGGTGCCGCAGCCTGTCGCCCGGCAGTTCGAGGTTGGGCAGCGGCAGCACGCCACCCTGTGCCAGGCGGCCGCGGCCGGCCGGGTTCGATGGGAAATCGGGGCCGCCGTAGGCGCGCGACCAGTCCAGCGGCATCGAGGCGAAGGGGGCGGGCGCGCCGGGATGGTCGCCATTCCAGCTGCGGTCGCCGAAGGCCAGCACGGTCTTCTCGCACCCGCCCACGCGGGCCCGCACGGCGCAGGCGTTCTGGTGGGCGGGCTGGCCGGCCGGCGGATGCGCATGGCCGTGCACCAGGAATTCGGGCGTGAGCTTGGACACGCCCTCGTCGATCATCGGCTGCGCCATCTCCCTCGCCACGAAAGCCCACATCGACTGCTCGGCCCACAGGGTGCCCCGTTCGCCCTGGTCGAAGGGCAGGTGGAGATAGGCGCTGACGCACAGGCCGAAGCGCTTGCGGAACTCGATGGGGCGCGTCGACAGTCCGAGCGCCTGTGGCTTGAGGACTTGCATGAGAGCGCTGCTTTCAGCCTCCGCCGCCGCCTGCGCCGCCACCGCCGCTACCACCACCACCGCCGCCCCCACCACCCGCGCCGCCGCCGGTGCTCGGTGGGGTGGCGGGCGATGCGATGGGGGTGCCGTCCGCATTGGTCGTGGCGCCCTCGCCGGCCAGCTGTCCGGCGCCAATGGCATCGCCGCCGGTGAACATCTCCAGGAACACCTGCAAGCCCGTTCCCACCACCGGTACCGCCCCGAGGATGCCGTGGTTGCGCCGCATGTTGGTGAGCATCGCCAGCGAGCTCAGGCGCCCCGCGAGGCCGGTCATGCCGGCCGCCTGCGCCTCGGCTGCAGCCTCGGTCAGGGCCTGCGCCGCATCGGCGTACTGCGTGAGCGTCGCGCCGATGTCGGCGAAGGCGCTCCCTGCGCCAGCCACCGCGCCCAGCGCGCCCGCCACCGCGGCGCCCGTGGCGGGCCCGCCGCCGCCGCCGGGCGAAATGGTCTTCAGCGGCGTGAGGTTGACGTCGGCCGTGGAGATCGACTTGATCTCCGGCGCCACGCAGTTGACGAGCTTCACTCCCAGCGTGTTCTCGATGAACACGCCGCCGTTGTTGCTCATGGCCAGCGCCAGCGCGTTCTCGATGCTCAGGCCCATGAAGGTGGAGCGGTTGATGCCCAGGTTGGCCTCGCTGTTGGTGCCGATGTAGCCGCTGGTGTTGGGCCCCAGGATGGTGGTGTTGGAGCCGATGGCCGTCTGGTCGATGTTGCCGACCGACATCATCTCGATGCCGGTGTTGCTCATCAGCTTGATCTTGTTGGCCATCAGGTTCAGCGGGCCGGTCGGCACCGTGATGTTCTTGGAGCTGGAGCCCGTGACCATCCAGTCGATGTGCGGGGTCTCGAAGCTCATCGAGCCCGCCTTGTAGGTGAGCTTGCCCGTCACCGACACCGTCTGGTTGCCCACCACGGTATGCGTTTCGCCCGCGCGGTACGTGGTCTTGCGCGCGCCCACCACGTCGACCGTGCTGGTGCCGCCCACGGTGAGCGCGTCGTTGGCGTCGATGAAGCTCGTGCGGTTGCCGACCACCTGGTTGTTCTGCGCGCCCTTGACGGTGTTCTTCTGGTCCACCACCACCATGTTGGTGTCGTTGCGCGTCACCGTGTGCTTGCGGTCGCGGTCCACCAGGCTGGTCTGGTCGCGCTTGACGGTGATGGACTGGTCCCGGTCCACGCTGGTGGAATCGTCGCGTTCCACGCTCCGGCTCATGTCCAGCTCGGCGTGGATCGACAGCATCTCCTCGCCCTTCTTGTCCTCGAACATGATCTCGTTGTAGTTGCCGGCATTGCCGCCCGGCGTCGAGCGCGTCCTGAAGCCGCTCTGCGTCGGCGACTTGTACGGGATGAACTGCTCGTCGTTGTAGAGCCTGCCCACGATGACGGGCCGGTCCACGTCGCCGTTGAGGAAGTCGACCAGCACCTCCTGCCCGATGCGCGGGATGAAGTAGCCGCCCCACCCCTTGCCGCCCCAGGGCTGCGACACGCGCACCCAGCAGGTGGACTTCTCGTTGCGCTTCTCGCTGCGGTCCCAGTGGAAGTGCACCTTCACGCGGCCGTGCTCGTCCACGTGCAGCTCCTCGCCCTTGGGGCCCACCACGATGGCCGACTGCGGCCCGGGCATGGTCACGCGCGGCGTGAGCCGGGGCGGCCTGAAGGGCGCATCGAGCGGGAACACGGTCAGCAAGAAGGTGCAGATGCCGCGCTCGCCGGTGCGCATCTGCGGCGTGTCGTCCAACAGCTCGTGCAGCACGCCGAGCGTGTCGGCATTGACCGCGTCGTCGGCCAGCGCCTCCTCCAGCAGCTGGCCGACGGTGCGCGGCTTCTCGCGGAACTCCAGCGCCTCGTAGCCCGGGTGCGTCACGATGAAGGTGCAGGCGCCGATCACGTAGTCGCCGTCGCGCGTGCCGTCGGGGTCGCCCTCGTAGCTGAAGCTGCGGCCGGCCGCCACGTCGGGCCAGGAGGTCAGCGCCCACTGGCGGTCGCGCCGCGCCACCAGCTCTTCGCCGCGGATCTTGGCCGTCTTGTCGGCATCGTCGCTGGTGAAGTAGCCGCCGGGGAACTCGAAGACCTCGAGGTCGGCCAGCTCGTGCGTGTCGGCGGCGTCCATGTCGGCGCCCAGCTTCTTCTTGATGGCCTTGAAGTCGCTGTCGCGCGTCGAATGCTTGCCGGTGTCGAAGCGCCTGGCGCTGATCCAGCGCGTGATCTCGTTGAAGCGCCCTTCGCCCGCGGTGTCTTCGACCCATTTCAGCGTGTCGGTCACCGGCAGCTTCTGGTGCGCCACGTCGCTGCTGTCGGCCAGGTGCATGGTGCCGGGGGCCTCGTGCGCGTCGAACCAGTAGTAGATGCCCTCGTCCTCCAAAAGGCGCGAGAGGAAGGCGTAGTCGCTTTCCTGGTACTGCACGCAGTAGCGGCGGGCGTTGTGCGTGCCGATCACGTTCTCGCTCTTGACCTTCTTGAAGCGCTTGACCGGGCTGTCCTCGAACACCGCATCGAGCACGTCGAGCACCGGCTTGTCCTGCTGGATCCAGGAGTTCTGGCGCTTGCTCAGCAGCCAGAACCAGGAGCGCAGCTGGATGCGGTACTCGAAGTGGCGCCCCACCTGCGAGGTGCGCATGAAGCGCACCGCATGGCCCTCGCAGTGGCGCTCGTGCTTGCCGCCGCCTTCGTCCAGGAACTCGATCGCCACGTCGAAGGCGCGGCCGAGGATGTCCTTGGCGTCGATCTGCTGGTTCTTCGACAGCACCGACAGCTCGTACACCGAGGGCCGGGAGAGTCCCTCGTGGCCCACCACGCTCCAGAACATCAGTTCGCCGTTGACCGGCGAGTCGCTCTTGATGGTGAACTGGATATCTTCAGCCATGGCTTCGCTTTCTGCTTTATCGCCTTAGTCCGGAGAGGACGAACGAGGTGCTTCCTTTTTGCATGAGACCACCCAGCCCTCCACCGGCGTGCCGGCCTCCACGCGCAGTTGCACCTGCTGCAGCCCCTCGACCGCCAGGCCCGCGGCTGCGAGCACCTCGCGCAGGTAGCTGTCGCAATGGCTGTAGCGGCCGTGAGGGTGCAGACGGAAGCCGGCGCCCTCGTCGCCGGCCAAGGCCTCGACGGTGAAGACCAGCCAACCCGCCGGCCGCAAGATTTCTGCCGCCGCGCGGAAGAAGGTTCGCAGCTCGCCAAAATAGATCAGCGTGTCGGCCGAGACGATGAGGTCGCGGGAGGCTGGTTCGGCGGCCTCGAGGTAAGCGGTGAGCTCGGCCTTCGTCAGCGTGTCATAGGCCTGCCGCAGCCGCGCCTTGTCGAGCATCTGCTGCGACAGGTCGACACCGGCCAGGTGTCGCGCGTACGGTGCGATCAGCGGCCCGCACAAGCCGGTGCCGCAGCCGGCATCCAGCACGTCCAGCGCGCGCCGCGGCTCGCCCAGGTGCTGCGCCACGGCCTCGGCGACCTGCGCCGGCCCGCGGTAGTCCAGCCGCGCCAGCGTGTCGTCGAAGGTGTTGGCAAAGGCATTGAAGGTGCGCTCCAGGTAGGCGTCGGCGGCGCGTTCCGGCACGGCCTCGCCCGAGCAGCCGGCGAGATGATGGAGCGCCGTCGGGTCGCCGGGGTCCCGAGCCAGCCAGTCGCGATAGACCTGCGCCGCCGCGTCCAGCTGTCCGAGCCTGCGGTAGACCAGGCCCAGCATGGGGCGCGCCATCAAGAGGTCGGGGTTCAGGCGCAGGGCCTCGTCCAGGCAGCCCAGTGCCTCATCGTTGCGCGCCAGGCGCAGCAGCACGCGCCCGAGGTTGGCATGGACTTCGGCCTTGTCCGGGGCGAGTGCGACGGCGCGGCGCAGCGTGGACTCCGCTTCCTCGAGCCGCCCCCGGTCGCCCTGCAGCACGCCGAGGTTGTTGTGAATGTCTGCGCGTTCCGGCGCCAGCCGCATCGCCTGGTCATAAGCCTCGGCAGCCGCGTCCTTCTGGCCGCTCAGCAGCAGCACGTTGCCGAGATTGCTGTACCAGCCGAACTGCTCGCCGTTCAGCGCGATGGCCGCGCGGATCAGCTCGATCGCCCGCGCATGGTCGCCGCGCTGGTGCACCGCCAGACCCTGGAAATGCAGCGCCTCGGCATGGTCAGGCGCCGCCGCGAGGATGCGCCCGTAGGCCTGCTCTGCCTCGTCGAGACTGCCTGCGTCGTGCAGTTCCCGCGCTTGGGCGAATTCCAGCTCGAGGTCCGGTGCTTCGGCCAGCGGCGTCGCTGGGTCGATCGAATGGGAGGGGTGGCTCATCGGCGTCTTGCTCCTTGTCATCGTGACGACAGTGAGTGACTTGGCAGCCCCACCGGTTCCGCGCCGTCGCCGGGCGCCTCTTTCCTGCACGACACCACCCAGCCCTCCACCGGCTTGCCGCTTTCCATGCGCAGCTGCGCGCGCTCCAGCCCCTCGACCGCCAGGCCGGCGGCCGCGAGCACCTCGCGCAGGTAGGCTTCGCGATGGCTGTAGCGACCGTGCGGATGGAGCTGGAAGCCCCCCGCACCGTCACCGAGCAAGGCCTCCACGGTGAAGAACAGCCAGCCCTGCGGTCGCAAGGCCCGCGCGGCCGCGTCGCAGACCCCCTGCAGTTCGCCGAAGTAGCACAAGGTGTCGGCCGAGACGATCAGGTCGTAGCGGGCCGGCGCCGCGTCCCGCAGGAAGGCCATGAGCTCGGCCTTGGCGAGCGCGTCGTACACCTGCCGGTGCTCGGCCTTGGCCAGCATGCCCTGCGACAGGTCCACGCCCTCCAGCCGCTGTGCATAGGGCGCCAGCAGCGGGCCGCACAGGCCGGTGCCGCAGCCGGCGTCGAGCACGGCGAGCGCGCGCTGCGGCGTGCCGAGCCGTTCGGCAACCGCCGCTTCGATCAGTTGCGGCGCGCGGTAGTGCAGGTGCGCCAGCTTGGACTCGAAGCTCTCGGCGAAACCGTCGAACACCTTCTCGATGTAGGCATCCGCGGCGCGCTCGGGCACCGCATCGCCCGAGCAGGCCGCGAGATGGTGCCGTGCCTCGGGGTTGTCGGGCTCCTCGGCAAGCCAGTCGCGGTACACCTGCGCGGCCTCCGGGACGCGGCCGGCCATGCAGTAGGTCATGCCGAGCGCATGGCGCGCCTTGATGTGATCGGGCTGGAGCAGCACCGCCTCGCAGAGCACCACCAGCGCCTCGTCGGTGCGCTCCAGCGCGTTGAGCAGACGGCCCAGGTTGGACAGCGCATCGGCGAACCTCGGGTTCAGCGCGATGGCGCGGCGGTAGGCCGCTTCGGCCTCCGCGGGCCGCTGCTGCGCGCGCCGCAGCACGCCGAGGTTGTTGTGGACCTCGACCAGATCCGGCGCCAGGCGCACCGCCTGCTCGTAGGCATCGGCCGCGGCGTCGACCTGGCCGGCTTCCAGCAGCACATTGCCCAGGTTGTTCCAGATGCCGGGCTCGCCGGGCGCGAGCGCAAGGGCACGGCGGATCAACTGCAGTGCCTCGCCGCTGTCGCCCTGCTGGTGCCGCGCCACGCCCAGCGCACCCAGCGCGGCGACATGTTCCGGCCGGGCCTGCAGCACGGCGCGGTAGATGCCTTCGGCTTCGGCCGCCCGGCCGTCGCGGTGCACGGTCTGCGCGATCTCGAACGCCTGCTCGATCGTGAAGCGGCGCTCCCGCGGGGCGGTGGCCTCCTCGGCCCCAGGCGCGAGCGTTTTCTTGTGGCGCATAAGTCCGCGTCGTCTTCGACTCAAAAAATCTGGGTGTTGGTCAAGTTCCTGACGACGGCGACTCCGGCACCCGGGAAGAACTCGCTATACCCCAGGTTCACGCAGGTCGCGTGGTCCTGCTCCGAGAGAACAGTTCCGGGATCGGTGAGATCGACAAAGCCGTGGGCATCCCTCACCACCGTCTGCGAGGGCCGTATTTCACCGCGCTCCAGCCGAGTGACCTTGTCGCTGCGAAACAGGCGCTTCTTGGTGATGATCGTGACTTTCCTGGCGGCCACGCTGGCATGCTTGACCAGGGTAAAGCCCCAATGGCCAGCCGCGTCGCGCAAACCGAAAACCGCGCCCCAAGGTGCCACCGTGAGCTTGGTAAGGTTCGGATTGACCTCGAGCCGCTGCTCCAGCTGCTGGGCCAGCGTCGTGGTCTTGAAGGTGTTGTACCTGAGGCGATCGGTGTCATCGGCAGCCGCTGGATTCAGCTCGCTGATGTAATCGGACTTGCCCACCGAGCCCACGAATTTCACCGTGGCGCCACGCCCCAGAAGCCGGCGCCATGCGGCCTCGGTGGTTTCGTTGGCCAAGAGCGGCATCGCCACGCCGGAGCCGGGGTCGACACCACCGTGGTACAGGCTTGGGGTCGCGGCAGCGCCGATCGCAAACACCGAGCAGCCATTGATGCCGGCAGTGAAAAACAAGCTGGGATTGGCCACCGGGGCGATACCGAGACCGGCAAAGTTGATCACCGGACTGGTGGCAACGTCCGAAATCTTGAGCTTCAGGATCTTGCCGCTGAACCAGGGCAGAAACCAGCACGGCACCCAGCCCAGCCGCGACGCGACGCTCGGCAATTGGGCTGGCGTTCGTGTGACAAAGGTCAGGGCACCCACGAAGTCGCGCTCTACCGGGCCGAGCTTGATGAAGCGAATCATGTCGTCCACCTGGGTGATCTTCATCTTGTCGCCGAACGCCCCACCCCTGAGCTGCGCGTTCGTGAACATCGACACATCACCGTGAGGCGGAGCAATCGGCGTCGAGCGCAGGACCGCCTGCTTCATCTGGTAGGTGCCGTTCAAGAGAACATTCGTGACGCGATCGACCGTTTCCTGACTGGCTAAAGGCATGGTGTGAGCTCCTCTCTTCTGGCCGGCGCGCGCGTGTTCTCGGGCTTCAGCTTCAACGTCATCATTGCGGTGCCCCGGCATCGAACGCATAGCTGAAGTTGCCATCGGCGACACCCACGCGCACCCCCTCGATGGGCTTGCCTTCCATCATCCGGTTCAGGAACTCGCGGCTGACGTCGGGCAGCATCGTGTTGGTGAGGATCGCGTCGATCATCCGGCCGCCCGATTCGCTTTCGGTGCAACGGCTCACCACCAGCTTCACCACGTCGTCGCCGTACTCGAAGGGGATCTGGTAGCGCGCCTCCACCCGCTTCTTGATGCGCTTCAACTGCAGCTCGACGATCTTGCCGAGCATCTCGTCGGACAGCGGGTAGTAGGGGATGGTGACCAGCCGGCCCAGCAGCGCGGGCGGGAAGATCTTGAGCAGCGGCTCGCGCAGCGCCTTGGCCATGCCTTCCGGGTCGGGCATCAGCTCCGGGTCCTTGCACAGGCTGGCGATCAGGTCGGTGCCGGCGTTGGTGGTGAGCAAAATCAGCGTGTTCTTGAAGTCGATGCTGCGGCCTTCGCCGTCTTCCATGAAGCCCTTGTCGAAGACCTGGAAGAACAGCTCGTGCACGTCGGGGTGGGCCTTCTCCACCTCGTCCAGCAGCACCACGCTGTAGGGGCGGCGGCGCACGGCTTCCGTGAGCACCCCTCCCTCGCCGTAGCCCACGTAGCCGGGCGGCGCGCCCTTGAGCGAGCTGACGGTGTGCGCCTCCTGGTACTCGCTCATGTTGATGACGATCATGTTCTGCTCGCCGCCGTACAGGGCCTCGGCCAGCGCGATCGCGGTCTCGGTCTTGCCCACGCCGGAGGTGCCGGCCAGCATGAAGACGCCGATCGGCTTGCCCGGGTTGTCCAGGCCGGCGCGCGCGGTCTGGATGCGCTTGGCGATCATCTCCATCGCGTGGTCCTGGCCGATCACGCGCTGGCCCAGCAGCCTGGGGAGGTTGAGCACGGTCTCGATCTCGTTGCGCTGCATGCGGCCGACGGGGATGCCGGTCCAGTCGGCCACCACCGAGGACACGGCCTGCGAATCCACCGAGGGCAGGATCAGCGGGGACTCGCCCTGCACGCTGCTGATCTTCGCCTGCAGCTCGTGCAGCTCGGCCAGCAGTGCGGTGCGATCCGGGGCAGCGCCCTCGGCGGTCGCCGCATCGACCGCCTTGTTGCCTTCGCGCAGCTGCGCCCGTAGCGTCAGCAGCCGGTCGACCAGCCCCTTCTCTTCCTTCCAGCGCGCATCGAGCTTCTCCAGCTGCGCCTTCGATTCGGCCAGCAGCGACTGCACCTGCGCCGAGCGCTTGCTCACGTCGATGCCGATCGCCTCCTCGCGGCCGATGATCTCCTGCTCCACCGTCAGCGCCTCGATGCGGCGCTGGCAGTCCTCCACCTCCGGCGGCATGGCGTGCTGCGAGACCGCCACCCGCGCGCAGGCGGTGTCGAGCAGGCTCACCGCCTTGTCGGGCAGCTGGCGCGCGGGGATGTAGCGGTGCGACAGCTTCACCGCGGACTCGATGGCCTCGTCCAGCAGCTGCACGCGGTGGTGCTTCTCCAGCACGCTGGCGACGCCGCGCAGCATCAGGATGGCCTTGGTCTCGTCGGGCTCGGGCACTTGCACGACCTGGAAGCGCCGCGTCAGCGCCGGGTCCTTCTCGATGTACTTCTTGTACTCGGCCCAGGTGGTGGCGCCGATGGTGCGCAGGTTGCCGCGCGCGAGCGCGGGCTTCAGCAGGTTGGCCGCATCGCCGGTGCCGGCCGCGCCGCCCGCGCCCACCAGCGTGTGGATCTCGTCGATGAACAGGATGATCGGCGTGGGCGAAGCCTGCACCTCGTCGATCACCTGCCGCAGCCGCTGCTCGAATTCGCCCTTCATGCTGGCACCGGCCTGCAAGAGGCCGATGTCCAGCGTGAGCAGCTTCACCTCCTTGAGCTGCGGGGGCACGTCGCCGCGCGCCAGTCGCTGCGCGAAGCCTTCCACCACCGCGGTCTTGCCGACGCCCGCTTCGCCCGTGAGCAGCGGGTTGTTCTGACGGCGCCGCATCAGGATGTCGACGATCTGGCGGATTTCCTCGTCCCGCCCGGTCACCGGATCCATTTCCCCCTTCTTCGCCTTCTCCGTGAGGTCGACAGCAAACTTCTTGAGCGCATCGCCCTTGCCCATGGCGGCGGGGGCCATCGCGCCGGTGTCTTCGCCAGGCGCGCCGCTGCCCATGCCGGTGCCGTCTTGCGCGCGCATCTTCGATTCGGGCGACGGGTCGCAGATCTTCGCGAAGTTGTCGGCCAGGTCCTCGACCTTGACCTTCTCGAACTGCTTCGACATGCCCAGCAGCGGGTTGCGCAGGCTGGGCGTCTTCAGCATGCCCACCAGCAGGTAGCCGGTGCGCACCTGCGCCTCGCCGAACTGCAGGGTGGCATAGGTCCAGGCGCGCTCGATCGCGTTCTCGATGTGCGGCGAGAAGTCGCTGATGGCGGTGGCGCCGCGCGGCAGTCGGTCGAGCGCGGCCGTCATGTCCTTGGCGATTACCGAGATGTCCAGCCCGTAGTGCTGGATCGCGCGGTGCAGGTCGGAGTCCTGCGACTGCAGCAGCTGGGCGAACCAGTGCTCCAGTTCCACATACGGATTGCCCCGCATCTTGCAGAACACCGTGGCGCCCTCGATCGCCTTGTAGGCGAGCGAATTGAGCTTGCCGAACAGGGCCGTACGGCTGATTTCACTCATGATGCCTCCTGTAGAGCCGCCTCAAAGGAGGCATGCGCCCCCTCGGGGGGCAGTGAACGAATGTGAGCTGGGGGTCCATGGAATCTCCTCGTGTGCATGACGGACAGCCCCCCGGGGGTTTTGTTTATTGAAGTGCGGTGCGACCCATTGGCGCATCGCCGTCGATACGAACATCGGCCGCGTCGCGCGCGCGCCGCTCGCGGCCCAGCCACGAGACCCAGCCCAGGCGCGGCGCATTGCCCTTCAGCGTGCCGAGGCGCGCGGGGGGCAGCTCTTCCTTCTGCAGGATCAGCTCGGCGTCCCAGTACAACTCGTCGCCCAGCAGTTGCTGCATCCAGCGCCGCAGTGCGGGACGCCCGTCGCCGGTGGGCAGGAACATGCGGTACTGCTCGAAGTCGAGCGGCCCCAGGTGCAGGCGCACGCGGTGCTGGCGGTCCCACGCGCGCCGCCCCAGCATCGCGCCCATGCCCAGGGAGCGCGAGGCCTCGCTGCGGCCTGGGGTGGGCCCGAGGCGCGTGAGCTCCTCCTCGGGCAGCGGCATCCAGTGGCCGACCCAGGGCTCGAGCCTCACCGGCACACCGAAGTAGCTGGCGAGCACGGCCTCCACGCCCTCGGCGTTGTGCACCTGCCGCAGCAGGCGGCCCGAGAAATGCAGTCGCGCGTCGTCGTGGATCTCGTCGCGCTGCTGTCGCGCGGGCGTGCCGATGCCGACCAGCGCGCCCACCTGGCGGCGGAAGCCGTCGTCCTGCGGCCGGTCCAGCCCCACCGCCGGCCGCGCCTGCGCCCAGGCCCGGTAGAAGAAAAGCGAGAAGCGGTGCGAGAAGGTGTCGAGGAAGGCGAGCCAGGTCGGGTCGCCGTGGTTGATGGTGCGCTCGCGGATGAAGTCGCTCAGGTGCATCGGCAGCGGCCCGTTGGGCCCGAGGTAGCCGAAGAAATGCTGGCGCAGCCGCGGCGGCGAATGGGCGCCCGCGGGCTCGAAGCGGCTGAAGCTGGCGGGCGCGAAGGACAGCGAAGGCTCCTGGCCGACGCGCACCGGCTCGGCACTCGGCAGCAGCGCGCGGCCCCAGCGCGGCGCATGGGCGGCGATGCTTTCGAGCCGGCGCATCAGCGCGAAGTAGTCATACGCCCAGGGCTGCTCGGCGCAGGCCTGCAGGTGCTGGCCGACGCTGCCGGGGAGCCGCACGCTGGCGGCCGCGGGGATCACAGGATCGGGCGTGCCCCGCACAGCGGCCTCCATCGCATGATCTCGCCGCGGCCGGCCACGGTGAGCACGGTCTCGACGAAGTGGTTGACCTCCACATGCCGCGCCAGGTAGCGCGCCATGACGGCGCCGAAGAGAAAGGCGCTGTGGCCGTGGAAGGCATTGCGGTCGACCTCGAGCGTGACCTCCAGCCCGCGGCCGAAGGCGATCGGCCCGGCCAGCGGCAGGCGCCGCGCCACCGGCTTCGACCGCACCGAGAGCAGCCCGCGCACCTGGCCCTGCCGCACCTCGTCGCCATGCACCGCGTAGAGCATGAGCATCTCGCGCAGCGCGGCCGCGCCCTGCTGCGCGGAGCTGTCGGCGAGCGACAGGTAGTTGAGCGCCAGGTGGTCGATCACGCGCCAGCCCAGGCCGTGGTTCACCACCGGCGAGACGGGGCGCGAAGGCCCGCGCACCATGCGCACGCGCTGCGCCGGAAAGGCGTCGATGCAGTCGAAGTCGTTCTCGCGGCCCAGCGGCATCAGGAGCGGCAGGTCGCGGTTGGTGACCAGCGCACTCACCGCCAGCTGCCGCAGCGAGCCCGCATAGGGCGCCTGCTGCGGGTCGACGATCTGCATGTAGACCTCGGAGCCGATGTGGCTGCTGCGATGGCCCTCGGTGCGCTGCCGGGCCGAGGGCATGCGCGGCTCGCGCGTGGTGGTGAAGTAGGCCGGGTGGCCGTGGCGGCTGCCGTGGAAGGCCGCGTAGAAGGGCAGGAAGGGCTGCTCGGGCGTGGCATCGGCGCCGGTCGGATTGCCGTGGCCGATCACCTCGGTGACGGTGTGGACCTCGAAGTCCTGCGGCCGCGTGCGGTCGGGCACCAGGTGGAACTGGCTCACGCCTTCGTTCACCGTCACGCGGTCGAGCCGCTTGGAAAAGAGATTGATCGCCGGCACGCAGTGCAGCTGCACGTTGTCGGCGCTGACGAGTTTCTCCAGCGCCGCATCGCCGCGCGAGAACAGCACGATCAGCTCGACCTCGCTCACCGCCATCGCCGACAGCACGCGCTGCAGGCCCACGATGCGCGCGAACTGGAAGCGCTGCGGGAAGGCGAAGTACTCCTGCACCAGCCGGTGGCCCGAGAAGCCGGTGGCGGTGACGGGCAGCAGCGCCTCGTCGTCCTCGAAGCCCACGGGCTGGACCGCGCTCGCCGGCAACTGCCGCACCGCGCCGGCCGCGGCCCCGGCCGCCACGCCGCCCGCCGACAGCGGCTGCACCAGCACGCCCAGGGGCTTGCCGAGCATGCACTCGTGCAGCTGCCAGGCCACGTCCTCGGCGCCGCCGAAGTGGATCAGCAGTTCGTCGAGTGCGATCTGGTTGAACTTGAGGCCCGCGGTGGCGCGCAGCGCGATGCGCAGGCCTCCGCGGATCTCGCGCGACTGCGGATGCTGGGCCAGCGGCAGGTCGGGCGCATAAGTGAAGTACTGCGCGCGCTGCACCTCGACGGGCCAGACGCGCAGCGCGCACGAGGTGCGGAACTCGCAATGCGTGTTCTGGCCCACGGCGTGGCGCGCGCGCAAGCCGCTGCCGCGCGGCAGCGTGGGGCCGCCGGCGAGGTTGGCGTCGTCCGGGTCGATGGCCAGGGACGCCACGATCATCGAAGGCGTCGGCGCCATGAACTGCGGATAGACGATGTCCAGCAGGTGGCCGGTGAAGCGCGGGTACTCCGCGTCGAGCTTGAGGCCGACGCGCGCGGCCAGGAAGGCGGTGGCCTCGATCAGCCGTTCGACATAGGGGTCGGCAACGTCCTGGCCCTCGATGCCCAGGCGGTGCGCGATCTTCGGGAAGGCGCGCGCGAACTCGCCCGAGCTCTCGCGGAAGTAGCGCAGTTCCTGTTCGTACAGGGTCAGCAGGCGCGGGTCCATGCGGAACTCTGGGAGGCGTTCTGGGAGGTGGGGGCCTTGACTTGCTCCCTCCCCCTCCGGGGGAGGGCTGGGGTGGGGGCACCGCGCGCTTGATGGGTCGGTGCGCTTGTTCCGAGGCCGGAGCCGGGATGTCGCCCCGGCGGGCGCGTTACTTTCTTTGTCTCGCCAAAGAACGGCCTCGCTGCGCGAGGCCTGGAGCGTATGTGCATGCGTGCATGTGCAGCGTAGGCGAGGACCCGCAGCGCGTGCGCTCGCGCACCCCACAGAAGGACGCGCCATGGCGCGTTGAATTCCAACTCCCCTCTGGCCGTAGCCGAGGAGCGGAGCTTTTCGCGGATCAGGGCCGCGCGTGTTTGAGCGAAGCGAGTTTGCGCGGACCCCGCGAAAAGCGAGCACCGCAGGCTGCCGTAGCGAAGCGGAGGCACGCGGCCAGTGGGGTCGCCTTTTCTTTGGTTACTTTCTTTTGGCGAAGCAAAAGAAAGTGACTCGCCCGCCGGGGCGAACTCCCGGCTTCGGCCTCGGAGCAAGCGCAACGCCGAAGCAAGCGCCCGGTGCCCCCACCCCAGCCCTCCCCCGGAGGGGGAGGGAGTCAAACGGGCCCCACCCCCCCAGAGGGAGGGGGAAAGGGAGCAAGACAGCATCCGGGACCTCACGCGGGGGTGATTCATGGGTTGCCAGGCCCTAACGCTGCGGAAGCGCCACGTCTTCGATCTCGATGCGTCCCTCTTCCAGATCGATCCGGCTGCGCATCAGGAACTCCAGCGGCACCGGCTGGGCCCAGAGCAGCCCGCGTATCTGGAGGCCGATGCGGTTGTGGGAATCGAGTGCCGAGCCTTCCATGACGAGTTCCACTTCGAGTGTGCGAGGCAGGATGCGGGGCTCGAACTGCAGGATGGCGTTCTTCAGAGCCTGTTCCATGCTGACACGCTGAATGGACGACGTGAACTGGCCGGACAGCATAGGCAATCCGTAGTTGAGCACCGAGCGCGCCGCATTCGGATAGCGCTTGTCGTCGAAGGGCAGGCCGTACCCGGTCGCGTTGAGCAGCCACGACAGGTCGCGCAGCATCGCCTGGCGCAGGGCCTGGCGGGTCAGGGTGCGCTTGTCGTCGCTCTCGCGCTGCTCGGTGGGCGCGTTGTCGATCAGCCGGTCGAGCAGCGAAGGCTGCAGGCGCTCCTGGGCGATCTGCTCAGCCATGGGCCGGCTCTTGCTGCGCCGCTGCAGAGAACAGGATCTCGCGCACGTCCAGCATGGCGTGCTCCTCGCCGTCGTCGCCGCTGAGCATGCGCTGGCCCCAGCCGGCCCACACCTCGGGCCGCAGCTCGCGCCACTCGGTCTTGCGCGCGAGCTGCAGCGCGCCATCGCCGCAGGCATGCGTGCCCTCGTAGCGCGTGGGCACCAGGGCCAGGGTCTCGCCGCCGTTCTCGAACTGCAGGTGGGCCGGCAGCCACACGCAGTCGCGCAGGTCCTCGGGCGGGTCGAACTTGATGTGCGCCAGGCGGGCGAAGGGGATCCAGTAGTAGCGGCCGTTCACGAAGGCCTCCAGCACCGGGCCCAGCCGCATGTCGGCGTCGGCCAGCCACTCGAAGGGCTTGCCGTCGAGCGTGCCCGGCGTGGCGGGGGCGGCGTCGAAGGCGCGCGTGCGCAGGTCCTCGGCCAATGCCGCATCGCCGGCGCCCTGGCGCAGCAGCGACTCGATCAAGAGCGCGAGCCACTCGTCGGGCTGGCCGAAGACCATCGGCGTGCGCGTGCCGGCGAACACCTCGGCGCGCAGGCCCTCGCAGCGGATGGCCTCGCCATAGACCTGCTTCATCGGCACGGCCAGCGCATCGAGCTCGGCCGCGACGTTGAGCTGGTTGAGCGCGCGCTCCCACTGCCCGAGCACGCACAGCAGCTGCGCCATGAAGACGCGCAGCTTGGCGTCGCCCGGCTTGGCGCGCACCTCCTCGCTCAGGGCCTTGAGGGCGCCGGCAGGGTCGGCGGCTTGAAGGAGTTCGGCGGATTGGGTCATGGGGTGCCTTTCGTGTGCCGGGGATTCATTCATTCATTCAGCATTCATGACGCAGCTGCGCACGGCGCCGCGCTGGCCTGTGCTCTTCTGCGCCGCGGACCGGATCTCGATCTTGCGATAGCGGAAGAACAGGATCTCGCAGGGCCGCCGCGGCGTGCCGCCGGTCAGGATGGAATGGGTGTCGATGCGCGCACCCTCCAGCACGATCTCGAGCGTGGGCTGCATGTCCTTGGACGAATCGCCGCCGGCCTTGAAGACCGACAGCTCGACCTTGATGTCGCTGTCCTGGTTCTTCATCAGGCTGGCGATGGAGGCCGTCGCCGCATCGCAATTGCGCACCACGATCAGGCTGTGGCTGCGCACCTTGCCCTTGCTGGCGCCCGGCGGGGTGACGACCTCGGCCAGGTAGGCGTAGCCCGCGATGTCCATGCGCTGCTTGCCGTCCTCGTACTGGCGCGCGGACTCGCCCTCGACGACGGCACCCTTGTTCTCGATGAGCATCGCGAAGTCGTTGTCGCTGGCGCCGGACATGTGGTCCAGCAGGCGCAGGGCCTCGTCGGGGTCCAGGGTGCCGTCGATCGTCCAAGACATCTTCTTCTCCTCGGTGAATGAATGAATGACTGCGCTATTTCGCCGGGGTCCAGCGGACCATCGCGGTGAAGATGGGCCGCCGCTTCTCGGCTTGCGGCAGCCCGCGCACCCGCAGCTCGGCAAGGGCTTCGGCCGGCGGGGCGCCGAACAGGCGCGGCGCGCTGTAGGGCGAGGCTGGCGTCGCGAGCATCAGCAGGCGGGTGTCGTCGGCGCCGAGCCAGGGCAGGTCGAAGCGCTTGGCGGCGGGCGCCTCGGGCGTGCCGCGCTCGAAGCGGTTGGTCTCGCCGAGCTCGCTCGGATACACGGACCGGATCGCGCCTTGCGCATCCAGGCCGACGATGACCATGTCCACCGAGTGCCCGCTGGCGTTGCGCACATGCAGGGCCAGGCGCTCGCCGCCGCGTGGCGGCGCCAGGCGGGCGGCCGCCTGCGGGGCCGCTTCGCTGCGCACCAGGCGCGCGCCGTCCCAGACCTCGAGCGTGGCATCGAAGCCGGGCAGCACCCCGCCCTGCCCCAGCGCCTGCTGCACGCTCAGCCACTTGAGTTGCGCCAGGGCCTGCAGGCGCC
This sequence comes from Variovorax sp. Soil_C_12, assembly GCF_057657375.1. Taxonomy (NCBI): domain Bacteria; kingdom Pseudomonadati; phylum Pseudomonadota; class Betaproteobacteria; order Burkholderiales; family Comamonadaceae; genus Variovorax; species Variovorax sp. Soil_C_12. The sequence continues at coordinate 85,813 of NZ_JBDGIO010000018.1, read as the reverse complement.
GGCGCAGGGCGGCCGCGTCGGCGACGGTCACGCGCGCGGGCGTGGCGCCACCGGCGAGCGCCGGGGATTCGATGTCGAGCCGATGGCCCGCGGCGCCCAGGTCGGTCCAGCGCACGTCGGCCTCGCCTTCGGCGACGAGACGGACCGAGGCCGGGTAGTCGAGCACGATGCCGGCCGGCAGGGGCCCGCTGCCGCGAACGCGCAAGGCGAGCGCCGCCGGCTCGCCCGCCGGCACGACGCTCCACAGCGCGCTGCCGGGCAGCGCCTGCAGGGGCGCGGGGACCGCGGCGCCGGCGGTATCGGCCTCGATCTGCACGAGGCTGCCGAGCGCGCTGCGCACCGTGCCGTCGTCCAGCATCGCCTGCACCCGCACGGCCTGCTGCGGCACCAGCCCGTCGAGCTCGCCGGCCTGCACGCGCAGGCTGGCACCGGTGCGCTCGGCGCGCCACGCGGGCCGCGTCGAGGCCGGCGCCGGGCTGTTGGCGAACAGCGGCGCATCGAGCGCGCCCTCGGCCACGGGCGAAGGCAGGTCGCGCCCCGGGAAGCGCGTCTCCAGCTCGGCGATCACCGGCGGATACAGCGCCAGCACGCCGTCGAAGAGCTCGCGCCAGGTCGCGGGCCGGCGTTGCAGCGCCTCGGCCACGGCCCAGGTGAGCAGGCCCTGCGGCTGCGCGTCTCGGCTCACTGGAGTACCTCCGCCTTCGGCTGCGGTGCTATGAGCCTTCGGAGCGGCCGTGCGGCTCACTGGAGTACCTTCGCCTTCGGCTGCGGTGCTATGAGCCTTCGGAGCGGCCGTGCGGCTCTTGCGCGGCAGGCGCAGCTCGGGCGTGACCTGGTGGCTCTCGGAGGCGAAGAAGGCGACGTAGCGCGCCCGCGGCACGGCTGGCGCGGTGGGGGCCGGGAGCGCGGCCGCGGCCGGGGCGCCGCTCCCGCCCTGCGCGAGCAGGTCGACGCGGACGCCGCGAAAGCGCACCTCGTCGTCCGGCGGGTTCGCGGGCGCCGCTGCGGAGCTGCGCGTCATCGAGGCGGCGGAGCAGGTGTCGAACACGGCCCAGACGAACACGTCGCGCGCCAGGAAGGCGCGCACCCAGCCGTCGATGTCGACGTCGCGCAGGCCGCCGGGCAGCGCGCCGCCGGCGCCCACCGCGCCGCGCACGTCGCGCGCGAGGAAGTTCTCGGCCAGGCCGTCGGGCTCCTGGTAGCGCTTGGCGGCATCGCGCCAGCGGGTGCCGTGGCCGGAGAAGTACAGCAGCACGAAGTCGCCGCCGGCCGATTGCGCGAGCAGGCGCGACAGCGCCTCGTGGATGCCTTGCGAGTCCGGCAGCGCGGCGCCGCCCACGCCGTCGGCCAGGACCAGGATGTCGCCGGCCGCGAAGCCCTGCTTCTGCAGCGCCTGGCGCATGAGGGTGACGTCGTTGCGCGGCGCCTGCAGCCACAGCGAGGGCGGCTGGTTGATGAGCTCGGACACGCCCACCAGCAAGGCACGCTGGACCGCACCCGCGCCGCCGGCCGCCGCCAGTCCCGCCAGCAGCAGGGCGATGCGGAGAAGGCGGTGCGGCGACATCATGTGCGGGCCCTGACTTGCTCCCTCCCCCTCTGGGGGAGGGCTGGGGTGGGGGCACGAGCGCTTGATGATGCGTTGCGCTTGATCGAGCGCGCGGTGCCCCCACCCCAACCCTCCCCCGGAAGGGGAGGGAGCAAAACCAGCAACACGGTCGGCACCGGATGTCTCACGGCCCCTCCACCGATTCGACCAGCGGCGAGCCGGCCAGCAGCGCACGCCCCTGGGCCGCATCGCCGCCCGCCAGGCGCAGCCGCCAGCGCCCCTGGGCGTCGGGCCCGCCGACGGCCTCGGCGCCGGCCGCGCGCAGCAGCGCCTGCGCCTCGGCCATGGGGGCGCCGGCCTTCCAGCGCAGCAGCAGGACGTCCGATGCGGCTGGAATCTCGGCCGCGGGCGTGGCGCGGAAGCGGATCTCCTCGTCCTCGCTGCCCGAACGCAGCAGCGCCGCGTTCTGCACCACCACCACCAGCGCCAGCAAGGCCAGCGCCGGACGCACCACCCGGTCGGCGCGGAACCAGCCGGCGAGGCGCGACCACCAGCCCTCGGCCACCGGCGCCGCGAGCGCCAGCGTGCCGGGCTTCGCCGCGGCCTGCAGCTGGGTTGCCAGCCGCGTGGCGGCCTCGAGGTACAGGCCCTGGTACTCGGCACGCGGGTCGTCCACGCCCAGCGGCGTGCCCGAGAGCACCGAGAACACGCCGCCGGCGGTGCGCAGCGCGATGCGGCCGGGCTCGGGCGCGATCGCCAGCGGCTGCTGCACGGCCCATTCGTCGTGGACCGCGCGCACCGCCGCCAGCCGGGTGGCCGAGAGCTCGCCCAGCACGCGCGCGCACAGCTGCGGCCGCTGCTCGAGGGTGATCACGTTCCAGGTCTGGATCAGCCCGAACATGGGCTCGAAGGGCTCGTCGCCGGGCTCCAGCAGCACGTCGTAGGCGCTGGCCCAGTCGGCCTCGCTGGCGGCCATCCAGCCGCGCCACAGCTTGTCGTGCAGGCACTTGTCGAGCAGCACGCCGAGCAGACGGCCCTCGTGCAGCACGCTCACCAGGCGGCCCGGCGCCCAGCGGGCGGGGAAGGCGCGCGCGGCCACGGCCTCGCGCCGGCGGGCCAGCTCGGTGAGCGGCAGCAGCAGGCTGGCGTCGCAGGCGCGCGAGGGCGCGGGCTCGGCACCGGCCGGCACCAGGGCCTCGCCCGCCGCGGCATCGCCGGCGCCGGCGAGGGTGCCGCGGATCAGGCTGAGCGGGGGCCAGAGGTCGAGCGTCATGGTTCTTCTCCTGAAGTCGTATTTCTTCAGGCGTAAGACGCTTCAGCACCGAGGATTTTGAAAACCTGCAGGATCGCGCCCATGTTCCCGGCCTCGATCGCGATGCCCAGGGTCTGCGAGATCCACTGGCCCAGGGTGGTGCGGGCGTAGTCGGCCGGCAGGCCCTCGCGCTTGTGCACCAGCCCCAGCCGGCCGGCCCGGTAGTGGTAGGAGGCGATGGCATGGCGCGAGGCGATGCCCGAGAGCCCGCCCTGCGCCTCGCGGCCGAAGCCCTCGCACAGCAGGATGCGCTCGGGCTCGGGCAGGCCGGCGATGAAGGCGCGCGCCGCGGCATGGACCGAGGGCGTGCTGAGGCCGTGCTCGGCCAGTTCGTCCTCGGCACTCTCCGCGGCGCCGACCGCGGCCTCGAGCTGGTTCTCGGTGACCTGGTCGCCGATGGAGAGCTTGCGGCGGAAGCTGCTGGCGCGGGTGCAGTCGATGAGGTAGCGCCGGAAGTAGGCGCACAGCGCGAAGGCGGTCGAGGGTGCGCTGCCGTGGCCCTTGGTGCCTGCTTCGCCGCCGGCCTCTTCGGCCTCGTCGGGGTCGGCATCCAGGCGCAGCACCTTGGCATAGATGAACTGCGCCACCAGCTCGGCGCGGCCCTCGCCGAGCACGCGCAGCTCGGGCGGGTGGCAGCTGCCGAGCGCGCCGCCGACGATGCGGTACATCTCGCCCATCTCCGTCGAGGACAGCGTCTGCCGGCGCCGCCAGAGGCGGACGAGCTCGACGCTTTGCTCGGAGGAGAGGGTGTCCTGCATTGCGCTTGTCGCTCAACTCAGTCGTCGACGCAGGCGTCCTCTTGCGGCACCAGGCACTGCGGCAGATCCGCGCCCACCGCCGTGCCGCGCGTGCGGATCGTGGAGGTGGTCGCCGCCGCCACCGCCAGCCCCCGCGGCAACAGCACCCAGAGCTGCCCGCGCTCCTTCATTCGCCGTGCCTGGGTCGCGGCCTGCTGGCCGTTGCCGAAGAAGTAGTCGGCGCGCACCGCGCCGCGGATGGCGCCGCCGGTGTCCTGCGCGATGGTGAGGCGCTGCATCGGCGCGCCGCTGTCGGGCGTGCGCGTCGAGACGAACACCGGGTAGCCCAGCGGCGTGGCGCGCGGGTCGACCGCGATCGAGCGGCCGGCCTGCAAGGGCACGCCGAAGGCGCCCACCGGACCGCCGGCGCCGCCGATGGCTTCCTTGAAGAAGACGTAGCTCGGGTCCTTGATGCCGGAGCCGAGCACCGGGCTGGTGGCACGCCGGCCCGGCACCACCACCGCGCCGCTGGCCGCGGGCAGGGCCAGCGTGAAGCCGCGGGTGCGGATCACCGCGCCGTCTTCGACCTCGTCGTCGCCGTCGTCCAGCTCGAGCTCCACGCCCAGGCCGCGCGTCTTCACCCGGCTGAGCGCCTTGCCCGAGGGCGACTGCGCGATCGTGGGCCGGAAGGGCTGGCCGTTCTGCTCGGCATAGGCGACGCGGACGATCTCGCCGCTGGGCAGGCGGATGCGGCCCGAGCCCTGGATCTGCATCTCGTAGAGGGCGGTGGCGCTGCTCACGAAGGCCAGCACGCGGGCGTTGGGCGCGCCCTTGGTCTCGATCTCCTCGCGCGTGTAGTAGGGCAGGAGGCGCTTGCCCTCGATGCGCAGGCGCACCTTGCGGTCGAGCGTGTCGCGCGTGATGCCCGAGAGGTCCAGCGCGTAGAGGCCCGGCGCGCCCATGTCGCGCGTCGAGAGGCCCTGCTGCACCACCACGCTGCGCCCCTCCACGCGCGCGGCCACGGTGCCGCTGCCGGGCGGCAGCTTGCGCGCGTCGGCGAACAGCATGTCTTCCGGCTGGCCGTAGACCGGGTAGATGTAGGGCGGCGCGTAGTTGCGGCTGCCGGCGATCTCGGGCTCGAAGTAGCCGGTGACCACGCCGTCGGGCCGGCGGTCGTCGTCGCGGATCTGGTAGGCCGAGAACTCGCGCTCGAAGAAGCCGCGGATGGCCGGGTTGCTCTTCGGGTCGACCGTGGCGGCGCGCTGGCAGATCTGGCGCCACTCGGCGCCGCGGCCGGTCAGTACCTTGCAGCTGCCGAGGAAGGCCGGCCAGCTCTCGGCGAAGTCGTCGCGGCCCCAGCCGGGCACCGTGTCGAAGCCGACCGCCGTGTAGGTGGCGAGCTGGGTGGAGAAGGTGCGGGCCTGGCCGGCCACGTTGGCGCCGCCGGGCGCGGCGGGGGGCCGCGCGCTCGAGGGCGACGAGGTCGACCACGACGACGAGGCCGGCCCGGTGGCGGCCGGTGCCGGAGCGGGCGCCGGTGCAGCGGCCACCGGGGCCAGCGGGGCCGCCGGCGTGGTGCCCGGGCCGGTGCCGGGGCCCGGCATGGCGCCGCAGGCCGCCAGCAGGGCCGCGCCGAGGGCGGCACCGCTCCAGCGTGCGGGCGCGCTGCGCAGCGTCGAAAGAGAGAGGGCGAGGGCTGCTTGTGTCATGGAGAACTCCTGGTCCGGGGGCAGCGGGTGCAAGAGCCCGCCGCTTGAAGACGATTACTTCTCGGTGATCTTGAAGAAGGCCGTGCCATAGGCGTCCTTGCAAGGCGTGTTGGGGGCGCATACGGGCTTGCCCAGCAGCGGCGGCGGGCCGCTGCCGCGTGCGGATTCGAGGGCCGCCAGCACCGGCAGCGGGAACTGCGGGAACACGCCCTCGCTCTGCATGCCGGAGCCGCCGAAGTCGCGCTCGTGCTCGCTGACCAGCACCGCGAACTGGTTGACGCCGGCCGGCCCGCCCGCGTCCATCGGCCAGGAGGCGCGCGGCAGCGTGAGGGCCTGGCCGGCGGCGATCTTGTTGTACTTGTCCAGCAGGTTGGGGAAGAGCAGGAACATCTCGCCGCCGCTGGACAGCAGGTAGACGTAGACGAAGCCCTCGCGCTTGCTGCGCAGCTCGAAGCCCAGCTTGTCCTTGCCGATCGCGACCTCGCTCTTGCGCGGGCTTGCCGTGACCTCGAAGCCCGGCGCGGCGCCCTCGGCCAGCGACTGCAGCGACTCGGCCGGCGTGCGCGCCCTGGCGGGCGGCGGCGGCGGTGGTGGGGGCGGCGGTGCGGGCGCCTGCGCGACTTCGGCCGGCGGCGCCGGCGCGGTGCTCACCGGCGCCTTGCCGTCATCGGCGCCGGCGCGGCCTTGCCACCACCACCACCCGCCGGCCGCGGCCAGCACGGCCACCGCGGCCACGCCTGCCAGGGCCGCGCCCTTGCCCTTGGGAGATGCCGCGGGTGCGGGGGGCGGCGGGAGCGAACCGCGTGTCGAGGCGCGCGAGGGCGCGGCCGGGGGCCGGATCACCGTCACCCCGCCGTCCAGCCCCAGTGCCTCGCGCAGCGCGGCCATGGACTGCGGGCGCGACTCGGGCCGCACGCCCAGGCCGGCGTCGATGGCCGCGAGCAGCGCGGGGCTGTAGCGCTGGCGCAGCGCCTCGTTGCCCGAGAGCGGCACGTAGCTGTCGGACAAGAGCCGCGCCACCGACGGCGGCGGCGCGCGGCCGCTCACGGCCACGTGCATCACGGCCGCGAGCGCGTAGACGTCGGTCCAGGCGCCCTGCGCCATGTCGGGCATCTCGGCGTACTGCTCGATCGGCGCGTAGCCGGGCTTGAGGATGACGGTGATGGCCTGCGTCTTGTCGGTGATCACCCGCCGCGCGGCGCCGAAGTCCAGCACCACCGGCCGGCCCGAGCCCTCGAGCAGGATGATGTTGTCGGGCGCGATGTCGCGGTGGTAGCAGTGGGCCGCGTGCATCACCGACAGCGCCTGCGTCACGCCGTCCATGATGTGCAGAAGCCAGCCCTCGGCGGCGCCGCCCGGCATCGCGTGCAGCGCCTGGCGCAGGGTGTCGCCGCGGTAGAAGGGCATCACCATGTAGGTGGTGCCGCGCTCCTGCCAGAAGCGGTAGACCTTGAGCAGCGAGGGATGGTCGAACTGGGCCAGCAGGCGCGCCTCGTTGATGAAGCTGCGCATGCCCAGTTCGAAGGTCTCGCGGTGCCGCTCCGACAGCGGGGTGACGGTGCCGTCGCCCTGGCGGGTGGACAGCGAGCTGGGCAGGTACTCCTTGATCGCGACCACGCGCTCCAGCGTCGGGTCCCAGGCCTCGTAGACCACGCCGAAGCCGCCCTGGCCGACGATGCGCGTGACCTCGAACTCGGCGAGCCGGCTGCCGATGGGGAGCAGGCCGGCCTGCTCGTTGCCGATCGACGTCGTGCGCGAGGTGGCCGCCAGGGTCGGCGTCTGGCTGGGCGGCACGGTGGGGCCGCCGCCGGTGATGATGGTCGCGCCGTCGTCCGGCGTGGGCGTGGCGGACGGGCGGCCGGTGATGACCTGCGTCGGGTCGTCGTCGCCGGGCGGCACGGGCCGCGAGGAGGGGTTCTGCTCGGTCATGGCCCCGCCTCCTGGCGCACGCCCGGCTCGTTGCCGAAGCCGAACAGCGACTCGAACTGCTCGTCCTGCGGCAGGCCGTGGCTGGTCATGCCCAGACCGCGCTCGGCGCCGGGATCGGTGAACCACAGCGAGTGGCCGACCTCCGGCAGCGCCAGCGGCGGGTACTCGCCGGTGTCCGCCTCCGCCGCGTCGCTGGCGAACAGCTCCTGGAGCCGCGCATCGAAGCGCGATGCATCGAGGTCGTGCTCCAGCCCCTCGAGCGCGGCCTGGGCGGCCAGGGTCCACCAGCGCCGCGTGCGCGCCAGCACCTCGCCCTGCAGCTCGGTCCGCGAAGAGACCAGCTCGGCCGTCAGCGTCAAGGGGAAGTAGCGCCCGACGCCATCGACCGAAGGCATCAGCACGCCGAGCCAGCTGCGCCCGTCGATCACGCCTTCGCTCAGCACGAAGCACCACAGCGGCGCCTTGAGGTAGCGCTCGGTCCAGTCGGTACGCCGCGCGCGCAGCTTGGCCAAGCCGTTCTGCAGCCAGCGGTCCCAGGGTTCGCGGAACAGCTCCGGCATGCGGCGCTGGGCGAAGTCGCCCATGCCGGGCAGCTTGCCGAACCAGCCCGGGGCGTTGGTCGAGCCGTCGTCCTCAGTCACAAGCCCTCCGGACAAGCGAACTCGCGCAGTTCACGCAGGCGAATCGGATGCTGCACGCTGTTGGTCGTGACCTCGAAGCGGGTCTTGCGTGCGCCGATCTGAAAGGTGATGAAGAACTTCTCGGGCGCGTCGCCGGCTTCGAGCTGGCCCTCGTCGAGCACGCGGAACAGGGCCCAGGGCCCGTCGACCGCCGTGCCCGAGGGCCCGCTGGCCGAGGGCGGGCTGACCTGCACCCGCACCTGGTTGGTGCCCTTGGGGCCGGGCCACTGCACGGCCATCGGCACCACCGGGCCGTGCGCGTACTTCACCAGCTGGCCGTCGACGTCGAGGATGAACTGGGTGATGCCCGCATCCATCTCCACCGGCCTGAAGTCCAGCCGCATGGCGGGCGTGCGGCCGGCAGCGCGGAAGAAGATCTCCTTGATGCGCGCGGCGCGCTCGAACTGCGCGATGGCCTGTGCCGTGATCGCGCCCTGCTCGGCCACCGGCTTGTAGCGCCAGGGCCGGGTGCTGGTGTCGACCAGCGCGGCCAGGCGCTTCTGGAAGAACTCGTCCATCAGGCCGCCGGGGCCGAACATCTGGCCGAAGTCCTCGGGCAGCACGTCACGCTTGCTGCTGGTGACGAAGGGGTAGCGCCCGGCAATCGCGCTCTTGCAGAACTCGGTGACCGGGCGCAGGTCCAGGCTCAGGCTGCCGCGCTCGGCCACGCGGGCCTGGGTGGCGCCGGACTGGCTGAGGTTCTCGACCATCGAGCGCACCGGCTCGGGCAGGCGGCCGGCATCGGACTTGAGCTTGCCCGCGACGTCGCCGGGCGGCGGCGAGCTGCGGTTCTTGACCGCGGTGTCGACCGCCGTCAGATACACGTAGACCTCGTTGAAGAGCTTGAGCGTGTCGTCGATGGGCGCCGGGCCGCCCGGCGTGGGCGAGCTGACCAGGCGGCGCAGGTCGGCGAAGCGGTCGTCGACGATGCTCTCGATGCGCTTGCCCGCGGCCACCGGCTTGTTGGGGTCGCCGCCGAACAGCTCCTCCAGGCCCTTGCGCGTGTTGCGCACGGTCTCGCTGGCCTTGGTGACCACGTCCTTGCCCTGCTGCTCGGCCGGCGTCAGCGTGGTCTCCTTGACCACCGCGCGCAGGAAGCTCGCGAGCGGCGAGCCGACGCCCGAGAGGATGCGCGCGTTCTCGATGTTCTTGTCGAGGCCGGTGGCGCGCACCAGGCGCACGTCGGCCAGCAGGGCCTCCCACACCTTCGCGTATTCCTCGAGGTAGAGCCGGCGCACGCGGTCGGTGAGCGCGCCCAGGGCGGCGGCGTCGCGCAGCCGGTCGGCCGCGCCGCGCTCCTGGCCCAGCACCCACGGGTCCTCGGTGGCCAGCAGGCCGGTGACCACGGTCACCTCGTTCTGGAAGCGCTTGTGGTAGCCGTCGTAGGTGAACATGCCAGGCACGCCATCGGCGAGCGGCTTGCCGCTGGCGCGCTCGAAGACCAGCGGGCCGGCCGGGCCGGCGGCCGCGGCCACGCTGAAGGGCGGGATGTCCTTGCCCAGGCGCTGGCGCTTCAGGCGGCTGAAGACGCGCTGCTCCAGCGGGTAGCTGGCGAGCACGGCGCGCACGTTGCGCACCAGGGCCTCGTCCATCTTGAGCGGCGAGCGCGGCGGGCCCTGGGCGATGAGCACGTCGAGCTGGTCCTCGAGCAGCTTGCGCTGGTCTTCGGGGATGCCGCGGTCGAGGTTGCGCGCCCAGTCGAGGGTGATCCAGGCCTTCAGCGCTTCGGCGTCGAAGCGGTCGGGCTGGTGCAGCATGAGGTAGGTCTTGAGCGCCTCGTAAGTGAACTCGAGGTTGTCCTTCTGCGCGGTGCGCAGCTGGTCCTCGATGCGCTTGGCCAGCTGCGGCAGGAAGACCTCGTTGAGCGCGCGCTGGTGCGACAGCATGGCGGCGGCGTCCAGCTTGTTCCCCTGGTAGAGGCCCAGCGTCATCGACAGGGGCTCGTTGCCCTCGCGGTTCTCGGGCACCTTCCAGATGTTGCGCAGGCCCTGCAGCACCGGCGCGACCTCGACCAGGTTCTGCACCCGCGCCGGCAGCGCGGCGAGCTGCTGGCGCGCGGGCGCGATGCGCGCATCGACGGCCTTCAGGTACTCGAGGTTGCGCCAGCCGCTCCAGCCCCAGCCGGCCAGCAGGGCGAGCGTGACCAGCGTCATCGCCGCCAGCGCGGCCACGCGCAACCCATGGCGGCGGCGCTCCAGCTTGACGTCGGCGCCGGCCAGGCGCTGCTCGGGGAAGACCACGTCGCGCAGCAGCGAGGTGAGGAAGTAGCTGCGCCCGCTGCTCTTCTGCGGCGGCAGGATCGCGCGCTCCAGCCCGAAGCTGCGCGAGAGCGCGCCCATCACGCGGTCGATCGGGCTGCCCTCCTGCGTGCCGCTGGTGAAGTAGACGCCGCGCACCCACGGCGGCTGGGTGAAGCGCGAGCCGGTGAAGACCTGCTCCAGCAGGTCCGCGAGCAGTGGCTCGATGGCGCCGAACTGCGCCGGGAAGCCGAAGATCGCGGCGCGCCGGGTGCCGTCGGTCTCGCGCTGCATGCGCTGGATCAGCGCGTCATTGACGCGCCCGTGCAGCAGGCCGAACTCGCGATGGAAGGCGTCCGTGAGGCCCTTCTCGTCGACCACTGCGCCCTCCTCCGCCGGCAGCGTGAAGCCGAAGACCTGCGCGCGCTGCTCCTTGCCGAGGTCGGCGAAGTATTCGCCGAAGCCGTAGAGCAGGTCGCTCTTGGTGACCAGCACATAGACCGGCAGGCGGGTCGCGAGCTTGGCGTCGAGCTCCAGCAGGCGCGCGCGGATCGAGGCCGCGAGCGTGCTGCGCTGCTCGGCGTTGTGCGACAGCAGGTCCTGCACGCTGACCGTGAGGAACACACCGTTGAGCGGACGCCGCGGGCGCACCTTCTTCAGCAGGCCGAGGAAGCTCTCCCACGCGCCCTTGTCCTCGGTCTGGTGGCTGTCCTGGGTGGTGTAGCGGCCGGCGGTGTCGATGAGCACCGCGTCGTCGGTGAACCACCAGTCGCAATTGCGCGTGCCGCCGATGCCGCGGATCGCGCCGGGGCCGAACTTCTCGGCCAGCGGGAACGAGAGGCCCGAGTTGACCAGCGCGGTGGTCTTGCCCGCGCCCGGCGCGCCGATGAAGACGTACCAGGGCAGGTCGTAGAGGTAGCTGCCGCCCGAGAGCGAGAGCCAGTCGCGCCAGCCCGGCTTGCGGCCGGCGGCGTGCAGGCGCATCTTCTTGAGGGTGGCGACGGCATCGGTGAAGCGGGCGTCCAGCACCTTGCGCTCGCCGCCGTCGTCGCCTGCGGCTGCCGGCGCGGCGGGCGCCTTCATCAGCCCGTCGGTGAGGTGCTGGCTGGCCTTGCGCACGCGCCAGCGGCGCCAGGCGGCGCGCAGCAGCACCAGCAGCACGATCACACCGATCAGCACCGCGCGCGAGAGCTCGCTCTCCAGCGGGGCCAGCTCGCCGATGCGCACCAGCGGGCCGATCCACCAGATCAGCAGCGCGACGACGATGAGCGCCAGCAGCGTCAGCAGCACGGGATGGAACAGCCATCCGAACAGCTTCTTGATCATCGCTTGACCTCCGACAGCTCGGCGGCGACGCGCTCGGGCGGCGAGAGCAGCACGATCTCGACGCGCCGGTTGCGCGCGCGGTTGGCCGGCGTGTCGTTGGCGGCGACGGGCTCGGCGTCGGCCTTGCCGTCGGAACGCATGCGGGCCGGGTCGACCAGGGTGGAGAGCGCGCCCTTCACCGCGTCGGCGCGCGCGGCCGAAAGGTGCCAATTGGAGGGATAGCGCATGGAGCGGATCGGCTGGTTGTCGGAGTGGCCGGTGATCAGCACCTCGCCCTTGACCTCCGCCAGCGCCTGGCCGATGCGGTTGAGCACCGGCAGGGACTGCGCCATCGGGTCGGCGCTGCCGGAGCCGAAGAAGCTGTCGCCGCGCAGCCGCACGGTGCTGCGGTCGGCCTCGTCGGTGACGGTGACCAGGCCCTGCTTGATCTCCGCTTCGAGGAACTTGGCAAGCCGCGGCGACTTCGACAGGATGGCCGGCGGCGCGATCTGCACGTTGGGCACGCGCAGGCTGGAGACGGCCGAATAGGTGGCGTCGGAGCGCTGGTTGAGCGCCAGCCGGAAGCCGAACCAGGCCAGCGCCAGCAGCAGCGCGAAGCCGGCCGCGAACACCCACATCGGCAGCGACTCGCGCAGCCGCACCGTGCCGGCGCCCTGCCCGCGCCAGTGCGGCGAGAGCTCGGCCTCGACCGGCGGGCGCTCCTTGGCGATGAGCTCGGCCAGGCGCTGGCGCACGCTGTCGAGCTGGGCGCGACCGTTCTCCACCACGCGGTAGCGGCCCTCGAAGCCCAGCGCCAGCACGCTGTAGATCAGCTCCAGCAGCTGGCGGTGCGTGGGCACGTCCTGCGCGAGGCGGGCCAGCAGCTGGAACACCTTCTCGCCGCCCCAGGTCTCGTTGTGGAACTGCACCAGCAGGCTCTGCTTGTTCCAGCCGCCCTGCACGCCCCAGGGGGTGTTGGCCACGGCTTCATCCAGCGCGGTACACAGCACGTAGCGCGCGGCCAGCACCGATTCGTTGGAGGCGCCTGTGCGGCGCGCGGCGGCATCGAACTGGTTCACCGCATCGGCGGTCGATGCGCGCAGCGCCGGCACGTTGGGCGCATGGACCATGTTGCGCAGCTGGCCCACCAGCACCAGCAACTTGCCGGCGGCCGAGACCAGCGGATTGAGCAGGCCCAGGTCGGCGACCTCGGCCGGCAGCGGCTCGGCGCCACCGCCCATGGATGCGGGCGGCGGCACCGGCGCCGAGCCGCCCGGCCCGCGCGGCTTGGGCTTGATGACCGTGCGCTCCGACTCGAAGGCAGCGAAGGGGTCAGGTGTCGTCATGGTGCTGCACCTTGTGTCTTGCTCCCTCTCCCTTTGGGAGAGGGCTGGGGTGAGCGCACCGGGCGCTTGATGCGATCACGCCGATGGAAACGCCGCAAGCCCTCACCCCAACCCTCTCCCAGAGGGAGAGGGAGCAATGCGTGAAGCCCGGCATGGTCATGATCGAATCGCCCAGAAGGCGAGATCCAGTCCGGGGAAGTCGCCCGCGATGTGCATCGCCATGCCGCCCGACTGCTCGAGCTGGCGCCACAGGTCGCTGTTGCGCGTTTCGAGCTCGAAGTAGTTGGCGCCGCTGTGGAAAGGGATCTGCCGCGGCGCCACCGGCAGCGGCATCAGCGTGACGCCCGGCAGCGCCAGGTTGACCAGGTCGCGGATGCGCTCCACCGGGCCGATCTTGACCTGCGTGGGGAAGCGCGCGCGCAGCGCCTCGCCGGGCATCTGCGCGTTGACCGCGAGCACGAAGGTGGCGTTGCGCTGCAGCTCCACGTCGGGGATCAGCGCCACGCGCACGCCGTGCTTGCGATCGTGCAGGTCGATGCGGATGGCCGACTGCTCCAGCACCATCGAAAGGCTGCGCCGCAGGTCGTCCATCAGCGGCTTGAAGCTCATCGCCAGGTCGTCGTGGACGTAGGGCGCGAAACGGGCCACGCGGCGTGCATCGCGAAAGCTCGCGAGGTCGCCGGCCAGCGCCAGCGCCTGCTCGAAGAAGCGCTGCGGATGCAGCATCGCGCTCTTGGCGAGATGCGCGAACACGGCCTCGTTGCGGTTGACGGTCTGCAGCAGCAGGAAGTCGGCGATCTCGGCCACGCCGCCGGTGCCGCCCTGCGTCATGCGCCCGGCCAACGCCTCGCCGCGCTGGCGCAGGAGGCCCAGCAGTTCGTCGAGCCAGCCGCGGATCACGGAATGGCCGGCCACGTCGAGCAGCGGCGGCAGCAGCACGCGGTCGAGCTGCACCTGGTTGTCGGTGCGGCGCTCGACCACGCGGGCGACGTTGAGCGTGGTCCAGGCATCGGTGGCGTCGCCGGCGCGCAGCAGGCGGGCATTGAGCGCGCCCAGCTGCAGCATGGCGGTGCGCTCGCCGGCGGTGTTGGAGTCGGGCACCTCGGTTTCGAGCACGCGGTGGCGCACGAGGTCCTCGAAAGCCTCGGCATCGGCCTCGCGTGCGCCCGCGCGGCGCAGCGGCAGGGCCAGCACCACCGCCTCGTCGCGCATCGCGCTGGGAATGTCGATGGGCTCGGGCAGGGGGTCGACCGCCGGCATGTCGAACACCGTGCCGTCGCCGAACACACCCACCGCGCGCACCAGCGCCAGCTTGCCGAGCGTGAGCGCGGCGGCGTCGATCTCCAGCTCGGCAAAGCCCCAGGCATAGGGCGTGGTGGTCCGCAACAGCAGGTGCCGCGCATGGTCGGCATGGCGCTCGCTTTGCTGCAGGTGCTGGGGCTGCAGCAGCATCCCCTCGCTCCAAACCACTTTAGTTCGCCAACTCATCCGCGCTCCGTCGATGGCGGGAGGGCCCCGCCGGAAAGGAAACATCTAGTTTCCGGCGCGGGGGAGACGCGGCAAATCTGGCTAATGGCCTAGATGGGGGAGGCGAGATAGAGCGAAGGGGCTATTGGCGGGACGGCACATCGCGCGGTGGCGCGCGGTGACACGTCGCTGCGCGAGGCGACGGCCGTGCGCACGAGGGTCTTTTTGGGTGCTGTGGGACGAGGCCGACAGACACCATGCCCCGCCGCGTGTCACAACCCGTCTTCATCTCGAGACACGGAGGCCCCATGTCTGCCAAGACCCTACCCTCAGCGCATCCGGCGCTCCGATGGTTCTCCGCCGTTGCCACGCTGGCCGCGGCGGGCGGCATTTCGTACCGGGCCTATCGCCAGGGCCTCCTGCGTGCGCAGGACAAGTCGCTCGACGCCTGGCGCGCCTTCGAAACCCATGCGCATGCCGGCGCCGAGCGGCTCGTCGCGGCGGCCGTGCTCGCGGCAAGCCCGCACAACTCGCAGCCCTGGCGCTTCACCGTGGGGCCGGGCGAGATCCTGGTGCATGCGGACTTCGAGCGGGCGCTCGGCGCGATGGACCCTTGCGAGCGCGAGATGTTCATCGGCATCGGCTGCGCGCTGGAGAACATGGCGATTGCCGCACCGGGGGCGGGCCTGGCGACCGAGATCGCGCTGCGGCCGTCGTCGAACCGTGAGCTTGCGGCGCGGGTGACGCTGACGCCGGCGCCCGAGCCGGTGACGCACCGGCTGGAGGCCGCGATCGCCAGGCGCCGCACCGACCGCGGGCCGTACGAGCTCGCGCGCGAGATCGACGACGCGACCCTGGATGCGCTGCAAGCCGAGGCGGCGGGCATGGGCGACCACGAGCTCGTCTTCCTGCCCAGCAAGAGCGAGGAGGCCCGGCGCTTCGGCGCGCTCACGCTGGAGGCGACGCGGGACATCATCGCCGACGCGCCGATGGGTCACGACAGCGCGCGCTGGTACCGGCAGGACCAGACGCTGATCGATGCACGCCGGGACGGCCTGACGATGCAGACGCAGGGGCTGGCGCCGTGGCTCGCAACTTTGGCGCGCCTGGTTCCGCAAACCTCGGAGCAGTCCGCGCATTCCGTGTGGCTCAAGAACACGCGCCAGGTGCAGCTGGCGACCGCCGCGCACTTCGGCCTCTTCGTCGTTCCGGCGCATCGCCTGCTGGACGACGTGGTCTCGCTGCAGGTCGGCCGCGCCTGGCAGCGCCTTCACCTGGCGGCGACGCTGCGGGGGCTGGCCTGCCAGCCGATGAACCAGATCCCGGAACGCATCTGCCGCGAACGACAGCTCGGGCACGCGCCGAAGATGCAGAGCGCCGTCGAGCAGCAGCTCTTCCTGAACGGCGGACTGCCCACCTTCTGCTTTCGCATCGGCGTGCCTACGCGCGAGGTGCCGCACAGTCCGCGCAGGCCCGTCGAGGCGGTGCGCCGCGTCGGCGAAGCCCTGCCCGCACGGACCGAGGAATGAATGAACGAACGATCGAAGGACAAAGCCATGCTTCAGCAATCCCCGATGTATGCCTACATCCCCGTGAAGGACGTCGCCCGCGCGCGGCAGTTCTATGAACAGAAACTGGGCTTCAAGCCCAAGACGGAAACGGCCGGCGGCGTGGTCTACGACTGCGCCGGCGGCACCAGCTGCTTCCTGTACCCGACGCCGAATGCAGGCACCTCGCAGGCCAGCCAGGCCTTCTGGGAGGTCGCGGATATCGAGAGCGAAGTGGCCGAGCTGAAGAAGCGCGGGGTGGTGTTCGAGGATTACAAGATGCCGGGGCAGGATGCGAACGGGATCTTGAACGAGGGCGGGGCGAAGGCGGCCTGGTTCAAGGATACGGAGGGGAACATCATGGCGGTGATACAGAGTTTGTGAGGAACACAGCCGCCGTCCTCTGTCTGGAATTTTTTTCTTTCCAGCCCGGTCGCGTCAGAAGCTGTAGTTCAGGTTGAATCCCGCGCTCGTCCTCGCGGTGCGGAAGCCCTCGGGCCTGCGGATGGGCGCGCCGACGAAGAAGTCGTAGTTCAGCCCCTTCCACGCGCCGCGCAGGCCGATCACGCCGCCGGTCAGGCGCCGCCCGGCCAGGCCCTCGGTGGAGCGCCCGTCCACCTGCCCGTGGTCGATGCCCGCATAGAGCTCGCCACCGGTCTCGCCCAGCGCCCAGCCGATGTCGTTGCGCAGGAGCCATCCGCGCTCGCCCATCAGACTCGATTCGCCGTCGAAGCCGCGCACGGTGTAGCGCCCGCCGATGGAGAACTGGTCCTGCTGCGTGAGCGGGCTGTGGTTCCATTGCGCGCGCCACAACCCCGTGTAGCGCAGCTTCTGCGCGCCGAACTGGAAGGGCGCGTTCAGGCCGAGCTCGGCGGTGGCGATCCTGAAGCGCGATGTGCCTTCGTCGAACTTCTCCTCCGGTGCGCGCAAGGCACCGAAGGCGCCGGTGCCGCGCCGCCAGGCGAGGCTGGCATCGAGCGTGGCCTCGCCGATGAATTCGCGGTGCGCCAGGCCCAGCTCCCAGCCGGCGGTGGCGCGCCGCTGCACCGGGACCTCGACGTCCTCGACGAAGTTGTGCCCGCTGCGCCGGAAGGTGCGCAGGCCGAGCGTGGTCTTGCGCTGCTGGTCGCGGAAGATCAGGCGCGAGAGCTTGAGCTCGGCGTTGGACGATTCCCCGGCGTAGACATAGGCCTGGTCGGCACCCTGCACGGTCTGGTGGTACTTGTTCTGCGAGGCGGTGGCGCTCGCCAGCCAGTAGCCCCAGGGCAGCGAGTAGTGGACGGTCTGGCCGCTGGTGCCCTGGCCGCTGTGGTTGAAGGCGTCGTGGTTGAGGCTGACGTAGAACAAGTCGTTGAGCCCCAGCGGGTTGTCCCAGGCGACGGTGGCGCCGGCCTGCGTCTTGCCCGTGGCCTTGGTGCCGCTGTCGTCGAGGCTCAGTGTGGCGCGCAGCGGGAAGCGCTGCGCGTACTTGACGGCCAGGTCGCTGTCGCCGGGCCGCGCATCGGCGACCTTCGAGGGTTCGATCTGGATGTCGGCCTCGACGGTGGGGGCGCGCTTGAGGTTCTCCAGGCCCTGCTCGACGTCGCGCAGCTCCAGCAGATCGCCGGCACGCGCGGGGATGGCGGTGGCGAGGCTGGTGCGCGCCTCGTTGCCGGCGGCAAAGCGGATGCCGGCGACGCGGCCGGGGATCAGCGTGAGCGTCAGGGTGCCCTGGCCCAGGTCCTGCGGCGCGGCGAGCACCCGGGTGGTGACGTAGCCACGCGCGACCACGGCCTGCTGCACCCGCGCCATCACGATGTCGACACCCTCGGTGCCGATGCAGCGGCCGCGCGGATCGTCGCTGGCGTTCTCGCCGGCGGCGGCGGCCAGTGCCCACTGGAAGTCCTCGGCGCGCTCGCCGGCGAGCACGAGGCGCTCGATGCGAAAGCATGGCGCCTCGTCCTTCGGCAGCCGCCGGTTCTCGGGCCGGAGCTCGGGCTGCAGGCGGCTGTCGACGGCGCGCTCCTGCTGCCGGCGCAGCGCGCGCTCGCGTTCCTGTTGCCGCTGTTCCTCCACAAATGGCTTGGGCGCCGCGGGCAGCGGCGCGGTCTGGGCATGCGCCAGCGCCGCCATTGCGGCCGGCAGAGCCAGCGCCCATGTCTTGCGCTTCCACACGCGCAGGTTCTGACGGGCCGCAGGCCCGCGGCCTCCCTTGAATTCGTCACATCCGCTTCGCCTCGCCTGGCGCCGCCTCAGGCCGCAGCGAGCGTGTTCCAAGGTGCAGGGGCAGACGAAGCGACCTCCGTCACTTCGATGCCAGGCACGCCGGTGTCTTCCCACTCGATGCCGATCTCGCGGCGATAAACGCTGGCGGACCGGATGGGCTTGGCGGTCGCTTCGGGCAGCGGCTTGAGCTGGCCGAGCGCTTGCAGGAGATGAACAGGCGGCGACACCGTGATGTCGCTTTTGCCGTTGACTTCGTCGCGGCCTCGCTGCACCAGGGCCTCGGCCTCGATCGAGATGGCCGGGTCCAGCGCCATGCAGGTTTTCATCTTCACCAGCGCGGTCAATGCCTTCTCGGGATCGTTTTCGTGCTCCTTGCGGAAGGCCGCGCTCGCAACGAGGGCGTCCATCACCGTGTCCTTCCACTCGTCGCGAGCCTCGCTCTCGCGGTCGTCCTTGCGCTTCGACCCGAGGCGGTCGTGCCAATACAGGACAGTCAGCGTGGCACTCAGCGGCAGAAAGCCCCAGGCCGATGCGGCGACGATGTAGACATTCCAGCCGGCTTGAGCCGACAGGTCGAGCAGCCATGCATGGCGGTGCCTGCTGCGCCCCAGGACGATGGCCGCGATGGTGATCGCGCTGAGCACGGAGGGGAGGAGCCACGGGGCGATGAATTCGATGGTCATGCGAGGTATTCCTGGGAGAAGTGCCGGAGGGCGCCGATGAAGCCGATAGCGCCGGGGCAGGCATGGCTCATGGACGGGCGCGCGCGTCCGGGGCTTTGGTGATGGATTTGTGTGGTGCCGGGGGTGTGCCCCGTGCCTACTCTGGATTGCATGGCCTGCCCTGCTCGCTCTGGTTGCGAGGCCGCGCATTTTGGTCCAAAGCACGAGAAAAGAATCTGATCAATTCTTGCGCGCCCGCGCGGGCTTCGCGGTCGCGGCGCGCTCAGGGCGCTGTACCGCGCAGCGCGGCCGCCTGCTGCGCGTAGCTGCGCTCGATGCGCTCGAGCCGGGCTTCGCGTGCCGCCGGGTTGACCCATTTCGCATTGAGCGCGTGCTGCCGGGCGAGCTGGTAGTCCAGGGTCGCGGTCGGCAGCAGCGCGCTGTTGTCCTCCACCACGTAGCCCAGCGGCGCGTGCAGTTGCTTCAGCACCTCGCGCTCGGCATCGCCGCGCGGGCCCCTGGCCTGGCCGTAGCCCGTCAGGAAGTCCTGCAGCCGCTTCTGCAGGGCCGCGGGCTGGTCGCGCCGCATCACGAACAGCGCCGGCGGCGTGGGGCTCGATTCCCAGATCACCTGCAGCCGGGCGGCCTCGACGGGGAACTGCTGCCTGAAGCGCTCGAAGTCGGTGGTGTTGTTGGTGGCCACGTCGGCATCGCCGTTGGCCACCGCCAGTGCGGTGCCCTGGTGGGTGTCGAGCAGCTCGCTCTGGAAGCGCTCCATGGGGATGCCGTGGGGCGCGAAGAGCTCCAGCTGGGGCACGATGAAGCCGGACACCGAGCGGCTGTCGCCACGCGCCAGGCGCCAGCGCTCGGGCGCGGCCAGCAGGTCGCCCAGCGCGCGGTGCGAGCCGGTCTTGCGCGCGAGCAGCACGGCGCGGTGCCTGGACAGGCCGGCATGGCGCTTCACCTGCGCCACCACGGTCATCCGCTGCTGCACGACGGCATCCAGCGCCAGCTTGGCGGACAGCAGGGCGAAGTCCACCTCGCCGCGCCGGATCGCCTGGTCCAGCGATTCGTAGGAGCTCACGGACAGCACGCTGACCGGCCGGCCCAGCGCACGGCTCAGGTCGCCCAGGAGCGGCGTCCAGCTCTCGCGCGATTCGACCGCGCCGCCGATCGGCAGCACACCGAAGCGCAGGGGGACGGCCGCGTCGGCGGACGCGGCCGGGGCGAAGCATCCGGCCCCGGGCACGGCGACGAGCGCCGCCGCGCACAGGAGGCGCCGCCGCATGCCGGCCTCAGGGCCCGTTGCCGCGCAAGGCCGCCGTCTGCTCGGCATACCCGTTCTCGATGCGCTGCAGCCGCGCCTGCCGCGCGGCCTCATTGACCCACTGGGCGCTCATTGCGCTCTGGCGCGCCAGCTGATAGGCCAGCTTGGCGGCCGGCAGCAGGGAGCTGTTGTCGGCCGCCACGAAGCCCGCGAGATCGTGCAGCGACTTGAGTACGGCGCGCTCGGCGTCGCCGCGCGGCCCCTTGCCGCGCGCGTACTCGACCAGAAAAGCCTGCACCTTCTTCCGGAACTCGGGGCCGTACTCGCGCCGCACGACGATCTGGGCATGCGGGATCAGCTCCGATTCCCAGATCACCTGCAGGCGCTCGGCCTCGGCCGGGAACTGGAGCTTGAAGCGCTCGAAGTCGGCGGTGTTGTTGGTCGCCACGTCGGCCTCGCCGTTGGCCACGGCCAGGGCGGTGGCCTGGTGCGTGCCCACCACCTCGCTGGCAAAGCGGGTCTCCATCGCGATGTGGTTGGGCAAAAAGAGCTGCAGCTGCGGCACGATGAAGCCCGACACCGAGCGGCTCTCGCCGCGCGCCAGGCGCCAGCGCTCGGGCTCGGCCAGCAGGCCCTTGAGCGTGGTGCGGGGCCCGGTCTTGCGCGTGAGCAGCAGCGCACGGTAGCCCGGCAGGCCGTCGTGGCGCGTGACCTGGGCGACCACGCTCATGCGGCGCTGCGTGACCGTGTCGAGCGCCATCTTCCCCGAGAGGAAGGCCATGTCGACCTGATCGCGCTGGATGGCCTGCTCGAGCGCTTCATAGGAGTTGACCGAAAGCACGCTGACCGGCCGGCCAATGGCGCGGCTGAGGTCCGCCAGCAGCGGCTCCCAGTCGTTGCGCGACTCGAAGGCACCGCCCAGCGGCAGGATGCCGAAGCGCAAGGGGGCCTCGTCCGCGGCGGAGGCCGTCTGCATCGGGGCCGCGAACGCGAGGCCCAGCAAGGCGGCCAGGACGCTGCGCCACAGGAGCGCGAGCACGCGCCATGCCATCATGCGCAGACGCTCGGCGGTGGGGCGGACGAGTAGGACGAAAGAAGCACCATCGGCGCCATGGACAGGGACCTGCATCTTCTTCTGGAACACGTTGGGCTGGGAACTCCGGCAACGGGCTGGTCAAAGCTGTTCAGTCGAGAACACAATTAGAAACCAACTTTGGCAGATTCCGTGACATTTTCCTCTGGCCATGTACTTCAGTCGGAGCCCGCCCTCTGTGCCGGCGTGCCGCTGATGCGCCGATGAACTGGCCCTTCCGTGCCCTGCGCCTGCTGGTGCGCCTGACGCTGGCCCAGCAGCTGGTGCTGCTCGCGCTGCTGCCCGCCACCGTGGCCACGCTGGGCGCGATCGCCGTGCTGACGCGCCAGCACCTCGCGAACGTGACCGAGCTGATGCGCGCCAACGCCCAGACCGTGGCGCTGCAGGTGGCCACCGTGGCCCAGTCGCAGCTGCAGCGCATGGACCGCCGCGCGATGCAGCACACCGCGCAGTCCGGCAGCTACCAGCCGCATGTGCAGCAGGTGCAGATCTGGTCCGATGACGGCGAGATCCTGGCCAACTCCGAGACCCAGGACCGCCAGCGCGGCGAAGGCCTCCAGGTGGTGGCGCCGATCGTCGCCGACGACGGCAAGCACGCCGGCAAGGTGATGGTGGAAATCAGCCTGGACGCGGTGGAGCGCGCCAAGCGTTCGGTCTGGCTCAACGTGGTGCTGGTGCTGGGCGCCAGCCTGGTGGGCGTGGGGCTGGCCGGCTGGTGGGCGGCGCGCCGCATCAGCGCGCCGATCCAGGCGCTGGGCGAGGCGGTGGACCGCCTGGGCGCCGGCGAGGAAGTGCAGGTGGCGGTCGAGGGCACGGCCGAGGTGCGGCGGCTGCAGCACGGCTTCAACGAGGCGGCCGCCGCGCTGTCGGAAAGCCGCGCCTTGCTCGAGAGCCGCATCGCCAACGCCACCGCCGAGCTGGCCAGCAAGAACCAGCAGCTGGAGGTGGCGAGCCAGGCCAAGACCCGCCTGCTGGCCGCCGCCAGCCACGACCTGCGCCAGCCGCTGCACGCGCTCACGCTGTTCTCCGACGGCCTGGCCAACGGCGAGACCGACCCGGTGCGCCTGCAGCGCATCGGCCACATCCGCGAATGCGTGGACTCGCTGGACCGCCTGTTCTCGGGCCTGCTCAACCTCTCGCAGCTCGATGCCGGCGTGCTGCAGCCGCAGTGGGCCGACTTTCCGCTCGATCAGCTCTTCGACGAGATCAGCCGCAACTTCCGGCCGGTGGCCGAGCAGCAGAACCTGCGGCTGGTGGTGCGCAAGACCGAGCTGTGGGTGCGCAGCGACTACGTGATGCTCTCGCGCATCCTGAACAACCTGGTGTCGAACTCGCTGCGCCACACCACCGAGGGCGGCGTGCTGGTCGGCGCGCGCCGGCGCGGGCGCGGCGTGCGCATCGACGTGGTGGACACGGGCGTCGGCATTGCGGAACACCACCAGTCGCGGGTCTTCGAGGAGTTCTACCAGGTCGAGCCGCAGCCGCGCCAGGGCCGCGACGCAAGGGGCATGGGCTTGGGCCTGGCCACGGTGCAGCGGCTGGTGGCGCTGCTCAACACCCACGTCGAGCTGAGCTCGCGGCCGCACAAGGGCACCTGCGTGCGCGTCATGGTGCGCGGCGCCGACCCCGCGCTGCCGGCGCCGGGCGCGCTGCCGGCCGCCCTGGGCGTCGACGAAGAGCCCAACCTGCACGACGTGCGTGCCCTGGTGATCGACGACGAGCGCACCATCCTCGAAGGGCTGCAGGTGGTGCTCAGCAACTGGGGCGCCGAGGTGATGACCGCGCAGACGCGCGCCGAGGCGCTGGCCTTCGCCGACAGCTGGGACCGGCCGCCCGACCTGGTGGTGAGCGACCTGCTGCTGCAGGGCGGCGACAACGGCCTGGACGTGCTGGCCGCCCTGGAGCGCCATCCGCGCGGCATCGGCGCCGCAACCGCGCGCCTGCTGGTGACCGGCGAGACCAAGCCCGACCGCCTGCGCGAGGTCGCCAGCGCGGGCGTGGCCGTGCTCTACAAGCCGGTGTCGCCCAAGCTGCTGCGGCAGGCCATCGGCGCGCAGCTGGCGGCCGTGCGCCAGACCGCGGCCTGAGGGAATCGGCCGGCGCCGGCCCGTCCAGGGGCCGCATACGAAATAAGGCATAGGCCGAGAGGCCGCGAGCGGGTGCCATCCAGCAGCGCAATACGCCCGCCCGCAGTTCGACCTAAGCCCTCTGCCTTATCGCGCGGAGACAGCCGGGTCCGTACATTGGCTTCATCACCACAACGGTGCAGTTCATGCTCGTGAATCCTTCCTCAGCGCTCCTTCGGGGGCTGCGTGCCATCGCGGGCGTACTCTTCGCGGCCGCGTTCGCCGCCGGCGCTCAGGCCGCCGGGCTCACGGTGCTGCTGGCCGACGACAACGCCGCCCACGCGGAATTCGTGCGCCTGCTGCGCGAATCGCAGGATGCGAGCAGCCGCTTCGAGCTCGTGCGCCTGCCCACCGACGGCACGCCCGCCGACCGCGTGGCAGCCGGCGAGGAGCGCGCGAACGCCGGCGTGCGCACCCGCAGCCTGCGGCCCAGCGTCCCGGTGGACGTGCCGGTCACCATGGCGGTCGGCGTGGCCGCGGCGCGCAGCGCGATCGAGCGCCCCGGCCAGGATCCGCTGGTGCTCGCGATGCTCAGTCGTCTCGACTACGAAAGCCTCAAGGCCAGCCCCGCGCTCAAGCGCGGCGACCGCCAGGTCGGCGTGCTGCTGCGCGAGCCCGCCATGGCCGACCAGCTCGTGCTCATCGATGCCCTGCTGCCGCAGAAGCGCCGGCTCGGCGTGGTGGCCACCGCCGAATCGGAGCCGATCGTGCGCGAGCTGCAGCGTGCCGCCCACGGGTGGGACCTGCGGGTCGAGTACGCGCCGGATGCCACGTCCTTGGCCTCGGTGCTGCGCGTGCTGGTGCCGCGCAGCGATGCGCTGATGGTGCTGCCCGACCTGATCGGCGACAGCCAGGCCGCCACCCTTTCGGTGCTGCGCGCCGGCGCCACCGCCGGCCTGCCGGTATTCGGCACCAGCGATGGGCTGGTGCGTTCCGGCGGACTCGCCGCCGCGGTCTCGACGCCGGGGCAGCTCGCGCAGCAGGCGCGTGCGCTCGGCCAGAAGCTGGCGATGGGCCCGGTCGCGGGCGGCGTGCTGGTGGAGGCGGCGACGCCTTCCACGGTGCGCGTCAACGCCACCGTCGCGCGCGGGCTGGGCCTGCGCCCGCCCGAGGAGCGCGAGCTGACCGAGCGGGTGACCGCCGCCCGATGATCCACTCCACCAGCCACGGCCTGGCCTTGCCCACCGCCGCACGCCCCTCCGAGCCCGCCGCCGACGGCCGGGCGGTGGTGGTCAGCGGAAGCCTGCAGCGCGACCTGTTCCGGCTCGGCGTGGTGCCCTGCGCGGCCGTCGCCCTGGCGCTCACCGCCTGGTTCACCCACAGCCGCCTCGACACGCTGGAAGCCGCCTTCAATGCCGAGGGCCAGGCGGTAGCGCGCCAGGTGGCCGCGATGTCCGACCTGAGCCTCTACGCCGGCGACCTCCCCGCGCTGCAGAACGTGGCCAACGCGGCCCTGCGCGGCGGCCAGGTGACGCGGGTGGAGATCAGCAACAGCGCCGGCGTGTTCGTCACGGCCGGCTCCAAGGCCGCCCCCATGGGGCAGTTGCGCATGTTCACCGCGCCGGTGACGCTGCGCGAGGCCTCGAAGGCCAGCGCCTTCGCACCCGAGGGAGCGACCGCCGGCGGCGACAAGCCCATCGGCCTGGTGCAGGCCTTCCGCGACACCACGGCCTACGCGCACGAGCGCACGCGCTCGCTCATGGCGGGCATCGGCATCGCGATGATCGCGCTGATCGCGGCCTGGGCCTGGGTGCGGCACACGGCGCGCACCGTCGCACAACCGCTGCGCCGCATCTCGCGCACCGTGGCCGCGCTGGAGGCCGGCCGCTTCGATGCGCGCTGCAACGTCGTCACGCGCGGCGGCAAGGCGCCGGCCGACGGCGACGACGAGACGCGCAGCGGGCAGCACGAGCTCGCCAATCTCGCGCACGACATCAACCGCCTGGCCGAGCGCCTGCAGCGCAACCGCCAGCAGAGCGAGGAGCAGGTGCGCGCGGCCACCGCCGTCGCGCTGCAGCGCATGGCCGAAGCCGAACAGGCCGCGCTCTCGCGCGCCCGCTTCCTGGCAGCGGCCAGCCACGACCTGCGCCAGCCCCTGCACGCCATGGGCCTCTTCATCGATGGCCTGCTGCCCACCGCCAGCGCAACGCAGCGCCCTGCGGTGCTGCGGCTGCAGGAAGGCGCCGAGTTCATGGGCGTGCTGCTCGACGACCTGCTCGAGATCTCGCGGCTCGACGCGCAGGTGCTGACGCCAGCCATCGGCAACGTCTCGCTGGCGATGCTGTTCGACCAGCTCGGCGCCCAGCACGCGGCGCGCGCCGCCGCCTCGCAGGTGCGGCTGGTGTGGCGGGACCGCGGCCTCGCGGTGCGCTCCGACCCCGCCCTGCTCCTGCGCATCATCGGCAACCTCGTCGGCAACGCGATCACCCACAGCGGGGCCGAGGGCACGGTGCTGGTGGCGGCGCGGCGCCGCGGCGGGCAGGTGCGCATCGAGGTGCGCGACAACGGCGTCGGCATTGCGCCGATCCACCAGGAGCGCATCTTCGAGGAGTTCTACCAGGTCGCGAACACCGAGCGCGACCGGCGCCAGGGCTTCGGCCTCGGGCTGGCGATCTGCGCCCGCATCGCCGCGCTGCTGGGCACGCGGATCGCGCTGCGCTCGGCGCTGCAGGCCGGCAGCACCTTCTCGCTGGAACTGCCCGGCGCCGATCCGCGCGACGTGCCGCCGCCGGCACCGGAGCCGGTGGCCAGCTCGCCGCTGGCCGGGCTGCGCTGCCTGGTGGTGGACGACGACCCGGCCATCCTCGACGCCACCCGGGCGCTGCTCACGCAATGGGCCTGCGAGGTCGAATGCGTGGCCAGCGGGAGCGAAGCAATACGCCGTCTTGCAGATTCGGAGACGCGCTTCGACGTGTTGCTGTGCGACCTGCAACTGGCCGACGCCGAGGACGGCATGGAAGTGATCGAGGCCGCGCGCCGCCTGCAGCCCCAGGCGCTCGCGGTGCTGGTCTCGGGCGCCACCGGGCCAGAGGCGCTGCAGCGGCTGCGGCAGGGCGGTGTGACGCTTCTGACCAAGCCGGTGGCGCCGGCCAAGCTGCGCGCGCTGCTGTCGACGCGGCGCGCCGGGCGCATGGCTTCCTGAGCCGGCTTGCCGGGTTCATGGCCAGCATGCGCCGGGCCGTCCCGGAACCCTGTCAACCGCAACGGTTACAGAAGACAGGTGTGCAGTCAGCCGAGTGCAAACGCTGACCGAACTCGATCGATCGGCGCGGCCGCCTTCGTCCGAGCGTGCGGATGAACGCTTTCAAAGAGGGTCGGAGTTGAATTCAAACAACGTAGGACGCGGCCGCCGGATTGCAGAAGGACGCATTCAGGATGGACAAGCGCCGAGTACATCGAGGGTGCTCGAACCCGACTCGATCCAGTCCTCAAGACACGTGTTACTCAGGCTCGTCGATTCGCGAAGGCTCGATCGCAGTGGCGGTCGTCAACTGAGAATGCCCCAGCGACCCCGGCCTCTTGAGGCTCAAGCCTGCGGCGATCAATGGAAGTCGGTACGGGATTGCCTAAAGAAAATCACTAGCCTGGACTTCCAGAACGACAACCAGTTCGTCGCGGCTTCGAAGCTGGGTGAAGAAGCGCTGGAGCCGATCTCCCAGGCCCTCGAAATCCTGATGGGCGCGGACAACTTCAACCCAGCATGCACACTGATATGCATGTGCATGCCGGCCGTTCGACTTGTCCTGCTGAACCGGTGCTCGCCCGAGCATATCCGCCGGCTGAAGACCAGCGACGATCAGGATGGCAGCAATGCCATGGGCCGGGTCCTGAGCACCGCAGTCCGCGACGCGCGGCTCGGCCAGAACTTTCCCCTGTTCTTCAAGCTCTTGCCGTGTTTATCGCCGGAGAAAAGGCAGGAGTGCGTCGCCTTGTTTCCGACACTGACCATGCAAATGGTCAAGGTCTTTGATGACGACCTCACACTCGTCGAAGCTGTGCACATCACGCTGGAACGGATCCGGAACATGCCCGCGGATGCATACCTGGGCGAATTGCACTCGCTCCTGTGGCTCGCTGACGACGTCGAGCGTCACGATCCCGCGCGGGCGGGAGCGATGAAATGCATCACCTGGCCCGTCTTGACCACGGGGAAAACGCCTCTTCCGGTGGTTGAGGCGTATGGCAACAAGCTCAGCGGTCTGCTCGACGGGCTGCAAGCGAAGGCTTGGCTTGCAGAAAGGACGCTGCACCTGCTCTACAAAGTGCCGGCCGGACTGCAAGGCGAAGTCTTGCGCATTGCGGTCGAGCAGGCCGTGAATTCGCAGGACATCGAGAAGGGCCTGGGCCGCCTGCGAGAACTTGCATCGCTGTCCAACAAGATGGATGCGGAATTCGCCGAAGCGCTGAAAAGTTACCTTGTGAGTGCGCTGACTCAATGGTCTCTGCAGTGGGACGAGTCGGACTATAAGGCCCATGGGCGCTCACTTCTGAAGATCCAGCAAGAGGTGCAGCAGGAACCGCAGACCGGCATCCTGGGTTCGCTGAAGGTCAAAGCCGGCCGCATTCTCGGGAATGCGGACACGCTCGTCCATCTGGCCGCGGACTTTCGGCAGGCCCTCAGAGACGGGCACCTGTACACCGCCGCGCGTCTTCTTCATCAATCACCGCACCCGGAATTTCGCCATGGGGTCTATGGCGAACTTTTCGAGGCTGTCAGCCAAAAGCTTGGAGCGGTCGGAATCGAGGTTCTGAACCTCGACATAAAAAAGATCGATCAGGAAGATGCAGAGGCTGCGGCGAAACAGGCTTCAGTAGCGCGGGAGATGGCCGCCGTGCTCTTCATGACCGGCGAGCCGTACTACGCGGAAGTCGCGACAGCGATTCTTTCGTCGATGGGTGCAGGGCAGAAACAGGTCATCCAGGCGCTGGTCGAACGGATAGGAACCCCGGGCGACACCCTGCGCCGCAATATGGTCCATGCGCTGCCGATGCTTTGCAGGGCCGATCATTCCGTCGAGCTCGACTGCATCCTGGCAATGGTCGAAGGCCCAGGCCTGATCGCGCACGCCGTGGTGGATTACCTCTTGCAGGACCGCTTCCTCTTGCAGAACCGCTACGCACTGGTTCGAAGCCGATGCAGCGGCGCCACCGTCGCCTTGCTTTTCAAGGCGCTCGCGCATCGCGTCGATCTTGGGGCCGCGCTGCCGCCGATCCAGACCACCGTTGTACCGCAGGGCAACGCACAAGGTTCAATCAAGAATATTGCGCAAGAACAGCCGCTGGACGACATGGTGGCCCTATCGAGGCAGATGGCGGCCATCGAGCTCGGCAAACTCAATGACTGCATCCGACACCTGCATCAATGGGCCCCTGGCTGGCGGCTGCTCTTGCTCATGAATCTCAAGCCCGGCTTTTTCAACTCAAAGCTGCGTCTGCTCATCGCCAAGGCCATCGATTCCGCTGCCGCGAACCCCGGGCTGGGCAAGTCGGAGGAACTGCTGTCTCGACTGACTTTCCCAGAGGCCCACCTCGCACTGAGTGCCATGCTGACAGTCCGCGTGGCCGGCACTGGCGAATTCTTGCTTTCCGCTGACGGCTTGTGCAATGTCATGCGCTGCGTTGTGGACGACGAGACGATGGCGATGGGCACGCTGCTATGGATCAGGGATTTGTCGGAGTCCGAGCAGGTGATGTGGTGCACAGCGATGGCCCGTGCACTCATCCGGCTTCCGGATGATCGCTCCGAGTACAACCATGCAGGAGCACAGTTCGTGGCTGCCCGTGCCTTCGAGCAAAGGAGCCTGGCCGCGCAAGTGGAGGCCGAGATCGGCCACGCAGCCTGGGTGGAAATGGTCTCGCGCTTCAGCCCCTCCTGAGCTGTCCGCCGACCGCCGGCTACCGCGCGCCCGGACTTGACCCTCGACTCCTGGTGTGCGCGGGAACTCGTGCCCGACAGCGGTTACTCATCGAGTCAGGGTCCGGAAATGCGACCTGGACTGACATCGCATCGACGTCAGTGCCTGAGCCTTGCCCTCCGCGCGTGGCGTGACTAAACAAGTAAACATCTCCAAGAGGAACTGAGTTGAATTTCAGACAGAACATTGACGTCGCGAGCCCCTTGCTGAACGCGCATGCGCCCGAATTCGTTCCTTCGAATGCATGGCGCCCACTGAACGCGGATGCACCCAAGTTCGTTCCCGGTCAGAAACGCCAATGAAGAACCCGGACTCCGCGCAACGATTCCTGGATCTCGTCAGCGACTTCTACCGCGACGCAGGCTGGGAGGAACCAGTGTTCGAATTCGACCCGCACTTGCCCATCGCCTTCGAGGCCTGCGTGGAGGACGTGACGTTCAGTGTCGGCTACGACCCGCTGAGCGAGCCCGCATGCCTGTTCGCGTACTGCGTCTTCGGCGTGGTGCCGCTGGCCACTGAAGCGGCCGCTTTGCGTCGCCTGCTGGCACTCAACGTATCGATGGCGCAGCAGCACAACGCAGCGTATTGCATCGACGACAGCACGCAGGAACTCGCGTGCTACCTGCGCACGACGATGGATATCGATGTCCAGACCCTGAAGGCGGAGTTGGCGCACATCGCGCAACTGGCGCATCGCTGGCGGCGCGACGGCCTCGCTGGGGAACTGCATGGCCTCTCACCGATGCAGAAGGCGGGGGAGCCGCCATCCTGGACGAACTTCGCCTGAGCAGAGAGGCAAACATTTCACGAAGGAGGTGGATTTGCGTAGAGATAGCCTTGGGAACCGCGGGGCGTGTCAAGCCCGACGTCTACACCTTCGGCACCTTGCTCTGGGCTTGCGCCAAAGTGCGCCGGGTCGACGCAGCGCTGGCGCTGTTCAGTCTTTGAAGTTCGATGACGTGATCTCGGCTTGCGAGAACGGCAGGCACCTTTTCGAATCGCTGAAAGTCTTGCAAGACGCCGTGGATCATGGCGTCTTCCAAAAGACGCTTGGGTATGACCCGGGTTCCAACACCTTGGATTTTCATGTCAGCAAAGTGATCGCCCATCGGACCGGACGTGAGCCAGCCGTCTCCGTCCCGGTCGCGCGAGTCTTATTCAGGTACCACGTTGAACACCTCAATATCAATTCGGATACGAAGTTCATCGTCGGCCAGCATGGCAACAACCTCATCAAGGTCGCGATTCAGCATTACATCCGGGACATGCGACGGGAACCTGTCGAGCATCAGGACGAGAGGGGGCGAATCAACCCCGGCGTGCTTCGCTCGATTCCATCGTTGGAAGTCTCCACAACGCCCAGCACCGATCTCGAGCCTCAGGCACTTTGGCTGCTGGATCTGAATGCGCCAGGACCGAACTCGTCGTTGGAAACGCCCGTAAGGCTCAGCGCCGGGCTTGAGCCATCAGGTCTGAACGCGTCACTTTCCGATCCTCGATAGAAGTTGAAGACGAACATTATTCCTTCGCCTCCCGAGCGCCTGCCGCGCTCCGCATAATCCCCGCCGATGGACCGCCTCAAGCAGCTCGAATCCTTCGTCGCAATCGCCACCCGCGGCAGCCTCACGGCCGCCGCCAAGGCCGAGGGCGTGGCGCCGGCCATCATGGGGCGGCGCCTCGATGCGCTGGAGGAGCGGCTGGGCGTCAAGCTGCTGGTGCGCACCACGCGCCGCATCACGCTCACGCACGAGGGCAGTGCCTTCCTCGAGGACTGCCAGCGCCTGCTGGTCGAGCTGGCCAATGCCGAGGCCAGCGTGAGCGCGGGCGGGGTCAAGGCCAGCGGCCACCTGCGGGTGACGGCGCCGGCGGGCTTCGGCCGGCGCCACGTGGCGCCGCTCGTGCCGCGCTTCCACCACCTGCATCCCGAGGTGACGATCTCGCTGAACCTGAGCGACCGCGTGATCGACGTGGCCGGCGAGAGCTATGACTGCGCGGTGCGCGTGGGCGACCTGCCCGACTCCTCGCTGGTCAGCATGCGCCTGGCCGACAACCGCCGCCGCTGCGTGGCCACGCCGGAATTCATCCGCCGGCACGGCGCGCCGCGCCATCCCAACGAGCTGGCGCGCTTCGCCTGCCTGACGCTCTCCAGCGATGCCTCGCAGACCCGCGGCTGGGCCTTTCGGGTGCCCGGCGCCAACGGCGAGCATGAGGTCATCTACCTGCGCCCCACCGGCCCGCTGGACTGCTCCGACGGCCAGGTGCTGCACGACTGGTGCCTGGCCGGCCACGGCATCGCCTGGCGCAGCACCTGGGAGGTGGAGGCCGAGATCGACGCCGGCCTGCTGGTGCCGCTGCTCGACGATTTCGCGGCGCCGCCCAACGGCATCTATGCCGTTTTTCCGCAGCGCAAGCACCTGGCGCTGCGGGTGCGGCTGTGGCTGGATTTTTTGAAGGCGCAGTATGCACGGCCGGAGTTCTGGGGCGGCACAATCGCTGCGCCTGCGACTTCCCCGGAAAAAACAAGATGACCCTCGAAGCGATCCTTGCGTACGTGCATTTCCTGGCCATCCTCACGATGGTGGTCTTCATCTCGAGCGAGGCCGCGCTGTGCCGCGTGGAATGGCTCAATGCAGCGGCGGTCGAGCGCATCGCCAAGGTGGACATGGTCTACGGCATCTCGGCCATCGCCGTGCTCGCCACCGGCCTGGCGCGCACCTGGTGGGGCATGAAGGGCACCACCTGGTACTGGACCAACCCGCTGCTGCACGTGAAGCTGGGGCTCTTCATCATCATCGCCGTGCTCTCGATCTTCCCGACGCTCACCTACTTCCGCTGGCGCAAGGCAGTGCGCTCCAGCGGCTCGCTGCCCGATGCGGCGGATGTCAAGAAAACGCGCAAGCTGGTGATGATCCAGGCGCACCTGATCGCGCTGATCCCGCTGGTGGCCGTGTTCCTGGCGCGCGGCTTCGGGGCAAGGGGCTAGCCGTGCAGCCGGCGTCCATCAAGGCGCTGTTCGCCGGCACCATCTTCCTCAGCGCCTTCCTGCTGTTCCTGGTGCAGCCGCTGGTCGCCAAGCAGATCCTCCCCTGGTTCGGCGGCTCGGCGGCGGTGTGGTCGGTCTGCATGGTGTTCTTCCAGGTCGCGCTGCTGGCCGGCTACGCCTATGCCGACTGGATCTCCCGCCGCCTGGAGCCGCGCACGCAGGCGAAGGTGCATGGCGCGCTGCTGCTGGCCAGCCTGGCCTTCATGCCGGTGCTGGCCGACGCGTCCTGGAAGCCCGGCGGCGGCGAGGAGCCGACGCTGCGCATCCTCGGCCTGCTGGTCGCGACCATCGGGCTGCCCTACTTCCTGCTGTCCACCACCGGGCCGCTGGTGCAGGCCTGGATCACGCGCACGCCGTGGGGCGCGCAGGTGTACCGCTACTTCTCGCTGTCCAACCTGGCCTCGCTGGCGGCGCTGCTCTGCTACCCCGTGCTGATCGAGCCGCGCAGCACCGTGCAGCAGCAGGCCTGGGCCTGGTCCGCGGGCTATGGCGTGTTCGTGCTGCTGTGCAGCGCCACCGCGTTCTACGTTGCCGGACGCTGGCCGGCGGCGATCGAGGTCGTGGCGCCGTCCGGCGACGCGCCCGCGCCCGTGGTCAGCCCGGAGACGAAGCCGCGCCTCATCGACCAGCTGCTGTGGCTGCTGCTGCCCGCGCTCGGCTCCTGGCTGCTGCTGGCCGTCACCAACCACGTCACGCAGAACGTGGCGCCGGTGCCCTTCCTCTGGGTGCTGCCGCTGTCGGTCTACCTGCTGACCTTCATCCTCAGCTTCGAAAGCGACCGCTGGTACCGCCGTGCGGTGGTCCTGCCGCTCGCGGCCGCGATGCTGGCGCTGTGCGCCTACGGACTGCAGGACAGCATCGGCTCGCACCTGCGCACCGGCCTGCCGATCTACCTGGTCGGGCTGTTCCTGCTGTGCCTGTGCCTGCACGGCGAGACGGCGCGCCTGCGTCCGGGGCCGTCGTACCTCACACGCTTCTACCTGATGCTCTCGCTGGGCGGCGCGGCCGGCGGTGCGCTGGTCGGTCTGGTCGCGCCCCATGTGCTGCCGACCTTCTACGAGCTGGGCATCGGGCTGGTGCTGTGCGCGCTCGCCGCGGCGCTGGTCTGGCGGCACCGGCGCATGGGGGTGCTGGCATCGCTGGCGATGGCGGCCTGCTGCGGCTGGTTCCTGGCCGAAGAGCTGCGCGACGACGCGCGCGCCAGGCGCATGGACCGCAACTTCTACGGCGCGATGATGGTGGTGGACTCGGGCATCCTGCCCGACGACCGGGTGCGGCGCCTCTACCACGGCGCGACGCTGCACGGCGAGCAGTACCTGTCGCCCGCGAACCGCCGCTGGCCCGGCTCCTACTACAGCAACAGCTCCGGCGTCGGCCGGGCGATCGAGGCGGCGCCGGCCGGCCCGCGCCGCGTGGGGCTCATCGGCCTGGGCGCGGGCACGCTGGCCGCCTACGGCCGGCCGGGGGACGTCTACCGCGTCTACGAGATCAACCCGCGCGTCTTCGAGCTGGCCGACACGGAGTTCAGCTACCTGCGCGACAGCGACGCGCGCATCGAGCGCGTGCTCGGCGACGCCCGCCTGCAGCTCGAACGCGAAGCGCCACAGGGCTTCGACGTGCTGGCCGTGGACGCCTTCTCGGCCGACTCGGTGCCTGCGCACCTGCTGACGGTGCAGGCCATGGACATCTACCTGCGCCACATGAAGCCCGGCGGCGTCATCGCCTTCCATGTCTCCAACCGCTACCTCCATCTCGACACGGTGGTGGCGAAGCTCGCGCAGGTGCGCGGCCTGCACACGGCGCTGATCGACGACACGCCGGACGAGATCGACGTCGAGCGCAGCATCTGGATGCTGGTGGCGCGCGATCCGCAGGCGCTCGAGCGCGAGCCGGTGCGCAGCGCCGCCACGCAGCACGAGGCGGCCGCGGACCTGGCGCCGTGGACCGACGACTTCAACAACCTGTTCAGCGTGCTGAGGTAGCCGCCGGGCAGGCCGATCGTCCCGGGAGTCATGAAAAAGCCCCGCGGGCAGCTGCCCGCCGGGCTTGAATCGAGGAAGCGCGAGGCTCAGGCGGCCGGCTTGGCGGAGAGGCATTCCTTCATGAAGGCCTTGCGTTCATCGCCCTTCAGCGCCTTGGCCTTGGGGTCGGCATTGCAGGTCTTCATCTTGTCCTGCTGGGTCACCGGCTTGGCCGAGAGGCAGGTCTTCATGAAGGCCTTGCGCTCGTCGCCCTTCTTGTCTGCGGCGTCCTTGTTGCAGGTCGCCATCTTGCTCTGCTGAGCGGTCGGGGCCTTGGCAGAAGGTGTGGCCGGAGTGGCAGGGGTGGCGGGCATCGCCGGAGCGGGAGCGGTCTTGGCGGCGGGAGCAGCCGGCGTCGCGGGAGCGGCCGGAGCGGCCTTGTCCTGCGCATGCGCGGCGCCGACGGAAAGACAGGCGGCCATGGCCATCAGGGAGAGAAGCTTCTTCATGGTGTGGGTGTCCTCTGAGGTGAGTGGTGACAGGGGCCCCGGGGCCGGGGCCGCCCTTGCTAACGGCCGCTGCCGTGCGGAGGATGACCGCAGCGGCCGAGGGCCGGGTTTGCCCCCGGTAAAATCCCGCGATGCTATTGGTCAAACAGGAGCTGCTCGCGGCGCTCGCGAACACGCTCGAATCCCTTTCCCCCGGCTCCGGCGCCAAGGCGGTCTTCGAATCGCCCAAGGTCGCGGCCCACGGCGACCTCGCCTGCACGGCTGCCATGCAGCTCGCCAAGCCGCTCTCGCGCAAGCCGCGCGAACTGGCCGAGGACATCAGCGCCGCGCTGCGCGCCACGCCCGCCTTCCAGCAATGGGTCGACGCCATCGAGATCGCCGGCCCCGGTTTCCTCAACATCCGCCTCAAGACTGCTGCCAAGCAGCAGGTGGTGCGCGAGGTGCTGGCCGCCGGCGAGGCCTTCGGCCGCGAGACCGCCAAACGCGATGGCCAAGGCGAGCGCGTGCTGGTCGAATTCGTCTCCGCCAACCCCACCGGCCCGCTGCACGTGGGCCACGGCCGCCAGGCCGCGCTGGGCGACGCCATCTGCAACCTGCTCGCCACGCA
Organism: Variovorax sp. Soil_C_12; assembly: GCF_057657375.1. Taxonomy (NCBI): domain Bacteria; kingdom Pseudomonadati; phylum Pseudomonadota; class Betaproteobacteria; order Burkholderiales; family Comamonadaceae; genus Variovorax; species Variovorax sp. Soil_C_12. The sequence goes on along the minus strand of NZ_JBDGIO010000018.1, from coordinate 50,610 downwards.
GGGCGCGCAGGTGTGGCGCGAGTTCTATTACAACGACGCCGGCGTGCAGATCCAGACCCTCGCCACCAGCACCCAGCTGCGTGCCAAGGGCTTCAAGCCGGGCGATCCGCAATGGCCCGAGCAGGCCTACAACGGCGAGTACATCGCCGACATCGCCAACGATTTCAAGGCGAAGAAGACGGTGCGCTCGGACGATCGCGAATACACCGCCAGCGGCGATGTGGAGGACATCGACTCGATCCGCCAGTTCGCCGTGGCCTACCTGCGCCACGAGCAGGACCTGGACCTCAAGGCCTTCCAGGTGCGCTTCGACAACTACTACCTGGAGTCCAGCCTCTACACCAGCGGCCGGGTCGAGGCCACGGTCAGGAAGCTGGTCGATGCCGGCAAGACCTACGAGCAGGACGGCGCGCTGTGGCTGAAGTCGACCGACTACGGCGACGACAAGGACCGCGTGATGCGCAAGGGCGACGGCAGCTACACCTACTTCGTGCCCGACGTCGCCTATCACATCGCCAAGTGGGAGCGCGGCTTCCACAAGGTGGTGAACATCCAGGGCACCGACCACCACGGCACGATCGCGCGCGTACGGGCCGGCCTGCAGGCAGCCGGCGAGGGCATCCCCTCCGGCTATCCCGACTACGTGCTGCACACCATGGTGCGCGTGATGCGCGGCGGCGAGGAGGTCAAGATCAGCAAGCGCGCCGGCAGCTACGTCACGCTGCGCGACCTGATCGAGTGGACCAGCACCGACGCCGTGCGCTTCTTCCTGCTCAGCCGCAAGCCCGACACCGAATACACCTTCGACATCGACCTCGCGCTGGCGCAGAACAACGACAACCCGGTCTACTACGTGCAGTACGCCCACGCGCGCATCTGCTCGGTGCTGGCGGCCTGGGGCGGCGACGTGGCGACGCTGGCGCAGGCCGAGCTCTCGCCGCTCGAAAGCCCGGCCGCCCAGGCCCTGCTGCTGATGCTGGCGAAGTACCCCGACATGCTGGCCGCCGCGGCCCAGGACTTCGCGCCGCACGACGTCACCTTCTACCTGCGCGAGCTGGCCGCCAGCTACCACAGCTACTACGACGCCGAGCGCATCCTGGTCGACGACGAGCCGGTGAAGCGGGCCCGCCTGGCACTGGTCGCCGCGTGCGCGCAGGTGCTGCACAATGGCCTCGCGATTCTCGGCGTGAGCGCGCCGCGCAAGATGTGATTGCTATCCTCCACATGACTACAAGACGACAACGCGGCAACATCGTCATCGGCCTGATCGTCGGGCTGGTGCTGGGCCTGGGCGTGGCGCTGGGCATCGCGGTCTACGTGACCAAGGTGCCCATCCCCTTCATGACCAAGACGCAGCGCGGAGGCCCCGAGCAGGACGAGGCCGAGGCACGCAAGAACCGCGACTGGAACCCCAACGCCCCCCTGGCCGGCAAGGCCGGCCCCGTGCGTCCGCCCGAGCCGCCGGCCGCCCCCGTGGCGCCGCAGCCCTCCGCCGCGGCCCCCGGCGTCCCGCAGACCGCGCCGGCCCCGGTGGTGGTCCCTCCGACCGCTCAGCAACAGCAGCAACAACAGCGCGCCGCGCGCCCGCCCGTGCCGGCCGAAGCCAACCCCTTGCCGCCGTCGAGCGACCCCATCGGCGATCTCGCGCGGGCCCGTTCGGGCGCGGGCGCCGGCCCCGGCACCACCACCGCCGCCGCGGCGCCCAGCGCCAGCGACCCCTTCATGTACTTCGTGCAGGCCGGCGCCTTCCGCACCCCCGAGGATGCCGAGACGCAGCGCGCCAGGCTCTCGCTGATGGGGGTGGAGGCGCGGGTTACCGAGCGCGAGCAGGCCGGCCGCACCGTCTACCGGGTGCGCGCCGGGCCTTTCAACAAGAAGGAAGATGCCGACCGGCTCAAGGAACGGCTCGACGGCGGCGGCCTCGAATCGGCCCTGGTGCGCGTGCAGCGCTGAGCCATCCTCTTTTTACGCTCGCGCCGTCCCCCGGGAACTCCGGCGGCATCGCGGGCTCTGTCAGCCGCACAGGAGAACCTTACACATGAAACGTCGTGATTTTTCGCTGGCCGCCACTTCGCTGGGGCTGCTTCCTCTGATGACCCCGACCCACGCGCAGACGCTGGGGCCCAAGGCCGGCACCGACTATGCCGTGCTCGACAAGCGGGTGCCGGTCGACGCGCCGGCCGGCAAGGTCGAGGTGATCGAGTTCTTCTGGTACAACTGCCCGCACTGCAACGCCTTCGAGCCCACCCTCGAGGCCTGGATCAAGAAGCTGCCGCCGCACGTGGCCTTCAAGCGGGTGCCGGTCGCCTTCCAGGCCAGCTTCCAGCCGCAGCAGAAGCTCTACTACGCGCTCGAGGCCATGGGCAAGGTCGACGAATACCAGCTCAAGGTGTTCAACGCCATCCACCAGCAGCGCCAGAACCTCTCGGGCGAGCAGCAGATCATCGACTGGGTCGCGGCCAACGGCCTGGACAAGGCCAAGTTCACCGAGCAGTACAAGTCCTTCAGCGTGGCGAGCAAGATCCAGCGCGCCAAGCAGCTGCAGGACGCCTACCAGGTGGCCGGCGTGCCCTCGATCGGCATTGCCGGGCGCTGGTACGTCGACGGCGACCTCGCGAAAAGCATGGAGCGCGCCCTGCAGGTCACCGATTTCCTGATCGGCGAAGCCCGCAAGAGCGCCTGAATTCGCCCCTCCCCCTAGGAAAGCCCGCTTCGGCGGGCTTTTTCATCCGAGCGATCGAAGTCCGGTCGATGAGGCCGCATACAATCTCCGCCAGCAAGTTTCGTGCCTTATGACTTCGCTACTTCTTACCTTCCCCCGTTCCCACCACCTTTGTCGTGCTTTCGTATTCGCCTCGATGCTGGCCGGCCTGGTGCCGATGGCGCAGGCCGAGAAGGCGGACCGCACCAAGCCGATGAACATCGAAGCCGATGCGATGCGCTATGACGACCTCAAGCAGACCAGCGTCTTCACCGGCAACGTGGTGATGACCAAGGGCACGATCATCATCCGCGGCACCCGCATCGACGTGCGGCAGGACCCGGACGGCTACCAGTACGGCGTGGTCACGGCCGCGCCCGGCAAGCTGGCCTACTACAAGCAGAAGCGCGACGCCGGCACCGACGAGTGGATCGAGGGCGAGTCGGAGGTCATCGAGTACGACAGCCGCGCCGACAACGTGAAATTCATCCGCCGCGCGGTGATGCGCCGGCTCTACGGCGCGACCGTGAACGACGAGAGCAGCGGACCGCTGATCGTCTACGACCAGAGCAACGACACCTTCACCGTCAACGGCTCCTCGCTGCCGCCCAACGCGGCCGTGGCGGCGCCGCCGGGCGGGCGCGTGCGGGCCATCCTGACGCCCAAGGCGGCCGCCTCGGCGCCCGCGGCCGGCACCCGGCCGGCGGCTGCGGCCCCTGCCGCGGCGCCGGCACCGGCGAGCGGCACCGGCCTGCGCTCGAGCAGCACCCTCGGCGGGGAAGAGCGCAAGTGACGGAGGACCGGGGCATGCTCAACGGCCGCAACGATGTGCTGAACAGCCGCCTGGAGGCGCGCGGCCTGCAGAAGACCTACGGCAGCCGCAAGGTGGTCAAGGACGTCTCGCTGGGCGTCGAGAAGGGCGAGGTCGTGGGCCTGCTGGGCCCCAACGGCGCCGGCAAGACCACCTCCTTCTACATGATCGTCGGCCTGGTGCGGGCCGACGCGGGCGAAATCAGCATCGACGGCGTGCCGATCGCGCACATGCCGATCCACCGCCGCTCCCGCATGGGCCTGAGCTACCTGCCGCAGGAGGCCTCGATCTTCCGCAAGCTGACGGTCGAGGAGAACGTGCGCGCGGTGCTCGAGCTGCAGCGCGAGCCGAACGGCGACGGCCGGCCGATGCCCCTGTCGAAGCAGCGCACCGAGGAGCGCCTGAGCGAGCTGCTGCACGACCTGCGCGTCGACCACCTGCGCGATTCGCCGGCGCTGGCGCTGTCGGGCGGCGAGCGCCGCCGCGTCGAGATCGCGCGCGCGCTGGCCACCCAGCCCCGCTTCATCCTGCTGGACGAGCCCTTCGCCGGCATCGACCCGATCGCGGTGATCGAGATCCAGCGGATCATCAACTTCCTGAAGGAGCGCGGCATCGGCGTGCTCATCACCGACCACAACGTGCGCGAGACGCTGGGCATCTGCGATCACGCATTCATCATCAGCGACGGGCATGTGCTGGCACAAGGCACGCCCTCGGAGATCGTCGACAACGCCGAGGTCAGGCGCGTCTATCTCGGCGAGCACTTCCGGATGTAGAGATGAAGCAAGGGCTCTCGCTGCGGGTCTCGCAGCACTTGGCGCTCACGCCGCAACTGCAGCAGTCGATCCGGCTGCTCCAGCTGTCCACGCTCGAGCTGAGCCAGGAGGTCGAGCAGATGCTCGACGAGAACCCGTTCCTGGAGCGCACCGCCGACGAAGCCCCGCGCGAGGAGTTCGGGCTCGAATCCGCCGATGCGCCGGTGCGCGATGACGACCGCCAGGCCGAAGGCGAGAGCGACTTCGTCGCCGGGCCCGCCCCGGCCGCTGCCGACACTGCGCCGGCGTCCCCCGCCGACAGCGAGACGGCGGCAGCCGCCGATGCCCCCGAGAGCGAGCCCGACTGGGAAGGCGACGGCACGGTCGACCTGGCGCCGGACGACAGCGAATGGGGCGGCGATGCCCCCGCGCGCGCCAACAACCTCGGCAACGACGAGCGCCCCGATGCGACCGAGCTGGCCAGGAGCCAGGAGTCGCTGCAGTCCTTCCTGCACCGCCAGGCGCTGTCCTTGCGCCTGGAGGAGAACGACCGCGCCGCGCTGCGCTTCCTGATCGAGTCGCTCAACGACGACGGCTACCTCGAGGACTCGCTGCCGGCCCTGGCCTCGGGCCTGGCCGGCGACGACAACGACCAGTTCGACGAGCTGGTGCACCACTTCCAGGTCGCGCTGGGCCTGCTGCAGAGCCTGGAGCCGGTCGGCGTCGGCGCCCGCAGCCTGGCCGAGTGCCTCACCATCCAGCTGCGCGCCGAGCAGGAAAAGGACGACACCGAGGAAGAGGTGCAGGTGCGGCGGACTGCGATCGCGATCTGCAAGCACCCGATGGAGCTGCTCGCCAAGCGCGACTTCAAGCGCCTGGCCACGCTCACCCGCAGCAACGAAGAGGAGGTGCGCTCCGCCCTCCAGCTGATCGCCCGGCTGGAGCCCAAGCCCGGGCGCCGCTTCGTCGACGTCGAGCGCAACGTGGTCATCCCCGACGTGATCGTCACGCGCATCGGCCACGGCACCAGCGCCCGCTTCCGCGTCATGCTCAACCCCGAGGTCATGCCGCGGCTGCGCGTGCACGACATCTACGCCGGCGCGCTGAAGGCCCACAAGGGCGAGGGCAGCCAGGCGCTGTCGCAGCGGCTGCAGGAGGCGCGCTGGTTCATCAAGAACATCCAGCAGCGCTTCGACACCATCCTGCGCGTCTCCAACGCCATCGTGGAGCGGCAGAAGAACTACTTCGTCCACGGCGAGCTCGCCATGCGGCCGCTGGTGCTGCGCGAGATCGCCGACGAGCTCGGCCTGCACGAGTCCACCATCAGCCGCGTGACCACCGCCAAGTACATGGCCACGCCCTACGGCACGGTCGAGCTCAAGTACTTCTTCGGCTCGGCGCTGGGCACCGAGACCGGCGGCAACGCCTCCAGCACCGCGGTGCGCGCGCTGATCAAGCAGTTCGTGAGCGCCGAGGATGCGAAGCGGCCGCTGTCGGACAGCCAGGTCTCCGAGATGCTCAAGGAGCAGGGCATCGAGTGCGCGCGCCGCACCGTGGCCAAGTACCGTGAGGCGCTGCGCATCGCGCCGGCCAACCTGCGCAAGGCCCTGTAGCGATGAGCGCGCGCCCAAGCCTCTGGCCGCAGTGGATGCGTCTGGGCCTGGCGCTGATGGGGGTGCTCTTCCTGGCCAGCGGCTGTGCCATGCTGCCTGCCGAGTTCGAGCGCACGCCTTCGAAGGCGGTGCCGCTCTCCCCCGACACCACGCTGGGCCGCATCGCGAAAAGCGCCCAGCCCGACCCCGACCTGAGCGGCTTCCGCCTCATGCCGGGCGGCGACTTCGCGCTCAACACCCGGCTCGAGCTGGCGCGGCGCGCCGAGCGCACGCTGGACGTGCAGTACTACCAGATCCACAACGACGAGACCGGCCGCTACCTGCTGCGCACGCTGCGCGACGCGGCCCGGCGCGGCGTGCGCGTGCGGCTGTTGATGGACGACCTCTACACCTCGGGCGAGGACGCGCTGCTGCTCGCCCTGGCCGCCACGCCCAACCTCGAGCTGCGCCTCTTCAACCCCTTCCCGGCCGGGCGCGGCAGCATGCTCAGGCGCTTCTCGGCCTCGCTCTTCGACTTCAGCCGCGTCAACCGGCGCATGCACAACAAGCTCTTCATCGCCGACGGCGCGATGGCGGTGGCCGGCGGGCGCAACATCGGCAACGAGTACTTCACGCAGACGGCCGGCGCCAACTTCATCGATCTCGACACCTTCGTCGCGGGCGCCCTCATCCCGCGGCTGGCGAGCCTGTTCGACCAGTACTGGAACAGCGAGTACGTGCGGCCGATCGAGACCGTGGTCGCCTCCGGCGTGCCGCGCGAGGAGCGCCAGCGCCGCTTCGAGGAGGCGACCAGCCCGCAGACCACGCCGCCCCCGCGCCCGCCCGCGCCCAACGACGTGCTGGGCTACAGCCCGATCGTGGAGGACCTCAAGGTCGGCAAGCTCGACCTCATCTGGACCCGGGCCGAGGCCTACGCCGACTCGCCCGAGCGCGTGATCGGCAAGCAGGTGACCTACGGCGGCATTCCACTGCTGGACGTCGACAGCGTGCGCTACAACGTGATCGAGCAGATCCGGCGCGGGCGCTCCGACGTGACCATCGTCTCGCCCTACCTGATCCCCGGCAAGGGCGGGCTGGAGGCGATGCGCGAGGTGCGTGGGCGCGGCATGAAGATCAGCGTGGTCACCAACTCGTTGGCCGCCACCGACGAGCCGGTGGTGCACACCGGCTACCGGCGCTACCGCGAAGACATGCTCAAGCTCGGCGCCGAGATCTACGAACTCAGCTCGCAGCGCACCCGGCGCAGCGTGCGCCTGGGTCTCTTCGGCACGCAGATCGGGCGCCTGCACGCCAAGTCGGCCGTGATCGACGGGCGCACCCTCTTCGTCGGCTCGATGAACTTCGACCCGCGCTCCGACGTGCACAACACCGAGATCGGGCTGATCATCTTCAGCCGCGAGATGGCGCAGCAGGTGCTCAAGCTGATCGAGGTGCTCAAGCAGCAGGGCGCCTACAAGGTGCGCTTCGCGCCGGGCACCGAGCGCATTGAATGGGTGAGCGAAGAGGCCGGCGTCGAGCAGGTGCTGACCACTGAGCCCGACTCCACCCTGTGGGACCGCGTGATGCTGGAGATTCTGGCGCCGCTGGCGCCGGAGAGTCTGTTGTAGCGCCTGCGCTCAGCTCGGCCCGCCCGTGATGTTCACCGCCTCCACCTGCACCAGGAGCCGCACCCGGTCCTCGAAGCCGAAGGGGATGCCCCAGTTGATGCCCCAGTTGCTACGCTCCACGGTAGTCTCGAAGTCGCCGCCGCAGACCTGGCGCTTGATCAACGGGCTGAGGTAGCAGCCGAAGCGGCTGGCCTTGAGCTTGACCGGCTTGGTCTGGCCCATCAGCGTCAGCGAGCCGTCGACCTCGGTCACCTTGTCGCCGCTGAAGTCGATCTTGTCGGCCACGAAGCGGGCGACCGGAAACTCGGCGACGTTGAAGAAGTCCTTGCTCAGCACGTGGCGGTTGAGCAGGTCGACGCCGGTGTTGATGGAGCTGATGTCCATCGTGATGTCGATCTTGCCGCTCTTGCCCGTGCCGTCGATCTTGATGGTGCCGTCCTTGGTGCTGAAGCGGCCGCGGTTGGTGGTGGTGCCGTAGTGGCCCATCTCGTACATCACGAAGGTGTGCGTGGGGTCGACCACGTAGCTCGCGCCCTTGACCGGCCCGCCGGCCGGCTGGGCGGCCATCTCCGGCGCGGTCTGCGCGGCGGCCAGGAATGCGGCGGCCGCCAACGCGGCGGCGGCAACGGACTGGATGATCATCGTGACGGGCTGGGGCATGGCGTTGGGTGCTTGCATGGCAAAGTCAAAGTGGACGCAGGCCGGTCAAGACCAGCTTGAAGCGCACCTGCACTTCGTCGCCGACCATCGAGGTGTCGGTCCATTCGCCCTCGCCGACCTTGAAGGCGAGGCGCTGGATCGTAAAGCTTCCGGTGGCGGTCGAGCGGTCTGCCGACTGGGTGATCGTCACCGGCACCACGAGTTCCTGGGTATGGCCCTTGATCGTCAAGCGGCCGGCGATGTCGAAGCGGCCACCGCCCAGGCCCTTGATCGCGGTGGACTGGAAGCTGGCCTTGGGGAAGCGCGCGGTGTCGAACCACGGCGCCTTGGGCAGTTCGGCATCGCTCTGCGGCACGCCCAGCGTGGCGCTGGCCATGTCGACCTGCAGCGCCACGGTGCCGCCCTCGGGCTTCTTCGGATCGAAGGCGATCTGGGCATCGAACTTGCGGAACTGGCCTTCGACCGGCACCCCCATCTGCTTGCTGACGAAGCCGATCTGGCTGTAGCCCGGCGCGAGCTGGGCCATGGGCTCGGCGCCGCTCGCGGCGGCGGCCGAAGCGAGGGTCAGCGCGGCCGCGCACAGGGCGCGCCACGCGGGGCGAAGAAGGCTCATCGGGCGTGTCCCTGGCGCGAAAAAGGCCACATGCGGTCCATCAGGCCGTCGTGGTCGACGAAGTGATGCTTGAGCGCCGCCGCCGCGTGCAGCAGCACCACGGCGCCGAGCGCGTAGGCGGTGCCGTGGTGCAGGGGCTTCAGCACCGCCTCGGCGAATTCCTTGTTCACGGGCACGAAGTCCGGCAGCGGCACGACGCCGAACCAGGCGATCGGAAAGCCCAGCGCCGAGCTGTAGGCCCAGCCGGCCAGCGGCACTGCGAAGAAGAGCAGGTAGAGCAGCAGGTGCGTGCCGCGGTGCGCCACCAGCTGCCAGCCCGGCATGGCCTCCACGATGCAGGCCGGCAGCGGCGGCGGCGGATGCGACAGGCGCCACAGCAGCCGCAGCGCCGTCAGCCCCAGGATGGTGATGCCGGCCCACTTGTGCCAGTTGAAGAGCTTGAGCCGCTGCGGCGAGAAAGGCAGTCCCGTCATGTAGAGGCCGACGCTGAAGGACGTGAGGATCATCAGCGCGAGCAGCCAGTGCAGCGTCATCGCCACCGCGCCGTAGCGCCGGGCGGGGACGCGGGGGGCGGCTGTGGCCTGGGGATTCAGCGGCTCGGCGTGCATGGGCAGAGCATAAGGCTACGGGCGCTGCCCGAGCGCCCGTCCCGCCCGCTGCGCCTAGCCAGGGCCTGTTAACGCTATGCAAGGGGTCGCGTTGGAGGGAAGGACGCCTTGCATAGCGTTAACAGGCCCTAACCGATGCTCCAGCGCGCGATCAGCAGCAGGCCCAGGCCCAGCACCAGCATCAGCACGAAGGGCACCACCAGCCAGGGGGCGTCGTGCAGCTCGGGGTTTTCCAGCGTCTTCATGGCGATCTTTCCTTCGATGGCGAGGTGCTCAGAAGGTGCTCACCGCTTCGTCGGGCACCGGCGGGGCGTTGCGCAGCGCCTCGCTGGCGGCCGGGACCGAGGGGTCCCCGCTGCCGGCGGGCGCGGGCGACGCGAACGTGGGCGCGGTGGGAGGGCTTGCCTCGGCCTGCCAGTGGCCGAGCAGGACCAGCACCGCGAGCATCGCCGCCGCCAGTGCGACGGAGCCGAGCAGCAACTGCTGCATGCGGCTGCGCCGGCGGGCCGGCCGGTTGACGAAGGCGGTGTGCGGATGCGGTTGCATGGCGATTCCTTCCTTGCTCCATCGAGACGCGCGACGTGCGCATGGATGGAATCTAGAAGGGAAGCGCTCCTTGAAGAATTCCGCATTCGCGCCAGGCATCCCGCTATCGCGGGAGGGCGGCGCCGAGGGCGCGCGCCTTCGGGCGAGCCGGCGGCGCTCAGGCTGTCGCCGCCGCGGGCACCGTCATCGGCAGGCGCAGCACGACGCAGCAGCCGCCGGCCGCCGCCGGGCGCAGCTCGAGCGTGCCGCCCAGCCGCTGGGCCCGCGAGCGCATGTTGTGCAGGCCATGGCCGCCGCCCTGCCGTCCAGGATCGGCACCCAGGCCGCGCCCGTTGTCCTCGATCTCCATCTCCAGCATCTCGCCGGCGCGGCGCAGCTTCACCTCTACCCGCGTGGCGTGGGCGTGCTTGAGCACGTTGGTCAGCGCCTCCTGCGCCACCCGCAACAGCTGCAGCGCGGCATGCGGCGAGAGCGTGGTCCCGTCCTCCGGCAGGTCGATGTCCCAGCCGGAGCGCACGCCGGCCGCAAGCAGCTGCGCCTCCCAGCGGAACCTGAAGTTGCCCAGGGCCGCGCCCAGGTCGTGCTCGCCGGAGGCCAGGGCGTCCAGCGCCAGCCGCATGTCGGCGATGCAGGCGCGCAGCGTGACCGCGATCTGGTCCTCGTCCATGTCCCCGCGCTCGACCCGCGACAGCGAGGTGAAGAGCTGCGAGCCCAGGCCGTCGTGCAAGTCGCGCATGATCAGCTGGCGCTCTTCCGCGGCGGCATGCTCGCGCTCCAGCGCGGCCAGGCGCGCGTAGTTGGCGGCCAGGGCGCGCTCGCGGTCGGCCACCCGCGACTCCAGCGTGCGGTTGAGCTCCTCCAGCGAATGCAGGGTGCGCAGGAAGCGCGCCGTCAGCAGCGCGCCCATCGCCACCAGCAGGGTGTTGGAGCCGTAGTGCAGCAGGTGGATGCGGTGGCCCGTCCATTCCGGGAAGAAGCGCCCGAGCAGGCGCGGGTCCCAGGTCAGCAGGTAGTCGTGGATGCCCACCAGCACCGCGAAGGCCATCACGGCCGAGAGCGCCGCCGCCGTCAGCGTGCCGCGGCGCCGCGCGTAGCGGACTGCGACCGCGATGATCAGCAGCCCCACCCCCACCATGCCGCCCAGCCACCACCGCGCGATGGCCTGCTCGGCCGCGAAGCCGCCGAGCGCGAACCACAGCGGCCCCACCAGCCCGTAGGCGACCAGCCCTCGATCAAGCCACGGCCGGCGCATGCCAGCGTAGTGCAGCGTGAACACCGCCATCACGATCACGAAGCCGCCGGTGGCGCATTGGTAGAGCACCCGCCACCACTGCCACAGGCCGATGGGGAGGGCGTCGATCAGGAAGGTCATGGTGCGCACCGCCCACAGCACGGCCGCCAGGCCGAACAGGCCGTAGAGCGACTCGCTCGGGCGGCGCCACCAGATGAAGGCGACGAAGCCGGCGACCAGCACGGACACCAGGACCGTGAGCTCCGGCACCGTGCGCACCCAGAACATGCGCTGGTTGTGCAGCGGCTGGATCTCGTCCCGCGGGCCGATGCTGAGCTGTGCGAAGCGCAGCGGATAGTCGCTCGGCGCCGCCGCGCGGATCGCCAGCTCGTTGTAGCCGGGGCGCAGCAGCGATGCGGGCAACAGCGCCGTCTGCGGCCGGTAGGTGCGCGCATGGACCGCCGCGCTGCGCTCCGCCACGCTGCCGATCAGGCTGCCGTTGAGCCAGATCTCGCCGCCGTCGTAGAAGTAGGGCACATAGACGGCCCATTGCGTCTGGCGGACCGGATCGTCCGGGTAGTCGAAGCCGACGCGGTACCACGCCGGTGCCCGCGCCAGCGACGGGCGCGAGTAGCCGGCGTCGTCGGGCAGGGTCACCGGCCGCCAGGCGGCGCCGGGCGGCGGGGGCGAGCGCTCGACCGCGGGCGCCGCGAGCACGGCAGCCTGCCGCGGCGATTGAAGCGCGGCCCGCGCGCTGCCTGCGAGGCAGGCCAGGATCAGAAAGACCAGCGCCAACCCGGCCGCCCGCGCGCCGGGGCGACGCATCACAGCAGCCCCATCTGGCTCGCTTCGTAGACCGCCTCGCCGCGCGAGTGCACGGCCAGCTTGCGGTAGATCTTCTTCACGTGCGCCACCACGGTGTGCGGCGAAATCTCGGTCAGCTCGCCGATGGTCTCGAAGCTCAGGCCCTTGGCGGCCAGGCGCAGGATCTCGGTCTCGCGCTCCGTCAGCGGCGAGGGCGTGGCGTCCTTGGGCGCCGGCTGCAGGGCCGGTGCGGCCGGCGTGGACGGCGTGGGCGCCGCGCTGATGCGAAAGCGCGCCAGCACCCGCCGCGCGATGCTGGGGCTGATGGGCGAGCCGCCGGCGCGCAGCTCGTGGATGCTGGCGGCGATGGGCCCGGCGCCCGCGTCCTTCAGCAGGTAGCCGGTGGCGCCGGCCTCGATCGAGTCCACCACGTGCTGGTCGTCGCCGAACATGGTGACCACCAGCACGTCGCACTGCGGATGGTGGCGCGCCGCGTGGCGGATCACCTCCACGCCATCGATGTCGGGCAGGCCCAGGTCGACCAGCATCACGTCGGGCGGCTGGGCGTCCAGCATCGCGAGCGCCGCGCGCCCGGTGCCCACCACGCCCGCGAGGGCGAGGCCCGGATCGGCCAGCACCGCATCCGAGAAGCGGCGCATGAACTCGGGTGTGTCTTCGACGATCAGCACGCTGGTGGTCATGGCAGCCCCTGTGGCAATGCGACTGGGGGATTTTCCCACCGGGGTCGCGCGCGGCCATAGCGCAAACGCGGTACGGGGCGCATGGGATACTGGCCGGCCATCCCCGCCATGAACGATCTCTCCCTTTTCCTGCCCTGCGCCGCCGGCGTGGAGGACTTCCTTGCCCAGGAGGTGCATGCGCTGACCGGCCGCGCCGGCGACGAGCTCCTGGTCCTGCGCGGCGGCGTGCGCGTGCGCGCCGACTGGCGCGAGGCGCTCAAGCTCAACCTGCACAGCCGTCTCGCGCAGCGCGTGCTGATCGAGCTGGCCCATGCGCCCTACCGCAGCGAGCACGACCTCTACGCCATCGCCGGCGGCGTGGCCTGGGAGCTCTGGTTCACGCCGAAGAACACCTTCAAGATCGAGACCACGGCCCAGCACAGCCCGCTCAAGAGCCTCAACTTCGCGACCCTGCGCATCAAGGACGCGATCGCCGACCGCTTCCGCGCCAAGGCAAACGGCGTGCGGCCCAGCATCGAGACCCAGTGGCCCGACGCGCGCGTCTTCGCGCACCTCGACACGGAGCACTGCACCCTCTACATCGACATGTCCGGCGAGCCGCTCTTCAAGCGCGGCTGGCGGCAGGACAAGGGCGACGCGCCGCTGAAGGAGACCCTGGCAGCCGCCATGCTGGCCGCCAGCGGCTGGTGGAACCCCGAGCGCGGCGAGGTCTCGCAGGCGCCGCTCTACGACCCCTGCTGCGGCAGCGGCACCATCGCCATCGAGGCGGCGCAGCTCGCGCAGGGCATCGCGGCCGGCGCGCAGCGGCGCTTCGGCTTCGAGAAGCTGCTGCCTTTCCAGGCCCATGTGTGGTCGCAGCTCAAGGCCGAGGCGCAGGCCGCGGCGAAGCAGGCGCCGGCGGCCGTCATCTTCGGCTCCGACGTATCGCACCGCATGGTCGACTTCGCCGAGCGCAATGCCGAGCGCGCAGGCGTCGCCGGCGCCGTGCAGTTGCGCGGCGGCGACGCGTTGCAGCGCATGCCGCCGGCCGAGTCGGGCGTGATCGTGCTCAACCCGCCCTACGGCGAGCGCATCGAGGTCGGGGGGGTGGCCCGCGACGGCCGCGGCAGCCGCAGCAGCCGCGAGGAGGCGCAGACCGAGGACGGCGGCGAGTTCTTCGTGCAGCTCGCGAGCCACTGGAAGAAGCACTATGCCGGCTGGACCGCGTGGGTGCTCACGCCCGACCTGCAGCTGCCCAAGCGCATGCGGCTCAAGGAGTCGCGCCGCGTGCCGATGTGGAACGGCCCGATCGAATGCCGGCTGTTCCGCTTCGACATGGTGGCGGGCTCCGCGCGCAGCAAGGCGGTTGCTTAAAGCACACAGAATGGAGGGGCACGCGCGCCCTCGGTTGACCCGATCATGTTGCTTGGCAACAATCCCGCATCTTTTACTTCGGAGCCTCGTGCGTGGACAGTGCCAGTTGGATCAGTGATGTGATGCGTACCTCGGCAGGTGCGGCACATTCGGCACCCCAGTAGCGCAGCTTCCCCGCGCTGCGCGCCGAAGCCGCTGCAGCGTGACGCTTGTTGTCTCCGGCAAGCGATCTCTCCCTCCCTCCCGGTCCGTTTCTCGTCGCTGAGGTTTGCGGCGATCGGTGCATGCCTGCATCGACGCGCGCGGCCGCAGCTTGCCGTCCCTGTCGCGCGGCCCTTCAGCGCGAAGGAGCCTTGTCATGTGCCAACGGACGAATGCCCATCCGCCCGCTCACGCGCGTGATCGGGCGACTTCACCGCCCAGCCCCGCCGAGAAGGAGAGTGCGCTGGACCAGGCCCAGTCGCTCGACCGCAGCGGCCTGTGGCCCTGCCGGCGCATCCGGCTCTTCCTGCTGTCGCAGCAATCGGCACGGGCCCCGCAGCGCTGAAGAAGACCCGGCCGCAGACCGGGGAGCGGGCCCCTCAGAGATCGATGCGGAAGCGCAGTTCGGGCGTGCCGCCCAGCTCGGGCATCTTGACGAACTCCTCGATGAGAACGCCGCCGTTGGCGCCGATCACCCGCTGCGAGGCCAGGTTGTCGGGGCTGGTGGTGATCTCGACATAGGCCAGGCCTTCGGTGCGGGCCTCGCCCAGCATCAGCCGCAGCGCCTGCGTGGCACGGCCCCGGCCGCTCTTCCATGGCACCACGCCGTAGCCGATGTGGCCCAGGCAATACGCAGGCAAAGCGTTGCTGCCGCGCTGCCAGCGAAGGGAAATGCTGCCGCAGAGCTCGCCATCCCAGATCCAGCGGCGATAGCCCGGCAGGCGAGGCACGACGGTGCCGTCAGGCAGGGCAACCGGCGACCCCTTGGCCTCGCGGTCTACCAGGCCTTCGAGAAAGCGCGCGGGGTTGGCCCGGATCTGCGCCAGCTCCTCGAATCCGGCCTCGGGCCGCAGGTTGTTGGGTGACCAGCCGCGCTCGAGCGCGGCGACGTAGCCGGGAAGGTATTTGCGCGCAGGCCAGACCAGTTCGACGGCGGGTTCGCTCACGCCTTCTCAACTCTGGATGTAGTTGCGCAGCTGCTCGATGGTCTCTTCGTGGTCCGCGATGATGTCGTCCATCAAATCGCGGATCGAGATCATGCCGACCACCCGGTCGCCGTCCACCACCGGCAGGTGGCGGATGCGCTTCTGGCTCATCAGCGCCATGCACTCGCGCGTGCGGGTGGAGGGCGTCACGGTCAGCACGTCGGGCGTCATCAGCTCGGCGACCAGCACCTCCTTCGAGTTGCGCCCCTGCAGCGCCACCTTGCGCGTGTAGTCGCGCTCGGAGATCACGCCGACCAGCTTGTCGTGCGTCATCACCATCAGCGCGCCGACCTCGTGGCTGGCCAGCGCCTCCAGCGCGTCGAACATGGTGGCGCCGGGCTCGATGCGCCAGACGGCCGAGTTGCGGCGCTTGAGCAGTTCGGAGACAGGTTTCATGGATCGCAGCTCCCGAAGAACGGTGAAACGCCTGCGGCCCATGCAAGGGCCGCGCCAGCACCCCCATCCTAGACGCTGCGCGCGACATCCCTGCTGCAATGCACGTCCCGCCAGCGGGGGCAATGCGCAGCGCCGACGGCCTGCTGCGCCGCCCCAGCCGACGTACTAGCCGGTTCGGCGGATGGACAGCGGCCGGCGCGCGCCGCACCATGCCTCGCGCGGCGGACACCCCCGCCGCCCGAGGAGCCGCGATGCACATCCTGATGAGCAAGGGAAGCGCCAGCGACGATGTCGAGCGGCTGCGCCGGGCGCTCGCCAAGGCGCTGGGCGAAGACGCGAAGCTGTTCCCCTCCCTCCAGGCCTCCGGCACGCCGATCGACGAGGACTTCGACGGCGCGATCCGCCGCTGGCAGGCCGGCGTCGGCCTGATCGGCGACGGCGTGGTCGGGCCGCGCTGCCAGCTGCTGCTGGACCTGATCGCGATCGACGCGGGCAAGTTCGAGCTCACGCTCAACGTCGGCAACGTGAGCCGGCTGTTCCCCGCCACCAAGCCGGCCAACATCGCGCGCTACCTGCCCTACATCGAGGCGGCGCTCGGCGTCGCGGAGCTGACGGACCGCCCGATGATCCTGGGCGCCCTGGGCACCATCCGCGCCGAGACCGAGGGCTTCGTGCCGATCGCGGAGGCGCCCTCCAAGTTCAACACGCCGCCGGGCGGCGCCCCCTTCAGCCTGTACGACACGCGCGCCGTGCTCGGCAACAGCCGGACCGGCGACGGCGAGCGCTACCGCGGCCGCGGCTTCGTGCAGCTGACCGGCAAGGACAACTACACCCGCTACGGCCAGCGCATCGGGGTTCCGCTCGAGACCGCACCGGACCGCGCCAACGCGCCGGAAGTCGCGGCAGTGCTGCTGGCGCTCTATCTCTCCGACAAGGCGACCAAGTTCCGCCAGGCGATCCAGGGCGGCGACTTCGCGCAGGCCCGCCGCCTGGTCAACGGCGGCGTGCATGGCCTCGATCGCTTCAAGGACGTATTCGAGCGCGCCGCCACCGTATGGCCGGCGGCGCGCGTGGGCGCGGGCGGCGCCCGGCGCGGTGCCGCCGCCGCCGCCGCCGCCGCCGAAGAAGAGACGCCCTCGCACCGCTCCATCGTTTCGCGCACCCGCAAGGACGCGGCCGATCTGCGCGACCGCCTGTTCCAGCCGAGCGCGATCAGCCTGCCCGACGAATTCCCGCCGCAGGAGGAGGTGCGCCAGTACGTGCCGGCCTACACCCGGGCCGGCCTGATCCTGGACCAGGGCCGGGAGGGCGCCTGCACCGGCTTTGGCCTGAGCTGCGTCATCAACTACCTGCGTTGGGTCAAGGCCGGCCTGCCGCCGAAGATGGATTCGGTGAGCCCGCGCATGCTCTACACGCTGGCGCGCCGGCACGACGAGTACGAGGGCGAGAACTACGAGGGCTCGAGCTGCCGCGGCGCGCTCAAGGGCTGGTTCAACCACGGCGTCTGCCTGGAGCCGGACTGGCCCTACCTGCCCGAGAAATCGAACCCCGCCACCTACGGCTACGCGAGCCGGGCGGCGCAGAACACGCTGGGCATCTACTACCGCATCGACACCCGCTCGATCACCGACGTGCAGGCCGCGATCGCGCAGCACCGCGCGGTCTTCGTCTCGGCCTTCACGCACCCGGGCTGGGACGCGGTGCCGATCACGCCGGCACCGAAGCGCCATGCGGACCTGCCGCTCATCGCCTTCGACGGCCGGCGCTCCGAGACCGGAGGCCATGCCTTCGCCCTGATCGGCTTCAATGCGCAGGGCTTCATCCTGCAAAACTCCTGGGGCAGGAACTGGGGCGCCGGCGGCTTCGCGGTGCTGGGCTACCTGGACTGGCTGGCGCATGCGATGGACGCCTGGGTGGTCTCGCTGGGCGTGCCCGGCGTGATCGCCGGCCGGCTGGCCGTGGGCGGCAGCGGCGCCGCCGGCCTGACCGCCGCGGACCGCAGCCAGTGGTGGGACACCGGCCTGGCCTACCAGCACAGCGTGGTGCTGGGCAACGACGGCCGCGTGAGCCGCTACCTCACGGAAGACGAGCCGCCGCGCAAGCTGCAGCAGCAGGCCTGCGTGCTGCCGGACGACTGGTTCCGCAGGCAGGCGGCGGCGCGCAAGCGCCTGGTGCTCTACGTCCACGGCGGGCTCAATAGCGAGGAGGAGGCGATCAAGCGCGCCAGCGCCATGGGCCGTTACTTCACCGGCAACGGCTGCTATCCGCTGTTCCTGGTGTGGAAGACGGGTCTTCTCGAATCGGTGGCGAACCTCATCGCAGACGCCTTCCGCCGCGAGCCGGCCCGCGCCGGCTTCGGCGAGTGGTTCACCGAGCAGACCGACCTGCTGGTCGAGAAGAGCGTCGGACGGCCGGCGGCACGGCCGTTGTGGAGCGAGATGAAGGAGAACGCCGGCTTGGCCTTCGCCGAGCGGCGCGGCGGCGACCTGCTGCTGGATGCGATGCAGGCGCTCGGCAGCAACTGGGGTGCGCAGTTCGAGCTGCACCTGGTCGGCCACTCGGCCGGCGCGATCGCCATCGGCCACCTGCTCACGGCGCTGGCCGCACGCAAGCGCGCCGGCCGCGATGGGGGACTGAGCGAGCGCGTCGCCTCGGTGAACCTCTATGCACCGGCCTGCTCCGTGGCCTTCGCGAACCGCCACTATGCCGGCGACGCGGCGCTGATGGAGCGCCTGCACCTGGAACTGCTCACGGACGAGGTCGAGCGCCGCGACACGGTGGGCCCGATCTACCGCAAGTCGCTGCTGTATCTGGTCTCCAATGCGCTGGAGGCCGATCTGCACACGCCGATCCTGGGGCTGGACCGCATCAACGACGAGAGCTATTCGGGCTGGGACGGCTCCTCCGACACCGGCGAGGCGCTGGCGGTCTGGCGCCAGGCTGCCAAGGCCGTGAAGCTCGAGGCCCGCACGCGGCGCGTGGAGAGCCCGCGCATCGAGGTGGCGCTCGATGCCGGCGGCCAGCCGGTGCTGCAGGCGGCGACGCATGGGGGCTTCGACAACGACGTCGCGCTGATGAGGCGCACGCTCGAGCGCATCACCGGCGCGAAGCTCGCGCTGGCGGTGGATGACCTGCGGGGCTTCTGAGCGAACGGCGGCTTAGCATCCCCGTCCATGCGCGTCGTCATCGACACCAACATCGCCCTCGACCTCCTGGTCTTCGACGACCCGGGCTGCGCAGCGCTGCTCGCCGCGCTCGAATTGGGCGAGCTGCAATGGATCGCCACCGCCGCGATGCGCGAAGAGCTGGCGCGCGTGCTCGACTACCCGTTGGTGGCCGCGCGCCTGGCGCGCAACGGCCGCGATGCGCCGGGCGTGCTCGCAGCCTTCGACCGGCGCGTGCATCCGGTGGACGAGCAGCCCGACCGCGCGCCCTGCCTGTGCCGCGACCCTGACGACCAGATCTTCGTCGACCTCGCGGTGGCGCAGCGCGCGCAGCTGTTGAGCAAGGACCGCGCGCTGCTCGAGATGCGCGGGCCGCTCGCGCGCCTGGGCGTCGAGGTCGCCATCCCCGGCGGCTGATGCCGGCCGGCTACCGCCGCGTCGGCGGCGCGGTATCGCTGCAATACCAGCGCCACAGCAGACGCGCCACCGCCCGCGAGCGCTGCGTGTCCCGGCCCCAGCGCCGCCCCGACGGCAGATGCCGCAGCCAGCGCATGCGCCGCGCCGCCAGCGCCAGCCGCTCGCGCACCTCGTCGCCGGCATCGGCCAGCGCCGCATGCCAGTGCGTACCGGCAGCGCCCGCCGAGGCGGCGCGCACCAGCATCGCGGTGGAGTGCAGGTAGCTGAGCCAGTCGCGCACCTGGCATTCGGCCAGGGGCAGGGCCTCGCCCGGGTCGTCCTCGAAGTCGATGTAGCCGATGGTGCCGTCGGGGCACTGCACCAGGTTGCGGTCGAAGGCCTGGCTCAGGTAGGTGCCGTGCGCGTGGACATTGGCGATGGCGTCGAGCCCCTCGTGCCACACCGTGAGAAGCGCGCTCGGGCCGATGGCCGCGGCATGGTCCAGCCGCTCCTGCAGCACCACCGGCGGCCGGCCGCTTTCGCCGAGGTCGGAGATCAGCAGGCCGTCGGGTTGCTGGGCCAGCACCGCCGGCACGCGCAGGCCGGCCGCGCCGAGGGCGCGCAGGCGGCGCGCCTCGGTGGCGATGGCGGCCTCGCCGCCGGGGTTGGGCACCGGCGTCAGCACGTCCAGCCGCAGCAGGCCGGCCACCATCGCCATCAGGTGGTAGCCCAGCTTGCCGTGCGGCGGACCCGCCTTCTTGAGCCAGACGCGCTCGCTGCCGAGCCGGTGGCTGGCCACCGGCTTCTGCTGCTGCGGCAGCATGGCGCGCAGGAATTCCGCGTAATCGCCGGGCTCCAGCGGGGCCGGGCCGGTTTCCAGGGGCGCCGGCGCCGATGCCACCCCCTTGCGCGACTGCACGCGCGTGCCGCGTTTCGCAACGTTCATGGGGCCAGGATTGCCTGTTGCGCCCGGCCGGCCGGCGAGGCGGGATCGGAGGCGGCGCCGGTCGCCGGGCGGAAGTCGCGTGTCGTAAGCAACGAAGGCAGGGGTGCTGAAATGGCGGGTCTCCGGGAGCTTGCTGCATCATAGAGGGCTGCCGCCGCATTGCCATGACCACGACCCCTGCCCCCTCCCCCGACCACGCTCCCCTCGGCCCCGACGATTTCGACGCCCTCGACCAGGCGCTCGACACCATGCGCGAGCACGACGAGGAAACCCCGCAATGGGAGTTCTGCGAGGGCTTCATGGCGGCGCTGGTGTGCATGCGCCGCCCCATCGAGCCCGCCGAATACTGGCCGGTGCTGCTGGGCGAGGGCTTCGTGCCGGCGCAGCACATGGAATTCGCCTGGCGCTGGAAGCGGCGCTGGCGCGAGACCGAAGAGGGCCTGGACGCCGAAGTGCAGTCGCTCGACGACGAGCGCGCCTGGCAGCCCGAGGTGCTGGACACGCGCGGCGCCGTCGCGGCCCTGCCGGAAGAAGAGCGGGGCGAGATCGCCGACGAGGACATCCCCTCCTTTGCCCAGGTCTGGGCGCTGGGCTTCATGTACGCGGTGGAGAACTGGCCCGAGGAATGGACCCCGCCGCGCGACAAGGAGGCGGCGGCCATCCTCGACGAGGCGCTGAACGCCATCGTCGCCCTGACCGAGGACGACCGCGGCAAGCCCACGCTCTCGATGTACAGCGAGGACGGCCCGCCCAGCGTGAGCCAGCAGCGGGTGGACGAATTCGGCGACGCGATCTGGGCCGTGTACGACCTGCGCCGGCTCTGGCGCAGCATGGGCCCGAAGGTGGAGACCGTGCGCAAGGAAGCGACGCCGGGCCGCAACGACCTCTGCCCCTGCGGCAGCGGAAAGAAGTTCAAGAAGTGCCACGGTGCCGGCTGAGACCAGCCTGACGCTCCCGGCCCGCAGCGCCTGGGCCATGGTGCTGACGTTGTGCACCGCCTTCGCGCTGAGCCAGGCCTACCGCACCGTGGGCGCGATCATGGCCGGCCCGCTGCAGGCCGAGTTCGGGCTCTCGGCGCAGGCCCTGGGCCTGTTCTCCGGCTCCTTCCACTTCGCCTTCGGCGCCATGCAGCTCTTCATGGGCGTCGGCATCGACCTGCACGGCGTGCGACGCACGGTGCTGACGGCCTTCCCGCTGGCGATCGCGGGCGCGCTGCTGTCCGCGCTGTCGACCAACTTTGAGCTGCTGATCGCCGGCCAGGTCCTGATCGGCGTCGGCTGCGCGCCGGCCTTCCTGGTGTGTACCGTGTTCATCGCGCGGCATTTCCCGGCGGCGCGCTTCGCCTCGGTCTCGGGGCTGGTGCTGGGCATCGGCGGGCTGGGCATGCTGCTGACCGGCACGCCACTCGCGTGGCTGGTCGAGGCCCGCTCCTGGCGCATGGGCTTCGCGGTGCTGGCCGCGGCCTCGGCGCTGGCCTGGCTCAGCATCCTGCTGTGGGTGCGCGAGCCGGCGCGCGAGACAGCGCGGCCGAAGGAATCGATGTTCGCCGCGCTGCGCCAGTTCGGCACTCTGTTCGCGATGCCGCACACGCTGGGCATCCTGCTGCTCGGCGCCGTGACCTATGCCGCCTTCATCTCGCTGCGCGGGCTGTGGCTGGGGCCGCTGCTGGCGGAGCGCTACGGCTACTCGCTGGTGCAGAGCGGCAACGTCGCACTGATCGTGTCGGTCGTCTCGCTGTTCGGGCCGCCGCTGTTCGGCCGGCTGGACCGCGACGGCCCGGCGCGCCGGCGGCGCATCGTGGCCTGCTGCGCGGTCTATGCGGCGCTGTTCGCCGCCATCGGCATCTTCCACGCGGCCTGGATCGACATCGCGTGCGCCATCCTGATCGGCCTGTTGTCGGGCTTCATCGTCTGGGAGTACGCCGACGTGCGGGTGGCCTACCCGGCCGCGCTCACCGGCCGCGCGATGGCGGTGTTCACCATGGCCATGTTCCTCGGCGTGGCGCTGATGCAGTGGCTCACCGGCGTGGCCGCCTCGGTGGCGCAGTCGCAGGGCGCCGAGCCCTACACCGCCGTGCTGGCGGCCATCGCCGCGCTGCTGGTGGCGGGATGTGCAGCTTTCGCCTGGCTGCCGGCGCCGCCCGGCGCGGTGGCCCGCAAGGCCCAGATCCAGCCCTAGATATTGAAGGCGCGCTGCGTCTCCGGCCGCGCCAGGTCCACGTACTCGCGGTGCTTGCGGATGTAGCCGGCGATGAACTGGCAGGCGGGGATCACCGGCAGGCCCTGGGCCCGCGCGTCGTCGAGCACATGCCGCGCGATGGCCGAGCCCACGCCGCGGCCCTCGAAGGCGGGCAGCACTTCGGTGTGGGTGAACATCACCGCGTTCGTGAGCAGGTTGTATTCGCAGTAGCCCGCGAGCTGCCCGTCGATGGCGGCCTCGTAGCGATGCTTCTCGGGATGGTTGGTGATGGTGATCGTCATGACGTGCGCGCCATGTAGGCGGCCAGATTTTTCGCGGCGCCGGCGCGCACCTTGTTCTTCAGCATCGGCGTCCAGCCCAGCAGCAGGCCCGGCGGGCCCAGCGCCTGGCGCGACCAGGCCCAGAAGTCGAAGCGGTCGCGCTGAGTGGCGATCAGGCCCTCGGGCGTGAAGCCGAACTCGGAGTCGATCGCGTTGTCGACGATGCGGCCGGTGGCGCTGAAGCGGTAGTGCGCATCCCAGTGGGCGCGGCCGGTGGCGCCATCGGCCTGGACGTCGCGCCAGCTGAGCTTCCAGACATCGGCGCCCTTGGCGCGCGTGGCCTCGCACAGCATCTTCCACATGGCGCCGACCTCACGGCCGTCCTTCAGCGAGAAGGCCTCGTCGTCGAAGCGCGCATCCGGCGCATAGCAGGCGGCCATGGTGTCGGCGTCGAGCCTGGCGAAAGCCTCGTAGAGGCGCTGGATGGTGTCTTCGTTGCGCATGGGCGGCGATCGTAGCCTAGGCCGCGCGCAACAACGTCAGAAGCGTCCGCAAGGCGTGATGCACCGTCGCCGCCCGCACGGCAGCCCGGTCGCCATCGAAGCGCCGGCGCTCGGTACGCACGCGGCCTGCCACCGACCAGCCGAACCACACGGTGCCCACCGGCTTCTCGGCGCTGCCGCCGGTCGGACCGGCCACGCCGGTCACCGCCACCGCGACCTGCGCCGGCGAACGCGCCACCGCGCCCTCGGCCATGGCGCGCGCCACCGGCTCGCTGACGGCGCCCTCGGCCGCGATCAGCGCCGCGTCGACGCCCAGCAGCTCGGTCTTGGCGGCGTTCGAGTAGGTGACGAAGCCGCGCTCGAACCAGTTGCTGGAGCCCGACAGATCGGTGCAGGCGCCCGCGATCAGCCCGCCGGTGCAGCTCTCGGCCGTGGCCATCATCCGGCCCTGCTGCTGCAACAGCTCGGCCAATTCAAGCACCAGTGCGGGCGTGTCGGATTCGGGTGCAGGCGACGCGTTGTTCATGGTCACTACCAGGCGCGGAAGAAGGCGATCACCAGCAGCGTGCAGAAGGCCGCCACCAGGTCATCGAACAGGATGCCGAAGCCCGCCGCGCTCCAAGACATGGTGGCGGGCGTCGCCCGGCGTTGCTTGAAGAGCTGGTCGGCCCAGGCCACCGGCCCCGGCTTGGCGGCATCGAAGAGGCGGAACAGCGCGAAGGCCACGAGCTGTGCCAGCAGCCCGGCCGGGGTCACCAGCCACAGGATCAGCCAGAAGGCGACGACCTCGTCCCAGACGATG
Organism: Variovorax sp. Soil_C_12; assembly: GCF_057657375.1. NCBI lineage: Bacteria > Pseudomonadati > Pseudomonadota > Betaproteobacteria > Burkholderiales > Comamonadaceae > Variovorax > Variovorax sp. Soil_C_12. The sequence continues at coordinate 26,754 of NZ_JBDGIO010000018.1, read as the reverse complement.
GCGCCGGGGTCGGCGATGGCCATATGGCGCGCGGCCACGGTGCAGGCCCACCAGCCGATGGGCAGCGAGGCCAGGATGATCCACCCGATGGCCCCTGCCGACAGCCAGCGCTGCATGAGCACGAAGGCGGCCCAGGCCCACAGCGTGCCCACGGTGCCGGGCGCGCGCGGCGCGAGGCCGGCGCCGAAGCCCAGCGCGATCAGGTGCGCGGGGTGGGCGAGCATGAAGCGCAGCGTGGGGCGCCGCAGGGGCGGGATCGGCATGGCGCCGGAGGGAGAAGCGGATTGCATGGAACGACAGTGTCGCCCAAGATGCGCGTTGCCATCGATCGCGCACATCCACCACGCAGGAGGCCAGATGACGCCCAGCCCCATCGAGACGGACTACCTGATCGTCGGCAGCGGTGCGACGGCCATGGCCTTCGCGGACACGCTGCTGTCCGAATCCGATGACGCCCGCATCGTGATGGTGGACCGACACCACCGGCCCGGCGGGCACTGGAACGATGCCTACCCTTTCGTGCGGCTGCATGCGCCTTCGGTGCTGTACGGCGTCAATTCGCGCGCGCTGGGCAGCGGCACGAAGGACAGCGCTGGCCTCAACCAGGGCCTCTACGAACTGGCCGGCGGCGCCGAAGTGCTGGACTACTACGACCAGGTGATGAACCAGCGCTTCCTGCCCTCGGGCCGCGTGCGCTATTTCCCGATGTGCGAGGGCGAGATGGGCACCGGCAGCGAGCACCACGTCCGCTCCATCCTGAGCGGGCAGAGCTGGACGGTCACGGCACACCGCAAAGTCGTCGACGCCACCCACGCGCGCACGGCAGTCCCTTCCACCCATCGCCCAGCCTATGCGCTCGGGCCCGGCGTGCGCTGCGTGCCCGTGAACGACCTGCCCCGCATCCACCGGGCCGAGCCCGGCTACGTGGTGGTCGGCGCAGGCAAGACCGGCATCGACGCCTGCCTGTGGCTGCTGCAGAACGGCGTCGATCCGCAGCGCATCTGCTGGATCGCGCCGCGCGATGCCTGGCTGCTCGACCGCGCCAACTTCCAGCCTCACATGGATTTCTTCGACCAGGCGATCGGCAGCCTGGTCGCCCAGTTCGATGCGATCGCCACGGCGACTTCCGTCCCGGACCTGTTCGCGCGGCTCGAAGCGCGGGGCCAGCTGCTGCGGCTCGACCCGGCGGTCGAGCCCACCATGTACCGCTGCGCCACCGTCACCCAGGCCGAGCTGCGCGAGCTGCGCCGCATCCGCAACGTCGTGCGCCTCGGGCGCGTGAAGGCGATCGAGGCGGCGCGCGTCGTGCTCGAGCAGGGCAGCCACGAGATCGAGCCCGGCTGCCTGGTCGTCGATTGCAGCGCCGCCGGAATCACGGCGGCGCCCGCGCTGCCGATCTTCGATGGCGGCCGCATCAACCTGCTGATGGTGCGCAGCTGCCAGCCGGTTTTCAGCGCGGCCCTGATCGCGTATGTGGAAAGCCACTTCGCCGACGAGGCCGAGAAGAACGCCTTGTGCGCGGTCGTCCCGACGCCGGTGGTGCCGGCCGACTGGATCCGGATGTGGGTTGTCTCCCTCGGCAACCGCCAGCGCTGGGGCAAGCACCCGGGCCTGATGGAGTGGGTGGCGCATTCGCGCCTGGACAGCATGACCGCGCTGGTGCATGCCGTGAAGGAGGACGATGCGGACCGGCAGGCGCTGCTGCAGCGCTACAAGGCCGGCGCGAAGCAGGCGGCAGCACGGCTGCCGGGGTTGCTGGAGGCCATTACCTCTTCTGCGCCTGTTGCCGCATCGACGCAGCTCAGATGAGCACCCGCCGCAACGCCCGGATGCGCTGCCACACCTGCGCCTGCGTAGCCGCCATGCCCATGATCTGCATGCAGCGCTCCAGCCAGCCCGTGCGCGCCTGCATGCGGTCGATGGCCCGCTGCAGGTCGCGGCGCACGGCAGCGCCATAGGCGCCCTCGGCCTTGGCAACGGCCTGGCGCAGCAACGCCAAGGACGGCTTCATCATCGCGAGGTCGATCAGGTCCCGGCTGAACACGCCGTCGTCGGGCCAGCGGTCGGAATTGGCGAGCAGCTTGCTCGCGGCCATGTCCAGGGGCGTGAGCGTGGGTACGCCGCAGACTTCATCGGTCTTGCCGGGTGCCTGCAGCGCGATGCGTGCCTCGAACACGATCTCGAACTTGATCGGCTGCTCATCGACGCGCAGGCGGGTGCGGATGCCGTACTGGTCGGCGCGCAGCTCGCCGACCAGCTCGAGCGGCGGGGCCCCTGCCCGTTGGAGGGTTGCCAGTCGGTCGACGCCTGTCAGCGCCTGCCGAAGTTCGCGGTAGGCCCCGAGGTCCGACACGAGGAAGTCGATGTCCACCGATTCGCGGTACTCGCCGAAGCGCAGTGCGATGGCGGTGCCCCCGCCGAACAGGCAACCCCGTTCGCGCAGTTGCGGCCCGTCGAGCGCCTGGAGGACCCGCGCGACGCGGCGGTGGTGCGGCCGCTCAAACAACCGGGTCGCTCCCGAGTGCCAGGCGCAGGGCATCGACGAGCTCCCGCTCGGTCGCCGACAGCGTCGCAGGATCGAGGTGCCGCCAGTTGCGTTCGTAGATGCTCAGCGCCTCGCGCGGCGTTAGTTCCTGCGGGCCGTGGACCTGCCAGGCGAGTTCCTTGAGCCAGGGGTAATCGGCAATGCGGATGCGTGCCGGAAGCCAGCCGTGGCGGGGCGTTTCTTGAGGCTCAACAGCCTCCTCCTGCGGCCGGACTGCCACTTGGAGGCTCAGCGCCACGAGCACCCGCAGATACGCGCCCATGGTGACCGCCGGCTCGCCCTTCTCGATCCGGTGCAGGGTCATGCGCGAGATGCCGGCCGCTTCGGCCGCGGCCACGGCGCTGATGCCCAGGTCCTTGCGGCGCCGCCGCACCGTGGCGCCGATGGCGAACAGGGCGCCTGCGGATTGAGCGGTGAGATCAGGGCCGGAAGCTGGCATAAACGTTTCTCATTGTTGACAAAACCGATGAAATGTCAAGAATGAGAGACGTTTTTCGATGGTTTCTTCAAGAAGGCCGCGTCGCCGCCGCGAGCACCGCCGGCATCGGCACCTCGTAGCCGTGCCCGCTCCGCCACGGCGCGAGCGCCGCCAGGATGGCCTCGTCGATGGCGCCGGCGTTCGCGTCGCGCTGCCGGAGCTCGGGCGCGTCCCAGGCGGTGAAGGCCAGCCGGCCGCAGCCGGTGACCCGGGCGCCGCGGTCCAGCGCGGCGGCGGCCGCGTAGCCGGCGCCCGTCGCCACGTCCAGCACCGCGCTGCCGGCGCCCACGCGGGCGGCGTCGAGCAGTGCGCCGATGGACTGCGTCGTCAGGCTGGCCAGGTGATGGTCATAAGCGGCGCAGACCTCGGGGTCGGTCCAGCCCGCGTGCTCGAAATCGCGAAAGCCTTCGTTCATTCGCGTCTCCTGGGTCGGCGCTGGCGCCCCTGGTCCGACCGGGCGGCGCATTCTGCAAGCGGCGCCCTCCTCAGCGGGAGGGATGTGCCGGCACCGTGCCCGTCACGATCACGAACTCGCCGGGGATGCGGTAGCCGCCGCCTTGGCGCCAGGGCTCGATCGCCTCGAGGTAGCGGGCCTGCACGCGCGCGCGGGTCTCGTCGCCGAAGCGCGACCAGGCCAGCGCGACCGGCCCGCCGGCGAAGGCTGCGATGCAGGCCTCCCCGCCATCGGCGTAGCACAGCGTGCTCGCGATGCGCTGCTGCGCGATGCGCTCGAAGCCCGCCTCGGCGCACTCGCGGGCCAGCGCGTCCTGCTGCCCCAGGCGAAAGAAGAGCGGGCACACCTCGCTGCGGACCTCGGCATCGACGATGGGGAACAGCGCCGACCAGCCGCAGCGCGCCCGCTCGCCCCAGACCGCCAGCGCCGCCCTGCCGCCCGGGCGCAGCACGCGCCGCATCTCGCGCAAGGCCTGCGCGGGGTCGGGCACGTACATGAGGCCGAGGGCGCACAGCGCCAGGTCGAAGCTGCCATCGGGCAGCGCCAGCTGCTCCGCATCCATGCGCGCGAAGCCGAGCTGGCGCAGGCCGCGCTGCGCGGCGCGCTGCCGCGCCGCATCGACCATGTGATCGGACAGGTCGGTGCCGAGCACATGGCCTTGCGGGCCCACCGCCTCGGCCGCCGCCAGCGCAATCAGGCCGGTGCCGCAGGCCACGTCGAGCACCCGTTCCTGCGGCTCTGGCGAGGCGAGCGCCATCAGGGCTTCGTGCGCGGGGGCCAGCTGCGCCTGCCAGCGCGCCTCGTAGACGGCGGCCGCCAGGTCCCAGCCGTAGCGCTGAATCCTTCGCTGCAGCCGCGGCTCCATGGCTCGGAGACTCAGCGACGGGTGATGACGATTTCGAGGTATTCGCTGGGCACCACCAGCGAGTCCGGCCCGGCCCGGTTCAGGCGGTTCAGCAGCTCGCCCAGGTCCTTCTCCAGCTCCACGGCCTTCTCGGGCGGCAGGCTGGCGAAGGCCTTGAGCACCGGCCCGTACCAGGTGCGGAACACCTCGATGAAATGCGCGGCCGAGCGGTAGCGGAAGTTGAAGAGGCGCGGCGTCGCCTGGATCGACGCGGCCTGGTCGCCGAACAGCGTGCGCAGGTGCGCTTCGGTGCCCCACAACGAGGGCGGCTGCACGCCCGCGGGCGGTGGCAGGTGCCGGCCCAGGGTCTTGAACATCTGGCCGATGAAGCCCTCGGGCGTCCAGTTGGCCATGCCGATGCGGCCGCCCGGGCGGCACACGCGCAGCATCTCGGCGGCGGACTTCGCATGGTCGGGCGCGAACATCACGCCGAAGGTGGAGAGCACGGCGGCGAAGCTTCCGTCGTCGAAAGGCAGGGCCTCGACGTCGGCGGCCTGGAACTTCACCTCCAGGCGCTCGGCCTTGGCGCGCTCGGCACCGCGGTCGAGCAGGCCGGCCACGTAATCGGTGGAGGTGACCCTGCAGCCGCGGCGCGCCGCCGCCAGCGTCGCGTTGCCGTTGCCGGCCGCGACGTCGAGCACCGCTTCGTCGCAGCGCAGGTCGCAGGCCTCGGCCAACTGCTCGCCGACGATTTGCAGCGTGGTGCCGATGATGGCGTAGTCGCCGCTGGACCAGGCCGCCTGCTGGCGGGACTTGACGGCGTTGAGATCGACGGGTGCGTTCATGGCGAATGGCTCCTTGGGGATGGGCCGGGGGTCCGGCAAAGGGTCTGCGGGCTTGGGACGGTGGCCGCTCCCCGGCTCCCGTCCTGCCGCTACTGGACCACCGCGCGGGCCGCGGCGTCCTGCCCGTGCGTCGCCCGTGCTTGCCCGATCGTCCTCGACTGGGCGCTGGCGGCCGTGGAGCTGGCGCAGCGTCCGGGATTGCTGACCCAGCGTCCGCGCGAAGGCATCGGCTGTTCGGCCTAGTTGGCCTCCGGGGGCCAGGCGCCCACAATTTCCGCATCGTCCTCGGTCGACCCGGAGAGCAACGGACATGAGCATGCAAGACATCGCTGCGGCCATGCAGCGCGCGCAAGCGGCGCTGGAGCGCCGCCCCGACATGGGCCTCCACGACGACGCGCCGGCCACCGCCCGCTGGCAGGGCGGCGTGCGCGTCGAATCCAGCCACGCCAACGGCACCGCCATGCTGACCGACATGCCCTGCGAGCTCGGCGGCACCGGCGACCGCGTCACGCCCGGCTGGCTGTTCCGCGCCGGCATCGCGTCCTGCGCCGCCACTTCCATCGCGATGTCCGCGGCGGCCGAGGGCATCGCGCTGGGCACGCTCGAGGTCCGCGTGAGCAGCCGGTCCGACACGCGGGGCGTGATCGGCATGGCGGGCACCGACGGCCAGGAGATCTACGCCGGGCCGCACGACATGCAGCTGCAGGTGCGCATCGCCGCCGAGGGGGTCTCGCCGGAGCGCCTGCGCGCGCTGGCCGAGGCCGGCGTGCGGCGCTCGCCCATCCCCAACGCGACGCAGAACGCGACGCCGCTGGCGTTGCAGGTCGAGGTGGCCTGAGCATGGACGCGCTGTCCGAAGTCCTGCGCGTCGTGCGGCTGGTGGGCGCGATCTTCATCCATGGCCGCTTCACCGCGCCCTGGTGCTACCAGTCGCCGAGCGCCGACGCCGCTGCGCCCTTTCTGGAGCCGGGCGCGGAGCGGGTGGTGATCTTCCACCTGATCACCGAAGGCGAATGCTTCGTCGAGCTGGCCGGCGAGCCGCCGATGCGCCTGGTCGCCGGCGACGCGATCATCTTCCCGCAGGGCGATGCGCACCGCATGACCTCCGAGCCCGGCCTGCCGCCGGCGACCGGCGCGCGGCTGGACGAAGTGCTGTCGCGCCGCCCGCGCATGCTGGCCTACGGCGGCGGCGGTGCCACCACGCGCCTGGTCTGCGGCTACCTGGCCTGCGATGCGCGGCTGGCGCGGCTGCTGCTCGCGGGGCTGCCGCGGCTCTTGCGCGTCAACGTGCGCGGATCGAATGCCGGCATCTGGCTCGAAAGCTCGGTGCGCTATGCCCTGGCCGAGGCGCGCTCGCCGCGCCCCGGCGGCGCCGGCGTGCTGGCCAAGCTGGCCGAGCTGCTGTTCATCGAGGTGCTGCGCCTGTACACCAGCGAGCAGGGCGAGGGCCGCACCGGCTGGCTGGCCGGGATGGGCGACCGCATCGTGGGCAGCGCCCTCACCGCGCTGCACAGCCGCCCGGCACAGGCCTGGACGCTGGAGGAGCTGGCGCGCACGGCCGGCAGCTCGCGCTCGGTGCTGGCCGAGCGCTTCCAGCAGCTGGTGGGCACCGCGCCCATGCAGTACCTGACGCAGTGGCGCATGCTGCTGGCCGCCAATCTTCTTTGCCGCAGCAACGCCCCGCTGGCGCGCATCGCCGAGGACGTGGGCTACCAGACCGACACCGCCTTCAGCCGCGCCTTCCGGCGCGAGTACGGCTGCCCGCCGGCGGCATGGCGGCGCAATCGGTCGGCGCGTGCGCAGTTGCACTAGCTGGGGTAGCTCTCCGGGAAGCGGCGCTGTTCGATCATCTGCATTGCCCAGGCTCGAGTCCGGAAGAACGATGGGCCCGTCGCCAGGTGCGCGTGCGGCATGCGGTGCGGGGCGGGCTTGGGGTGGGCGATCGTTGCGTCCACCTCAGGGGCCCGGTGCCCCCACCCCAGCCCTCCCCCGGAAGGGGAGGGAGCCATACCGCCTGCGCCCAATGGAAGCGCCCCGTCCGCATCCCCGCCTTGCTCCCTCCCCCTCCGGGGGAGGGCTGGGGTGGGGGCACGGGGCCTGTCCACGGAGGCCTGCGGTATGCCCTGCGTGTGTGAACAGGCCCTAGATGTCTCTGAGCTGCACCGCCGCCCCGCGCAACCGAGCCACCAGCACATCGGCGTCCGCCGGCACGCGATCGCCGCGCCAGGCCACATGCTGGTCGGCGCGGCACAGCACCAGGCGATGGCGATAGGCGCGCGGGATCTCCTTGGCGTCCACGTCGAGCACCGCGAGCGGCATGCGTGCTTCGTGGGCCGCCTTCTCCAGCGCGCCGATCTCGACGCGGCGATCGAAGCGCAGCAGCGTGTAGCCGGGGCCGAAGGCGTCGTAGAGCGAACGCCCGTCGGCCAGCCACAGGTGCGGTGCGCGACAGCCCGGCACGGTGGAGGGCGTGAAGTCGCCCATGGTGTAGGCGGGTGCCGGCTCGCCGTCGGCCACGATGATGGGCGAGCGCGTGTAGAAGTAGCCGAAGTTGAGGCCGGCGCAGCAGAACTGCTGGACGTTCAGCTCATAGGCCTCGCGCCCGACCTCGGCGCGCAGCGCATCGCCCTCGGGCCCCGGCGCCTCGATGTCGCTCGGCACGGCGCGGCGCGCGCGGATCATCTTCTGCGCATGGTCCATCGCGAATTGCGAGACCTGCTCCGTGATCGGCTGGCGCTCGGCCTGGTAGGCGTCGAGGATGCGCTCGTCGGCCCAGCCCTGCACGCAGGCCGCGAGCAGCCATGAGAGATTGATCGCATCGGCGATGCCGGCGTTCATGCCGTAGCCCGCATAGGGCACCCACAGGTGGGCTGCGTCGCCCGCGATGAACACCCGGCGCTCGCGGAAGCGGTCGGCCACCAGCCGGCGGCCCACCCAGTCCTCCTTGCTGATCACCTCGTAGTCGAAGTCCTCGCCCACGCCGAGGATCTCGCGGATCGAGCGGTCGCGGTCCACCGAATCGAATTCCGGCTCCTCGGCATTCAGATGGTTGTGCACCAGCCAGGTCTCGTGCCCGTCGATGGCGAACATCGTGCCGCAGCGGCGCGGATTGACCGAGTAGTAGGACCAGGCCGGCTTGCCGGGGATCAGCGCGCGCAGCTGCGGCGCGCGGATGTAGGTCGACTGCACGCGCTGGATCACGGCCGTGCCTTCCAGCTTCGCGCCGATGCGCTTGCGCACGCCCGAGCTGCCGCCGTCGCAGCCCACCAGGTAGCGGCAGCGGATGCGGCGGGTGTCGCCGGTGTCGAGGTCGGTGGCATCGGCCGTCACGCCGTCGGCGTCCTGCTCGAAGCCGCCCACCTGCGTGCGGTTGAGCAATCGCACGTTCGGCAGCGCAGCGGTGTGCTCGAGCAGGATCGGTTCCAGGAAGAGCTGATTGATGCGGTGCGGCGGCTCCGGCGTGGGCCACCAGGCGTCCGGGCCCTCGGTCTCGGTGTAGCGGTCGCGCCGGCAAGGGATGGGAATGCGCGTGAGCTCAATGCCCGTCACGCTGGTGCGGAACACCACGTCGTTCGGATGGTCGGCCGGCAGCCCCGCATCGCGCACCTTCTGCGCCACGCCCAGGCGGCGGAACTGCTCCATGGTGCGCGCCGCCACGTGGTTGCACTTGACGTTGGGCGGCTCGGCATGGCGGCGCGTCTCGGCCACCAGCACCTTCACGCCGCGCGCGGCCAGGTCCATCGCCAGCGTCAGGCCCACGGGGCCGGCGCCGACGACCAGGACGTCGGCCTTCAGTTCTTCCTGTTCGCGCATGTCCTCAGTCCAGCTTGATGTTGGCCGCCTTGATGACCTGGGCCCATTTCTTCGTTTCGGCGCGGATGTAGTCGTCGAAGGCCTTGGGCGTGCCGGGCGCGGGCTCCACGCCGAGGTTGCGCATGGCGGCCTGGATCTGCTCGTCCCTGAGCGCGGCGTTGATCTCCGCGTTCAGGCGCGCGACGATGGGCGCGGGCGTCTCGGCCGGCGCCACCACGCCGAACCAGCCCGTGGAGTCGTAGCCGGGCAGCCCGGACTCGGCCACCGTCGGCACCTCGGGCAGCATGGGCAGGCGCTGCGCGCTGGTCACTGCGAAGGCGAGCAGCTTGCCGGCCTTGATCTGCTGCAGCGACGAGGGCAGGTCCACCATCGCCAGCGGAATCTGGCCCGCCATCGCGTCCACGGCTGCCGGCCCGGAGCCGCGGTAGGGCACCTCCACCAGCTTCACCTCCGCCATCTGGGCGAAGAGCGCCGCCGACAGGTGCATGGCCGTGCCGTTGCCGCCGTGGCCGATCGAGAGCTTGCCCGGCTGCGCGCGCGCCAGCGCGAGCAGCTCGGCCTGCGTTTTCGCGCCGATGGAGGGATGGCCCACGATCACGAAGGGGATGGCAGCCAGCATGGCCACCGGCTTGAGATCCTGCTGCGGATCGAAGGGCATCTGCGCATAGAGGCTGCTGTTGGCCGACAGCGCCCCGGCCGCCCCCACGCCCAGCGTGTAGCCGTCGCCCGGCGACTTGACCACCGCCGTGAGGCCGACGTTGCCGCCGGCACCGGGACGGTTGTCCACCACCACCGGCTGGCCGAGCCTGTCGTTGAGCTTCGGCACCAGCATGCGCACCACCGCATCGGCGCTGCCGCCGGGCGGGAAGGTGACGATCACGCGGATCGGCTTGTGGGGGAACTCGGCGGGCGCCTGGGCGCGCACGGGTGCGGCGAGCAGCGCGGCGGCCGCGAGGAGCAGGCCCAGGGCGCGGGCAAGTGTCTTCATGCGTGTTCCTTGTCGATGTCTCCGGGACGCATTGGACGGCAGCGCTATTCATTCGTAAATCAATAAACGGCCAGAAAGCCGCAGCTTCATCGAGACGCTGCGGCGGGCGTCGAAGAAGGGTTGAGCCAGGCGCCCTGGTTACAGCGCAGGGCGCGGCTGCCGGACCCAGAGCTGGACCGAAGGCCGTGCCCACTGCGCCTTGGCATAGCGGGCCAGGCGCGGCGACATCTCGTCGCCATTCAGGATCAGCCGGTTGAGCATCAGCGCGAGGTCGACATCGGCGATGGACCATTGGTCGAACAGGTGGTCCCCGCCATGGCTCAGCAGTTTGGTGGCGACCGCGATGAGCTTCTGGGAGGCATCGAACGCCGCCGGCGAGAGCGGCCGCGAAACCGGTCCGTAGAAGACGACCTCGGTGGTCCGCTCCTGCCGCAGGGGCCCCAGGTCGCTGCGCAGCCAGGCCTGGACCTGCCGCGCGCGGGCCCGCGATCGGGGGTGCCGCGGATAGAGCAGCGGGCCGGGAAAGACTTCGTCCAGGTACTCGGCGATCGCCGAGGATTCGGACAGCGCGAAGTCGCCGTCGACCAGCGTGGGCACGCGGCGCGTCAGGGAGACGCCGGCGAACGACGGGGCCTGGTTTGCGCCGGCGCCGAGATCGAGCGCCTCGACGTCGAAGGACAGCCCCTTCTCCTTGAGCGCCACGAAGGCGGACATGGCGTAAGGCGATGCGAACTGGGAATCTACGTACAGCAGCATGACTATTCCGTGGTGGCCGGGAGCCTGCGACCATAGCGCATCCGGCGATGGCCGGCGCCGCCGGGCGCGCCGCGCTCAGGCCGGCTGGAAATGTTGTTGGATGCGCTGCGCCAGCCGCTTGGGATGGCGGCACAGCGCGTCGATCGGGTAAGAGCCCACGAAGAGGCCGTCCACATTGAGTTCCACGCTCGCGAAATAGGGGCCCAGCGAAGCGCCGGCGTCGAACAGGCAGAAGGCCAGCGATTCGAACGTGCCGCTGTCGCCCACCGGCCCCGCACCGGCGACGAAGGCGCTGATGCGGTAGCTGAAGGCGTTCGATGCGACGCGTTGGATTTCGACCAGGGGCTTCATTCGACTGCGGGCGACGGGACGGGAGCGTGAAATTGTTGGGAGCCTGATGGTCGCCGCTGCGCCGGATGGCGTAAATAGTCCAATTGGACCGGGCGCAGAGAGGGGGGACTTGGGCAGAATGCCTGGACTCTCCCCTGCCCTCCCGCCTGCCTGCCTGCCTGCCTGCCTCCCTGCCTCCCTGTCTGTTTGCCTCATGCTGCCGCCCCGCATCCTCCTCGTCGACGACCATGCGCTGTTCCGCAGCGGGCTGCGCATGGTGCTTGCCGCCGGCATCGCCGATCTGGAGGTGGCAGAGGCCGCCTCGCTCGAGGAGGCCTTGCGCACCTCGATGCAGGAGCCGGCGCTGGTGCTGCTGGACATCCAGCTGCACGGGCTCAACGGCCTGGAAGGCATCGCGCTGGTCCGGCGCAAGTGGCCGCAGGCGCTGGTCGTGATCCTCTCCTCGGAGGTCTCGCCGCAGAAGGTCCGGCTGGCCATGGAGCGCGGCGCCGCGGCCTTCGTCTCCAAGGCCGAGCCGGCCGCCAGGATCCTGGCGGTGATCGGCCAGCTGCGCCAGGGCTTGCCCGTGGCGGCCGACGGCCTGCCGGCGGGCGAGGGCGGCGCGGACGCACAGCCGCTGCTCACGCCGCGCCAGAGCGAGGTGCTCGACCTGATGTGCCAGGGCCTGTCCAACAAGCTGATTGGCCGGCGGCTCAACCTGTCCGAGAACACCGTGCGCGGCCATGTGCAGGCGGTGCTGGCGGCGCTGCAAGTCTCCAGCCGTTCCGAAGCCGGCTTCGCGGCGCGGCAGCGCGGGCTCGTGGCCTGATGGTGAAGGCGTCGCGCCTGCCCGAGGACCGCATGCTCGTGGAACAGCTGCGGCTGCAGCTGGGCAACATCGGCGCCTCGGTGATCCCGACCATCCTGCTGGCGCTGTTGCTGGTCTGGGTGCTCTCCAACGAATCCAACGCACTCGCGATGCGGGCCTGGGCCGGCATCATCATCCTGATCAAGCTCTACCTCGCGCGGGACGCGCGGCGGCTGCTCGCCACCGGGATCAGTCCCGCGAGCGCACGCGGGCTGCTGATGCGCAAGCTGGTGCTCAACCTCATCGACGGCGCGGCCTGGGGCTCTCTGGCCTGGGCCGCACTGGGCACCACCACGATGGCCGGCAACGTGCTGGTGCTGGCGGTGCTGGCGGGCGTTGCCGGCAGCTCCATGTCTTCGCTGGCACCGATCTTTCCGGCATTCATCGTGTTCGGCGCCACCGAGCTGATCGTGCTCGGCGCCAAGCTGTGGACGATGGGCGACCCGGCCTACGACGCCCTCGGGGTGGCCGCGATCATCTACAGCGCGGCCCTGGTGGGGCAGGCGCGCAACGGCTCGCGCGCGGCGCGCCGGGCCATCGGGCTGCGCTTCGAGAACCACGAGCTGATCGAGCGCCTGCGCATCGAGACCGAGCATGCGCAGGCCGCGCACCGCGCGGCCGAGGAGGCCAACCTCGCCAAGTCCCGCTTCCTCGCCGCCGCCAGCCACGACCTGCGCCAGCCGATCCACGCGCAGGGCCTGTTCCTCGAGGTGCTGGCGCGCAGCAAGCTCTCGGCCGACCAGTACGACGCGCTGGCCAACGCGCGCGCCACCTGGCAGGCCTCGGCCGAGATGCTCGACACGCTGCTGGACTTCTCGCGCATCGAGGCCGGCGTGGTCGAGCCGCAGATGCAGGTCTTCCCGCTGCAGCCCCTGCTCAACAAGATCGAGAACGAGCTGGCGCCGCAGGCCGATGCGAAGGGCATCGTCTACCGCTCGCGCGAGACCCACGCGGCGGTGCGCTCCGATCCGGCGCTGGTGGCGCTGATCCTGCGCAACCTGGTGTCGAACGCAATCCGCTACACCGAGCAGGGCGGCGTGCTGGTGGCCTGCCGCGCGCGCGGCGAGCAGATGCTGATCGAGGTGTGGGACACCGGCATCGGCATCGAACCCGCGCAGCACCAGGCGATCTTTCGCGAGTTCCACCAGTTGGGCAACGCCGAGCGCGACCGCCGCAAGGGCCTGGGCCTGGGCCTGGCCATCGCCCAGGGCCTGGCACGGGCGCTGGGGCAGCCGCTCTCGCTGGTGTCGACGCCGGGTCGCGGCAGCGTCTTCCGGCTGGCCTTGCCTGCGGCGCGCGCCGGGGTGGTGGCCGAAGGCGCCTCCGAAGCGATGCCGGGCCCGGCGCGCGTGTTCGACCTGCGCGTTCTGGTGATCGACGACGACGAATCCGTGCGCACCGGCATGCGCCAGCTGCTCGGCGCCTGGGGCTGCGTCTGCGACGTGGCCGACTCCATCGAGGAAGCGCAGGCCCTGGCGCGTGCGCACCGCCCGGGCCTGGTGATCAGCGACTACCGGCTGCGGGAGCTGCGCACCGGCGCCGAAGCCATCGCGGCCTTGCGCGCGGAGTTCGGCGCGGACCTGCCGGCACTGCTGATCACCGGCGACACCGCGCCGCAGCGGCTGCGCGAGGCGCGCGCGACCGGCGTGCCGCTGCTGCACAAGCCGGTGCTGCCCAGCCAGCTCTACCGCGCGATGAGCGCGGTGCTGATGGGGCGCGAGCTCGATTCCTCTTTCGCGGGGCTCGAAATGCGCCGGGCCTGAGCCTCACTCGCAGCGAAACAGCACGCCCTGCTCCGCCGGCGCCTTCCCCAGCATCCGCGCGGTCAACCCCTTCTCCCGGCAATGGTCGCCGGCCTGCACATAGGTCGTGGCGCGCAGCGTGCCGTCGCGCAGCGGGACGACCTCGTTGGGCGGCACCCCGCAGCCGGCGACGAGCAAAGCGATGGAGAGGGATGCGAGCCAGTTCATGCGGGTATTCTGCAGTAGTTCCGCGGGCCCGCCGCCGCCGCGCGGCTCTATAACCCGGGGTGGACCTTCATCCGAAGCCGACCACCCCTCCTCTCAAGCCGAGGTGCCCATGACCCGTACCATCGCCGAAAAGCGCGCCCTCTTCCGCCAGCTCCACGCCGAGGGCTGCTTCGTGCTGCCCAACCCCTGGGACCTGGGCAGCGCACGATTCCTGCAAAGCCTGGGCTTCCAGGCGCTGGCCACGACCAGCTCCGGCTTCGCCTGGTCGCGCGGCCATGCCGACGGCGCCCTCTCGCGCGCTGAGATCCTGGCCCACCTGCGCGAGCTGGTCGCTGCCACCGAACTGCCCGTGAACGCGGACTTCGAGAGCGGCTTCGCGGCCGATCCGCAAGGCGTCGCGCAGAGCGTGCGCATGGCCATCGACACCGGCGTCGCAGGGCTGTCTATCGAGGACTCGACCGGCGATGCGGACCATCCGCTGTACAACATCGACGTGGCGGTGGCGCGCCTGCGCGCCGCGCGCGCGGCCATCGACCAGGAGGGCGGCGAAACGCTGCTGGTCGGCCGGGCGGAGAACTTCTTCCAGGGGCGGCCCGATCTCGAGGACACCATCGCCCGGCTCAAGGCCTATGCGGAGGCCGGCGCCGACTGCCTCTACGCCCCGGGCATCCGCACCCGCGCGCAGATCGAGGCGGTGGTCGCCGCGGTGGCGCCCAAGCCGGTCAACCTGCTGGTCGGCACCACCAGCGAGTTCACGCTGCAGGACATCGCCGCGCTGGGCGTGCGGCGCGTCAGCGTCGGCGGCGCGCTGGCGCGCGCGGCCTGGGGCGGCTTCATGCGCGCGGCCCGAACGCTGCAGGAAGGGCGCTTCGACGGCTTCGCCGAAGCCGCCTCGGGCGTGGAGCTCAACGGCCTGATGCGCTGATCCGTTCAGCGCCGGGCCGCGCGGCCGCTCGGGTTCGACGCGGTGCGCCGTGCGCACGGGGTTGCCCTTGCGCGGCCCGATCAGCGGCTCGGCGAGCAGGTCGCGCCAGGCCAGCTCCCGCCTCGCAGCCAGCGGATGGCCCTCCGGCAGCACCGCGAAGAAGCTCTCGTATCACGCGCGGCAGCACCATCGCGGCCTGGACGGAAGACGCGGCGATCGAGACCCGCCCGCGCCCCAGCGTCTTGAGCTCGGCCGAGCTGCCGACCACCGCGTCCAGGTCGGCCAGGGTCTTGCGCGCGAGCGGCAGGATCTCGGCGCCGGCCTCGGTCAACCGCAGCATGCGGGTGTGCCTATCGAACAGGCGCAGGCCCAGCACATCCTCCAGCTCGCGCAGCTGCGTGCTGACGCTGGACTGCGGCAGCCCCAGCGCTTCACCCGCGCGCGTGAAGCTGAGGGCCTCGGCGACCGCGACGAAAACACGCAACTGGCGCAGGCTGATCTGGCGATCTTCGGCGTCGGCCTGGCGGCCTTCTTCGGCAAGTCCTACGAGTCCGCGCCGCTGCCCGCCGTAACGCCGCTGCGCATCCCGGGGCTGGCCGACCTGCCGCTCATCGGCCCGGCGCTGTTCAACCAGCAGGCGCTGGTGTACGTGTCGTGGGGGCTGGTCGCGGGCACGGCCTGGTTCCTCGACCGCAGCCGTGCCGGGCTGGTGCTGCGCGCGGTGGGCGAGTCGCCTTCCGCGGCGCATGCGGTGGGCTATCCGGTGATCGCCATCCGCTATGCGGCGGTGGCCTTCGGCGGCGCGATGGCGGGGCTGGGCGGGGCCTTCCTCTCGGTGTTCTACACGCCGCTGTGGTCCGAAGGCATGGTGGCCGGGCGCGGCTGGATCGCGCTGGCGCTGGTGGTCTTCGCCACCTGGCGGCCGCTGCGCGTGATGCTGGGCGCCTACCTCTTCGGCGGCGTCATGGTGTCGCAGCTGTTCGTGCAGGGGGCCGGGCTGCGCATCGAGATACCGGCGCAGCTGCTGTCGGCCCTGCCCTACCTCGCAACCATCGGCGTGCTGGTGCTGATCTCGCGCAACCCGGCCACGATCCGGCTGATTTCACCGGCCTCCCTGGGCCGGGCCTTTCGGCCCGACCGCTGACGCTTCTTCCACAACCACGACGGAGACACGACGACATGACCCAAGGACTCTCGCGCACGCGCCGCAAGGCCGGCCGCTTCGCTTTCGCCGCCCGGAGGCTAAAGTACTCCAATGACTTCGCGCTTCCTCATCCGGCACGCGCACGCCGTCTTCACCGGACTGCGCGGCGCCCAGGCGCGCAGCGACGCCACCGACCTGCGCATCGCCGATGGCCTCATCACCGAGATGGGCCGCGGCCTGCCCGCGCAGGAAGGCGAGCGCGTGCTGGACGCGAACGATTGCGTGGTCTATCCGGGCTGGGTCAACACCCATCACCACCTGTTCCAGTCGCTGCTCAAGGGCGTGCCGGCCGGCATCGACGCCACGCTCAGCCCCTGGCTGCAGGCCGTGCCTTTCGCCTTCCGGCGCGGCTTCGACGAACAGCGGCTGCGGGTGGCCGCACGCATCGGCCTGGTGGAGCTGCTGCGCTCGGGCTGCACGACGGTGGCGGACCACCACTACCTGTTCCAACCCGGCGCGGACCACGATGCGGCCGCGCTGCTGTTCGAGGAGGCAGAAGCGCTGCGCATTCGCTTCATGCTGCTGCGCGGCGGCGCCACCGTCACGCGCCAGCTCGAGGACAGCGAGCGCCTGCACCAGGCGCCCGAGACGCTGGACCAGATGCTGGCCGCCGTCGAGCAAACGGCGGCGCGCTTCCACCAGCGCGGGCCCGGCGCGCGCCGGCGCGTGGCGATGGCGCCCACCTCGGTGCACGTCTCGCTGCCGCGCGAGCAGCTCAAGGTGGTGGCACGCGCCGCCCGAGAACTCGGCCTGCCGCTGCACAGCCACATGTCGGAGTCGGTGGCATACATCGAGTACTGCCGCGAGGTGCACGGATGCCTGCCCATCGAGTACCTGGCGGACAACGAATGGCTGGGCCGCGATGTCTGGCTCGCGCACCTGGTGCACTTGTCGCCTGGCGAGATGAAGCTGCTCGGCGACAGCGGCACCGGCATTGCGCACTGCCCGCAGAGCAATGCGCGGCTGGCCGACGGAATCGCCCCGGCGCCGGCGCTGGAGCGCCTGGGCGTGCCGGTCTCGATCGGGGTGGACGGCGCGGCCTCGAACGAAGCGGCCGACATGATCAGCGAACTGCACTTCGCCTGGCTGGTGCATCGCGCGCAGGCCGGGGCGTTGTCGCGGCCGCGCCCGGAAGGCGAAGGCGAGGCCGGCGGCGACGCGGTGACGGTGGAGCAGCTCGTGCACTGGGCCACGGCCGGCGGCGCCGGCGTGCTCGGCTTCGAGGGCGTGGGCACGCTGCAGGTCGGCCAGGCGGCCGACCTCGCCGTCTTCGACCTGGACGACCCGCGCTACTTCGGCCTGCACGATCCGGGCGTCGGCCCCATCGTGAGTGGCGGCCGGCCGCGCCTGCGCTGGGCCTTGTGCGGCGGCGAAGTCGTGGTGGAGGACGACAGCATCCCGGGGCTGGATCTCGAGCGGCTGCGCGCGCAGGCCGGCGAGGAGGTGCGAGCGCTGATGCGCGCCGGGTGAGCGGGGGCTGTGCGTCGGCGACGCTGCGCGGCGCTCAGAAGCTCAGAAGAAGAGCCAGTAGAACAGCCCGCCGAAGATCGCCCACTTGACCAGGTAGTAGCTGGGCTTGTTCCAGGCCTTCAGCCGCTTGCCCAGCACGCGGATCTTGTAGACCTGTGCGAAGGCCTTGTTCAGCCCGCCGATCGGCTCGCCCTCTTCGTTCTGCGTGGCGGCGGCCTTGATCATGCGCCAGCCGATCTCGCGGTTGATCCAGCGCGCGATCGGGTTGTTGAGCGGGCGCTCGATGTCGCAGAACAGGATGAGCCGGGTCTCGTCGGTGAGGTTCTCGGCGTGGTGGATGTAGGTCTCGTCGAACATCACCGCCTCGCCGTCCTTCCAGTAGTAGGACTGGCCGTCGACGAAGATGCGGCAGCTCGGCGCATCCTGCGGCACCCTCAGGCCCAGGTGGTAGCGCAGCGATCCGGCGAAGGGGTCGCGGTGCCGCACCAGCGTGCTGCCCGGCGGCAGGATGGCGAACATCGCCGCACGCACGGAGGGAATGCCGGCCAGCAGGTCGGTGGTCTTCGGGCACAGGCCCTTGGCCGAGGGCAGGAAGTCGCCGTACCAGTTGAGATAGAAGCGCTTCCAGCCGGTGCGGAAGAAGGAGTTGAAGCCGATGTCGGTATAGCCCGCGGCCGCCTTGATGTGACCCTCGTCGAACAGCGCCAGGCCTTCGTCGCGGATGGTCTGCCAGTTCTGTTCGAGCACCTGGAGCTCCGGGAACTGCTTCACGTCGATGTAGGGCTTGGAGGGCACCGACGAGAACCAGTACATCAGCACGTTGAGCGGCGCGAGGAAGGTCGAGTGGTCGCTCAACTGCCGGCCGAGCCGGTGCCGCACTTGGCCGCGGAAATGCACGTAGAGGCCGGAGGCCAGGAAGACCAGGGGGATCAGGAGCTTGTAGGACAGGAAGCTGGACATCGATGCGGGCGGGACCGGGGGGTCGTCGCCGGGATGGAGCGAAGGCTGGAATTGTCCCTGAATCTCGCACGAGGCGCAGCCTGGGCCGGGACCCTCGCACACCCCCAAGCCCGGCATGCGGTGCGGGTCGGGCGAGCTTCCAACGACAGGCCCTTCGCGCTTCCGGTTTCAAACTCGACCGCCCGCCGCTGGGCTTGCTTCGTGCCCGTCCCGGCCAGCAAGCTAAGCCCTGGCCTGGAAATGATCGAAGGCCGCGAACTGCTGTGCGACCGGCCCGCCCTGGGCATCGACGATGCGCAACCCGGGCGCCGCCTCGATGCGGCCGATGCGCGCAACCGCTGTCGCACTCTGCCGTCCCGCCTCGAGCACGGCGGCCGCGGCGGCGGGCGGCGCGCTGAAGAGCAACTCGTAGTCGTCGCCGCCCGCCAGCGCGCAGGTGCGGCGCAGCGCCGGGTCCAGCGCGGCCGCGGCGGGGATGCCGATCAGGGCGCAAGCGGCGTCGGCATCCACCGTCGCGCCCACGCCGCTGGCGGCGAGGATGTGCCCGAGGTCGCCGACCAGCCCGTCGCTCAGGTCGACCGCGGCGCTGGCGATGCCGCGCAGCGCCTGGCCCAGCGCGACGCGCGGCTCGGGCTGCTCCATGCGCCGGCGCGCCTGTTCGAAGGCCTCGGGCGGCAGCGCCAGGGTGCCGCGAAAGACCTCCAGTGCCAGCCGTGCATCGCCCAGCGTGCCGCTGGCCCAGAGCTCGTCGCCCGGCTTCGCGCCGGAACGCAGCAGCGCCGCGCCGGCCGGCACCTCGCCGAACACGGTGACGCAGAGGTTGAGCGGCCCGCGCGTGGTGTCGCCGCCGACCAGCTCGCAGCCATGCGCATCGGCCAGCGCGAACAGGCCGCGCGAGAAGGCCTCGAGCCAGGCCTCGTCGACCGCCGGCAGCGCCAGCGCGAGGGTGAAGGCCAGGGGCTTCGCGCCGCAGGCCGCCAGGTCGCTCAGGTTGACCGCGAGCGCCTTGTGCCCCAGGCGCGCGGGGTCGACGGTGGAGAGGAAATGACGGCCCTCGACCAGCATGTCGGTGGACACGGCGAGCTGCATGCCCGCCGCCGGTGCGAGGAGCGCACAGTCGTCGCCCACGCCCAGCGGGGAGCGCTGCGCGGGACGCTTGAAGTAGCGCTCGATGAGGTCGAACTCGCCCATCGTCGTCCTCGGCCTCTCAGCCGTTGCGGAAGCGCATGGCCGCCTGCCGCACCACCTCGGCCAGCAGCCGCTCCTTGGCCTGGCGCTCGCGCAGCCAGCGCGCGTCGTTGCGGTTCGCCTCCACGCTGGTGCGCAGCTGGCCCAGGGCCTGGGTGGCGTCCAGCGCCTCGCTGTGCCATTCGAGTTGGGTCATCGTCATGAGGATGTGGTCGCGCAGCGGCATGTGGCTGCCGGTGGCCGGGTCGACGTAGAGCGCGTCCAGGCCGAAGCGGCAGGCCTGGAAGCGGTTGTAGGTGTAGACCAGGTAGTCGTCCTCGGTCGGCGTGAAAGGCTGCTCCTGCAGGAACCAGGCCGCGAGCGACTGCACGTAGCCGGCCAGCGCCGCGGCGCGCTCCACCGTGAGCGGCGTGTCGAACACGCGGATCTCGATGGTGCCGTACTCGGGCTTGGGCCGGATGTCCCAGTAGAAGTCCTTCATGCTGCGCACGACGCCGGTGCGGGTCATGCGCTCGAAGTAGTTGCCGAACTCCTTCCAGGACAGCGTGAAGGGCGCGCGGCCCGACAAGGGGAACGCGAACACTGAGTTGAGCCGCGCCGAGTCGAACTGCGTGTCCTGTCCCTGCACGAAGGGCGAGGAGGCCGACAGCGCGATGAAGTGCGGGATGTAGCGCGACATGCGGTGCAGCATCAGCAGGGCACCGTCGGCATCGGGGCAGCCGATGTGCACGTGCTGGCCGAAGATGGTGAACTGCTTCGACAGGTAGCCGTAGAGCTCCGACAGCTCGCGAAAGCGCGGCTTGTCGTAGATGCGGCGCTCGTGCCACTGCTGGAAGGCATGCGTGCCGCCGCCCACCACCGCGATGTTGAGCTTGTCGGCATTCTTCACCAGCGCGTCGCGAATGGGCGTGAGCTGCGCCACCACGTCCTTGGCCGAGTGGCAGATGTCGGTCGAGATCTCGATCATGCTCGAGGTCATCTCCGGCACCACGCTGCCGGGCAGCGGGGTCTGGGCCATCAGGCGCAGCATGTCCTCGGCATAGGGCGCGAGGTCGTAGTCGTGGGTGTTGACCAGCTGCAGCTCGAGCTCGACGCCCAGCGACAAGGCGACCGACTTGTTGAAGGGCTCCAGCGGCAGCACGCGGCTCTCGGGGGAGTCGGGCGGGCCCAGCGCTGCGCTCATCGCTGCGTCTCCTCCGTGATGCTGAAGGCCTCGGGCATCCAGGGCCTGGAGCTCTCGCCGGCGCCATGGATGGCGACGGTGGCGAGCACTGCGCCCAGCACCTCCATCAGCAAGATCGCGGGCAGGGCGATCTGCGTGATCATCGCGCCCAGCAGCGGCGAGGCGGTGACGAAGCCGGAGGTGATCAGCAGCGCGATGGAGGACAGCGGCGCCATCGCGCAGCCCACCCACAGGGCCTGGCGCCAGCTCGCGCCGCTGCCCGGGTTGGCGATCGCCACGCCGGCGATCTTGGCCACCGTGCGCACGCCGATCACGGCCAGCACCACGCTGGCGATGGGCAGGCTCCAGTCGGCCTGGGCCGCCACCACCGACACCAGCACGAACATCAGCATGGTGAGCAGCGAGGCGGCGGTGCCCAGCTGACGCGGCCAGACCCAGGGCTTGGGATGCAGGGCCTTGAGCAGCACGCCGCCGATCAGCGCCGCCAGCGGAGCCGAGCCGCCCAGGTGCGCGGCCAGCGCGGCGCCGGCCGCGATGATCGCGAGCAGCAGGATCGAGGTGTTCTCGCTGGTCGGGCTCATCACGCGCAGCGCCGAGCGCAGCGACAGCGCCATCAGCGCGCCCACCACGAAGGACAGTCCCAGCACCACCGCCACCGGATAGAGCTTCTGGAACAGGCCCAGCGGCGCATGCTCGATCAGCCCGGCCTGCGCATAGCCGAGGGTCAGCGCATAGAAGGTGTTGAGCGTGGCCAGCGTCAGCGCCCGCTCGGTCACCGGGCCGGAGCCGCGGGTGTCGATCACCACCCGGCTCAGGACCGCCGGCGAGGCCACGATGGCCATCAGCGCGATCGGGTTGGCCACCGGGTCGGGCACGTCCATCCAGTGCAGCACCCAGAACACGAAGAAGTAGGTCAGCGTGGCTTCCAGCAGGCTCTGCACCAGCACCATCGGGTTGTGGCGGAACCAGCGCAGCGGCAGCCGGCCGCCGGCCTCGAACAGCACGATGGCCACGCCGAGCTCGAGCAGGAACAGGCTGATGCCCTGCAGCGGCCACATCACGCCTTCGAAGCCCGCCAGACCGACCATGGTGCCGACCATCGAGTAGCCGACCACCTTGGGCATGCCCGCATAGCGTTGCACGAGGTGGCCGGCCGCGGCGGCGGCGGCCAGCAGCAGCGACCACAACACGGTGGGCAGGCCCGCCGAGGGCCGCAGCCACTCGGACCAGAAGCCCAGCAGGTCGTTGGTTATGAAAGAACTCATCAGGCCAATCTGTTAGGGGCGCGAGCGCCGGGCAGGCATCGCGCGTCGAGCAGAGCGCACAGGGCGTTCATGGCTCGGGGAAGAAGGTTGCGTTCAGTGCAGCACGCGCGAGACGGGCGCGCCGCCCGTGTCGGCTTCCAGCACGAACATGGGAATCGCGACGTCGAAGCGTTCGCCGCGCTCGGTCACGAAGAAGTAGCTCCCATGCATGGTACCGCTGGGCGCCTGCAGCCGGCATCCGCTGGTGTAGCGGAAGGACTGCCCGGGCGCCAGCAGCGGCTGCTGGCCGATCACGCCGAGGCCCTTGACCTCCTGCGTCTGTCCGCTTGCATCGTTGATGAGCCAGTGCCGCGCGATCAACTGCGCCGCCACGCGCCCCGTGTTGGTCACGGTGATCGTGTAAGCGAAGGTGTAGACCCGGTCTTCGGGAGAAGACTGGTCCGGCAGGTAGCGCGGCTCCACCTGGATGTTGATCGGAGGGCTGGACATCGGCGCGATGTTAACAATTGGTGGAGGAACAGCCTGCGACAATTCGCCCCCATGACCAGCAGCAGCACCTTTCGCATCGCCCCTTCCATCCTTTCGGCCGATTTCGCGCGCCTCGGCGCCGAAGTGAGCGATGTGATCGCCGCCGGTGCCGACTGGATTCATTTCGACGTCATGGACAACCATTACGTGCCGAACCTCACCTTCGGCCCCATGGTGTGCCAGGCGCTCAAGCCGCACGCGAAGACGGCCGGCGGCACGCCGGTGCCGATCGACGTGCACCTGATGATCGAGCCGGTGGACGCGCTGGCCGCCGCCTTCGCGCAGGCGGGCGCCGACTACATCAGCTTCCACCCCGATGCCTCGCCTCATACGCACCGCAGCATCCAGGCCATCAAGGCGGCCGGCTGCAAGGCGGGGCTGGTGTTCAACCCGGGCGCCGGGCTGGAGCCGCTGGATTGGGCGATCGACGACATCGACCTGATCCTCATCATGAGCGTGAACCCGGGCTTCGGCGGCCAGAGCTTCATCGACTCGGCCCTGCGCAAGATCGAGCTCGCCCGCAAGCGCATCGAGGCCAGCGGGCGCGACATCCGCCTGGAGGTCGACGGCGGCATCAAGACCGACAACATCGCGCGCGTGGCCGGCGCCGGCGCGGACACCTTTGTGGCCGGCAGCGCGATATTCAATGCGAAGAGTTACGCGGGCGTGATCGCCGAGATGCGCGCGCAGCTCAAGGCTAGCGCCTGACCTTCTCGTTGTAGACCCGGTCGGCCTCCGGGCCGCGGTCGGTGTCGACCACGCCGCGCTCCACGTCTTCCATGCCCTTGCGGCCCAGCTCGGAGGAACCGCCCTGGTTCTGCTGGCTGTCCGAGGACTGGTCGCGCTCGTGCGGAAGGCGCGGCGCCGATTCGCCGCCCTGCTCGACCTTGGTCTTGCCGCCGCCGGCGTCCTTCAGCGGGTCGGTCTTCGCGGGCGCCTTCTTGCTGGCCATTGCTTGCTCCTTGGTCATTTCTCCTTGTGGCACGGCATCGCGGAAAGCCCGGTAGGACCGCCATGCGCCGCCCTGTAGGATCAGCGGCGAGATGAGCGAGCAACAGCCCCACGTCCCCGACCTTCTTCGCATTCACGGATTCACTTCCCTCGAGCCCGGGCCGAGGCTGATCGTCCTGGGCGGCGTACACGGCGACGAGACCTGCGGCACGGCAGGCATCGAGCGCATCCTGGCCGAACTGGACAGCGGCGCGCTGCAGCTGCTGCGCGGCCAGCTCACCCTGGTGCCGGTGGCCAACCCGCTGGCGCGCCGCCTCATGCGGCGCGAAGGCGAGCGCAACCTCAACCGCCTGTTCAAGCCCACGCCGGCGGGCGAGGCGCCGGCCGACTACGAGGCCCGCATCACCGACCTGCTGTGCCCGCTGCTGGAGCGCCACGACGTGCTGCTGGACCTGCACTCCTTCCAGAGCGCGGGCGAGGCCTTCGCGATGATCGGCCCGCGCGACAACGCCGGCACGCTCGAACCCTTCGCGCGCGCGTTCGAGGAAGGGCTGCTCGCGCTGCACATGGGCACGCCGCGCGTGGTCGAGGGCTGGCTCGACATCTACGCGGCCGGCCTGGCGCAGCGTGCCGGCGGCCAGCCGGCCGACGAGGCCGCGCTGGCCTTCGGCTGGGGCACCAACGAATACATGCGCAGCCGCGGCGGCTACGGCGTCACGCTCGAATGCGGCCAGCACCAGGACCCGGCCGCGCCCGAGGTCGCGCACCGCGCCATCCATGCGGCGTTGCGCCTGCTGGGCATGGTCGCGCCGGATCCGCAGGCCGGGCCGCCGGCGGCGCCTTCGCTGCTGCGGCTGGTCAGCGTGACGGATCGCGACAGCGAAGAGGACCAGTTCGTGCGCGAGTGGGCCACCTTCGACGCGGTGGCGAAGGGGGAGCCCATCGGCGTGCGCGCCGACGGCAGGGTGCTGGCGGCCGAGCGCGACGGCTTCATCGTGTTCCCGAACGCGGAGGCGCTGCCCGGCGCCGAGTGGTTCTATTTCGCCATCGAGAGCGAGCGCGACCTGCGCCGGCCCGGCGCCTGAAGCGCGGCGCCGCGACCGGCGCGTTCCCAGATTCCTCCGTATTTGCCGGCCAGCATCGGGCCATCATCTTCGGAGGTCTTCTTCATGGAACTCTCGCCTGCCGTCGTTCTCGGGCTCGGCCTGAGCTTTTCTCTCGTCGCGCTGCCGCGCGCGCTTGCGGCACGCCGGCCGCGCCCCGCCGGCCCCGCCCTCCCGGAGGACACCGAGCCCGTCGAGCGCCGCTGGCTCGACCTTCGCGCGCCGCTCGAGGAGATGTCCCGTTCCTGCGGCACGATGCTGCGCGCAGCCGGCATCGAGCTCGAGCACCGGCTGCCCGACCTCGCGCTCGGCGTGTGGGCGGACCCGGGCGAGCTGCGGCAGGCCTTCTCGCACATCGTCCGCCTCGCCTGCGACGCCATGCCCTCGGCGCCGGGCGGGATGGGGCTCACACTGCGCATGCCCCTGGCCGCTGCCGGCGACATCCACCAAGCCGCGCCGGCCGCCGTGAATCGGGGGACGCTGTCATGAGTGGCGGCAAGCTGCATCAGCCGGCTTTTGCGCTCGGCCCGGCGGTGGAGGAGTTGCCCGATGCGGACAGCCTCCTGGAGGCCGCGCTGCCCTGGATCGCGGGCTTGTGCTCCATCGCTGCGATCGTGCTGGCGAGCTGGGACGGGGGCGGCTGCGAGGCCGATGACCCGGCAGCGCCGAGCGCGGCGGCCGCCACGCTGGCGCCCATCCTGGCGAGCGGGCGGCCTGCGGCGGCGCCCAACGATGGGCGTGCCGTGGCGAATTCGCTGGCGCAAGGGGAAGCGCGCGGCATCGGCGGCTGCAGGCGCAGGGCTCATCTCGCCGAGGGGTGACGCGAGGGGCTTGGCGAGGGCCTGTTGACAGGCCCCCTCGCCCCCTCGTCCTCAGAACGAAGTCCCGATCTGGAACTGCACCCGCTGGATCCGGTCCGCGGCGATGCCGTGGGCGTCGTCCTGCTTCTGGTAGGTGATCGGCACCGCATAGGCCAGGCGCAGCGGCCCGAGCGGCGAGATCCAGCTGATCCCGACGCCCGCCGACGTGCGAATCCTGTTCTGCGCGCGCCACTGCGCATCCGTCAGGCCGCTCGTGCGTTCGGCGAAGACGTTGCCCGCATCGAAGAAGCCGTAGAGCCGCAGCGTCTTGTCGTTGCCCGCGCCCGGAAAGGGCGTGCTGAACTCCATGTTGAAGATGGCCTTGCGCGTGCCGCCGAGCGCGCCCGCCGTGACCGCGTCGCGCGGCCCGAGGGAGTTCTGCTCGAAGCCGCGGATCGAACCCAGCCCGCCCGCATAGAAGTTCTTGAAGATCGGAAAGCTCGTGTCGCCCAGCGCCCGGGCGTAGCCCAGCTGGCCGTTGATCGCCAGCGTGTACTGCTTCGACAGCGGGAAGTACTGCTGGTACTGGTAGCCGCTCTTCATGTAGCGCAAGTCCTTGCCCACGCCCAGCTCGACGTTTGCGCTCTGCAGCCGCCCGCGCGTCGGCACCAGCGCGCTGTCGCGGTCGTCGCGCGACCAGCCGATGGTGAAGGGCACGGCGAAGCGGCTGTTGTTCGCGCAGGTGACGCTCGGCGCCGTGCCCGTGCATTCGAAGTAGTCGAGGTAGGCCTGTGGCGTGGCCGTGTAGACATAGCTGCCGTCCACCAGCGTGTAGCTGCCGTTGCTGCCCGGCGTGAAGACATAGCGCTCCAGCCCCGCGCCGAAATACACCGTGTCCAGCTCGCCGAAGGGCACGCCGAACTTGACCGATCCGCCCTCGCTGACCAGCTTGTAGTTGCCGTCGGCCTCGTAGTAGGGGCGCGTCGCGGTGTGGAAGACGTTCAGCGTGCGGGAGATCCCGCCCTTCGTGAAGTAGGGGTCCGTCGCCGTGAGGGAGATGGTCTTGTTGTAGGAACTGGTGTTGACCTGCAGCCCGAGGTAGTTGCCGGAGCCGAACACGTTTTCCTGCGTGATGCCGAAGCTCAGCGAGATCTTGTCGGTGCTCGAGTAGCCCGCGCCGAGCTGGAGGCTGCCGGTGGGCTTCTCCGTCACGTTGATCGCGAGGTCCACCTGGTCCGGCGAGCCCGGCACTTCCTGCGTCTCCACATTCACTTCGGTGAAGAAGC
>NZ_JBDGIO010000017.1:0-135433 GCF_057657375.1 Variovorax sp. Soil_C_12 | reverse complement strand
CTCAGGCTGGATCCGAACGACAACGTGGCGATCGCGCGGCACGCGCTTTCGCGCGGCAGGGTCCTGTCGGAGTACGCAGGCGTCGTCGTCGGTGCCGACATACCGGCGGCGCACAAGGTCGCGATAGCTGACATCCAGAAGTCCGAACCGGTCCGGCAATATGGACAGACCCTGGATGCGATCCATGAGGTGTTCACGGATGCCGCGCCGCCAGCGCCCGAGGCGCAAAGGCTGCGCGAGTCGGACGTCGTTCTCCACATCGCAGAAGCCGCATGAACGTTGCCTGCCGAATCCTCGCGGACGACCTGACCGGCGCGCTCGATTGCGCAGCCGCTTTCGCGGATGCCGAAGGCGTGCCGGTGGCGCTGCGCCGGCCGGAAGCCTTGCCTTGGAAGGCACAGGTCGAAGTCTGTACGACGGTGAGCAGGAGTGTCACGGGCGAGGCACTCGAAGCGCGGCTTGCTGCCTGCATCGACTGGCTCGCCGGTGCACGAACGCCCTACAAGAAGGTGGACAGTCTGCTGCGCGGCAACAGCCTGGCTGAGCTGGCATGGCTCGCCCGCAGCGGCAGGTTCGGAAGCATCGTGTTCGCGCCGGCATTTCCTACCTTGGCGCGCCGGGTGATCGGCGGCCGCCTGGTCGTCGCATGCCTCGACGGCGAACCCCCCGTCTCCGCCATGGTGCTGCGCGACGCCCTGGTGCGCCACAGCATGGTGCTGCAACCTGACGGGAGCGGCCGCATCGGCACCACGCGGATCGTCGTTCCCGATGCCCGCGACGATGCCGATCTCGACCGGGTGGTGTCCGAGTTCGCCGGCCTGGACGGCGTGCTCTGGTGCGGAAGCGCCGGGCTCGCCCTGGCGTTGGCGCGCCGCGGGCGCAGGGCCGCGTCGTTCAGCCCAGCCGAGAGCGCCGCCGCAACCGAGGTCCTGATCGCCACGGCGAGCCGCCATCCCGTGCTGCGCTGCCAGCTGAAGCACATGGCCATGTTCGATTCCGCGGTGGGGCCGGGACGTGTCCGGATCATGGACTTTTCGTCGGCCGATGAACTGGCGCCTGCCCAAGCCGCCGCTGCGTTGGCCCAGGGCGCTGCCCGCGTGGTGGCGGGGCCGCGGCCCCAGCTGTTGATCGCCATCGGTGGCGACTCGCTGCTGGCCTTGTGCGACGCCGCCCAGGTTGACGCCTTGGTCGCGGGCCTGTCGCCGCGCGCCGGCTGGGGCAGCGCGCGACTCGTCGGCGGCCCCTGGGACGGCGTGCGCTGCCTGAGCCGGTCTGGTGCGTTCGGCGACGCCGACGATCTCGCCGAACTGCTGGCCTCCTGCGGCGCTGCGGCCCCGCGCCCTCAACTCACAGAAATTGCGACCACACCATGACCGAACCCATCCGCCTAGCCCTCACCATGGGCGACCCTGCCGGCATCGGCCCCGAGATCATCCTCAAGGCCGTACGCATGTTGGCGGACCGGCCGCTCGGGGTGGAGGTGCGTCTCACGGCCTTCGGCAGCCGTGCTGCACTGGATGCCGCTGCCCGCGAACTGGGCTTGGCGGAAGGCCGCCTGCCGCCGTCGCTCGACGTGCACGACGTCGGCCCCGTCGAAGGGGCCATCGTCATCGGCGAAGTGTCGGGCCCCGCCGGCGAGTGGTCGTACCGCGCTATCGCCGAGGCCGTTCGCTGGGCGCAGGACGGCCGCGCGCAGGCGATCGTGACGGCGCCGCTGTGCAAGGAAGCGCTGCAACTGGCCGGCCACCATTTCGAAGGCCACACGGAGCTTCTCGCCCACCTGACCGGCATGCGCGACGGCGTGATGATGCTGGCGCACGGCGGCATGCGCGTGAGCCATGTCTCCACCCATTGCCCGCTGTCCGAGGTGCCGTCGCGCGTGACGCCCGTCCGGCTCCGCCGCGTGCTGGACGTGACGCTAGACGCGCTGCGCGCGCTGGGCATCGAGCGCCCACGCATCGCGGTCGCCGGCTTGAACCCGCATGCGGGGGAGAGCGGCATCCTCGGCCACGAGGACCGCGACGTGATCGCGCCGGTCGTGGACGCCTACGCGGCCCAGGGGCACGCAGTCACCGGCCCCTGGGCCGGCGACACCGTGTTCATCAAGCTGCGCGCCGGGCAATTCGACGCGGTGGTCGCGATGTTCCACGACCAGGGCCACATCCCGGTCAAGCTGCTCGGCTTCAGCATCGACCCGGCCACCGGTGTGTGGAAATCCGTAAGCGGGGTCAACGTCACGCTGGGCCTGCCGATCCTGCGGACCTCGGTCGACCACGGTACCGCCTTCGACATTGCCGGGCGCGGCATCGCCAACGCAGACAGCATGGTCGACGCCATCACGTATGCGGTCGACCTGGTGAAAGGGCGCACGCGACGCCCGACCCCCATCCCTCATGACAAGGAGACAAGCGTCACATGAAGCTCTCATTCACCCCACTGCATCCCCTCTTCGGCGCGGAGGCGGGACCGATCGATCTGCGCCTCGTGCGCGATGAAGAGACCTTCGCTCAGATTCGCGCTGCCATGGACGAGCACGCCGTGGTGGTGTTCCGCGACCAGACGCTGGACGCCGACGAGCAGCTCGACTTCAGCGAGCGCTTCGACGGCAAACTGCACGCGCAGACGTCCTTGTCCGTGCTGGCCAAGAACCGCCTGGGCAGCGAGGCGCTGTCGGACGTGGCCAATGTCGACGAGCAGGGCAACATCATGGCGGCCGATGACCGGCGGCGCATGGGCTCGGTGAGCAACCGCCTGTGGCATACGGACGCTTCCTTCGTCGATCCGGCCGGGCGCTATTCGATGCTGCTCGCCAAGGTGGTGCCCCCGGTGCGCGCCGACACCGAGTTTGCCGACATGCGCGCCGCCTACGATGCGCTGGACGATGAAACCAAGGCCACGATCGCCGGCCTGCGCGTGCACCATTCCATCGTCTACTCGCGCCTCGTCATGGGGTTCGAATTTTCCAAGCAGGAACAGGACAAGCTCAAGGGTGCCGACCATCCGCTGGTGCGGGTGATCCCGGGCTCGGGACGCAAGTCGCTCTACCTCGCCTCGCATGCCTCGCACATCCTGGATTGGCCCCTGCCCGAAGGCCGCCTGCTGCTGCGCGACCTGATCGAGCACGCCACTCAGCGCCGCTTCGTCTACCAGCACGAATGGCATCCGAACGACTTCGTGCTCTGGGACAACCGCGCCACGATGCACCGCGCACGCCCGTTCGACGACAAGCAGCACCGCCGGGAGTTGCGCCGCACCACGACGCTGGACATTCCATTGCCCAATACTTAACGAGAGTTCTGGAGACACATCATGCACAAGAGAACATTCCTTACCCGCTCGCTGGCGTTCGCCACCGCTGGCGCAACCCTGGGCCTTGCCGGCGTGACGGCAAACGCGCAGGCGTATCCGAACCAGCCGGTGCGGATGATCGTGCCCTTCCCCCCAGGCGGCCTGACCGATGCCATCGCGCGGCTGGTGGCGCAGGCGCTGGGCGAACGGCTTGGCCGGAGCGTGGTCGTCGACAACCGGTCCGGCGCCAGCGGCAACATCGGCACGGCCCTGTTCGCGCGCTCCAAGCCGGACGGGTACACCTTGCTGCTGGGCTCGAGCACGCCCAATGCGGCCAACCCCAACCTGTACACGCAGCTGGGCTTCGACCCGCACAAGGACTTCGCCCCAATCGGCCTGATCGCGTCGGCGCCGAACGTGCTGCTGGTGCCGGCTAACTCGCCCTACCAGACCGCCGCGCAGCTCATTGCCGCGGCCAAGGCCGCGCCGGGAAAGCTGACCTACGGCTCGGCGGGATCGGCATCCTCGGGGCACCTGGCGGGCGCCACACTCTCGCGGGTCTATGGCATCGACCTGCTGCACATCCCTTACAAGGGCGCCGGGCCGGCGCTGACCGACCTCATGGGCGGCCAGCAGATCACGATGATGCTGGATCCAAGCGCGCTGCCGCACATCCGCGGCGGCAAGCTGCGCGCGCTTGCCGTGCCGTCGGACAAGCGGCTGCCGGCCCTGCCGGACGTGCCGACATTCGACGAGGCGACGGCCGAAAAGGGCATGCGCGCTTCGGCCTGGTACGGCCTCATGGCGCCGGCGGGCACGCCGCGCGAGATCGTCGTCCGCCTGCACACGGAACTGACCAAGGTGCTCGCGGACCCGGATATCCGGAACAAGTTCGTGAACTACGGGGCGGACATCGCCTCCGGCTCCTCCGAGGACTTCGGCCGGTTCATGGAGAGCGAGATCACGCGCTATGGCGAGATCATCAAGTTCTCCGGTGCGAAGGTGGAGTAAGCCGATGCCGATGGAAATCCGTGATACGCCCGCCGTCACCGAGTTCGCCTGCGTGGGGGCAGGGCTCGTCGGCTCGGCCTGGGCCATCATTTTCGCGCGGGCAGGGCTCGACGTGGCGCTGCACGACGCGAACCCGGCGACCTCGACGTCGCGTTGAAGCGGATAGCGGAGCAGTTCGAGACATAGCACCAGCGCGGACTTCTCAAGGAAGAAGCGGACGTCGTGGCGAAGAGAATTCGGAGCGCCACCTCGTTGGCGGATGCAGTGGGCGGCGTGCGCTAGGTCCAGGAATCGATTTTCGAACGGGCAGAACTCAAGCGCGCCCTGCTGCAGCAGCTCGAAGCGCTGGACGACGGCCGCCGCATCGTGGGCAGGTCCACGTCCGGGATCCCGGCCTACCGGAGCCTGTGGTGCCCTGGGATTGGCGAAGGGAGCGGCGCGGCGGCTGACCGTGGTGACCCTGGGGGTGAAGGCGCTTGGGCCGCCCAGTCGCCTGTTGTCGCCGCGTACTACCAAATGTGTACAACTTGCTCCTTGCCGCCCCTCTACCGGGCCCCTCACCGAGAGGCAAGTTCTCCACCGTTGCGGTGGACAAGACGGTGGAAAAGGATGTGGGCAACGCTGAAAACCGTTGCCACGCCTGCGCCGCGATGCTGCGCCTGCAAAAATGGCATGTGTCGTGGCGGCCATGCTGGAGCGCCGCCGTCGCCGCCGCCGCCGATGGCACGCTGCGCTCGGTCAGCAGGCGCAACCGCACCCTGTGCAATCACCTTTCTGGGCCAAGACCAGTGTCGGACTTCGACCTGAGCAAAGTGACGTGTCACCGCACTTGAATCGTCGGCGCGGCCTGCGGGGCCTTGGCCCCGGCGAGGACTGCCCAATGGAGGGTCAGTTCTTGGCGGCGGCTTGCTTGGCGCGCTGCAGCGGCCTGCGTTCCGGCACACGCGCCGTCTTGCGCTCAGCGGTGTAGCGCCAGCCTGGCAGCGCCTGGGCGACCTGTTCGGCCTGCGCCGGGGCGGCCTCCACCAGCATGGAGCCCGCGGCCGCACCTACCACCGTGGCGCCCAGCGCCCGGGCGGTTTTCTTCGCCGCGGTGAGCGCCTTGGCATCCCCGCTCTTGGCGTTGAAGAACACGTACCGGTCCATGCCTGGATTATCGGGCCAAACCACACCCCTGCATCGTGGCGGCCAAGCCCAGGTCTTCGGCATGGTCGAGCGCCAGCTGGACGACCGCCGCCGCACGCACCGCGTTGCGCGGCATGTCGCGCACGGGGCTGGCGGCCAGGCGCCGGGCCAACACCCCGGTGGCGATCGGCGTGGCCATCGAGGTGCCTGACATGGCGCCCCAGCGGTCGTCGAAGATGGTGGAGACGACCGCCACGCCGGGCGCGGTCTGGGCCACCTTGGTGCCGCGGTTGGAAAAGCTGGCGAGAAAGCTCTGGTGCCGCGCGATGTCCTTGCCGCGCGAGGCGCCCAGGGTCCACGCGAAATTGGCGCCAGGCGGCCAACTGCCGTCCAGACCGATGGCCGAAACGGCAACCGCCTTGGCATAGCGCGCCGGGTAGTCCACCTGGCCCTTGCCGTCGTTGCCTGTGGCGGCCATGCACACGCTGCCGAGCGACCAGGCGAACTCGACAGCGTCGCGCACGCTCTCGTCGGCCATGCTGTCGCCGATGCTCAGATTGATCAGGTCACACCCATCGATCGCAGCCTGCTTGATCGCTGCCTGGATCGCGAAGGTCGACGCGTAGGGGTCGCCCGCCTCGAAGATCCGGTAGGCGTACAGTCCCACGGCACTGGCCTCGCCACGGCGCCAGCCGGCCGCGGCGGCTGCAATGACACCCGCCACGTGCGATCCGTGTCCGTCCTCGTCGCGATAGCGGCGTACCGACTCGTTGGTCGTGGTGTTGCGCCCACCCGCGACCTTGAGCGCCGTATGAGGCCCCACACCGGTGTCGACCACGCCTACTTTCACCCCCCTTCCAGCGCCGGCCGGGGGCTTGCCGTAGATCAGGCCGCGCACGTCGGCGCTCTTCAGATCGATCCCGGGCACGGCGATCTCCATGCCCTGCGCGGCGATATCCACGTTCGAGAGGGCGATGGGCCAGCCGCCGTGCAGTGGATCGACATAGATCGCATCCAGCCGCGTCGTCTTGGTGCTGAGCTCGAAGGTCGCGCGTCCGAAGCGGTCCGTCAGAAGCTCCACGCCGATGCCTTTGGCTTCATCCACCATGACCGTGACCAGCGCACGGGCCAGTCGCTTGCGCGCGGCGCCGTCCAGCACGACCGTGACCGTCCATTTCATCGCATGGCCGGCAATTGTCCGCGGCTTCCTGAGCGTTGCGCTCAGCTTGAGCCAGGGCCTTGCCGGCCGCTCCAGGCGGTACCACTGCTCCTCGATCACCTTGGCTCCCGCTGGCGTACGTGCCTTCACCTGGGTGATGGACGCATGCCCTGCTTCCACCAGCACGGCACCGTCGGCCGGCGAGCTGTTCACGACCCTGAGCCCCAACGCCGGTGGCTGCCCGCGCGTGGCTGAGCGAGCGCCGGCGCTGCCGACTCGAGCACGCTTCGTGGCGGTGGCCGAAGCCGGCGACAGGCGCATCAGCCGCATCGTTTGGCTCGGTGTCGGCGCCACCTCGACCGCGCCGAGCTTGGGGATGATGATGAAGCGTTTGGGGCGTGGGTTCGGCATGTGCTCCTCACTGTTGTTGTGGTGCGGCTGTCGCGCGGGTTCCCAGCGAGGCGCGCTTCCCGGTTTGGCGGCAGGATGCGGACCCGGCAGGCGGCCGTCGAGACATCAGCGTTCCCCGCAACGATTCGGCCCGCTCGACCACCGTCGACGCGGGATGATAGACGCCGCTCCGCGGGCGCGGCCTTCCATGGCGAGTGAACGCGCAGACGACGCCGGAGCCGACGTTGAGCCCAGCCGAGGGAAGAGCCCTGCGGGTCCGCACCGAGCGGCCTGACGCGGCTTGCCTGCATGACCAGTTCGCCGGCCAGATGCGAGCGTGGTCTTGCCTGCCCCGCCCTTCTGGTTCAGTAGCGCGATCACCTTGCCGGGCCGAGGCTCACTGCCAAGCGAGCGGTTTTCGGCTGTTTGGACTGCTTCAGAGGTTCGCCCATTTTTTGAGCAACCTCGGCTGGCGCGCGCGTGACTTCCAGAAACCCTTTCCGGATTCAGCTTCGTGCTGAGAAGATTCTGTGAAAACGTCCAAGCCCCACCCAAGGTGGCCATGCCCGGTGGCCACGTGGAGACGTTTCGATTGAATCATCCCAGATAAGCAAAGAAAAAACCCGCCGGAGCGGGTTAACAGCAGCCCCTATGGGAGGGAGGAGGAGGAGACGAAGAGCGGGCTGCCGAAGTGCAAGTCTCTGTCGCAGAACTTAGGGGAAACTTAAGAAGGGCAGGCATTGGGTGCCGCCAAACGCAACCACAACGTTCCGTCTGCTTCAGCCGTCACAGCCGAGATCCGGTCGGAAGGCAGCCGCTCGTCTTCAGCCGTCGATCAATGCGTTTCGCAAGAAAGAGAGCATGCGCGGCCACGAGTCCTGTCGCGCTCGAGCCGTTCCCTCGGGCGTGCCACCCATGTCCATGTCTTCCCCGGAGACAGGGTGCTTGGACTTCAGCATGGTCGTCGGTGCGTTCGGCCACGCAATGCTGTGTCCCGCGCCCGGGTAGCTGAGATGCTCGACACGATGGGCAAAGCCCTTCTGCTTGAGGCGCCGGACGGCAAACTCCGTCAGCTCGCTCGACGGCCACAGTCCATCGTCAACCCCCGAAATCATGAGAACGGGCCCTTGGATGTTCTCCACAGGAATGGAGGCTCTCGCTGCATAGTCGGGGTCCCGCAGCGGAATCAGATACCAGTCGAAGCTGCCCTCGCGCGCACGACCGGCCGCGAGCTCCTTGTCCCACTCTTCGTAGCTCAAGGTTGTTGCGAACGGAATTTCCTGGCCAGCCAGTGTCCAGGCGCTGAAGCCGCTCGCTGGATAGGCTGGCCAGACGATGCCGCTGGGAACGTAAGCGACGACGGCACGAATCTGAGGAAAGGTCGCTCCGAGCAAGAGCGCCAACTCTCCGCCACGCGAGACACCTGTCACCGCGATGTGATTCGCCGCCACGCCTGGCTGGGCGGCCAGCCACTGCAGGGCTGTTTCGAAATACTCGAGTGGAATACGGTCGAGCGTGGGCGGCAGCCCTTCTGCCGCAAAGTACGCCAGCGCAAGAGCGGCGAAACCGTGCGAGGCCAGCAACGCCGCCATCTCCTGGGACCAGACCAAACCGCCGCCGGAACCTCCGACGACAAGCACGGTCCGATGGGGGCCGGGATTCGCCGGTTCAAACATCTTGCCAACCAGACCGCGCTCGCGCACCTCTCGAGTTGAGACGCCCGCGCCGGCAAACGCCCTTTTGATGTATTGAGAGATAGACGTCTTCCCGTCCTCGGCCACCGCTGTCAGCGTCACCGTGAACGGGTCCTTGCTCACATCGCCGTGATGCGCCGCGACGGCACCAGTCACGGGTGCGCGCGACCAAAACAACCCCATGGCGTCAATGCCCTCATAGGAGCCGGAGGTAGGCGCGTCGCGGCTGAGGTCGACGACTCCATTCGCGTCGGCAACGAAGACGGCTTGAGACAACAGCACGCCGCCGCCATAGGCAGCACTGGAGAGGCGAACGGTCACGTGTTCCCGCGCCGCAAGTCCGCGAATGCAAATGACCAGAGTTTGGTCGACGAGGCACTCGCTGGGAAGCGGGTCGAACTTGATTCGGGGGTGTCCGGTCATTGAGCGATTGTGGTCGGACTGACAGCCAGCGCGCGCGCGCTGTTGTGAGCTGCGCGCCACGAATGCCCCGATGACAGGATCACCGTGTCCTCAGATAAGCCGCATACAGTGACGGGTGCGCGTCGCGCAGTGCCTTGCGTCGCTCGACGATGTCACGCTGCCGGCCCTGGCGCTCCACACCGAGCAACTTCAGCAGCAGTCTCATCGCCTGTTCGGGCTCGGTGTGAAGAGAGCGTTGCGCTTCGCCCAACTGGTGCGCCAGACCGGGCTTTTCCGTGAGGACCCGAGCTGGAAACCAAGCCAGGTCGCGCACATCGCCATGCCCCTCGAACGTCGCGTCGAACCCCCTGCGCAGCCGCTCCAGCAACGGGTCGGCGAGCCTCTTCAGGAGCTGGTCAAATCGATCGGCTGACAACCAGGCCAGTTCAGCGAGCAGGCCCCACGCACCGTCAAGGTCGTGCACGCGTAGCGCGCCTCCGCCATCCATGCCAAGGGCGCTGGAATCCGGCGCCACGATTCGATACGTGCGAAGGAGTCGTTCGCCGCAGACCAGTCACCGGCGCGCAGCCACAGCAGGGCGGCGTGATCTTCGCTTCGCTCGGGGCGATATGGAAGCGGCGAGGCGCGCTGCGAGGCCGGAAAGGATGCATATGAGCCAGGTCACGGGGCTGAGAGGTCGAGGGATCCAGGAGGCCGACGTGCTTACGGCCGCGGATGCGCGGCTGGCCGAGGGCAAGCGGCCCACCATCGAGCGCGTGCGCCTGAAGATCGGGCGCGGCTCGCCCAACACCGTGAGTCCTATGCTGGAGAAATGGTTTGCGACGCTGGGCGAGCGGCTGGTGAGCATCCAGGCGGGATCCGGTCGGCCGGCCGGCAATGATGCGGACGGGATGCTGAACGCGATGCCTGTGGGTGTGCGCAATGCGGCCAAGCTCCTGTGCCGTGCTGGCAGACCTCGGTGTGGTCCTGCTGCCCGATTTCATGTCTTCGCGTGTCATTCAATCTGGGCAGCTGGTCGAACTGAGCGAGATCGGTTGGGTTGCTCCGCGCGCCTACTATCTGCGCTGGCCCAAGACACGGCCACCCCCGGAACGGCTGCTGCTATTCGCGAACTGGCTGGCTGAGCAAAGCAAGATGGAGAGTGACCCAGATTCGCTCTCTTGAGGTGCACGCCGCTATCGAGCATGCATTGCCATGGCATCACCGCGGGCATCATCGACATCTAGCCGATGATCGCCTCCGTGCGTCGCCGTCCGCGTAGAGGTCGATTTGTTTTCGTCGTCAGTACTGGCGGTTAGGATCCCCAGTAAGGGCGCAGGGTCAGTTCGCCAAGTTTTTGATTTCGCAAGCATTACTGCTCGCTACGCTGCGGCGTATCGTCGCTGGCCCTGAACGGCGAAGGAGCGCCGGGCGAGATCGGCGAGTTCGAGCTGCAGGCCTTTTTCGTTTCAGCCGCGCCGAACTGCAAAGCGAGGGGAGCCTTGTAGATGCTCTCCTCGTCGGCTCGACTATTCGCGCAGCGTGAACACCACCGACAGATACGAGACTGGCTGGCTCCGGATGGCCTCGATCCCGTGCAGCACGGTCGCATCGAACAGCAACGAATCCCCTGCCCTCACCGTGACCGACCTCGCGCCGTAGCGGTAGATGGCCTCCCCGGACAGGAAGTACAGGAACTTGAGCCCGGGATGCTGGAAGGTCACGTAGGCACGCCCAGACCATCCGCGATGCGGCTCAGGGTCTCCACCGAAGGCGACACCAGACCGCGCTCGATGCGCGAGGTGAACTGAACGCCGTAATCAATCCTTGGTATCGGCCAATGTGGCAGGACGCAGGGCTCATGATTCAGCAAGGATTCAGGCCGAGTCCGTTGCCGGGGAGCGGCGGCGCCGCTGTCGGCAGTTTTGTGCAGGAAGTGGGGAACGCGTGCTGCGACCCCCAAGAATCCCTGGCGCGGAACCAATGAGAATATGAACGGGCTGGTCCAGACAGTACCTTCCCACGGGAGTCGATGGGCTACATGGAGCAGGCCCGGATCTCGCCGAGCGATGACGCATCCGTCGGGGCTCCCAGGGTGTTCGGCATTTCCGACACGCATCGCGCGCGGCGTTCCAATGCATTCAGGGCCCCCGTCCAGGCTGTCGCCTCCATCACTGCCGTGGAGGGCGTCCCCGCGGGCCTCGCCTTGAAGATGGTCGTTGCCGCCATCCGCCGTAGAGGGTGTCGACCTTGCACCAAAGCCGGCCACGACCGTGCAGACCAAGCGCTCCATCTTGGACCATTTGGTTCAATCGTTTTCGATGAGAACGCGTAAGTGGTTGATTTCAAAAGGCTTAGTTAAATGGCACGGCCTATGCATAGGACCGTCGGCGCGCGTCCATCGGCGTTGCGCCCGCAGCCCATCCCTCACCTTCGGTCCAGGAGCGCAAGCATGAACGTCGGCATCTTCATTCCCATCGGCAACAACGGCTGGCTGATCTCGGAGAACGCCCCCCAGTACAAGCCGAGCTTCGAACTCAACAAGCAGATCACGCAGAAGGCCGAGCACTACGGCGTGGACTTCGCGCTGTCGATGATCAAGCTGCGCGGCTTCGGGGGCAAGACCGAGTTTTGGGATCACAACCTCGAAACCTTCACGCTCATGGCCGGGCTGGCCGCCGTCACCTCGAAGATCAAGCTCTTCGCCACGGCGGCTTCGCTCGTCATGCCGCCGGCCATCGTGGCGCGCATGACCTCCACCATCGACTCGATCTCCAACGGCCGCTTCGGCCTCAACCTCATCACCGGCTGGCAGAAGCCCGAGTACTCGCAGATGGGCATGTGGCCCGGCGACGAGTTCTTCGGCACACGCTACCAGTACCTGTCGGAATACGTGCAGGTGCTGCGCGAGCTCTGGACCACGGGGCAGTCCGACTTCAAGGGCGATCACTTCCGGATGGACGACTGCCGCGTGAGCCCCAGGCCGCAGGCCGAGATGAAGGTGATCTGCGCCGGCCAGAGCGATGCCGGCATGGACTTCTCCGCCCGGTACGCCGACTACAACTTCTGCTTCGGCAAGGGCGTCAACACACCCCAGGCCTTCGCGCCGGCCGCCGCGAAGCTGATCGAGGCAACGAAGAAGACCGGCCGCCACGTCACCTCCTATGTGCTCTTCATGGTGATCGCCGACGCCACCGACGAAGCCGCGCGCGCCAAGTGGGAGCACTACAAGGCCGGCGCCGACCAGGAGGCGCTGGCCTGGCTCGCGCAGCAGAGCGCGGCCGATACCAAGTCGGGCGCCGACACCAACGTGCGCCAGATGGCCGACCCGACCTCCGCCGTCAACATCAACATGGGCACCCTGGTCGGCTCCTATGCGACGGTGGCGCGCCTGCTCGACGAAGTCGCCGAGGTGCCGGGTACCGAGGGCGTGCTGCTGACCTTCGACGATTTCGTGCTCGGCGTGGAGGCCTTCGGCGAACACATCCAGCCGCTGATGAAGAGCCGCACGCACATCGACAGCCCCGTGCCTTCGCGCGTCGCCGCCGAGCGCCTGGCCGCCTGATCGAAAGGACGCCCATGAGCACCCGCAAGAACACCACCCTCGCCTCCAGCACCCCCGCCGGCGTGCCGAATGCGCCGGGCGCGCCTGCGCCCCTCGTGCTGCCCGCGCGGCCCGAGCCCCTCGCACTGCACGCCGCCAACAGCGCGCTGGTCGTGGTCGACATGCAGAACGCCTACGCCTCCGCCGGCGGCTACGTGGACACGGCCGGCTTCGACATCTCGGGCGCGCAGGGCGTGATCGCCAACATCGCGCGCGCCCTCGCGGCCGCGCGCGCGGCCGGCCTGCTGGTCGTGTTCCTGCAGAATGGCTGGGATGCGGACTACGTGGAGGCGGGCGGCCCCGGCTCGCCCAACTGGCACAAGTCCAACGCGCTCAAGACCATGCGCAGAAAACCCGAGCTGCAAGGCCGCTTCCTCGCCAAGGGCGGCTGGGACTACGAGCTGATCGACGACCTGCGGCCGCGGCCCGGCGACATCGTGATCCCCAAGACCCGCTACAGCGGCTTCTTCAACAGCACGCTCGACAGCAGCCTGCGCGCGCGCGGCATCCGCAACCTGGTCTTCACCGGCATCGCCACCAACGTGTGCGTGGAGTCCACGCTGCGCGACGCCTTCCACCTCGAGTACTTCGCCCTGATGCTCGAGGACGCCACGCACGAGCTCGGCGGGCCAGCGATCCAGCAGGCCACGGTCTACAACGTCGAGACCTTCTTCGGCTGGGTGTCTACCGTCGAGGACTTCTGCCGCACCGTCGCGCCGGAGACCGCCGCGCAAGCCGCGCCGGCCGAAGCGGCCACCGCCTGATTCATCACTCCCAAAGGACCTCGAACCATGCCCAAGCAAGCCATCATCCCGCCCGGCACCGGCGTGCCGCTCGCGCCCTACGTCCCCGGCACGCTCGCCGACGGCGTGCTCTACGTGTCGGGCACCTTGCCCTTCGACAAGGACAACAACGTGGTCCACGTCGGCGACGCGAGCGCGCAGGCGCGCCACGTGCTCGCCACCATCCAGGGCGTGGTCGAGGCCGCCGGCGGCACCATGGACGACGTGACCTTCAACATGATCATGATCAAGGACTGGGCCGACTACGCG
Organism: Variovorax sp. Soil_C_12; assembly: GCF_057657375.1. Lineage (NCBI taxonomy): Bacteria > Pseudomonadati > Pseudomonadota > Betaproteobacteria > Burkholderiales > Comamonadaceae > Variovorax > Variovorax sp. Soil_C_12. Next base: position 121,708 of record NZ_JBDGIO010000017.1, on the reverse strand, counting down.
AAGATCAACGCGGTCTACGCCGAGTTCTTCCCCGGCACCAAGCCGGCGCGCTACTGCATCCAGTGCGGGCTGGTGAAGCCCGACGCGCTGGTTGAGATCGCCTCGATCGCGCACGTCGGCAACAAGGCCTGAGCGTGCCGCTGCACTACGAGCTGCATGGCCCGGCGGAAGGCGACGCCGTGCTGCTGAGCCCGGGCCTGGGCGGCTCGGCCGGCTTCTGGGCGCCGCAGCTCGCCGCGCTGGTCGGGGCCGGGCACCGCGTGATCGCCTACGACCAGCGCGGCACCGGCCGCAGCCCCGCGGACCTGCAGGCCGGCTACACCATCGCCGAGATGGCGTGCGACGTGCTCGAGATCATGGACGCGACAGCGACGCCGCGCTGCCACCTCGTGGGCCACGCGCTCGGCGGCCTGGTCGGGCTGCAGCTCGCGCTCGATGCGCCTTCGCGCGTTGCCAGCCTGGTGCTCGTCAACGCCTGGTCGCGGCCCAACCCGCATTCGGCGCGCTGCTTCGAGGCGCGCCTCGCGCTGCTGGGTGCCTGCGGCCCGCGTGCCTATGTGGAAGCGCAGCCCATCTTCCTGTACCCCGCCGCCTGGTGCGACGGCAACGCGCAGCGCGTGGCCGCCGAGGTCGAGCACGCCTTCGCGCATTTCCCCGGCGAGGCCAACCTGCGCGCGCGCGTCGGCGCGCTGCGCGCCTTCGATGTCGATGCGCGCCTGGGGCAGATCGACGTGCCCGCGCTGGTGGCCACCGCCGAGGACGACGTGCTCGTGCCCTGGACCTGCTCGCAGCGCCTGGCCGAGGGCCTGCCGCAAGCCACCCTCGATCGCGTGCCCCACGGCGGCCATGCGCACAGCGTGACCGAGGCCGCCGCCTTCAACCGCCGCCTGCTCGCCTTCCTCGCGCGGGTGGGTGCACCTGGAGTCCCCGCATGAAACCCGCCCTGGACAGCGCCGCCCTGGCGCTGCTTTTCACCGAAGCCCGCTCGCACAACGGCTGGCGCCCCGAGCCGATCTCCGACGCCCTGCTCGAACAGCTCTACGAGCTCGCGCGCAGCGGGCCGACCTCGGCCAACTGCTCGCCCGGCCGCTTCGTCTTCGTGCGCACGCCCGAGGGCAGGCAGCGGCTGGCGCCGGCCCTGTCCAAGGGCAACCTGGCCAAGACCCTGGCCGCGCCGGTCACGGTGATCGCGGCCTGGGACAGCGCCTTCTACGACAAGCTGCCCCGGCTGTTCCCGCACACCGACGCCCGAAGCTGGTTCACCGGCAGCCTCGAGGCCGCGCGCGAGACCGCCTTTCGCAACGCCACCCTGCAGGCCGCCTACCTGCTGCTCGCCGCGCGCGCGCTGGGGCTGGATGCGGGGCCGATGTCGGGCTTCGACAAGGCGAAGGTCGACGCCGCCTTCTTTGCCGGCACGCCGTGGACCACCAATTTCCTGATCAACCTGGGCCACGGCGACGACGCGAAGCTGTTCGGCCGCCTGCCGCGGCTGGACTTCTCCGAAGCCTGCGTGCTCGCCTGAGAAAAGCGCCAACGCCATGAACACGGTTCCCAAGGGCGACTACCGCGATGCGATGGCACGGCTCGGCGCGGCCGTCCATGTCATCACCACCGACGGCCCGGGCGGGCGCGCCGGCTTCACCGCATCGGCGGTGTGCAGCGTGACCGACGAGCCGCCGACGCTGCTGGTGTGCCTGAACCGCTCGGCCTCGTGCTACCCGGCCTTCCAGGCCAACGGCGTGCTGTGCGTGAACGCGCTGGCGCCGGGGCAGCAGGCGCTCTCGGGCCTGTTCGGCGGCAAGACGCCGATGCAGGAGCGCTTCGCCGCCGGGGTCTGGCAGCGCAAGCTCACCGGCGCGCCGGTGCTCGAGGACGCGGCCGTCTCCTTCGACTGCCGCGTGTCGCATGCGACGCGCGTGGGCACGCACGATGTGCTCTTCTGCGAGGCGGTGGCCATCGCGATCGGCGGCACCGCCCATGGCCTCATCTATTTCGATCGCCGCTATCACGACATCTCGGCCGCGCCGCACTGAGCGGGCGCGCCGGATTCGTTCACAGCCTCTCAGTGCGCGACGATGCCGTCGAGCACGATGCGCTGCACGTTGGCCACCGTTTCCTCGAAGAACTCCGGGTCGTCCAGCGTGCGGCCGGTGATCGCCTGCACCTGCACGCCGAAATCGGCGTAGTGCTGGGTGGTGGCCCACAGCGCGAAGATCAGGTGGTGCGGATCGACCGGCGCGAGCTTGCCGGCCGCGACCCACGCGCGAATCACCTCCGACTTGCGCGTCACCAGGTCGCGCAGCTCGCGATCGAGCTCGTCGCGCAGCAGCGGCGCGCCCTGGATCATTTCCAGGCAGAACAGCCGCGAGGCATCGGGCTGGTCGCGCGAGATCACCAGCTTGCGCCGGATGTAGTCGCCGATCGCCTGCCGCGGGTCCTGCTCGGCACTGAAGCCGCGCAGCGGCTCCAGCCACACCGCGAGCAGCTCGCGCAGCGCGCTGACGTACAGCTCCTCCTTGTTGGCAAAGTAGTAGAGCAGGTTGCTCTTGGAGACATCGGCGCGCGCCGCCACCTGGTCGACGCTGGTGCCGTGCAGGCCGTAGCGCGAGAACAGGCCGAGCGCGGCGCGCAGGATGGCCGCGCGCTTGTCCTCGATCTGGCGCAGCCGGCGGCTCACCGCGGCGGCGCTGCGCGCGGCGGGCGCGCGCTTGGCGTGCACGCGCTTGAGCGCGGGCGCTTCGAGGATCGGCTTGGACGGCGTCTTGCTGCGTGTCTTGGGCATGAGGGCGCTTCTCTCTCCTGCGGGATTTTGCTTCTCTACGGCGCGTCCGCATGCACGAGCCATACCGGCGATGGTACGCACCACGGCAACACGGCGCGCGCACTCATTCGCCGCGCGGCGCGCCGCGCACGCACCACGCCGCGGCGGGAAAGGGCATTTGTCCATTTGGTCCAACTGGCATGGACGTTGCATGGCGATGACACCGGCGAGCCGCGCGCACCGGCTCGAATCCACCGTCACCGAAGGATTGAAGGCATGACCCTGCTGTCCGTTCCGATCATCGATCTCGCCCCTTACTTCGCGGGCACGGCCGAAGGCAAGGCCGAGGTGGCGCGCCAGGTCGGCGAGGCCTGCCGCAGTATCGGCTTCCTGGTCATCAAGAACCACGGCATCGCCCCCGAGCTCATTGCGCGCGTCTCCGCCGTCTCGCGCCGCTTCTTCGATCTGCCCTTGGCCGACAAGCGCAAGGTCGACCGCCCGCGCGACGACGCGGTGCGCGGCTACAGCGCGGTGGGCGAGGAGGGGCTGTCGTACAGCCTGGAGGAAGCGGCCCCCGGCGATCTGAAGGAGTCCTTCTCGATCGGACCCTCGAACGTGCCCGAGGACGAGTACCACCGCGGCGAGGCGGCAGGCCCGCACTTCGAGCCCAATGTCTGGCCCGGGCTGCCGGACTTCCAGCCGGCCTTCGACGACTACTTCGAGGCCATGAGCGATCTCTCGCGCTCGCTGATGCGCATCTTCGCGCTCGCGCTCGCGCTGCCCGAGACCTTCTTCGACGACAAGATCGACCGGCACATCAGCATGTTCCGCGTACTGAGCTACCCGCCGCAAACCGAGGCCGCGCTGCCCGGCCAGCTGCGCGCCGGCGCCCACAGCGACTACGGCAGCCTCACCGTGGTGCTGCCCGATGACAAGGGGCTGCAGGTCTTCAACAAGGCCGGCCAGTGGGTGGATGTGCCGATGGTCGAGGGTGGCCTGGTGGTGAACATCGCCGACCTGATGATGCAGTGGACCAACGACCTGTGGGTGTCGACGCTGCATCGCGTGGTCAACCCGCCGCCCGATGCGGCCAGCACCAACCGGCGCCAGTCGCTGGTGTTCTTCCACCAGCCCAACTACGACGCGATGGTCGAGTGCCTGCCGAGCTGCCTCGCGCCCGGCGAGAAGCCCAGGTACGCGCCCATCTCGTCCGGCGATCACCTGAAGTCGAAGTTCCTCAAGCAGACGACCTTCGGCGGCACGAAAGTGACGCCCTGAGCGATGCCGCATCTCTCCTACGTCAACGTCTTCGCGAAGGACGTGGTCGCGCTCAGCGGCTTCTACCAGCGCGTGTTCGGCTTCCCCGAGATCGAGGACATCCGCTCGCCGATCTTCCGCGGCCTGGACACCGGCAAGTCGAGCCTGGGCTTCAACGCGCTCGATGCCTACGCGCTGCTGCAGCTGGCCGAGTTCTCCGACACGCGCGGCGTCAAGTTCCTGCTGAACATCGACGTCGATTCGCAAGAGGAAGTCGACCGCAGGGTGCCGCTCGCCGTCGCGGCCGGCGCCACGCTGGTCAAGGCGCCCTACGTCACCTACTACCACTGGTACCAGTCGGTGCTGCTCGACCCCGAGGGCAATGTGTTCCGTATCAATTTCATGATGAAAGGTCCGAGTGATGTTGCGTAGCAAATCGATTCCCTGCGCGGTCGCGGCGCTCGTGGCGGGCGCCGCACTGGCCGGCCCGGCACTGGCCGACGGCTTCACGCTCAAGGGCAAGCCCAAGATCGCGATGCTGTACTTCGGCCCCAAGAACGACGGCGGCTGGACCCAGGCCTTCGACGAGGCGCGCATCAAGGTCGAGAAAGAGACCGGCGAGAAGATCCAGTTCGTCGAGAACGTGCCGGAAGACGCCTCGGCCATCAAGCCCGCCGCCGAGAAGTTCATCCAGCGCGGCGCCAACATCATCATCGGCACCGCCTTCGGCTATTCGGACAGCTTCAAGGAGCTGGCGGCCAAGTACCCGGACGTGGCCTTCCTCAACGGCTCGGGCACCAGCAACGGCGCCAACCTCGAGTCCTTCTACGGCCGCACCTACGAGAGCCAGTACCTGTGCGGCATGGCGGCCGGCGCGGCCTCGAAGACCGGCAAGCTCGGCTTCGTCGCGGCCAATCCCTTCGGCGTGGTCAACTGGACCATCAACGCCTTCGCGCTGGGTGCGCAGAAGATGAATCCGAACGCGACGGTCAACGTGATCTACACCGGCGCGTGGAACGACCCGGTCAAGGAACGCGCGGCGGCCGCGGCGCTGATCGACCAGGGCGCCGACGTGATCGGCCAGCACGTCGACAGCCCGACGCCGCAGATCGTGGCGCAGGAGCGCGGCGTCTACGGCACCGGCCACCACCGCGACCTGCGGCAGTTCGCGCCCAAGGCCACGCTGTGCTCCTCGGTCTGGGTGTGGGACAAGTTCCTCACGCCCGAGCTCAAGAAGATCATGGCCGGCAACTGGAAGCCCGCGCCCTACGGCGCCTTCATCCCGATGAGCGCGGGCGGCACCGACATCGCCGGCTTCGGCCCGGGGGTGCCGAAGGACAAGGCGGCCGCGATCGGCGCCGAGCGCGAGGCGCTGCTCAAGGGCAAGCAGATCTACGCCGGCCCGCTGCTCGACCGCGAGGGCAAGGAGCGCGTCGCCAAGGGAGCCGTGCTCTCGGACGCGGATCTCTGGAAGATGGACTGGTTCGTCAAGGGCGTCGTCACGCAGAAATGAAGACCGCGCTCGAGCTCATCGGCATCCACAAGTCCTTCGACGGATTCGCCGCCTTGACCGACGCGCATTTCCGCGCGTCCTGGGGCGAGGTGCATGCGCTGCTGGGCGAGAACGGCGCGGGCAAGTCCTCGCTGATGAACATCGCGGCCGGGCTCTACGCGGCCGAGGCCGGCACGCTGCGGGTGGACGACAACGCGGTGCGCTTCGGCGGACCGCGCGACGCGGCCCAGGCCCGCATCGGCATGGTCCACCAGCATTTCCGGCTGGTGCAGCCCTTCACGGTGGCACAGAACATCCTGTTGACCGCGCCCGCGGCCGAGGGTTTTGAGAGCCACCGCAGGCGCCTGCGGCGCATCGACGCGGCCATCCGCGGCAAGGCGCACGAGCTCGGCTTCGACATCGATCCAGCGCAGCGCGTGGACCGGCTCTCGGTGGCCGAGCAGCAGCGCGTCGAGATCCTCAAGGTGCTGCTGGCCGGCGCGCGCATCCTGATCCTCGACGAGCCCACCGCGGTGCTGACCGACGACGAGGCCGCGCGCCTGCTCTCGACCGTGCATGCGCTGGCGCGGCGCGGTGCGGCCGTGGTGCTGGTCACGCACAAGATGGCCGACGTCAAGCGCCATGCCGACCGCGTGACCGTGATGCGCGGCGGCCGCACGATCGCCACGGTCGACCCGAAGCAGATGCCGGTGGCCGAGCTGGTCCGGCTCACGGTCGGCGAATCGATCACCGCGCCGGCCGCCGGTTCGGCGCGCGCGGCACCCGGTCCGGTGCGGCTCGCGGTGCGCGGCTTGCGTTCGCCCGAGCGGCAGGGCCGCCGCGTGCTCGACGGCATCGACCTCGAACTGCGCGGTGGCGAGATCTACGGGCTGGCCGGCGTCGGCGGCAACGGCCAGGGGGAGTTGGCGGAGGCGATCATGGGCATGACGGGCGATGCCGAGGGCGAGATCGTGCTCGAAGGCCACGGCGATCTCCTGCGCACGCCGGCGCCCGCGCGCCGCGCACTGGGCCTGGCGGCCATCCCGGCCGACCGCTACGGCCTCGCGCTGGCGGGCGGGCTCTCGGTGGCCGAGAACTACGGCATCGGACAGGTCCACAGCGGTCGCTACGGCCCGGCGTGGCGCCTGAAGCGCCGGGCGATGGAAGCGGGTGCGCGCGCGGCCGTCGCCGCCTTCGGCGTGCAGGGCGTGCGCTCGGTGGCGCAGAAGGCCGCGCTGCTGTCGGGCGGCAACGCGCAGAAGCTGGTGCTGGCGCGCGAGTTCGGCAAGTCGCCGCGCCTGGTGCTGGCCCACAGCCCCAGCCGCGGGCTGGACGTGCGCGCCGGCGCCGACGTGCATGCGCGGCTGCGCGCCGCGCGCGATGCCGGCGCGGCCGTGCTGCTGATCAGCGAGGACCTCGACGAGGTGCTGGCGCTGGCCGACCGCGTGGGCGTGATGGTGCGCGGCCGTATCGTGGCCGAGTTCGCGCAGCCGGCCGACCGGCAGGCCATCGGCCAGGCGATGGTGGCCCATGGCTGAGCCCGCGTTGTCGATGTCCACGCCGGCCATGGTGCCCGGCGGTGCCGTTGCGGCCCACCCGGGCGCGAGCGTTCGGGCCGAGCCTGCCGAAGCCGGCCCGTCGACCGGCCCTGGGAGAACGGGGGAGCCGAAGGCCGCGAGCCAGCCCTGGGCCGGGCGCCGCTACGCACTGGAGATCCGCCAGCACCTGGCCTGGCACCGGCAGGCGCTTGTCCTCGCCGCGGCCATCGGCGTGGGCCTGCTGGTCTCGGCCGCCATCCTGGTGGCCGCCGGCGTGCCGGCCGGCGAACTGGCCAACGAGTTCATCGTCCAGACCTTCCTCGACGGCCAGAACCTGCGCGCCGTGCTGTTCCAGGCGGCGCCGATGATCCTGGTCGGGCTGGCCGGCGCGATGGCCTTTCGCGCGCGCTTCTGGAACCTCGGCCTGGAGGGCCAGATGATCTGGGGCGCGATCGGCGCCACCGCCGTGTCCTTCTTCGAGATCGGGCCCCCTTCGCTGCGCCTGCCGCTGATGTTCGCGGCCGCACTGGCCGGCGGGCTGCTGTGGGTGCTGGGCCCGGCGCTGCTCAAGCTGCGGCTGGGCGTCAACGAGATCATCTCGACGTTGATGCTGAACTACATGGCGGCCAACTTCCTGCTGCACCTGGTCTACGGCAGCTGGAAGGACCCGAAGGACAACTTCCCCTACTCGCCGCAGTTCCGCGCCTTCGAGCGGCTGCCCGACCTGGTCGCGGGCGTGAACAGCGCGATCCTGCTGGCCGGTCTGGTCGCGCTGGCGGCCTGGTGGGCCGTCGGCCTGAGCCGCGCCGGCCTGTACCTGCGCTTCGTCGACGCCAATCCGCGCATGGCGCAAGCGGCCGGCGTGCCGGTGGCGCGCATCGTCTACGGCGCGGTGCTGTGCTCCGGCGCGATGGCCGGCCTCGCGGGCTTCGCGGTCGCGGCCGGGCAGGAGGGCCGGCTCACGCAGGCCTTCTACCAGGGCTACGGCTTCTCAGGCATCCTGATCGCCTTCCTGGCGCGCAACAACCCGCTGGCCGCCTGCCTGGTGGCGCTGCTGGTCGCGGCGCTGTTCGTGACGGGGCGCAGCCTGCAGGTCTTCTACCAGGTGCCCTTCTCGATGGTGCAGCTGATCCAGGCCGTGATCGTGGTCTGCGTGGCCTCGAGCGACTTCTTCATCAGGCACCGCTTGCGGCGGGTGGGGAGCCTATGAACGCGGACATCCTCCTCAACTGGCTCGCCAACACGCCCGACTTCGCCGTGCCCTATGCGCTCGCCGCGCTCGGCCTGATCGTCTGCGAGCGCGCCGGCGTGCTCGCGCTCGGGGCCGAGGGCCTGATGTTGGTGGGCGCGCTGGCCGGCATCGGCGCGCAGCTGGCGTTCGGCGAGCCGGCGGTGTCGCTGCTGCTGGCGATGCTGGCCGCGGCGGCGGTCTCGCTGCTGTTCGCGGCGATGGTGATCGGGCTGCGCGTCAACCAGGTGGTCGCGGGCCTGGCGCTGGTGTTCTTCTGCCAGGGGCTCACGGCCCTGGTCGGCACGCTGGCCCAGTGGACCAACCAGGCCACGCCGGGCATCGGCACGCTGGCGCTGTGGCCGCTGTCGCAGCTGCCCGTCGTGGGGCGCCTGTTCCAGCAGAACGCGATGGTCTGGCTCACGCTGCCGATCTTCGCGGCGGTCGCCGGGTTCCTGCTGCGTACCGATGCCGGGCTGCGGCTGCGCGCGGTGGGCGAGAACCCGCAGGCCGCCGATGCGGCCGGCATCCCGGTGGCGGCCTGGCGCTTCGCCGCGGTGCTGGCGGGCTCGGCGCTGGTCGGCCTGGCCGGCGCCTACATCTCGGTGGTCAGCACCAAGCTGTGGATCGCGGGCATGACCGGCGGGCGCGGCTGGATCGCCGTCGGCCTGGTGATCTTCGCGCGCTGGTCGCCCTGGAAGGCGCTGGCCGGCGCGCTGCTGTTCGGCTGCATCGAGGCCCTGATCCCGCAGCTGGCCGCGGCCGGCGTGCAGCTGCCGCAGTACTTCGTGCTGATGACGCCCTATGCGGTGACGCTGGGCGTGATGGTCTGGGTCGCGCTGGGGCGGCGCGGCGGGGACGGCGAACCGGGTGCCCTGGGCGTGCCCTATGTGCGGGAGGAACGGCGATGAGGGCCTATGTCTACGGCCAGGCGCGCGAGCTCGACGCGGGCTTCGAGGACTACCTCGACCCGGCCGGCACGGCCGTGATCTCGATCGACATGCACCGCGGCCACCTGGACGAGAGCCCCGACTGCCCCTGCCCGGCGCCGCGCGCCCGCGAGCTGGTCGCGCCCATCGATGCCTTCCACGACCATGCCCGCGCGCTGGGCCTGCCCATCGTGCACGTGAAGTCGGTGCTCAGGCCCGACGGCGCCGACGACCTGCGCGGCATCCCGGCCGCATGGCGGCGCACCTTCCCGCTGCATGTGGGCGAGATCCCCAATGCCGATGCGCACGCCCTCGAAGGCAGCCGCTGGACCGAGTGGGTCACGCGGGTCGAGCCCGGCGACCTGCGGGTGGAGAACAAGCGCCGGCTCTCGGCCTTCTACCCGACCGACCTCGACTTCCTGCTGCGCAACCAGGGCATCCGCACCGTGGTGCTCAACGGCGGCTTCACCGACTGCTGCGTGCTCAACACCGCCTTCGACGCCAACAACCACAACTACCGCGTGATCGTGCTGCGCGACCTGGTGCGCGGCACCGACGCCCACCTCGAAGCCGCGGCGCTCAGCATGGTGTCGCTTCACCTGGGGCTGGTGGTGGATTCGGCGGACCTGCTGTCGCACTGGCAGCAGTCCTATTCCTTCGAGGTTCATCCATGACATCCATCCCCCTCATCGATCTGCAGGGCAGCATCGACCCCCACGCGCCGCTGGCGCGCGAGTCCGCGGCGCGCCTTCACGAAGCGCTCAGCACCATCGGCTTCGCCTACATCGCGGGCCACAACGTGAGCTCCGGCTCGCGCGAGGCGGCCTTCGCGGCCTCGCGCGAGTTCCATGCCTCGCCGCTCGAACGCAAGCAGTCGATCGCGATCAACGGCTTTCACCGCGGCTACATGGGCATGGCCACGTCCACCATCGTCACCTCCTCGGTGGCCAAGGTGACGCGACCGAACATGAGCGAGTCGCTGATGCTCATGCACGAGCTGCCGCCGGACGACCCCGGCCTGCTGGCCGGCCTGCCGCTGCAGGGCCCCAACCAGTGGCCCGGCTGGGTGCCGGACTTCAAGCCGCGCGTCACGCGCTACATCGCCGAGGTGGACGCGCTCTCGCGCTACGTCGTGCAGCTGATCGCGATGAGCCTGGGCCTGCCGGCGCACGCGCTCGACCACCACTTCGAGCAGCCCACCACCTTCCTGCGCCTGCTGCACTACCCGCCCCAGGCGCCGCAGGAGGACGAGCAGATCGGCTCGGCGCCGCACACCGACTACGGCGTCATCACGCTGCTGGCGCAGGACGACGCCGGCGGCCTGCAGGTGCGGCCGCGCGGCGGCGACTGGATCGAGGCCCCGCCGATCCCGGACACCTACGTGCTCAACGTCGGCGACATGCTGGCGCGCTGGACCAACGGGCGCTTCGTCTCCACGCCGCACCGCGTGATCAACCGCTCGGGCGGCGACCGCTATTCGCTGCCCTACTTCTTCGACCCGCGCATGGATGCGCTGATCGAATGCCTGCCGACCTGCAGCGACGCGGCGAATCCGCCGAAGCATGCGCCGGTGCGCTACGGCGACTACCTGCTCGACCGCCTCAACCGCAACTACGACTACCGCCGCGCACCTTCCGGCGACGCCGTCACCGCCTGATTCCTTCATCTCCCGCTCCAAGGATCCGCCATGCACACCCGCCTCCACCGACGCGACCTCCTCCTTCGCAGCCTCGGCACCGCAGCCGGCCTCGCGCTGCCCGCCCTGCCCTCCTTGGCCGCCTCGCCGCTGGTGGTCAACACCTACGGCGGACGCTGGGAGAAGTTCTGGCGCAGCGACCTGCTGCCGATGTTCGACAAGGCCAGCGGCGTGCAGCCCACGCTGGACGTCGGCCTGGGCAAGAACTTCATCGCCAACCTGCGCGCCGCCGGCATCGAGAGGCCGCCCTACAGCGTGCTGATGGTCAACGAGAACATCGCCAGCGTGGTGCGCGGCGAGGGCTACTTCGAGCCCATTCCGGCGGCCAAGGTGCCCAACCTCGCCAAGGTCTATCCGAACCTGCGCAACCCGGGCGACAACGGGGTGCGCGGCATCGTCTCGACCATCGGCATCGGCTACCGCAAGGACCTGGTGAAGACACCGCCGAAGTCCTGGACCGACCTCTGGAGCAACCCCGAGTTCAAGGGCAAGATCGGCCTCTACCAGATCGGCAACACGGCCGCCATGCTGTTCCTGCTGATGACCGCGAAGCTCTATGGCGGCTCGCAGGACGCGATCGACCGCGCCTTCGTCGAAATCAGGAAGCTGCTGCCCTTCACCCAGGCCGACTGGAGCGGCACGCTGTCGACCATGCTCACGCGCGGCGACGTGACGGTGGCGGTGATCGACTTCCCCGAGATCGTCGCGCTCAAGAAGAAGGGCGTGCCGGTGGAGATGGTGGTGCCGAGCGAAGGCGTGGTGGCCTTCGAGCAGTCCTTCAACATCCTGAAGAACGCGCCCAACAAGGAGGACGCCTACAAGTACCTCGACTTCATCCTGCAGCCCCAGGTGCAGGAGATGATGGCCAAGGAGTTCTTCACCTCGCCAACCAACATCCAGGTACAGCTGCCGGCCGCGATGGCGGCCGACGTGCCGGTCAGCGGCAAGGCCATGGCCTCGATCGTCGGCTTCGACTGGAGCAAGGTCAATCCGCAGCTGCCGGCCATCACCGACCGTTGGAACCGGGAGATCAAGTGAGCGCGGTGCTGCGCGCCGATGCGCTGCCGGCGGAGACCGGTGCGGCGGCCGCGAGCCGGCCGCGGCGCATGACGCGGCTCACGCTGCGCGGCCTGCGCAAGAGCTTCCAGGCGATGACAGCGCTGCACGCGCTGGAGCTGGACAGCGAGCCCGGCGAGTTCATCTCCCTGCTGGGCCCGAGCGGCTGCGGCAAGACCACCACGCTGCGCTGCGTGGCCGGCTTCGAGCATCCCGACGCGGGCGCGGTGCTGCTCGACGGCGAGGACATCACCGGCCTGCCGCCGGAGCGCCGCGACATCGGCATGGTGTTCCAGAACTACGCGCTGTTTCCGCACCTCACGGTGCGCCGCAACCTGGCCTTCGGCCTCGAGATGCGCGGCATGCCCAGGGCCGAAATGGCCGGGCGCATCGACGCCGTGCTGGCGATGGTGCAGCTCGCCGACAAGGCCGAGCGCTACCCGCGCCAGCTCTCGGGCGGACAGCAGCAGCGCGTGGCGCTGGCGCGCGCGCTGGTGATCGAGCCGCGCCTGCTGCTGCTCGACGAGCCGCTGGCCAACCTGGACGCGGTGCTGCGCGAGGACATGCGCATCTTCATCCGCGAACTGCAGCAGCGCGTGGGCATCACCACGCTCTACGTCACCCACGACCAGGCCGAGGCGATGGTGATGTCGGACCGCGTGGCGGTGATGCTGGGCGGCCGGCTCCAGCAGTTCGACCGCCCCGAGGCGATCTACCTGCGCCCGCGCAGCGCGGAGGTGGCCCGCTTCATCGGGCGCTCCAACCTGATCGAGGGCCGCGTGCAGGCGATGCAGCCGGCCGCCGGCGCCTTCCTGCGCTACCGGGTCGAGACGCCGCTGGGCCCGGTCGAGGCCGACCACGACCAGCCGCTCGCGCCCGGCGCGCCGGTGCAGGTCGCGATCCGGCCCGAAGCCATCCACTTCGATGCCGCCGGGCCCTACCAGGGCGTGGTGCACACCAGCTATTTCCTCGGCAGCAGCGTGGAGCACAACGTGCAATGCGGCGCGGGCCACGCGCTGCTGGTGCAGACCGCGCCGGGCCGTCGCCTGGCCGCGGGCGCGGCGAGCGGGATGCGCTTCGAGCCGGGGCATGCGTGGATCGTCACGGAGGCTGCCCTGTGAGCAGCCTCGCATCCACCGTCGCCGCGCCGCAGGCCGGGCGGGCCGGGCCGCGCGGGCGCCGCGCCTTCTGGCTGATCGCGCCGGCCCTGCTGCTGATCGGCGTCTTCCTGGTGCTGCCCTACCTCAACATCGTGCTCATGAGCCTGCGCCCGCCGGCCGTGGGCGCGCCCTACGGCGCGGGCTTCACGCTCGCCAACTACGGCCGTGCGCTGACCGATCCCTACCTGCTCGGCGTGCTGGGCGACACCCTGCTGCTGGGCCTGACCGTGACGCCGATCTGCCTGCTGCTGGGCTACCCGGTGGCCTATCACCTGGCGCGCACGCGCTCGCGCTTCGCCGGCGTGCTCTATGTGCTGGTGCTCTCGCCGCTGCTGGTGGGCGTGGTGGTGCGCAGCTTCGGCTGGCTGATCCTGCTCTCGGGCAATGGCGTGATCAACCGCCTGCTGCTGGACCTCGGCCTGGTGGAGACCGGACTCGCGCTGATGAACAACCGCTTCGGCGTGACCCTCGCGCTGGTGCACGTGTTCCTGCCCTTCATGATCCTGCCGCTGGTGGGCGTGATCCAGAGCATCGACCCCTCGCTCGAGCAGGCCGCGCGCTCGCTCGGCGCCTCGCGCCTGAAGGTGTTCCGGCGCGTCGTGCTGCCCCTGTCCTGGCCCGGCATCCAGGCCGGCACCATCCTGGTCTTCGTGCTGGCGCTGAGCGCCTACGTGACGCCGGTGATGCTGGGCGGCGCGCAGGTCAAGACAATGTCGGTGCTGGTGGTGCAGAACCTGGTCGACAACTTCCAGTGGCCGGCCGGCGCGGCGCAGGCGCTGCTGCTCACCGCCTGCGGCGTGGCCGCGGTGGCACTCTACGCGAAGCTGACGGGGCGCTTCATGAAGGGCCTGGCATGAAGCGCGCGGCACCGCTTTCCGAACGCATGGCCAACGGCGCCGGGCTGCTCTATGTAGGCGCCGTCTACGCATTCCTCCTGCTGCCGATCGCGATCATCGTGCTGATGTCGCTCAACGCGGGCGAGTTCATGAGCTTCCCGCCGCAGGGCTTCTCGCTGCGCTGGTTCGGCGCCCTGTTCGCCAACGAGGCCTTCATGCGCGCCATCCGCAGCTCGCTGCTGCTGGCAGCGATCGCGACGGCGATCTCCTCGGCCATCGGCATCGCCGCCGCGCTCTACGTGGTGCGGCATTCCACGCGCCTGCGCGAGCCCCTGCGCATGCTGCTGATGATGCCGCTCATGCTGCCCGAGATCCTGACCGCCATCGCGCTGCTGTTCTTCCTCTATGCCACGGGCATCGGCACGCGCACCCTGTTCGGCCTGGTCGTCGGCCATGTGCTGGTGACCCTGCCCTATGTGTTCACCAACGTGGCCTCGGCGCTCTACAACCAGGACGCCTCGCTGGAGCAGGCGGCGCGCAGCCTCGGCGCCTCGCCCTGGCGCGCCTTCCTGCGCGTGACGCTGCCGCTCGCCAAGCCCGGTGTCGTCACCGGCGCGCTGTTCGCCTTCGTGATCTCCTTCGACCTCTTCAACATGTCGCTGCTGCTGAAGGGCATCGGCATGACCACGTTGCCGCTGCAGCTCTTCGACTACCTGCGCTGGGACTTCGACCCGACCGCGGCTGCGGTCTCGACGGTGAGCATCGTCCTCACGCTGGCGGTGGTGCTGTGGGTGGAACGTACGGTGGGGCTGCGCGCGCTGCGCTTCGGCTGAGCCAGCCTTCCGCCACCGCCAGCTGCTCGCCCCGCCACACCAGCTCGGGCGCCTCCATGTGGCGGCAGTTCGATCGGGGGATTGCGGGAGGGACGGAGGTTGCCCTCCGCCCCCCGCACAGATCCGTACGTGCAGAGCTACCGCACTCGGCTCCTGCCTTGAGTCATGACGTGAAGAAGCGCTGCGCCAGGTAAGGGTGCAGCACGTGAACTGACGGCACATATGGCGCCACCCGCTTGAGGAAACGCGCCCAGGACATACGGCCATACTGCCCCCGTCGTCGAAGGGCGTGCAACCCAGCCTTGCAGACTCCTGATCGGAATCGGCTCAGGCGCAGGTTGTTGCCGGGGACGGCGTGGTAGTTGAAGTAGCCCTGCATCACGCGGCGAAGCCATGTGCCGACCACTGCGATCGGTTCGTGCCGGCGTCGGTACAACGCCTGCCGCAGCGCCTTGTGGGTGGCGCGCATCCGCTTGCTCGACGTGAGCCGCTTGACGGTGAAGCGTCCATTCGACCGCTTGGTTGAGCATATGTGCGTGAACCCAAGAAAGTCGAATGTCGACGATCACAATGACGATGCGCGAGGCCGATCGCCTCAAGACTGTTCAAGCGGTGGTCGACCGGATGCGGCGACGTGCACGCCCGGCCGCCGCCCGGCATTCCACTTGCCACCGATGGCACGCTCGATCTGCGCGGCCAGCTGCAACAGCAGCCCGTCGTTCGCCTGCGCCGCCTGCGCCTGGATGCCCAGCGGCATGCCGTTTTCCTGCGTCGCCATCGGCAGCGAGATGCCCGGCATGCCGCACAAATTGGCCAGCGGCGTGTACGCGAAGTTCTGCCAGAGGTTGGCAAACCAGTCGTAGACGGACGGGTTCGTGCTGGTGGTCAGGTACTCGCTGGTGCCGACCCTGGGTGTGGGCAGCGCGGTGATCGGCGTCAGGATGATGTCCCAGCGCTGGAAGAAGTGGCCGAAGGCGCGCGAGGTGCTGTTGAACACCGCCTGCATCTTCGAGCGTTCGGTGTACGAGGTGTGCAGCCCGGCTTCCCAGATTTTGATGTTGATCGGCTCCAGCAGCTCGGCCGGCGGGCGCTCCAGCCCCAGCCTGTGCAGGTGGCCGTCGATGACCTGTGCGAAGTTGCTGATGTAGCAGGT
The DNA here is from genome assembly GCF_057657375.1 of Variovorax sp. Soil_C_12. NCBI lineage: Bacteria > Pseudomonadati > Pseudomonadota > Betaproteobacteria > Burkholderiales > Comamonadaceae > Variovorax > Variovorax sp. Soil_C_12. The sequence continues at coordinate 105,769 of NZ_JBDGIO010000017.1, read as the reverse complement.
GGTCTGCGCGGCAAAGGCGGCCCGGAAGTCGACCTCGGGCAGCACCCATTCCACGTGATGCCCCAGCCCTTCGAGGAACTTGCCCACGCGCTCCAGTTCGGCCACGAAATGCGGCGTCGCGCGGAAGTCGCCCCATTCGTGCGACAGCGCGATGCGCAGGCGGGCGGGGTCGCGCCGGATGAGCTCGCTGTACGGCTCGGAAGGCGACCAGAAAGGCATGAACTCGCCCGGCGCGCCGCCGCGGCAATGGTCGACGAAGGCCGCCGTGTCTCGCACGGTGCGGCTGTGGCAGCCCTGGATCGACACCAGCCCCGAGAGGTCCGACAGGCCGGGCGCCAGCGAGAACACGCCGCGCGACACCTTCAGGCCGATGTTGCCGTTCACGCCCGCAGGAATGCGGATGGAGCCGCCGCCGTCGGTGGCGTGCGACAGCGGCAGCACGCCGGCGGCAACGGCGGCGGCCGTGCCGGCCGACGAGCCGCAGGTGGTGTATTCGAGATCCCAGGGATTGCGCGTGACATAGAGCGCGTTCTCCGCCGAGCTGCACACGCCGAACTCCGGCGTCGTGCTGCGCCCCACGATGTTGAGACCCGACTTGCGCAGTTGCTGCGTGAGGAAGCTGTCGGCCGCCGGGCGATAGCCCTGCATCATCATCGAGCCGAACTCCTGCAGCCGGCCCTTCAGCGTGGGGCCGAGGTCCTTCATCAGATAGGGCAGGCCCGCGAACACGCCGTCGGGATTCATGCCGTCCTTCAGCGGATCGGCCACCACGTCGTCGAACACCTCAACGACCGCGTCCAACTGCGGATTGAGCTTCGCGATGCCGGCCGCCGCCTGGGCCGCCAGCTCCGCGGCCGTCACGTCACCCTTGCGGACCCTTTCGGCCAATCCGATGCCGTCGTGATCGGCCCATTCGTTCCAGCTCATTGCCAGCGTCATCCCATGTTCTCCATTTCGCTTCAAGAAAGTATTCGGTTCATGCCCAGCCGAAGCCGAGCCTCAACAGCATCAGCGTACCCGTGCCGGCCAGGATCGTCCCGGTCGCATCGTTTCGCCGAACAAGGCAGTACGCCAATGCGGCGCCCACTGCAAAGAGCCGCGCATCGCGCCAGTCGGCGAGCATGCGGCCGTTGCTGAGGAAGATATCGGGCACCACCATCGCCAGCAGCGCCGCCACCGGCGCATGGCGCAGCCCGCGCCACAGCCAGCCCGGCAGCTTCGGCTCGCTGTCGGGCAGCAGGAAGAAGCAGCGCGTGAGCACCGTCACCACCACCAGCGCGCCCACCGCAAGCCAGACATACACATCGTGCCCCAGGTGCATCAGCGCACACCCCAGCGGCGGTCGGCCCAGGTGCCGGCGACGAAGGCGGTGGCAATGGCCGCGACCACGTTGAGCCCCATCGGCAACGAGGCCGTCGCCAGTGCCACCGTGCCCGCGGCCAATGCGGAGCAGCGCACCGCGCGGTCGGTGAGCATGGGCAGCGCGAGCGCCAGCAAGGCCAGCACGCCGATGAAGCGCAGGCCCCAGGCCGCGGGAATCGCGTCGGCCAGGAAGATGCCCGCGAGCGACGCGATGTGCCATGCCGCCCAGTTGGTCAGCGCCAGCCCGAGGAAGTAGCCCTGCTGCTGCGCGGTCGCACGGCCCGAAGGCGACGGTTGCGGATGTCGAAGGACGAACTGCGCATACACCGGGTCGCCCGCCAGGTAAGACAGCAGCACACGCGGCAGCCGGCGGTGCCCGCCGAAGTAGCGTCGCCAGTTCGCACTGAACACCACGAAGCGCAGGTTGAGCACGCACGCGGTCGCCACGATCACCCACAACGGTGCTCCGGCCGCAATCAGCGGCAGGCAGGCCAGCTGCGATGCGCTGGCGAACACCAGCAGCGACATCGCGAGGATCACGCCCAGGCCGACACCGCTCTTGGCCATCGCCACGCCGGCCACGAGGCCCATGGCCATGGTGCCGAGCGCGGCGCCCGCGATGTCGCGCCGCCCTTTGGCAAACGCGCGGCGCCACGCCGGGTCGTCGATCGATGCGCGCCAGGCGCGCCACACGCTCACTGGACCCACGACGCGCTCGCGAGTTCCGCGCGCGGCGCGGCCGCCAGCAGCCTGCGCGTGTAGTCGTTGGCGGGCGCGCTGAACACCTGCCCCGTGGGCCCTTGCTCGACGATGCGGCCCTGGCTCATCACGATGACGCGGTCGCACAGCTGCGCCGCCACGCGCAGGTCGTGCGTGATGAAGAGAATGCCCAGCCCGAGGTCGCGCTGGATCTCGCGCAGCAGGTCGAGGATCTGCGCCTGCACCGACACGTCGAGCGCGGACACCGCCTCGTCGGCCACCAGCACCTGCGGCTGGCAGGCAATCGCGCGCGCAATGGCCAGCCGCTGGCGCTGGCCGCCCGAGAACTGGTGCGGATAACGGTCGAGCGCGGTGCGCGGCAGCTGGATGCGGTCCATCAGCTCCTCGGCGGTCTGCCGCGCGTGCAGCTTGCTCAGGCCGAAGTTCATCGCCCCCTCGACCATCGACGAGCCCACGGTGCGCCGCGGGTTGAGCGACCGGTTCGGGTCCTGGAACACCACCTGCACGCGTGAGCGCAGCGGCCGCAGGCGGCCTTCGGGCAGGTCGCGTACCTCGGCGTCGCCCCACCGGATGCTGCCCGCGCTGGCCGCGATCAGCCGGATCATGCAGCGCGCAAAGGTCGACTTGCCCGAGCCCGATTCGCCCACCACGCCGACTGTTTCACCGCGGTGCACCGCCACGCTGGCATCCTGCAGCGCGGTGTTGTGCTTGGCGCGGCCGATCCAGTCGCGCCGCGTGTAGATCTTGCCGACACCCGTGCCGGCCAGCAGCGGTTTGCCGTCGGGCAACTCGCGCGCGGGCGGCGGCGTCATGCCGGGCACGGCGTCCAGCAGCATGCGCGTGTAGGCCTCCCGCGGACGCCGCAGCACCTGCTCGCACGGGCCCTGCTCCACCAGCTCGCCGCGGTGCATGACCATCACGTCGTCGGCAATCTCGGCGACCACGCCCATGTCGTGCGTGATGAAGAGCACGGCGCTGCCCTGCTCGGCCCGCAGCTCGGCAATGAGCTTGAGGATCTCGGCCTGAGTGGTCACGTCCAGCGCGGTGGTCGGCTCGTCGCAGATCAGCAGGCGCGGCTTGAGGATGATGGCCATCGCGATCACGATGCGCTGGCGCTGCCCGCCCGAGAGCTGGTGCGGGTAGCTCGCATGGATGCGCGCCGGGTCGGGCAGCCGCACGCGCTCGAAGATGGAAATGATGTGAGCCTTGCGCTCCGCGGCGCTCCACGTGGTGTGCGTGCGCAGCAGCTCGTCGACCTGCTCGCCGCAGGTGAGCACCGGGTTCAGCGCGGTCATGGGCTCTTGGAACACCATGCCCATGCCGGTTCCGCGCAACTGGCGCAGCCGCTTGCCGGAGGTGAAGCGGCCGTTGTCGACCAGCTTTTCGCCCGACAGGATCACGTCGCCGCCCTGGAGCGTGAGTCCCTTGGCCAGCAGCCCCATCACCGTGGTGGCCAGCACCGACTTGCCCGAGCCGGACTCGCCTACGATGCACAGCGTGCGGCCTGCCTCGATGCACAGGTCGAGGTGCGCGATGGCGTGTGGGCGGTCGGCGTCCGGGGGCAGCGCGACCTGCAGGCCGCGCACTTCGAGAATGGCGGCGCTGCGATTTGAATCAGTCATGGAATCAGCGCCTCAGACACGTTTGGAGAACTTGGGGTCGAGCACGTCGCGCAGGCCGTCGCCCAGCATGTTGATGGCGAGCACCGTCGGCACCAGGAACAGCGCGGGGAACAGCACGTTGCCCGGGCTCTGCGAGAACTGCACCCGCCCTTCGGCCATGATGTTTCCCCAGGTCGGCACGTCCGACGGCAGGCCCAGGCCGAGGAAGCTCAGGATGGCTTCGGTCAGCACGGCAGAGGCGGCGATGAAGGTGCCCTGCACGATCAGCGGCGCCAACGCGTTCGGCAAGATGTCGCGCCATAGGATGGTGGCGTCGGCCGTGGCCAGCGCTCGCGCGGCCTCCACGAAGGGTTCGTCGCGCAGGCTCATCACCAGCGCGCGCACCAGCCGCGTCACGCGCGGCACTTCGGGCACCGCGATGGCCAGGATCACTGTCGGCAGGCTCGCGCCGAGCACCGCCACCAGCGTGATGGCGAGCAGCACGGCGGGAATGGCCATCACACCGTCAATCACGCGCATCAGCACCGCGTCGACCGCGCGGAAGTAGCCGGCCAGCATGCCAAGCAGGCAGCCGGAGGCGATGGCGACGAAGGCGGTGAACAGGCCCACGGTCATCGAGATCCGGGTGCCGAAGAGGACGCGGCTCCACACGTCGCGCCCCACGCTGTCGCTGCCCATCCAGAAGGTGTGGGCGAACTGCGCACCGTCGGGCATCGTCACCTGCCCGGAGGTCCCCGCGCCGACCGAGATGAAGCTAGGGTCCATCGCCGAAGGATCGAAGGTGCCGAGCCAGGGCGCGAAAACGCCCAGCAGCGCCAGCACGACCAGCACGACGACGCCGCCGCGCACGGCGGTGTTGCGCCAGAGTCTTTTGAGAGTGCCCATGATCAATAGCGGATGCGCGGATCGATGAAGAGATAGCTCACGTCGACCAGCAGGTTGACGGCGACGTACACCACGGCAAAGAACAGCACCACGCCCTGCAACACGGGGAAGTCGCGGTTCAGCACCGCATCGACCGTGAGCTGGCCCAGGCCCGGGATGGCGAACACCGTCTCGGTGACCACCACGCCGCCCAGCAGCAGCGCTGCGCTCACGCCGATCACCGTGACCACCGGCACCGCCGCGTTGCGCAGCGCGTGGTGCTTGAGCACCTCTAGCTCGGTGATTCCCTTGGCGCGCGCGGTGCGGATGAAGTCCTCGGTCAGCGCCTCGCTCACCGCGGCCCGCGTCACGCGCGACAGCAGCGCTACGTAGGTGATGGCGAGCGTGAGACACGGCAGCACCAGCTGGTTGAGCCAGGGCCCCACGCCTTCGCTGATGCGCCGGTAGCCCTGCACCGGAAACCACTGCAGCTTCATCGCCAGTAGGTAGATCAGCACATAGCCCACCACGAACACCGGCACCGAGAAGCCGGCCACCGAGAAGGCCATGACGGCCTTGTCGAGCCAGCCGCCCATGCGCCACGCGGCCAGCGTGCCCAGCGGCAGCGCGATGACCACCGCCAGCAGCAGCGTGCCGCCGGCCAACGAGAGCGTGGGCTCCATGCGCTGGCCGATGAGCTCTAGCACCGGCTTGTTCAAAAAGAACGAGAAGCCCAGGTCGCCGCGCAGCACGCCGTTGCCCCAGATCGCGAACTGCTCCCACAGCGGCCTGGTCAGGCCGAGCTGCACGCGGATACGGTCCAGGTCTTCGTTGGTGGCGCTGTTGCCGCCGATGACAGCCGCCGGGTCGCCGGGCGTGAGGCGCACGATCATGAAGATCGCCACCGCCACGACCAGCAGAACGGGAATAGTGGCCAGCAGGCGCTTGCCGAGGAAGGTCAGCATGGCAGGAGCGGCCTTATTGCTTCTTGATGTTCCAGTACACCTGCGCGCCGGCCGGCACTAGGCCGCTCACGTTCTTGCGCATCGCGGCGGGCTGGTTGTACTGGCCCACGGGAACGTGCGTGGCCGTCTCGAAGGCGCGCAGCTGGGCGGCTTGCGCGAGCTTCTTCTTTTCGGCGTCGGTCTTGGCCTGCGCGAACTGGACCTTGATTTCTTCCAGCCTGGCGTCGGTCTGCCAGCCGAACCAGCCCTTGTCGCCGGTGGCGTTCATCATGGCCATGGTGATCGGGTTCAGGATGTCCGAGGCGGTCCACGAGGTCATGAACGCGCTCCAGCCGCCGGCCGAGGGCGCGTCCTTCTTGGCGCGGCGCGCCACCAGCGTGGACCAGTCCATCGACTGCATGTCGACCTTGAAGCCGGCCTGCTCCAGCTGCTGCTTGGCCACCAGAGGCAGCTTGCCGATGGTCGGGTTGTCGGTCGGGCGCATCAGCACCACGGGCTCGCCCTTGTAGCCGGCCTCCTCGAGCAGCGCCTTGGCCTTCTGCGGGTTGGCGATGCCGGTGTAGTCGCCCGTCTGCTCCGACTCGAACAGCGTGCCGCAGGGGAACATGCTCTTGCAGTAGCGCGTGAGCCCGGGCGTGCCGACCTGCGTGCGCAGGAAGGCTTCCTGGCCCAGCGCCATCAGCGCGGCGCGGCGCAGTTTCTCGTTGTTGAACGGCGGCTGCAGGAAGTTGAAGCGCAGGATGAACTGGTTGCCCGCGGGCTGCGCGTCGACCAGCTTGATGTCGGGGTTGGTGCGCAGCGTGGCGTACTGCTCGAATGCGGGTTGCTCCAGGATGTCGGCCTCGCCGGTGAGCAGCGCATTCATCTGCGTCTGCGCGTCGCGGATGATGAGCCACTCCACCCGGTCCACGTACACGTTCTTGCCGCCGGCCGTGCCCGAGGGCGCCTCGGCGCGCGGCTTGTAGCGCGTGTTCCTGGTGAACACCACGCGCTCGCCGGGGCGGAATTCGTCGGCCTTGAACACGTAGGGGCCGGAGCCGATCGATTCCTTGATCTGAGTGTCGGCCGAGGTGTCGGCGATGCGCTTGGGCATGATGAACGGCACGTTCGACGATGGCTTGCCCAGCGCCTCGAGCACCAGGCCGAAGGGCTCCTTCAGCACGATGGAGAAGGTCCTGGCGTCAGGCGTGTCGTAGCGCTCGGTTACCTTGGCGAGCTGCGCGCCGAAGGTGTCGCGGCTGGCCCAGCGCTTGATGGAGGCCGTCACGTCCTCGCTGGTGACGGGCTTGCCGTCATGGAACTCGAGGCCGTCGCGCAGCGTGAAGGTCCAGGTCTTGTTGTCGGGCGACACCTTCCACTTGTCGATCATCTGTGGCTTGATGTGGCCTTCGAGGTCGGTGGCGAACAGCGTGTCGTACACCATGTAGCCGAAGTTGCGCGTCACGTAGGCCGTGGTCCAGATTGGGTCGAGCACGGTGATGTTGCTGCTCGGAATGATCTTGAGCGTGGTGGTCTGCGCCATCGCGGGCGCGACGACGGCGCCGGCCAGCAGCGCGGCTGCGCCCCATCGGGCGAGGCGGCGCGACAAGGAGCCGGCCGCGCCGGCTGGCGAATGCGAGAAGAGCTGCGGTTGCATGTGGCTTCCTGAAGAGATGGAACGCTGTGCCGGCATCCCGGATGGCATGCGGCGGCGAGGGCTCCATTGAGTCAGGTGGCAGGGAAAATGCATATATACAGTTCAATTCTTCTGTACAGAACAGTCGCTATCCGTCCCCTCTGTTGGGGCTTTCTGTGCACACGAACCGTGCATGCCTTGCCATGATCACCCTGAATCCTTCGCTACCCACGCCCTTGGTTCGCCAGCTCTACGACGCCCTTCTGGCTCAGATTGAGTCGAGTGCGATGAAGCCTGGCGACAAGCTGCCTTCGGTGCGCGCACTCACCAAGAATTGCGACGTGAGCACCATGACCGTGACCAACGCCTACCAGCGCCTGGTCGCCGAGGGCCATGTGGAGGCTCGGCGCGCCAGCGGCTACTACGTGGCTGAGGTGGAGCGCGCCGCCACGCGGCGCAAGCCCTTCCTGGGGCGCACCTCGGTCGACTCGCTTTGGCTGCTCAAGCACGTGTATGAAGACGACCGCACGCTGCTGAACGCGGGCTGCGGCTGGATCCCGCCTGAAATGCTGCATATAGACGGTGTGCGGCGCGCACTGGCCGGGCTGTCGCGCAAGTCTGCCGCCGGGCTCGCGAACTACGGCACGCCCTATGGCTACCTGCCGCTGCGCCAGCAGATCCAGATGCTGCTCGCGCAGAAGGGCATCGAGACTGGGCCGCACCAGATCGTGCTGACGCACGGCGCCTCGCAGGCACTGAACCTGGTGGCGCGCTGCCTGCTGCTGCCGCGCGACGTGGTGCTGGTCGACGAGCCGGGCTCGACCAATCTGTTCGCAATGCTGCGCTCGATGGACCTGAAGCTGGTCGGCGTGGAGCGCACGGTGAACGGCCCCGACCTCGTGGCGCTGCAGGCGCTGGCGCAGCGCCATGGCGCCAAGGCCTTCTTCACCACCACCAACCTGCACAATCCGACTGGCGGCCAGTGCACGCCGGCGGTGGTCTACCAGATGCTGCGGTTGGCCGAACAGCTCGACTTCCACATCGTAGACAACGACGCGATGGCCGGCCTCGAACCGCCCGGCGCCACCTCGCTTGCAAGCCTCGACCGGTTGCAGCGCGTGATCCACGTCGGCAGCTTTTCCAAGACGGTGTCGCCCAGCCTGCGGGTAGGTTTCGTGGCCTGCAACGAAGAGTTCGCCGAGAGGATCATCCTGCAGAAGATGGTCAACAGCCTGACCACCTCGGAGCTCACCGAGCGGCTGCTGCACGGCGTCCTGGTGGAAGGCCGCTACCGGGCGCATCTGGCGCGTCTAGCCGAGCGGCTGAAGGCCGCGCAGAACACCGTGTGCGACCGACTGGAAGCCGCCGGCATGCAGCTCTTCACGCGGCCTGCGGGCGGGCCCTTTCTGTGGGTACGCTTCGAGAGCGACGATGTCGACATGCGCGCGCTGGCGCAGCGCGCCATCGCCGAGAGCTTCCTGCTCGCGCCAGGCGACCTGTTCCGCACCGACCTGCGGCCCACGCCCTGGCTGCGGTTCAACGCGGGCTATGCCGACGATCCGAAGCTCTACCGCTTCCTGGCGCAGGAAGCAAGAATGCAACGCAAAGCCCCCCGCAGTTAATGCTGATCGGTGTCGGCGCAGCAATCGCTATATCGGTTCGCCTGCCCCGGGCGATGCCGCCGTTTGGCACTGCGCCGCGAACTCATCATTCCGGCCTGAGCGGTCTTTGTCCTCAGCGCAACGCTAAGCAATCATTTGGAGCGTGCGGCGCCTTCGCTTGGATAGGCGCGACCTGCCAGCGGTGTTGGCGCTTCGGTTTCGCTGACTAGAGGTTTATCCAATCGGTAGGCCAACGTAGTTCTCAGCCAAGGCGGTCGAAGCGGCGCGCGACCGCGTCAGGTAGTCCAATTCGGCGATCTGCAGCCGGTGCTGGAATTCGTCCGCACCGGGGAACGTGTGCAGCATCGATGTCATCCACCAGGAGAAGCGTGTAGCTTTCCAAATCCGCGCGAGCGCCGTGGCCGAGTAAGTGTCGAGTAACGCATCGGTATGGTCCTTGTAGTGCGCCGTCAGTGCGCGGGCCAGAATTTGCGCGTCGCTCGCCGCCAAGTTCAAGCCTTTTGCGCCGGTGGGCGGCACCACGTGTGCGGCGTCACCAGCGAGGAACATTCGGCCGTAGCGCATCGGCTCGGTGACCATGCTGCGCATGCCGATCACGGTCTTGCTAAAGATAGGGCCTTCCTTCGGCGACCAACCGTCGTGGCGCGCAAGACGCGCGCTGAACTCGGCCCAGATCCGGTCGTCGGACCACTCGTCGATCTTCTCCCTCGGTGCGCACTGAAAGTACATGCGCTGCACCTCGGGCGACCGGGTCGACACGAGCACGAACCCGCGTTCGTGCATCGCGTAAACCAACTCGTCTGACGATGGTTGCGCCTTGCACAGGATACCGAACCAGCCGAACGGATAGAGGCGTTCGTACACCTTCAGCTTGTCCGCCGGGATGGACGGTCGGCAGAGCCCTTGCGTTCCGTCGCAGCCCGCAATGAAGTCGCAGGTGATCTCTTCGATGCTGCCATCCTGGTAACGGGTCCGGATCTTAGGCGCGTCGGTCTCGAGGTCGTGGATGCTTTCGACCTTCGACTCGAAGCGGACGTCTCCGCCGCTGGCGAGTCGCGTCGCAATCAGGTCCTTGTTGACGTCATGCTGCGCATAGATCATCACGGACTTGCCTCCCGTGAGCGAAGGAAAGTCGATGCGTTCATCACGTCCGTCGAATCGCAGGACGATACCTTCGTGGCGAAAGCCTTCCTTCATCATGCGCTCGCCTGCGCCAATCTGATTCATTAGATCGACGGTGCCTTGCTCAAGTACGCCTGCCTTGATGATCGCTTCGACGTCGTCCCGGCTATGCCGCTCCAGCACCACCGACTCGATACCGTTGAGGTGCAGAATGTGCGACAAAAGCAGCCCGGCGGGGCCGGCACCAACGATGCCGACTTGTGTTCGCGTCTTTTTCATGGAGGTCTCCTATCACCCTGCGAACTACTCGACCACGATCTTGCGATCGCGGATCAGGGCAGAGAGGAGCTTTGTCTCGCCGCTGATCGTGGCTTTGAAAGCGGTGGCGTCCTGCACCACGGCTTCTGTTCCGAGGTCGGCGAATCGCTGTTTCACCTCGGGCAGCGCCAGCGCCTTTGCAATCTCGCTGCTCAGGCGCGCTACGACGTCGCTCGGCGTGCCTGCGGGTGCCCAGACGCCGAACCAGTTGCCTAGTTCGACCCCCTTGATCCCGAGTTCGGTGAGCGTCGGGGTTTCGGGAAAAAAGGGCGAACGCTTGGTGCCGGTCACCGCAAGCAGCTTGGCGCGGCCTTCCTTGAGATGCGAGAAGCCGGTCGCAGGGTCGAAGTAGTAGTCGATCTGGCCCGCCAGCAGATCCTGCAGCGCCGGCGCGGCGCCCTTGTACGGCACGTGCACGACGTCAATGCCGGCCTGCTGCTTGAACAACTCGCCCACAAGATACATCTGCGTTCCGGCGCCACCGGAGCCGTAGTTCATCTTGCCCGGGGACACCTTCGCACGCTGCACCAGCTCGGTCGCGCTCTTGACGGGAAGGTCCTTCTTGGCCACGAGGTACAGTTGGGCGTAGCCCAGGCTCGCGACCGGCGTCAGGTCCTTCTCTGGATTCAGCGCAGGCTTGAACAGCGAAGGGTTGGCGGTCTGCACCGAGATCGGCGCCACCATCAGCGTGTAGCCGTCGGCAGGAGCCTTGCTCACATCGGAGATGCCGAGGTTGCCGCTAGCGCCGGGCTTGTTATCGACGATGACGGGCTGGCCCAGTGACTTCTGCAACGGCAAAGCGACGACTCGGGCAAGAACATCGGTAGTGCCCCCGGCAGGGAAGCCCACGACCATCCGAATGGGCTTGGTCGGCCACGACTGGCCGAATGACGGAGTGCAAGCCAGCGCGGAGGCCAGGGCGGCGAACGAAACGAGGGAACGACGGTTCATGATTCAAGGTCTCCTAGGTTTGAGAGGTGGACTCGACGGATCAGACGCGTTTCCTGCGCGACGATCAGGTGTTCGGAAGCAGCCAGGTAAGACGGAAAATCCGGGTGCGTGTCGCGTGCTTGGCAGCGGCGCTCGTAGTCAGCGAGGTCTTGGTACGCCCAAAGGTGGACGAACTGGTTGAGGGGGCCGACCTGGCTCGTATAGAAGCCCAGGGGATAGCCAAGCGTCTTCAGCAGGATTGGCATGGCGAGGCGGTCGAAGACCTCGATGAACTCGTTCATCCTGCGCAGGCGGATCGTGTAGATGCGATGGTCGACCAGCGGGTGACTAGGTTCAAGCAGCATGGCGCTGCACCTCCTGCTCTTGCACGGCCGGACCTTCGTAGGCCCCCGCGATGAAGCGGCCCGTGATAAAGCCGAACGTCATGTTCGGACCAAGCGTGATGCCGGCGCCAGGATAGTTGCCACCCATGATGCTGGCGCGGTCGTTGCCTACCGCGTACAGCCCCTCCACGATGCTGCCGTCGTCCCGCAGCACCTGGCCCACCGTCGTGGTCTTCAGGCCGTCGAAGGTGCCGAGATCGCCCATGACGACCTTGACTGCGTAGTACGGGCCCTTCCCGATTGGCGCAACGCAGGGATTGGGCCGATTCGCAGGGTCGGCGAGGTAGCGGTTGAACGAAGTGGCGCCGCGGCCGAACTGGGCGTCGATGCCGTTCACGGCGCCGGCGTTGTACTCGCGCACCGTGGCCTCGAGGCCGGCCGCGTCGAGGCCGCAGGCCTTGGCCAGGTCGGCGAGCGACTGGCCCTTGAACAGGTAGCCCTTCCTGATCAGGCCGCCGAGCGGCATGGGCGATGGCTTGGCGTAGCCGAGGCCGTACTTGCCGATCGTCCTCGCATCGCAGACGAGCCACATCGCGGTTTCCTGCTCCCCGTGGCAGGCCCGGATCATCGCCGCGCCGACGTCGTGGTACGAGTTCGATTCGTTGGTGAAGCGCTTGCCGTTGCGCAGCACGCCGATGATCCCTGGCTTGTAGCGGTCGAGCAGGTGCGGAAAGACACCGAACTTGCCGCCCGAGAGGGGCACGCGCGAGACCGGCATCCATGCGGCGGCGCCCGTGCCGTCGAACTTGAGGTCAACCTTCCCGCCTACGCTTTCGGCGAGCTTGAGCCCGTCGCCGGTGTTGCCCGTGGGCACCGGCGACAGATGCTCGCCGCCGCTGCGCAGGTGCGGATAGGTCTTGCGGATGCGATCGACATCGTGCGGATAGCCGCCGCAGGCGAGCACGACCCCGCGCCGCGCGAGGACACGGACATCGTCGTGCTTGCCGCGCACCAGCGCGCCGGAGACCTTGCCCTCGGTGCCGATCAGCTCGCGCGCCTCGGCCGAGGTATGGATCGGAATGCCCAGGTCGAAGCAGGTCTTCGCCAGGCGTGCCGCGAGCGCGTTGCCGCTAGTGACCTGCACGCCGCGGCGGTACAGCGCGAGATCCTTGAAGTGCCCGGCGAGCCGCTTGCCGACGTAGGCCGCGGACACCAGCGACTTCGTTGCGTTGAAGAAGTGTTTCAGGTCGGCGTTGCTCGAGTTGAACATCATGCCGATGAAGGTGATCGTCGTCAGCGGAGGGCGCAGCCTGCCGAGCTCGCCACCGAGTTCGCGTGCGTTGTACGGCGCCGCCAGGATGGAGCGGCCGATGTCCGCGCCGCCGGGAGCGTCGGGGTGGTAGTCGGGGTACAGCGTCGGCACGAACTGGACGGCGGTCTCGCGCTCGAACCAGTCGATCATCTGCGGCGCGCTGTCGAGGAAGGCAGTGACCGCGGTTTCGTCGAAGAACGGGCCGGTCTGGTCTTTCAGGTAGGCGAGCTGCCGCGCCCGGGTGTCGCCGGTGCTCGCCGGCTTGCCGTGCGGGTTGCCCGGTATCCACAGCACCCCGCCCGAGTAGGCCGTGGTGCCGCCGAAGTACGGCTCCTTCTCGATCACGACCACGTCGAGCCCGTGCTTCCTGGCGGTGATGGCGGTGGCGAGGCCGCCGGCGCCGGAGCCGACGACGAGCAGGTCGCAGGTGATGTCAGTCTTCATGTCTTGTCTCCTGGGGTTGTCGTGTCAGTGCGCGGGTGTCGTCCGGTTGAAGCCGGGGCGGGGCACCATGTCCATCAACATGCAGTTCAGGCCGCCGTCTACCAGGAGTTCGGTTCCGTTGACGTAGGCGGCGCGCTCCGACAGCAGGAACACGCAGGGCTCGGCGATGTCGCTAGGTTCACCGATCCGGCGGCTAGCGGTGACGGCGGCACGTGCGGCCTCGAAGCCGGGCTCCTCGTAAAACCTCGCCGACAGTGCTGTACGGATCATTCCGGGGCAGACTGCGTTGCTGCGAACTCCGCGGGGTCCCCATTCGGCGGCAAGCTGCTTGCTGAGCAGCAGCACCGCGGCCTTGCTCGCGCTATAGGCTCCGCTGCTCGACTGCGGGTGTAGCGCCGAGATTGAGGCCACGTGGACGATCGCGCCATAGCCGGCGGCGAGCATGTCGCGCCCGAATTCGCGGGAGCATAGGAGTTGGCCGGTGAGGTTGACCGCGAGTACCGTGTTCCAGTCGGCGACGCTGACGTCTTCCAGCGTGCCTGCGCGCAGGAATCCGGCGTTGTTGACCAGGCCGTGAACAGGACCAAGGTCGCGACGCACACGCACGGCCGCTTCGCGCACTGCCGCCTCGTCGGCAATGTCGCATCCGATGCCGATGGCGCTCGCGTTGCCGTGGCATAGCGCCCGGGCGACTGCGACTGCGGCGGTCTCGTCACGATCGACGATCGCGATTTGCGCACCGACATTTGCCAAGGCGCGCGCGGTGGCAGCGCCGATGCCACTGCCGCCGCCGGTGACTACACACACGCGGCCCTGAAGGCCCGTCCAGTTGGGGTGGGAAGAGGATGTGTCCATGGGTCTGTATGGTCGTCGCCGCTGGCCACGCGCTCAATCGACAGAGGCGGCCAACTCCAGGACAATTCGTGCATCGCCAATCGCCCTCCGGATAAACCCGAATGCCTGCGATCCCCCGTGTGGCCCTCTATGGGGACGAGACCTTGCCGGTCGAAGTGAACCTCGTGCATTGCGAGCGGATACCGGAGCGATCGAGCATCTACGGCTGGGAGATCGACCCGCACGTACACGAAGCGATGCTGCAGATCCTCTACATAGAGGCGGGTGGAGGGGGCGAGGCGCTACTCGATGGCCGACGCTGGGTGCTGGAGTCACCGTGCCTCATCGTCGTGCCCGCGCAATGCGTGCACGCGTTTCACTACGCGAACGATACCGACGGTCCGGTGCTCACCGCCGCGCAGCGCCCGATCGAGGTACTTCTCGACGCGCTGGCGCCCGACCTGAGACGCCAAGTGCTACAGCCGATGGTGCTGCCGGTTGACCCCGAGGGCCGACACGCCGAGGCTCTTCGCCCGCTGTTCGATGCGATCGCGCGCGAGACGCGCACGACCGGACTTGCCACGGGCGCGGCCGGCATGTCACTCCTGACCGCGCTCATGGTGCACATCGCGCGCGTCGGGCATGGCGTTCCGGTCGACGGGACCGACCCGCGCTCGCGCAAGGCGCGCACTGTCGAGCGCTTTCGCGGCCTGCTCGACGCACAATTCCGGCAGCGCTGGCCGGTCGAGCGTTACGCTGAGGCGCTTGGCATCAGCGCCGGCCAACTCGGGCGCCTGTGTCGCGATGTGATGGGAATTTCGACCCTGGATGCAATCAACGCGCGCGTGCTGCAAGAAGCGCAGCGCACGCTTGTTTATTCCTCGTTGAGTGTCAAGCAGATCGCGGCCGAACTTGGCTTCGACGACGAAGCCTACTTCGGGCGCTTCTTCAAGAAGCACTCGGGCAGCAAGCCGACTGACTTCCGCGAGGCCGGACGCCGGCACATTGCAAACGGCAGAGATGCGCCGGGCCCGCACATGCTCGGGCGAAGGAAGTAGAGGCAGAAATGCCGGGAGGAGGTCTGACCGCAAATTCGCGGCGCTATGGTAAGCGTCGGCGCGCACACGTTCCAAGTCCGCATAAGCGTTGAAGCCGCCAGTTCGGTTCGCGCCATTGGAGGACCGTAGTCGGTCTCGACCCGCCGCACGATGGGTGCGGCCGAAGGACCGCTCCTGGCCGTTATGGATAGCTGTGCATAACGGCCATGAGCCGCCTTGCATGACAGTCCGCAATCGGGCAATCTCACCCCACCAGGCTGCGCCAAGCGTGAGCGGCCGGGATTCGCTTCGATATTTCGCTGGCTCAGAACCGCGGCTGCGACCGATACTCCAAATCCATCGGCTCCGGAGGGACACCATGTCAGCCATCGACTTGCGCGACTCCTTTCTGAGGACTGCGTTGTGCACGCGCCTGGGCGTCGACTTGCCCATCGTGCAGGCACCCATGGCGGGCGGCTGGACCACGCCTGCGCTCGTCGCCGCCGTGTCCAACGCCGGCGGGCTGGGTATGCTCGCCGCGGCGCGCCTTTCGCTGGACCAGCTGCGCGAGCAGATCGACGCGGTGCGGCGACTGAGCGCGAGGCCTTTCGGGGTGAACTTCCTGCTTGCGCCGCCGGACGCCATGCCGTCGGACGTTGCCGGCATGCAGCGCGCGCTCGATGCCGGACGGTCAAGGCTCGGGCTGGCGCCCGGCGCCACGTCGCTGGAGTTGCCGCCTTCGCCGATGAATGCACAGTTCGACCTCGTGTGCCAAGCGGCGGTTCCGGTGGTGAGCTTCGCGATGGGTGACCCAGGACGCTGGGTCGACCGGGCGAAAGCGTCGGGCGCCTTCGTAATGGCTATGGCTACGTCGGTGGCCGACGCATTGCGACTGCAGGCCGCCGGTGTCGATGCGATCGTTGCGCAGGGCAGCGAGGCGGGTGGCCATCGCTCCACGCTCGACCTCCCTTCGGGAGTCGAGGCGCCGCTCGTCGGCTCGCTGGCCCTGGTACCCCAGATGGTGGACGCCCTGCAGGTTCCGGTCGTTGCCGCTGGCGGCATCATGGACGGCCGCGGCGTCCTTGCCGCCCTGGTGCTCGGAGCCCAGGCGGCACAGCTGGGCAGCAGATTCCTGCTGGCCACCGAAAGCGGCAGCTTCGCGGCCTACCGCCGTCGCCTGATCGAGGCCACCGAAACCGACACCGTAATCACTCGCGCCCTGACAGGCCGGCCAGCGCGAGCCTTCCACAACGAAGCGATCCGGGCGGTGGATGCCACGGCCGCGCCGGTCCTGGGGTGGCCCTACCAGGCACTGGCTGCAGATGACATCTATGCCGAGTCAGTCCGGCAGAACGACATCGAATGGGCGCCATTGTTTGCGGGCCAAGGACTTCGAATGGCGCGCGAATGCTCGTCTGCGGCTGAGATAATGGCCTCATTGGAGGCCGGGTTGAGAGAGCAGCTCAAGCGCCTTGTCGGCTCCGCAAACTGCTGAGGCCAGTGGCCCTACGGCGACGCGCTCTTGCATCATGCCGCCGCCTGGTTCGTCGCTCAGCCCAGCGGCTCGGGGCGTGACTACTGGGCACCGCGAAGAGCGGTCGTCCAGCTCTTCGTGTCAAGCACAGGCCGCGACGTTCAGCATCCCCGAGAAGGAACCCTCGCGGCGTCCGCCGAGGAACAGCGCGATGCCGTTCTTCAGTGACAGGCTTCAATCGGCCCGGGACCGCCTGTTCCCGAGGCGCGCTGACAGCTGCCATCGGACAACCAAGCCATCATCCTCAAGGGCCGCTGCCGGGTTCGGCTGCGAACTCACAGTCGCGGCCATCACCAGCCTTTCGCGCTTCCGATCGCCACGACCGGTATGAGGCCGACACCGGCCATCTGGGAGCGGCCTTCAAAGTCGATCGCTGGCGGAGTCGAGCATCACGACCAGCGCGAACAAGCGAAAAGGAAGGTTTGATGTTGATGTTGATGTTTGATGAGGCAATCCTGAAGCCTGAAGGACCTTTTCGAGCGATGGAGCGTGTGTGGCATGACGGTCAGTTTTGACTTCGTCGCATGGGGTGTCGGACCGTCACGCCGAGGATAAGCAAAGGAGTTCGCTGCCGTCCACGAGGCGCGACCGAATACCCGCTTCGCGGCCTACGAGCATACGCAATGCGAACGCGCATGGCTTCGCTTCACGTTGAGGTGGAACTACGCAAGTAGCGGCGAGCCGCAAACCCACGCTGGCTCTCAGAATCATGGTTCACGTCATTTGCCGCTCGGCTTGGCCAAGTCTGGCTTGCGGGTCCGCCGCCCGTGGCAGCGAGCGCGATCGCCGGCTAACTCGTTTTCCTTTGAAAACCTGAAGGAGCGCCAAGCCTGGCCGGCCGCGAGGCCATGAGTTCTTGATCCGCTACTAGCGTCGGCGCAGGGGTGTGGCGGGATGCGGGCCGCAGGCGGCCGCTCGCATAAATGGCTTCAGTGTCGGTTACGGCCACAGCGGTCATCGGAAAACGAAATCCCTACTCCAATACGCCCATTGCCGAAGTTCGGACAACGATTCCCAGGAAGGCGCAGCAGGCAATGAACCCGTCCGGGCTCGCGGCGGCAATCTAACGCAGCGCGGCTTTGATTGCTTTGGCGAACCTCGGATCCGAGACCACACCGACGTTGAACCTCGACCACGGGGAGACCGCGGCCGAGTCCAAGCAAAAGATCCTGCCCGGAGCAAGCACCACCTTATGGGGTAAGAGTTCCTGTGTGAGCTGCAACGAATCGTCGACACCGGGAAGGGAGGTCCAGAGGTAAAGTGACTGCGGCGTTCTTGCGAACACCTTTGCGCCCATCGACTCAAAGAGCTGCACAGCATTGTCCGTGGCCGCCCCAAGGCGTTGCCGCAAACGGCCAACATGTCGCTGATAGTGGCCTTCGCTGAGGATCACGTCGACCGTGCGCTCGCAGTACTCGGAACTGCTGCCATGAACCAGCGCCTTCAAGTCTGCTAGGTCGCTGGCCAGGTCGGCGTCGCAGGCAATGAATCCGACGCGCAGCGCGGCGGAAAACGACTTTGAGAACGTGCCGATGTAAATCGTTCGTTCCAGCTGGTCGAGCGAGGCCAGACGCGGCATTGAGGCTGGCTTGAAGTCAGCCAACGGATCGTTCTCGACGATCAGCAGATCGTGCTTCTGCGCCAGTTGAAGGACGCGGTACGCCTTGCCCGCTGAAAGGTCGGAGCCAGTCGGGTTGTGTGCAACCGAGTGGGTGAAGAACAACCGTGGCTTGTGGGCGAGCAGCAGCGCCTCCAGCGCCTCGAGGTCCGGGCCATCCGCAAGCCGCGGCACACCGAAGATCCGCGCGTCGGCCAGTTTCAGCTTGCCGAACAGCGGGTAGTAGCCGGGTTCGTCGACCAGGACGGCCGCGCCCGGTGGCACGAAGTATCGAACCACCATGTCTAGGGCGTCGTTCGCACCGTGCGTCAGCACGATCTGTCGCGGTTCTGCGCCGATGCCGAGGTCGGCAAGCTTGCGCACCAGATGCTCGCGAAGCGGCTGGTAGCCAAAGCGGTCGCTGTAGCGGAACAGTGCGCCGAGCCCGGTGCGCACCACCTTGTGGTGATACTTGTCCAGACGCGCCTCGGACAGCCACTCCACTGGCGGGAAGCCATCGCCGACGAACAGCGTACCCGGCCGCGTTCTTAGCTGCTCGCGCATCAACCAGACAATATCCATCGCGCGCCCCAGGGAGCCCGCACCCTCTCGAGCAAACTTCGGATTGGCCACCGCGCGCACGAAGTATCCGGCGCCGCGCCTGGGTTCCACCAACCCCCGCGAGACCAGCAACTCAAACGCCGCCACAACGGTGTTTTTCGCATAGCGGTGGTGCTGCGCGACTTCGCGCAGCGATGGCAGCTTGTCCCCAGGCTTGAAGGCGCTCTCGCGGATCTGGCGTTCGAACGAGTCGGCCAGCGTGACAGGAATCGAAGCGGGATTTATTGAGGCCATGGTGATCGTCCGGTTTACCGACCACCGGACTATGACAGGGCGTCGCGCGCCTTCGGAACCGTTGCACTACTGTCCCGCAAAACTGTACCTCGCATCACTGGTACAGGGCTCATACAGTTCCGTCACGCACTACAGCTCCCATCCATCCACCTGGCATTACCAAGGGTCAGTACCATGAATGCACCCAGCAGCCGACTATCCGGCTTCCACAAGCAAACCGTGGCCGAGCGCGTGGCGCGCGTGGCCGAATTCACCGGGTTGGATCAGGCCGACCGCGACCTCCTGGCCGGCAGCGGCCATCTGGACCTCGAGCTCGCGAACCGCTTGGTCGAAAACGTCGTCGGCACGATGAACATACCCTTGGGGGTGGCCACCAACTTGCGCATCGACGGGCGCGACTATCTCGTGCCGCTGGCCACCGAGGAAAGCTCGGTGATCGCCGCGGTATGCAATGCGGCGCGGCAGTGCTACGACAACGGCGGCTTCACCACAAGCATGTCGGGCACGCAAATGATCGCCCAGATACAGCTGGTGGAAGTACCGGACCCCGAGCATGCACGCATCCGCATCCTCGAGCGGCGCGACGAAATCCGTGCTATCTGCGACGGCTGTGACCCCGTGCTGCTAAAGCTGGGCGGAGGATTCCGCGACCTCGAAGTTCGCGTGATTCCAAGCCGTAGCGGTCCGATGGTCATCACGCACATCGTCGTCGACACGCGAGACGCGATGGGGGCGAACGCAGTGAACACCATGGCTGAAAAGCTGGGGCCGAGCATCACGGAATGGACCGGCGGGCGCACCTATCTGCGCATCCTCACCAACCTTGCCGACCGCCGCATCGCGCGCGCACGCTGCGAGTGGCGCACTGAGGATATCGGCGGCGCCGAGGTGCGTGACGGAATGGTGATCGCATACCACTTTGCCGAAGCTGACCCTTACCGGGCGGCTACGCACAACAAGGGCATCATGAACGGCGTCAGTGCTGTCGTGCTCGCCACTGGCAACGACAGCCGAGCGGTGGAGGCTGGCGCCCACGCCTTCGCCAGCCGCAATGGCCGGTACACCAGCCTGACGCGCTGGGAAGTCACGCGAGAGGGCAACCTGGCCGGCGTGTTGGAGATCCCCATGGCAGTTGGACTGGTGGGAGGTGCCACGAAAGTCCACCCAATGGCGCAGGTGGCGCTGAAGATGCTGGGCGTGAAGTCGGCCGAGGAGTTGGCCCGCATCATCGCTGCCGTCGGCCTCGCTCAGAACTTCGCTGCGCTGCGAGCACTCGCCACAGAAGGGGCGCAGCGGGGCCACATGGCGCTGCACGCGCAGAACATCGCAATGATGGCCGGTTCCCTCGGCGACGAGATCGATGCCGTAGCCAAGCGCCTGGTCGCGCTGGGCAAGGTGCGGGTTGACGTGGCAGAAACCGAACTGGCTGCGCTGAGGGCCAAACGTTGATGCCTTCTTTCTAGAGACCTGAACCACTTCAAGGACACGAAATGAGACAAACACATCCAACGCGACGCACGGTGGTGAGTTGCCTCGGTGCCGCGATGATCCCGACGGTTGCGACGAGCGCGCTTGCCCAGCAAGGTCCCTTTCCCCAAAAGCCGATCACAATCATCGTGCCTTGGACGGCCGGCGGCGGAGGAGACGTGGTCGTACGGATGATGGGCGCTAGCCTTTCCAAGCGGCTCGGCCAGCCGATCGTCGTTGACAACCGAGCCGGCGCGATGGGGACGATCGGCAGCAGCCTCGCGGCGCGCAGCCCTGCCGATGGCTACACGCTTCTGTACGCGACTGTTGACTCTCATGCGATTTCACCTGCTGCGCTGAAGAAGTCACCCTACGACGCCAAGAAGGCGTTCCTTGCCATCGCACCGATCGGTTCGACCCCGTTGGCCTTGGTCGTGAGCCCCTCGCACCCGGCCAAGAATCTGAATCAGTTCCTTCAGATGGCCAAGGACGCCAAGGAGCCGCTGACCTATGGCTCGTGGAGCGTAGGAACGATCTCGCACCTCACCATGGAAGTTCTCAAGCAATCGAAGAATGTCGACCTCGTGCACGTACCTTACAACGGCACTGCACCGCTGTTGCAGGCCCAGCTGGCGAAGCAGATCGACTGTTCCGTGAACGCCCTGTCTGTTGTCGAACCCCACATCCGCAGTGGCGCTCTGCGCTTGCTAGCTTTGGCGGCGCCGCAGCGTTTGCAGGAGTTTCCAGACATTCCCACCATGAAAGAAGTTGGCATCGCTATCGACAACGGGCCCTGGTTGGGCATCGTCGGGCCGGCGGGCATGCCGGCCGCCGTCGTCGCGCAACTGCACGATGCAATCGAGGCGAGCCTGCGAGAGCCGGCCATCGTCGAGCAGACCAAGAAGATGTTCATGATCCTCGACTACAAGCCTCAGCGCTCGTATCAGGATTTCTACTTGAGCGAGATCGACCGGTGGCGCCAGTATGTGCAGACTGCCAAGGTTTCGCTCGACTGATTGCGCCAAAACCTGAAGCACGGCAACTACTTGCTGGCAGCCGATCGCATCGCCTACGTGGCCGAAGTCAGGAACCTGGTGATGGGTGATCCAAGGCACGGGTGTCCTTCTTCGCATACCCGGGCAAGCCGTGCTATCTGGTGCCCGAGGCCTGCACCCTTCAAACGCGGACCGCGCGCGCAGGACGCTTTGGCCAGCCTGGACAAGCTCGCCGCTGCGGCCAGCTTGCGTCCGCGAGAAAACGCACTGTCCCTGCTCTGAGGGCAAAGCATTCAAGCAAAGAGGAAGCGAAATGAACACCACGGCTAACCAAAAGACCATCCGCATCGGCGGCGCTTCGGGTTTCTGGGGCGACAGCAGCGTCGGCGCGCCGCAGCTTGTGCGGCGCGGCGAGATCGACTATCTGGTGTTCGACTATCTCGCGGAACTCACGATGTCCCTGCTCGCGGCGGCACGTCTGAAGGATCCTCAGGCCGGTTATGCGACCGACTTCGTTGGCGTGACGATGAAGAGCCTGCTGAAGGAAGTGGTCGAGCGCGGCATCAAGATCATCAGCAATGCCGGCGGCATGAACCCGCGCGGCTGCGCCGAGGCCGTTGCAGCGATCGCCGCCGAACAGGGCGTCGACGTCAAGATCGCCTACGTCGAAGGCGACGACGCGATGCCGCTGTTCGAGGCGTTGCGCGCATCCGGCGTCGACGGCCTGGACGGCACGCGCAAGCTGCCCGACAAGCTGGTCAGCGCCAATGCCTACCTAGGCGCGCTGCCGATCAAGCAGGCGCTCGACCACGGCGCGCAGATCGTCATCACCGGCCGCTGCGTCGACAGCGCGGTTACGCTCGGCGCGCTGATGCACGAGTTCGGTTGGGCCAGCGACGACTTCGATCGCCTGGCGCAGGGCAGTCTGGCCGGGCACATCCTCGAATGCGGCGCGCAGGGCAGTGGCGGACTGTTCACCGACTGGGAGTCGGTGCCAGGCTGGGACGACATCGGCTATCCGATCGTCCAGTGCCGGAGCGACGGCAGCTTCGTCGTCTGCAAGTCGCCGGGCACCGGCGGCTTGGTATCCACCGCCACTGTCGCCGAGCAGGTGCTCTACGAAATCGGCGACCCGGCGCGCTACCTGCTGCCCGACGTGAGCTGCGACTTCACGCACCTGACATGGACCCTGCAAGGCGAGAACCAAGTCGAGGTACGCGGCGCGCGCGGTCGTGCGCCGAGCGCGAGCTACAAGGTGTCGGGCACCTACGCCGACGGCTATCGCTGCACGGGCCTGCTGATCATCGTCGGCGCTGATGCCGATGCCAAGGCGCGGCGCTCTGCGCAAGCGATCCTCGATCGTACGCGCCGGCTGCTGCTCGAAGCCGGGCTTGGCGACTACGACGCGACACACATCGACATCATCGGGTCAGAAGCCTGCTTCGGCAGCAACCACCGGCGCGACGCGGCGCGCGAGGCGGTGATGTGGCTTGCAGTGCGGCACCAGAACCGCAAGGCGCTGGAGCTTTTCGCTCGCGAGATCGCACCCGCCGGCACTAGCTGGGCGCCCGGCACTGCCGGGGGTGTTGGCGGCCGGCCGTCACCGTCGTTGTCTATCAAGCAGTACGCGTTCCTGTTGCCGAAGCAGCGTCTCGCACCTGCGGTGTTGATGAACGGCGTGCGCAGCGAGGTCCCTATCCCGGTTTTCACGCAAGGCGCCGGCGAAGCCGACGCAGTGCCAACCCCGACGCCGTCCGCTGCGCACCGGACGGTGCCCGCGGGGCCGACGGTTCAAGTGCCGCTGATCCGCATCGCGCATGGGCGCAGTGGCGATAAGGGCGACATCTCGAACATCGGGCTGGTGGCGAGGCGCAAAGAGTGGCTTGCCGTGCTGCGCCAGCAGGTCACGGAGGAGCGCGTCAAGGACTACCTGTCGCACTTCGTCAAGGGCCGTGTCACGCGTTACGACCTGCCCGGCATTGACGCGCTGAATTTCGTGTGCGAGCAGGCGCTGGACGGCGGCGGCATGGCTTCGCTGCGCTACGACCCGCTGGGCAAGAGCATGGCGCAGATCCTTCTGACCATGCCGGTGCAAGTGCCTGAGGGTTTGCTGTGAAGCGCGTACCGGCCCTGCAGCTCGTCCAGTCGTATGGGCCCTAGCGCGCCTATAGCGTCGATCGCCCTAAGGGACACCTACCGATGTGAATGCGGGCCGTCTCCGGGTGGTTGAAAAGCAATTGCGCGACCAGGTTTCGCCTGCCCACTCCCGGTGCCACACCCCGGACCGCAGGCGGCCGCTTCACAGTATCCAGGAAGCATCGAAGTAGTCAACATGACCGAATACATCGCACCACTGCGGGACATGGCGTTTGTCCTGCAAGAGTTGGTACCGTTGCAGCAGCTCACAAAAGTTCGCGGCTGCGAGGAGTTGAACATTGAGCTCGCGACGGCGATCCTGGAGGCGGCAGGCGAGTTCGCCAGCGGCGTGCTGTCACCTCTGAACGCCATCGGCGACCGCGAAGGCGCGCGCTGGCATGACGGCGAGGTTGCGACGGTGCCCGGATGGCGCGATGCCTACGCCCAGTTTCTCGAGGGCGGCTGGAACGCCCTTGCGTGCAATCCCGAGTTCGGTGGCCAGGGCTTGCCGCGCCTCGTTTCCGCTATGGTGGAGGAGATGTGGAACGGGGCCAGCGTCGCATTCACGCTGTGTCCCATGCTCACCCACGGCGCTATCGAGGCCATCCAGCTGCGCGGATCGGACATGCTAAAGAACACGTATCTGCCGAAGCTGGTGAGCGGCGAGTGGACGGGCACGATGAACCTGACCGAGCCGCAAGCCGGCTCGGATCTGGCCGCCGTGCGCACGAAGGCGGTGCCGCACGGCGATGGTACGTATCGCGTGCACGGCCAAAAGATCTTCATCACCTACGGTGAACATGACCTCACGCCAAACATCATTCACCTGGTGCTCGCGAGAACGCCGAACGCACCCGAGGGCGTCAGAGGACTGTCGCTGTTCGTGGTGCCGAAGTTTTTGGTCGGCAAGGACGGACTCCTCCGATCGCGCAACGACGTGCGCTGCGTTTCGATCGAACACAAGCTCGGCATCCACGGCAGCCCGACGGCGGTGCTTGCATTCGGCGACAAGGGCGGGGCGGTCGGCTGGATCGTCGGCGAAGAGGGCCGGGGCCTCGAGTACATGTTCATCATGATGAACTCCGCTCGCTTTGGGGTCGGCCTGGAGGGAATCGGCCTGGCAGAGCGCGCCTATCAGCGTGCAGTGGACTACGCCCGCACACGGACGCAAGGCACCGAGGCCGGCACCGCGAGCCGCGACAAGGTGGCGATCCTGCGTCATCCCGACGTGCGGCGAATTCTGATGTCGATGCGGTCGCGCACGGAAGCCATGCGAGCCCTTGCGTGTGTAGTGGCTGTGTCTATGGACTTCGCTCACGGGCTGCCCGACGCCGCAGAGCGCGAAATGCACCAGTCCTTCGTGGACCTGATGATTCCGGTGGTTAAGGGCTGGAGCACCGAGAACGCCATAGACATCGCTTCGCTTGGCATCCAGGTCCACGGCGGCATGGGTTTCGTGGAAGAGACCGGCGCGGCGCAGCACCTGCGCGACGCGCGCATCACGACGATCTACGAAGGCACCACTGGCATCCAGGCGGCCGACCTCGTCGGGCGCAAGATCGCTCGCGACGGCGGCCGAGCCGTCGCAGCAGTGATCGCCCAAGTGAAAGCGATCGAAGCCGAACTGGCCCAGAGGAACGATTCAACCTTGGCGGCCATCGCTATAGCGCTTGATGACGGAATCGCGGCCCTGGAGCGGGCCGTGAAGTTCATTGTCTCGACCTACTCAGAGAGCCCCGCGAAGGTTCTGGCGGGATCGGTGCCCTTCCTGGAGTTGCTCGGTGTCGTAGCCGGCGGCTGGCAAATGGGGCGCGCCGCACTGATTTCGCACGACCGACTGCGCGACGGCGCCACGGACGACTTCCTGGCTGCGAAGCTGCATACCGCCCGGTTCTACGCAGACCATGTGATCAGCCGTGCCGCGGCGCTGTCGCACAGCGTAATACATGGCTCCGAAGCCACGTTGGCTATCGAGGATCGCATGTTTTGAGAAATAGGAATCGAGACGACGCAACATCGAAAATCTTCATCAAGGACGTACCGCTGGTGTCGCTGCGGGAACGTCATTCCACCGAGCCGCGCGACGCTTATGTCGCCCGGGCCGCGGCGGTCGAGGTTGGCATTCCGCACGGCACACGGAGCCTCCCATGACGATTCAGAGAACTACGTTCTGGGGCACAGCGCGCCCATCACCCGCACATGCTCCGGGTCTGTCTGAACGATCCACACCTGCGCGAAGTCGCACACCACATCAGGCTCGGCCACGCATTGCCGCGCAATCAGTCCACCGATGCCCTTCGGCTTGGTGATGTGCGAATAGCTGTTGTCACCGGCGATGACGCCATGCCCCTGCTCCCCGATCTGCACAACTCGAAAACTTTGGCCACCACATCGTTGAGAACGCTTTTCATGGCAACGCAGACGAAGTCCGTAGCATAGCCGAGCTCTGGCTTCTTGATGCGCGCGGCGGCCAGAATGGACATGGTGAGTTCGGCCAGGTAGTCGAACACCAAGTAGTCGATCTGGCCGCTTTGCACGAGCTGCGTGGCGCCCACGCTGCTGTCACCCCAGAAGCCGGAGGCGCCCCCGATGCGTATGGTCTTATTCACGATCTGACTCTCCAAGGGTCGGCGGGTGCGAGTCGGTTCATTCAGGCTGAATGCCCGCAGCCTTGATGACGCGACCCCACTTGCTGGACTCGGTCGCCTGGAACTGCGCCAACTGCTCGGGCGTGCTCAAGGCCTCCTCCTGGCTTGTCTTGGCCAGAAAATCTTTTGCGAGCGGCGTGGTCGACGCCTTCGCCAGCCAACCATTGAGTTTTTGCACGACGGCCTGCGGGGTCCGAGCCGGCAGGTAGGCCGCCGTCCAATACGACATGTCGTAGCCCTTCACCCCGGCCTCGTCCACCGTCTGGATGTTTGGGGCCGCAGCAATCCGCTTGGGGCCGCTCACGGCCAACGCACGCAGCTTGCCGCCTTCCACCTGGGGCAGTGCCGTTGGGGC
Source organism: Variovorax sp. Soil_C_12 (assembly GCF_057657375.1). Lineage (NCBI taxonomy): Bacteria > Pseudomonadati > Pseudomonadota > Betaproteobacteria > Burkholderiales > Comamonadaceae > Variovorax > Variovorax sp. Soil_C_12. The sequence continues at coordinate 79,071 of NZ_JBDGIO010000017.1, read as the reverse complement.
ATCGGCGAACATGAAGTCCACCTGTCCGCCCATAAGGTCGGTGATGGCCATGGGATTGCTCTTGTACGGCACGTTGACCATGTCCACGCCCGCCATTTGCTTGAGCAGCTCGCCGGCTACGCGACTGGACGACGAGCCGCTGCCAAAGTTCAGCTTGCCCGGCGACTTCTTGGCAGCGGCAATGAGGTCTCCCACCGACTTGTAGGGCGAGTCGGGGCGCACCAGCAGCAGCATGTAGCCCTTGGACAACAGGCTCACCGGCGCGAAGTCCTTCACCGGATCGTAGGGGAGTTTCTTGAAGAGGTGTTCGTTCGCCGACTGGGTGGTATTGGTGGTTAGCAGCACCGTGTAGCCGTCCGCAGGCGCCTTGGCCACGTACTGCGCGGCAAGGAAGCCGCTGGCACCGGCGCGGTTGTCCACCACGATAGGCACCTTGACTTCGTCACCCATCACCTGGGCTAACACGCGGGCCATCTGGTCGGTGCCGCTGCCGGCCGCGAATGGAACGACGAAGGTGATCGGCTTGCTCGGATAGTCCTGGGCCCTGGCTAGGGTGCTGGTCAGGACCGCGAAGGTCACTGCGACGACGATCAGAGAAGGCTTGATTCGAAAGGTCATGATGTCTCCTTGGTTGTTGAATGACGCTGGTGAAGGATCGCGATGGAATCGCATGCTTGGGCTTCGAAAAGCACGAAGCCGGGACCACTCGAAGGGAGGCCGAGGTGACCCGGCTATCGGTGTCAAGGCAGCACCGGCTGGTCGATCGCGTTCTGGATCAGGCGGTCGGCGTCGCGCTGCAGCAGGAAGCGCTGGGCCACGAGGCGCCCCGCCGCAGCGCGCACTGCTCTCACGTAGCCCGCCTGAGTGCTGTACAGGCTTTCCAATGAGGGCCGCGAGTCGCCGGCGGCCAGACGCGCGGCCTCAGTCTTGTGGAAGGGGATGAACGCGCCGCTGGTGAGAGCGAGGTCCACGATCCCAGGCATGGACACATAGTTGAACTCGAGGTTGCTGCCCAGGGGTGCCTGCACCTCAACGCTGCGGATGCCGGCGATTGTGTTGCCGCCGGCGTCGAGCTGCGGGACCAGGATGGCATAGCTCTTGCCCAGGAGCACCGGGGGCAGCAGCGTGGCGATGCCGGATTCGTCCTCGGGCCGGTACTGCGGACCGAAGTCAAGCAGTGCGTACTCGTTGAAGAGGCCGCGGTACTGGAAGTCGGGGATCGGCGTAGCCACGCCGTTGACCGGCCAGCTCACGCCGCGCATCGTTGGGACGGCGAGTTCGCTGGGCCGCACCAGCGTGCGGTCGGCGATGCGCGGCACCTGGCTGTCGGGTGGCGTCACGTCGCGCACCACCCAGTCTTCCAGCGCGATGAACAGCGCGCGGAAGGTGTCGTTGTGGTGCGCGACGGTGCCACGCGGGTAGGTCGTCTGCGTCGGCGTCCACGAGATGCTGTTCACGCCGCCCGGGCCGAGGTGCTGGGTGCTCGAGTAGTGATAGATGCGCGCGTTGGCTGGCTGCACGAGGTCAGTGGTGCCCAGTACATCGGTCAGCCCGGGCGAGCCCTGCAGCAGCCAGAATTCGGTGCCCGAGAGACCGAGGAAGAAGCGCGGGCAGGTGTTAGTGGCACTGCAGCGCGTCATCACGCCGCCGCGGCGGTTGGCGACTGCGTCGAAGTAGTCGGCATCCAGGCCGCGCGGCGCGGTCTGGCCGAACGCGTAGTGCTCAGTGCGGACCCCGGCGCCGCCGCCGGGCACGGAAAATCGCGTGTTGACGTGGGTCTGGCGCGCTGCGACGTGCGCATAGAGGCCCTCGAACACGCGGGAGCCGTCGGCCGCGACGTTGAAGCCCAGGTGCAGGAAGGTCTTCATCGCATTGCCGGATTGCGAGGTGCCTTGGCCGATCGCGTGCGTGATGCGGCCGGCAACAGGGTTCGGCGTGCCCCCGCTGTCAGCTGCCTTGGTCTTGAAGAACGACACCGTGTCGCGCAGCGCCGCCAGCCCGAGGCCCATGACGATCGGGTCCTTGGCTTGGTAGATCAGCTCGTACAGTTTGTTGGCCTGGAACCCGCCCTTCACGCAGATCGTGGCCGGATCGGCCCGGCCGGGGAACGGGTTGGCGGCGTTGTCGCAGGTGGCAAACTTCCAGTCGGATGCCGGAACGGGCACGCGCGGGTCGGTCTCGTTGGTGCGCACTGTGAGCGTGAAGCCGGGCTGTGTGTTGTCCAGTGTGGCGGGCAGGTAGGGCATCATGGTGCCGTTGAACGCGCCCCCTGGAAGCGTCATCTGAGGCGTCGCCGCCGTAGGCGCCACCTCGACGCGGTACGGGCCGGTGATGCTGCTGCCGTCCGGGTTCTTCGCGACCGGCAGTTGCAAGGTCAGGCGTGCCAGGCTGCTCTTGGGAACGTCGCCCTGCCAGGCGGAGTACAGCACCACGTACCCGCGCTCCAGGAACACCGCGTCACCCGGGTTCGCGCTCGGGTTCGGCATAGTCAAGATGTTGCCGCGGTTGGGCGCGTCGTAGCGCAGCACGCCGTTGGCCTTGCTCATGTCGCGCGGCTTGAGCATCACGAAATCGGCGGTGTATTCCACCATGCCACGCGCATTGACTGGCGCGAACTCGAGGTCCTGGATGATCGCGTTGCGCGGGTCCTTCGGGTCCACTTCGCCTTGGATCGTGCCGGTGAGCTGTTCGTAGGCGCCGACGGCGCCGAAGGCAGCGCCGTTGGCAAAGCCCTGCGTGGCTTTGATTGTGAGCGTCTGCTGGGGAGCGGGCCGCTCGCCGCCGACGACGACGATGCTGCCGCAGGCGCCGACGCCTAGGCAGAGCAAAGCTGCGGCAACGACCCGAAAGGTCTTGCTTCGAAAGGTCATGATGTCGTCCGACTTGGTCTTTGGGATTGCTATCAAACCAACGCAAGCGGATCGCCGGGATTGGGGACTCCGTACTCGGCGTTGTGTTGCCCCAGGTGGGGAGCGATGCAGCGAGGGCTTGGCCGCTCGCCATCGATCGAGAACGGCAGAGCCGTCAACTTGAAGTCCTCCCCTGGCACGGTTCGCAGGATTTCCAGCGCCTGCACCTGCGGATGCGCCATCGCCTCGGGCACCGTGTGAACCGCCGCGCACGGGACGCCGACCGCCGTGAATCGGTCCAGCCAATGCGCGCGGTCCTGGCTGCGCAGCACCGGTTCAAGCTGTTCCAGCAGCAACGCCTTGTTGGTCAGCCTGGCGCGATTCGTCGCGAACCGCTCATCCTCGATCCAGCCGGGGCGGCCCACTTCGTGTGCGAGTTTTGCGAACAAGCGGTCGTTTCCGCAGCAGATGAGCAATGGCCCGTCGGCTGTGTCGAATGCCTCGTAGGGTACGAAGCCGGGATGGCCCGACCGGTGGCGCTCAGGCAGGCGTCCTTCGTTCAGGAAGGCATCGCTCTTCTGGCCGTTCCAGACCAGGGCCGTTTCGAGCAGCGACGTCTGCAGCATGCCGCCGTGTCCGGTCTGCGCGCGCCGATGCAGCATGGCCAACACGCCAATCACCAGCCACATGCCGCTGCCCTGGTCGCACACCGAGGCGCCGGAGCGAAGCGGCGGGTCATCCGGCCCGCCATTGGTGCTCGAGAGACCGCTGAAGGCCTGGATCAAGGGTTCGTAGCCAGGTTGCATTGCCATCGGCCCCAGGTGGCCGAATGCAGAAATCTCGCCGTAGATCAAACGCGGATGGCGCGCGCACAGCGACGGACCGTCGATGCCCAGAGCCTTGGGCACATCCGGCCGCAGATTGTGGATGCAGACATCAGCCTGTGCGAGCAGTTGTTCGAGGGTGGCGCGACCGGCGTTCGACCGCAGGTCCAGTGCAACGGAGTGCTTGCCGCGGTTGAAGATGTGGAAGTTCAGTGCGTCGCCGTGGCGATAGGCCGGACCCATGCGGCGTGCGTCGTCGCCACCTTCGACGCGCTCGACCTTCACAATTTCCGCACCCAGGTCCGCCAAGATGGCGCCGGCGAAGGGGCCCGCCAGCACTTGTCCGAGTTCGACCACACGCACGCCCGCAAGGGGGGTCGCTGCCGCAGTGTTCATGTTCTGTCTCCTTGTTGGGGTCCACTCTAGGCATTTAGCAGTGATGTGGGAATGCTCGGATCAGGTTTTCTGTGATAACTTAAGTGGATCACCGAGACCCTGCATGCGACTGAACCTGAGTCTTCGCCAACTGGAAGTCATCGTCGAAGTCGCCGAGGCGGGGAGCTTTCGAGCGGCCGCGCGCAAGCTGGGCATTTCCCAGCCTGCGCTCAGCCGCACGCTGCGGATGGCAGAAGAGGCGCTTGGCACACGGCTGTTCGACCGTGACACCAGGCGCGTGACGATCACCCCGGCCGGGCAGGAGTTGTTGCACATTGCCCGCCGCGTGCTGGGCGACTTCGACAGCGCACTGAGTGAGCTGGGGCACTTCATGAAGGGGTACCGCGGGCAAGTGAGCGTGGCTGCGCTGCCATCCATGAACGTTGCGCTCTTGCCCTCGGCCATCGCCAAATTCAGGCGACACCATCCGGATGTGGAATTCAAGCTGCAGGAACTGACAGCCGAGCCGCTCCTCGCCGCGGTGGAAGAGGGCCGGGCCGATTTCGGACTGTGCGCGAAGCCGCCTCCGCATCAGCGGCTGCGCTACCAGCCGCTGCAGGACGACCCGATGATGCTGGTGTGCCGTGAAGACGATCCGCTCGCAGCCCGCGCGAATGCGCCGTGGTCCATCCTGGCCGAAAGGCCTTACATAGGTATTCAATCTGGAAGCAGCATTCGCCAGATCATCGATAGTGTCCTACTCCGGAAAAGGCTCGCGGTGCGCTCGGCACTGGACGCGCCAAGTGTCGCCGTGTCCTGCGCGTTGGTGAAGGAAGGTCTCGGCATCGCTGCGCTGCCCCGGCTTTCGCTCGGATTGGCCGATATGCGCGATTTGGTGGCAATCCCGCTTGTGCAGCCAGCGACCTATCGGTCGGTGGGCGTCGTCACCTATATCGGTCGCACCCTGGCGCCGGCCAGCCTTGCGTTCATGAGAACCTTGATCCAGCAGAGGCCGTAGACAAGGGGAGCCCGACCTGTTGGCCCGGATTAGGTTCGCCATCGGACTGAGCCTGCAACAGGCGCGGGTGCCGCAGAAGGAGGCCGTCTCGCAAGTCGGCGGCGCAGCGAGTGCGGTCATCCATGCCTCACGAGCCGAACGACCGGTTGTCTCTGAAGCGGTCATTCGCGTCGCGTAGCCCAACGACCGTAACGGCCCGGTGCGGTCCTTCAGCGTCAGAAGAAGCTGACCTCCGTCAAAGTTACTGAGCGGCCAGAAGCGGCTGTCCTCGGGTGTTTGCTTCCCCGTCCCGAAACTATTCAAGTGGCATAGAATCCAAGGTTCCAGCATCGGGAGGTGATCCGATGATCTCGCTATCGAGAGCGTCATGCGGCACGTCACGATAGATTGCTACCTGTGGCGACTCCTGATCGTCATTGCCGGCATCGCACTGTCGTCGCTCGATGCACCGGCTCAGACGACCGCGAAGGTGTATCGGATCGGCGTGCTTTCTATGACGTCCCCAGACCTTCGTTCACAAACGGCCTTCTTCGAGGAGCTTCGCCTGCGCGGCTACGTCGAGGGCCAAAACCTCGTCGTCGAGCGCCGCAATGCAGCCGGTCGGGTGGACGTGTTGCCAGCACTCGCCAGAGAGTTGGTTGCGCTTCGCCCTGACTTGATCGTCGCTGCGACGCCGCCACCCAGCCGCGCCGCCAAGGAGGCCACGTCGACGATTCCAATCGTGATCATCGGCGTCGCCGATCCGGTGGGCTTGGGGCTCGTGGCGAGTCTTGCTCATCCGGGCGGCAACGTGACCGGGTTGACCACCCTGGTGTCAGGGCATCTCGCCGCCAAGGGCGTGCAACTTCTGCACGAGATGGTGCCGAGTGCCAAACGCATCGCGGTGCTCGTCAATCCGACCAACGAGATGCATCGACTCGTCCGGCAGGAGGCTTCGCAGGCGGCGCTGCAAATCGGCGTTGAGCTGCAATTCCACCAGGCGCGAACGACGGACGAGATCGAGCCGGCCCTCCAGGCTGCGGTTGCCGATCGAGCCGAGGCGCTGATGGTCATTGGGGATCCCTTGTTCAACAGCCCCCCGGCGACGCTGCCTCAGCTCGTCGCGCGGATCAGACTTCCTGCCATCTACTTACTGCGCACGCAAGTGGAGGCCGGCGGCCTGATGTCGTACGGACCGGACTTCGTCGATCAGTCGCGTCGCCTCGCCGGCTATGTCGACCGCATTCTGAAAGGCGCCGACCCCGGCGATCTCCCGATCGAGCAGCCGACGAAGTTCCAGATGGTCATCAATCTCAAGACGGCGAAGTCGCTCGGCCTTGCGATTCCACGGTCATTGCTGCTGAGTGCGGAGGTCATCGAGTGATGACTTTCTGACCGGGCGTCTACTCTCGGTCCAGCGAGGCCCCTGCGGCATGCCGCGTCCCCCCGAACAATAGTGAGTGTCTAGTTTCCGACGCGCAAGCTGTGGCAACGATCTGCCGCTCTCGGTCGAGAGCGGCGTCGAGCGGCTGCTTCCTGGCATTCACATTGAATGGCTGGTAATGGCCGAACGGTGCCTTACCAGCTTACCGCGCTCTGTCGTTCAGTTCTCGCCAAGCAGCACCATGCCACTGGAGAGCGCCTGCATTGCTGCGTCAAGCAAGTGGTAGCAAGCCACGGCAAGGATGGCCCAACCAACGACGGCAAGGACGGTTCGAACAGGATTTCTCCTTGGAAGAACTCATCAATCTGTTGGACGACGCAGCCGTCGCGCCGTTGCAATGCAGCGAACTCCGGTCGCAGGTTCTCGGACAGAGGCGCGCCGATTCAACGCGTTGGAAGGGCGCCGCTGAGCAATGCTCTGGGGCGGTGTTGCGACCGTTGATGGCCCGGAAAACTGGGAGGTCGTGATGAACTTCCGGTCTTGGCTGATAGTGTGATTTCGCAGGCGGATTTGGCATAAAGTCAGCGCTGTTCACACGGCCGCTGTGTGAATACCCGCCTTTTCCCTTCGACTGCGGAAGAGGCGATCCGGATTCGACTTCGAGCTTCCACTGCCGGCCCGGCTGCCGGCATGAGGCAAGATGATCGGTCGAGCGGCTTGACAGCCGGAGGACGAGCGATGGACGGAGCCGAGACCAAAGAGGGTGACAGGTTCGTATGCGTCGGCACGCTCAAGGATCTCGCCGCGCGGCGCATGACTGTCGTGGGCGGCCGTCATCCTCCGATCCTCGTCATCGCGGACGGTGCGCGGTGTTACGCCGTGGACAACCGCTGCCCGCATCTCGGCTTTCCGCTCCAGCGTGGAACGCTCGAAGACGGCATTCTCACTTGCCATTGGCATCATGCGCGCTTCGATGTCGCGAGCGGGGGCGGCTTCGACTTATGGGCGGACGACCTGCCGACCGCCGCAGTCGAAGTGCGTGGCGATGAAGTATGGGTGTCGACCGCGTTGCGCTATGCCGACGGGCAGACGCACTGGCGCAATCGACTGCGCGACGGGATGGCGCACGATCTCGGGCTGGTGATCGCGAAGGCGATCCTGGGCTTGCGCGCGCAAGGCGTGCCGCCGCTCGACCTGATCCGCGAAGCGGCGCTCTTCGGAGCGCGCGGACGTGAGGATTGGGGAGCCGGGCTCACGGTGCTCACTGCGCTCGGCAACCTGGTGCCTGTCCTGCCGGAAGAATCGAGCTATCTCGCGCTCTACAAGGGCATCGCGAAAGTCGCCAAGGACTGCGCGGGACAGCCGGCAAGGCGCACGGGCCAGCCGCTCGATCCGCCGCCGCCAGCCGGGACGCTGGCGCGGTGGCTGCGCCATTGGACTGCGGTGCGTCACCGCGATGCGATCGAGCGAACCGTGCTCGCGGGCATCTCGGCTCGACTGGCCCCCGCCACGCTCGCCGAGATGCTGCTCGCTGCCGCCACCGATCGAGTGTTTGCAGACGGCGGCCACACGCTGGACTTCATCAACAAGGCATTCGAGCTCCTGGATCTGATTGGCTGGGCGCACGCCGGCGCTGTACTCCCCACGACGGTCGAACATCTCGCGAGCGCCCGCGGCGCCGAGGAGTCCACTGCCTGGCGCCATCCGATCGATCTCATCGCCCTTTCGGCCGACGCGGCGGCAGAATTCCCGTCGGCGATTGCGATCGGCGGACGCAGCGCGCGCCCGTGGGGTGGCACGATCGCACTTGCCGAGGCGTTCCTCGGCGACAGCCCCTCCGCCATCGCGCAGGCGATGATCCAGGCGATCGCTGAAGGTGCCGCGCCACCCGACCTCGGCCGCGCCCTCGCCTACGCTGCGGCATTGCGCGTGGCCCGGTTTGGAACCTCGAACGAGCATTCGGACTGGGAAGCGGCCCATCACGCCTTCACTTACGCCCATGCGACCCACCGCATGCTGGCGCGCCTAGCGGCCGGCGGCCGCCCACCGACCGCCGACAGCCTGCGCGCGGTGTTGCACGGTGCAATGCACGTTTATCTGCTGCGCTTTCTCAATGTGCCGCCCGCGCGCTTGCCTGGCGAAGGCGACGACCAGCTCGACGATCTGCCAGCGGACACCGAAGCGCTCGAGCGCGGATTCCTCGATGCGCTCGACCGGCACGGCGGCATGGAGATGGCCGCGCGTTACGTCGCCCGCCATTTCAGCCTCGATCACGATGCCGGCGCGCTCATTGCCACGCTGATACAAGCGGTGCTGCGGGAGGATGCGGGCTTCCACAGCTATCAGATGCTCGAGGCCTGCATTGTGCAGTTCCGTGAATGGGGTCCCACGCCTGAAGGGCAACGCATTCTTTACGCCGCGGCGCGCTATCTCGCCGCTCACTCTCCGACCGAGCGGGCCGATTTGCAGACAGCCGTGGTCGCGCGCAAGCTGGCGCGCGACGAGGTGCTGTACTAGTGGGCGGCCTTGTCGTATCACGGCACGACGCTGAGGGGCGTTCCTGCTGCCAGTTCGCTGCATTCCACGGGCATCGCCATAGTTGATGACTCATCGAACGGCGGGCGTGGCTATCTTGCAGGGAGGACGGCGCGGAACCGCCGACGCTCAGCGACGGTACGGATTGTTTGGGCGGCGGTCGTAGCGGTCAGGCACGCCGTCGCGGTCACTGTCCATGCGCGCATGGCGGTAGTAGGCCCGGTGGTCATGCCGGTAGTAGTCGGCGCGATGGTCCCGACGCGGATAGTAGCCATGCCGCTCGATGTGGCGCGGCGGGGGCGGCGGAACAACGACAACGTGGGGGCGATAGCCGCGGTCGCCGTGGTACGGCTGCGCCTGTGCAGGAGCACTCAATGCGGCCAATGCGAACGCGGCGGCGGCGCCGAATGCGAAAAACATCTTCTTCATGGCAGCTCCTTCGAGGAATTGTGTTCAGAAGCCCCAATACTGCAGGCCCAAAGTGAAGCACGCGTAAGGCTGTAGCGAAGTTCGATGAATCTTGGCAAGCCGCCGCGACGTCAGGCCTGACCTGAAGCCGCGAAACGCGAGGCATCGGCCGCGCCTTGGGCGGGAGGATCTTTGAGAGCAAGCTGAGGGTGAGTTGGGTGCTGCGCCAGGTGGCGGAGTGCATGATGGACCTGGTCTCCAAGTCGCTGATCTCCAGCTTCACCGATCGAGAAGCCAAAGGGCCTGAGCGAGCCTTGCCATGGTCTTGGCGACGACGACACGCGTCTCCTTGTGGTCAAGCCCGCCATTCATCTTGCGAACTTCGTCAGAGAGCAAACCGAGGATACGGGCGCGGCGATGACCAGATGGCGCGTCAAGGGCTGCCTCTTGCCCGACGCAACGCAGCGCTCGAGCGGCACGCCGCTGCTGAACTGCGAGACAGCGCAGTTCATCCTGGCCAGCTGGGATGAGGCAAAGGCTGGCTGCCAGACCTTCCCTCAGCACGGAACCGCGACCATGACGGTCAACTCATCTCCTGCGCTCCTCAGCGCCTATCGCGAACTGGGGCGTCGGTACCTGGTCGAGGCTAAGGACATGCTCTCAGGCTTGATGCGGGAGGAGCCCCGGGCCATCCGCCTGTTCGAAAAGACGGCCGAGGCGCAGGGCTCGGAACAGCAGGCGATGAACGAACTTCGCCGGATAGCTCCGATTCGACGCAGCCCCGCACTCAAAAAGCGGGGGCTGTTCTTCATCCCAAGTCAGCTCGCCTTGCCCGCTGCCGTTTGGCAAGGAGCACATTCGTGGTTAAAGGTACGACGTGCCCGCAACGTCCGCGGGTCACTGCGAGGTGACCGTTCCGAAAGATGGCGCGCGCATGCTGCATGTGGTGCACGGTGTTCACCCTCGCCTGGGTTTTCATTGAGGCGAAACGCCTCCGACGCATCGACAATGGGTCGCATGACTCCGGAAACGCCCACCCAGCGGCTTGACCGACTGGTCCACGCCGCCGGCGCACAAATGCTGACGCGCAGCCTGTCGCCGGTCTCGCTCTCGCTGGCCTGGGCCGACTGGGCCTGGCACCTGATGCAGTCGCCCGGCCGGCAGATGGAGCTCGCGGCGCTGGCGACGCGGCTGGGGTTGGACAGCGTGCGCGTCGCCGCGGGTGGTACGCCGGGCGACGAACATCTCGGCGCGGCCGACGACGACCCGCGCTTTCGCGACGATGCGTGGACGCAATGGCCCTTCGGCGCACTGCGCCACGCGTTCCGCAACCAAGAGGCCTTCTGGCGTGAAGCGGCGAGCACGCCCGGGATGAAGGCGCAGCATGCTGCCGAGACGCAGTTCTTCGCGCGGCAGTGGCTCGGAATGCTGACACCGGCGAACTGGCTGCCGACGAACCCTGTTGTGCTCGCTGACGCGGTTGAATCCGGCGGCACGCACCTGGTCCAGGGCGCAATGAACTTGCTACGCGACATCACCGGCCAGCCCGACCCGCAGGCGCTGGCGCAAGACTCGCGCTTCGTTGTCGGCCGCGACGTCGCGGTGACGCCGGGCAAGGTCGTCTACCGCAACCGCCTCGTCGAGCTGATCCGCTACGCGCCGCAGACGAAGACCGTCTGCCCCGAGCCGGTGTTCATCGTGCCCTCGTGGATCATGAAGTACTACGTGCTCGACCTGTCGCCGCACAACTCGCTCGTGCGCTACCTCGTCGGCGAGGGCCACACCGTCTACATGGTGTCGTGGCTGAACCCGGACGCGCGCGACCAGGACCTGTCGATGGACGACTATCTCGGCCTCGGCGTGTTCGATGCGCTGCGCGCCATCAGCCATTTCCACGGCGCAGACCGGGCGGTGCACGCGACCGGCTACTGTCTCGGCGGCACGCTGATGGCGATCGCCGCCGCGGCGCTCGGCCGCCATGGCGGCAGCGCGTCGACCAAGGGGCTGCCGCCGCTTCGGTCGTTGACGCTGATCGCGGCGCAGACCGATTTCTCCGAGCCAGGCGAGCTCGGGCTCTTCATCGACGAAAGCCAGGTCCGCCTGCTCGACGAGATCATGCGCGGCCAGGGCTATTTGACCGGCAAGCAGATGGCCGGCACCTTCCAGTTCCTGCATTCGCGCGAGCTGGTGTGGACGCGGCGGATGCGGGAATACCTGCTCGGCGAACGCGAAGAGCGCTCCGACCTGAGCGCCTGGAATGCCGACACGACCCGCATGCCGGCGCTCATGCATCACCAGTACTTGACGGGCCTGTACCTGCACAACGCGCTCGCCGGGGGGCGCTGGCGCGTGGACGGCCACGCGGTCTCGCTCGCCGACATCCGCGTGCCCGTCTTCCTCATCGGCACCGAGAACGACCACGTGTCACCGTGGCATTCGGTCTATCAGCTGCATCGGCTCTGCGACGCCGAAGTGACCTTCGTGCTCGTTGCGGGTGGCCACAACGCCGGCATCATCTCCGAGCCGGGCCATCCGCGGCGCCACTACCGAATCGCGTTGCGGCGGGCGCGCGGGCCCTGGCTGCACGCCGAGCGGTGGCAGCAGCAGGCCGAGTTGCGCGACGGAAGTTGGTGGCCGGCATGGCAAACGTGGCTCGCCGCCCGGTCGGGCACGCCGGTGCGCGCGAAGCCGATTCCTGCCGACGTCGCGATCGCCGACGCGCCGGGCACCTTCGTTCTGAAGCGCTATGCCGACTGAGGCTCGTGCCAAGGCGGACGCCGGCGGCGTGGGCGCAATTGGACACTGCCTTGTTGCAACGTACGAGCGCCTGCCTCACTGCATGTGCTGCCCGCCGTTGATCGCGATGTTCGCTCCCGTCACGAAGGCCGCTTCCTCCGAAGCGAGATAGATCACCAGCGCGGCCACTTCCTCCGGCTTGCCCAGACGTCCGAGCGGAATCTGCGGCAGGATCTTCGTGTTCAGCACTTCTTCGGGGACCGCAGTGACCATCTTGGTCCCGATATAGCCCGGCGAGATGGTGTTGACGGTGACATTCTTGCGTGCCACCTCGAGCGCAAGTGCCTTGGTGAAGCCATGCACCCCCGCCTTTGCCGCCGAATAGTTGGTCTGGCCGAATGCACCCTTGCTGCCGTTGACGGAGCTGACATTGATGATGCGGCCCCAGCCGCGCTCAACCATGCCGTCGACGACCTGCTTGGTCACGTTGAACAGGCTGTCGAGGTTGGTGCGCAGAACGGCATCCCAGTTGACCTTGTCCATCTTCTTGAAGGTCGTGTCGCGGGTGATGCCGGCGTTGTTGATGAGCACGTCGACCGCGCCGATCTTTTCATGGACCTCGGCGACGGCTTGCGAGCACGAGTCGTAGTCGGCGACATCGCAGGCCACGGCGTACATGTCGTACCCGTTCTCTTTCATCGCTGCAGTCCATTCGCCATGCTTGGCATTGCCGGGCGAATAGGTCACGACTACCTTGTAGCCGGCATCGGCCATCCTGGTGGAAATCGCTTCCCCGAGGCCACCCATGCCGCCCGTGATCAGAACCACGCGTTGCTTGCCCATTTCAGTCTCCTTGTGAGTGGAACCAGTTTCAGGACAGCCGGCGCCCAAATGCTCACGACAAGGAGCCGCGCGCTGACGGCAATCGGTCAGTATGCCGCAGGCGGACGCTTCTCAGGGGCGTTTTCAAGTCTGAAGCGCAACAGCCGTGAGTCAGTGGACTGAAGTTGACGGTTGATGGGCCGAGGCGAGCGTTCTTGCGAACACTTCCAGGGTGCCGACTTCGAGTGGTGTGATCGCCGGTCCCAGACCGCGCCTCCTTGTCCAGACAACAAAGCTGAATCGCAGTCAGTCTTCGCCTCTGAAGATTGCTTCCAGGTCGACCTCCGCTGTGGCCTGCGCCAGGTTCATGCTGCTCTCGATATGGTCGAGGTGCTCGCGCATCAGCCGCTCGGCACGCACCGGATCTCGCTTGGCGATGGCATCAATGATCTGCGAATGCTCGTCGGCGCGGCAACTTGAATTCGTCGGCGCGTCGTAGAGAAAGATCATCAGACAGGTCAGCACCGACAGCTCGCGCATGCTGCGCGCCAGCGCGGTATTGCCGGCCAGTTCGGCCGCGAGCGAGTGGAACTCGCCGGACAGGCGGATCACCGCGCGCTTGTCGTCGCGCCGCCGCGCATCGAGCTCGCGCTCCTGGTGCTCGCGCAGGCGCGCCAGCTTCTCGGGCGTGAGCGTCTCGATCAGCCGGCGCAGCACGGCCGGCTCGATCAGCCGGCGTGCCTCGAAGACGTCGCGAGCCTGCTCGATCGTGGGCTTGGCAACGTAGGCGCCCCGCTGCGGGAAGAGCTCCACAATCTGCTCGTGCGCGAGTCGCGCCAGCACCTCGCGGATGCGCGCGCGGCTCGCGCCGAAGATCTCGGCCAGCCGCTCCTCCCCCAGCTTGGTGCCGGGGTGCAGACGATGCTCGAGGATGGCGACGTAGATCTTTTCGTAGATCTCGTCCTGCGTGTTCTCGCGTTCGAGTCGGGCTGGCGTGGCGACGGGCTGGCGTGCGCGTGAGGTCGGCATCGGTGGATCGGGCGTGGCGAGCAGATCCGGCGCGCGCTGCACGCGTGCGTGGGAACAGGCGCCGGTGGAAGGGTCGCGCATTATCGCCAGCCGAACAGGCCGCCCCAGCCGCGCACCTGCGCCGGATCGGCGCCGGCCGCGCGCAGCTGGCCCCAGACCGTGGTGCTCACGGTGTCAAGCAGCGGGATGCCGAGTTCGGCCTCCACCGCCTCGGCCAGGGGGGCCGCGCGCAGGTTGGTGCAGAAGGTGGTAACGGCTTCGGGCTTCGCCGTCGCCACCTCGCGCATTAGCTCCAGCAGCCGCTCGGGCGCCACCTGCGCGAAGTCGTGGTTCACGCGGATGCCGAGATGGCGCTCGGCCACCACCTCGATGCCGATGCGGCGGTAGTTGTCGACAATTTTCTGCTGAACATCGCCGGTGTAGGGCGTGACCAGCGCCAGCCGCTTCACGCCGCGCAGCGCGAGCAACTCGTTGAGCGCCAGCACCGCGGTAGTGGCGGCGATGCCGGTGCGCTCGCGGATGCGCTCGACTAGGCGCCGGTCGGCGTCGAAGCCCAGCCAGCCCGAGGAGGTGCCGCTCCAGCCGATCACGTCGACCTTCGCATCGGCCAACAGCTCGGCCGCGGCCAGGATCTTGCTGTCGTCGAACTGCCCGAGGGCTTGCGTTGACAGCGCGATCTCGGTCACCTTGAAGCGCGAGAAGTGCGCGCTGCAGCCCGGGATGCAGGCCGCCAGCGCGCTGGTCAGCGGCTCCAGGGCGGTGTTGGATGAGGGCGTCAAGACGCCGAGGCGCAGGGTGTGGGACATGGGCTTCCTTCGGTCCTGAATTGTCGACATCAGTGTAAGCACTATGTTCGACAGAATGATTGTCGACGAATATGTCGACAACTGCAAAGCATTTAGTTGACAAAAATGAACACCACCCCCTTCGACCTCGTGCTGCGCAACGCCCGCGTGGCGACGGCCAGCGACACCTTCGACGCGGACATCGGCATTGCCGGCGGCCGCATCGTGCAGCTCGGCAGCCACCTGGCCGGCGGGGCGCGCGAGATCGATGCCGCCGGCCGCGTCGTCACCCCCGGCGGCGTCGATGCGCACTGCCACCTCGACCAGCCGATGGCCCCGCCGGTGCGCATGGCGGACGACTTCACGAGCGGCACGCGCAGCGCGGCCTGCGGCGGCACGACCACCGTGATCCCCTTCGCGGCGCAGGAGAAGGGCCGCTCGCTGCGTGCCGCGGTCGCCGACTACCACCAGCGCGCCGAAGGCAAGGCGCACGTGGACTACGCCTTCCATCTGATCGTGAGCGACCCCGCGCCGCAGGTGCTCGACGAGGAGCTGCCGGCGCTGATCGGCGAGGGCTACACCTCGTTCAAGATCTACATGACCTACGACGATCTCAAGCTCGACGACGGCCAGATCCTCGACGTGCTCGCGGTCGCGCGCGAGCACGGCGCGATGGCGATGATCCATGCGGAAAACGCCGACTGCATCGAGTGGCTGACGAAGCGGCTGGAGGCCGCCGGCCGCACCGCGCCGCGCTTCCACGCGCATGCGCGGCCGATGCTGGTGGAGCGCGAGGCCACGCACCGCGCGATCGCGCTGTCCCAGCTGGTGGACGTGCCGATCCTGATCGTGCATGTCTCGGGACGCGAGGCGGTCGAGCAGATCCGTTGGGCGCGCGCGCACGGCCTGCAGGTGTTCGCCGAGACCTGCCCGCAGTACCTGTTCCTCACGGCCGAGGACCTCGGCATCGACGACAGCTACCACGGCGCACGCTGCGTCTGCAGCCCGCCGCCGCGCGACCGCTCCAACCAGGAGGTGATCTGGAATGGCCTGAACGACGGCCTGTTCACCGTCTTCTCCTCCGACCACGCGCCCTTCCGCTACGACGCGCCCGAAGGCAAGAAGCCGGGCGGCGAGGAGGTTGCGTTCCGCCATATCCCGAACGGCATCCCGGGCCTGGAGACGCGGCTGCCGCTCCTGTATTCCGAAGGCGTTCTGGCCGGGCGCATGAGCCTGAGCCGCTTCGTCGAGGTGACCTCCACCAACCCGGCCAAGGCCTACGGCCTGCATCCGCGCAAGGGCACGATCGCGGTCGGCAGCGATGCCGACCTGGTGGTGTGGGACGAGCGCGAGCGGGTGCTGCGCAATGCCGACCTGCACCACGACGTCGACTACACGCCCTACGAGGGCCGCACCCTGCGGGCCTGGCCGGGCCTGACGCTTTCGCGCGGCGAGGTGGTGTGGGACGGGCAGTTCCGCGGCCGCGCCGGCCACGGCCGCTTCCTGCGCTGCGGCGCGCCCTCGCTGCTGCCGCGGCGCGCCTGAGGCACACACGGGCCACACGCCATGAAGCTGCTGCTCATCAATCCCAACATCTCCGAGAGCGTCTCCGCGCTGATCCGCAGCGAGGCCGAGCGCAGCGCCTCGCCGGGCACCGAGCTCGAGGTGCTGACTGCGCCCTTCGGCGTCGCCTACATCGAGACGCGCTTCGAGTCGCTGCTCGGCGCCTACGCGGCGGCGCAGCTGGCCGCCGAGCACCATCGCCGCTTCGACGCGGTGGTGGTCGCCGCCTTCGGCGATCCGGGCCTCGGCGGGCTGCGCGAGGCGCTGCCGATCCCGGTGACGGGGCTGACCGAGGCGGCGCTCGCCAGCGCCCACCTGCTGGGCCATCGCATCTCGATCATCGCGATCTCGCAGCGCATCCAGGCCTGGTACCGCGAGGTGGTGGCGTCCTATGGCTTCGGCGCGCGCCTGGCCAGCATCCGCGCGCTGGACCGGCCGCTCGCCGCCATCGGCGCGGTGCAGGACGAGCATGCGCAGGCGCTTCAGGCGCTGGCCGAGCGCGCGGTCGACGAGGACGGCGCCGATGTCATCGTACTGGCCGGGGCGCCGCTTGCTGGCCTTGCGCGCAGCCTGCAGGACTGGCTGCCGGTGCCGGTGGTCGACGGCGTGTCGAGCGCGGTGCGCCATGCCGAGACGCTGGTGGCACTGCAGTCGGGCCGGGCGCAGCGCGGCAGCTTCGCACCGCCGCCGATCAAGCCCAACGGCGGCCTGCCGGCCGCCATCGAGGCGCTGCTGCGCCGCGAGTAAACCGGCTTCCTTTCACACGACCACGGAGACTTCGAATCATGCAAAGACGCCAGTTCCTTCAGGCCGCCGGCGCGGCCACCGTCGCCTCGCTGGGCGCGCCAGGCGCGTTCGCGCAGGCCTTGCCGAACACGCCGATCCGCCTCATCGTCGGCTTTCCGCCCGGCGGCGGCGCCGACGCGCTGGCGCGCGTGGTGGCGCAAAAACTCACCGGCCTGTGGAACCAGCAAGTGGTGGTGGAGAACAAGGCCGGCGTATCCGGCACGCTGGCCGCCGAGTACATGCTGCAGCAGCCGGCCGACGGCAGCTCGCTCCTGCTGTCCAACATCAACAGCCACGCGCTCGCACCGGCCGTGCGCAACAACCTGCGCTACCAGGCCGATCGGGATTTCGCGCCCATCGCGCTGCTGGGCGTCACGCCCAACCTGCTGATCACGAGCGCGGGCAATCCGGTGAAGTCGGTGAAGGAGGTCGTCGCGCAGTGCAAGGCCCAGCCCGGCAAGATCAGCTTCGGCTCGGCCGGGCCGGGCACGATCCAGCACTTCGCGATCGAGAAGTTCAAGCTGCAGGCCGGCGTCGACGCGCTGCACGTGCCCTACAAGGGCAGCGGCCCGCTGCTGACCGACCTGATCGGCGGCCAGATCCTCTACACCTTCGAGACCATGACCGCGGCCACCCCGCACGTGAAGAACGGCCGCGTGGTCGCGCTGGCGCAGACGCGCGCCAAGCGCTCGAAGGCCTACCCCGGCGTGCCCACCATGCAGGAGCAGGGCTTCCCCGAATTCGAGACCATGAACTGGTACGGCATCTCCGGCCCGGCGAAGCTGCCGCCGGCGCTGGTGCGCCGGATCAACCAGGACGTCAACGCCGTGCTCGCAATGCCCGACGTGCAGGAGAAGTTCGAGGGCTTCGGCGTCGAGGACGGCGGCGGCACGGTCGAGCGCTACGCCGAGTTCACCCGCACGGAGCTCGCCAAATGGGCGAAGGTGGCCAAGGACGCCAAGGTGTCGATCGACGGCTGAGAAGCCGCATACTCCCTGGCGTGCAATTTGCAAGGCGCACGCCATGACCGCCTCTCCCCGCCGCAGCCCCCGCACCGCCGCCGGCCCGATCACGCGCATCGACCGCGATGGCGACAGCACGGTGCAGTCGCTCACGCGGGCGCTGCAGCTGCTGGAGGTGCTGGCCGAGGACGACGAGGGTTACCGCCTGGTCGACATCGCGGCGCGCAGCGGGCTGTCCTCCTCCACCGCGCACCGCCTGCTCACCACGCTGGAGCAGCGCCAGTTCGTCCAGTTCGACCGCGAGACCAACCTCTGGTATGTGGGCGTGCGCTGCTTCTCGGTCGGCGCCGCCTTCGCGCGCCGGCGCCGCATCGCCCAGCTCGCACTGCCGGTGATGCGCCGCCTGCGCGACAGCAACGGCGAGACCGTCAACCTCGGCATCGCCGACCTCGGCGACATCGTGTTCGTGACCCAGGTGGAAAGCCGCGAGGTGATGCGTGCCATCGGCAAGCCGGGCTTTCGCGCCCCGCTGCACGGCACCGCGATGGGCCAGGCGATCCTGGCCGCGATGGCCGAGGACGACGTGCTGCAATACCTGCGCACCTACGGGCTGCCGAAGCTCACCGCCAACACGATCGCGCGCGCCTCGCGGCTGCACGAGACCCTGGGCGAGGTCCGCCGCGCCGGCTTCGCGATCGACGACGAGCAGAACGCGGTGGGGCTGCGCTGCATCGCCGCGGCGATCCGCGACGAGCATGGGCAGCCGTTCGGCGCGATCTCGCTGGTGGGGCCGACGCAGCGCATCAAGAGCGCCGACTTCGCGCAACTGGGCGCGGCGGTACGTGCTGCGGCGGATGAAATCACGGCCGCTTACGGGGGCCGCCTCAAGTAGCGCGTATTTGCGCTGTATTGCCGCCGAGAACGGATCGGGTCCTTCGGGCGCGCGCCCGGCATGCGGCGCGGACGGGCGTGAGGAACGTGCAGGCGCTGCCCCGGCTTGAAGGTCCGCCCCCAAGGCATCGAGGACCCGGGTGGAACACGCTTCTTCCACCCACGCACAGCGCCAAGCCCTTGATCCACAACGAGTTTTGCGCGCCCTCCCGCTCCGCGGAAAAGTCTGCAACCGTGCCTTCCCCCGCGCTTCAATGCGATTCCCCTTCCCCTCCACAGCATCAGCACCAAAACCCATGAAAACACTGCTCCCCCCGGACTCCGTGAGCCGCGGGCTGACGCGCGTCTGTGACTGGACCGTCATCGCCTGCGGCTGGTGGCTTATCGCCCTCTCCGTCATGACCTGCGTCGAGATGCTCGGCCGCAAGCTCTTCTCCTTCAGCATGCAGGGCATCGACGAGATCGGCTCCTACACCTACGGCATCGTCGGCGCCTTCGGCTTCGCCTACACGCTGATCACGCGCAGCCACACGCGGGTAGACTTCCTGCTCTCGCGCTTTCCGCCGAAGGCGCGCGCGCTGCTCAACCTGCTGGCGATGCTGAGCCTCGCCGCGCTGTCGCTGCTGTGCCTCTGGCGCGGCTGGCACGTGGTGGCCGAGAGCATCGAGCTGCGCAGCACCGCGGCCACGCCACTCGCCACCCCGATGTGGATCCCGCAATCGATCTGGCTGGGCGGCTACCTCATGTTCGCGCTGGTCGCGGGCTGGGCCGCACTCGATGCGCTGCGCCTCTTCCTGAAGGGCCGCACGCAGGAGCTCAACATGCGCTTCGGACCGCAGACCCTCGAGGAAGAGATCGAGGCCGAGACCGACATCCACCTGAAGACCCCGCTGGATTCGAACCCCGGGTGCGCCGCCGTCACCGCAGGAGCCGCATCATGATCGGACCGCTCGAGATCCTGGCCGGCCTCGCCATCATGCTGGGCCTGATGTTCCTGGGCTTCCATGTCGCCACGACCATGCTCGTGGTCGGCCTGCTTGGCGCGCTGATGCACTTCGGCATGCCGGCCATCAACGCCGTCGGCGAGCAGCTCTGGGCTGCCGGCGAGGACTACCTGCTGCTGTCGATCCCGCTGTACATCCTGCTCGGCGAGATCCTGATGCGCGGCGGCGCCACCGACAAGATGTACCAGTCGCTCGGCCAGTGGCTCAACCGCATGCCCGGCGGCCTGCTGCACACCAACATCGGCGCCTCGGCACTGTTCTCCGCCGTGTCGGGCTCGTCGGTCGCGACCGCGGCCACGATTTCCACCGTCGCGCTGCCGGCCTTCAAGAACCGAAAGTACGACCAGCGCATGGTGCTCGGCACCATCGCGGCCGGCGCCAGCTTGGGCAACCTCATCCCGCCGGGCGTGGCCTTCATCATCTACGGCTCGATGACCAACACCTCGGCGGCGCGGCTGTACATGGCCGGCATCCTGCCCGGCGCGATCATGACGGTGCTGTTCCTGCTCACCATTCTCGCGATTTGCGTCTGGCGGCCCTCGACCGCCGGTGCCCGCGAGGCCGGGACCGTGCTGCGCGAAAAGCTGCGCAACTCGGTGCACCTGCTGGGCCCGCTGGCCGTGTTCTCGGTGGTGATGGGCGGCATCTACACCGGCTGGGCCACGGTCACCGAAAGTGCCGCGCTCGGCGTGATCGTCTGCCTGCCGATCGCCGCTGCCTACGGCAAGCTCAACGTCGCGATGCTGCACGAGTGCTTCCGCTCCACCATGCGGCTCACCGCGATGACTGCGCTGATCCTCGTCGCGGCGCTCTACCTGAACTTCGTGCTGTCGATGCTCGGCGTGCCGCAGGCGCTCGCGAGCCTCATCAAGTCCGCCGACGTCTCGCCGATCATGCTGTTGTGGATGCTGGCCGTGATGTACCTCGTGCTCGGCATCGCGCTGGAGACCATGCCGATGCTGGTCGGCACGTTGCCGGTGGTGTTCCCCATCATCCAGGCGGCCGGTATCGACCCGGTGTTCTTCGGCGTCTTTATGGTGCTGATGTGCGAGATCTCGCTGATCAGCCCGCCGATCGGTATGACGCTCTACGTGATCCAGGGCGTGCGCGGCGAAGGCTCGATCAACGACGTGTTCCAGGGCACCCTGCCCTTCTTCGCCGCCATGATCGTGATGACCGCGATCCTGATCCACACCCCCTCGATCGCCACCTACCTGCCGAACCTGATGTTCGGCAAATGACAGTCCCTCTCCCGAAAGATCCCATGAAGCTCCGACTCGCCCTCGTGGCGGCCGCGCTCGTCTGCGCGCTGCCGGTCCATGCCCAGAACACGAAGCTGCGCGTCGCCGGCAGCTTGGTCTCCGGAGGCCTGATCCAGCAGAACAAGGAACGGCCCTTTTTCGAGAACTTCGCGAAGAACACCGGCCTGCCCGTCGACATGGACTACAAGCCGATGGACGTGCTCGGCGTGAAGGATGCCGACGGCCTGCGCATCGTCAAGTCGGGCCTGTTCGACATCGTGACGCTGCGCCTGGCGCAGGTGTCGCGCGACGACCCTGTCCTGCTCGGCCCCGACATCGTAGGCCTGTCGACCGACTACGACACCGCACGCAAGGTGGTTGACGCTTATCGCGGCAATTTCGACAGGCGCCTGCAGGAACGCCACAACGCCAAGCTGCTCGGCACCTACCCCTTCGGGCCGCAGATCCTGTTCTGCAAGACGCCGATCGCGGGCCTGGCCGAGCTCAAGGGCAAGAAGGTGCGCGTGAGCGACCAGTCGCTCGCGAAGTTCATCGAGAAGCTCGACGGCATCCCGGTCGCGCTGGCCTTCAACGAGACGCAGCAGGCGCTCGAGCGCGGCGTCACCGACTGCGCCATCACCGGCCCGAGTTCGGCCAACTCGGCCGGCTGGCCGGAGGTGGCGACGCACGTGATGCCGATCGGCTTCCAGATCCACCTGGTTGCCTACGCGATCAACCTGAAGAAGTGGAACGCGCTGCCGCCCGCCCAGCAGCAAAAGATGAGCGAAGCCTTCGCCGGCTTCGAGACCGAGGCCTGGGCCTACTCGCGGGCACTGTGGGATGACGCCTCGCGCTGCAACGTCGGCCAGGAGCCCTGCAAGTTCGGCAAGAAGTACGCGATGAAGGAAGTGCCGGTGAAGCCAGCCGACCAGAAGCTCGTGCGCGACGCGGTCGGCGCGGTCTCGCTGCCGCTGTGGGCCGAGGTCTGCGACAAGTCCTACGACAAGTGCTCCGCGACCTGGAAGCAGGCGATCGGTCCGCTGGTCGGAATCCACTGAAACCATTCTTGAAGGAGTGATGCCATGAAACTGAAGTTCGTCCTGCCCCTGCTGGCCGCCACCCTCGCACTGGCCCTGCCGGCCCGCGCCGAGAATCCCAAGCTGCGCGTCGCCGGCAACCTGGTCGCCACCGGGCTGATCCAGCAAACCAAGGAACAGCCCTTCTTCGAGAACTTCGCGAAGAACACCGGGGTGCCCATCGACGCCGACTACAAGCCGATGGACGTGCTGGGCGTGAAGGACGCCGACGGCCTGCGCGTGCTGAAGTCGGGCCTCTTCGACATCGTCACGCTGCGCCTGGCGCAGGTCTCGCGCGACGAGCCCTTCTTCCTCGGCCCCGACATCGTCGGCCTGTCGACCGACTACGAGGTCGCGCGCAAGGTGGTCGACGCCTACCGCGACGCCTTCGACAAGCGCCTGCAGGAGCGCCATGGCGGCAAGCTGCTGGGCATCTATCCCTTCGGCCCGCAGGTGGTGTTCTGCAAGGTGGCAATCGGCGGGCTCGCGGACCTGAAGGGCAAGAAGGTGCGCGTGTACGACCAGTCGCTCGCGAAGTTCATCGAGAAGCTCGGCGGCATCCCGGTGACGATCCCCTTCGGCGAGACGCAGCAGGCGCTGGAACGCGGCGTGACCGACTGCGCCATCACCGGCCCGAGCTCGGCCAACTCGGCCGGCTGGCCCGAGGTCACGACGCACTTCATGCCGATCGGCTTCCAGATCGCACTCAACGCCTATGCGATCAACCTCCAGAAGTGGAACGCACTGCCGGCCGACCAGAAGACGAAGCTCACCGAGGCCTTCAGGAAGTTCGAGACCGAGGTGTGGGCCTATTCCAAGGAGCTGTTCGACGACGCCTCGCGCTGCAATGTCGGCAAGGAGCCGTGCAAGACGGTGAAGAAGTTCGCGCTGAAGGATGTCCCGGTCAAGCCGGGCGACCAGCAGATGATCCGCGATGCGCTGACCACGGTTTCGCTGCCGATCTGGAGCGAGCTCTGCGACAAGTCCTACGACAAGTGCTCGGCCACGTGGAAGCAGGTGGTCGGCCCGGTCGTCGGTCTCAAGTAAGCGGGTGATGAAACCGCTCTGGCAACTCACGGCAACGCAGCTCGCGGCCGGCTTTCGCGACGCTGCGTTCACGCCGACGCAGGCCCTCGAGGCCTGCCTGGCGCGCAGCGCCGAGGTCAACCCGCGGCTCAACGCGCTGATCGCGCTGGATGCCGAGGGCGCGACGCACGCCGCCGAGCAGAGCAGCGCACGCTGGCGTGCCGGCTGCGCGCTCGGCGCGCTCGACGGCGTGCCCGTCACCATCAAGGACAACCTGCACGTGCGCGGCCTGCCCACGCATTGGGGCAGCCGGGCGCTCGCCGGCCTTGTGGCCGAGCGCGACGAGTTGCCGGTGGCGAAGCTGCGCGATGCCGGCGCGGTGATCTTCGGCAAGACCAACGTGCCCGAGTTCACCATGCAGGGCTACACCGGCAACCCGGTCTTCGGCGCGACGGGCAATCCCTGGAACCCGGCGCTGACGCCCGGCGGCTCCTCGGGCGGCGCGGTCGCGCTGGTCGCGGCGGGCGGATGCCCGATCGCGCTCGGCACGGATGGCGGCGGCTCGATCCGGCGGCCCGCCTCGCACACCAACCTGGTCGGGCTCAAGCCTTCGCGCGGCCGCGTGCCGCGCGCAGGCGGACTGCCACCGGTCTTTCTCGACTTCGAGGTCGCGGGACCGCTGGCGCGCTGCGTGGACGACGTGGCCGCGGTGCTGCAGGTGATCGGGTGCGGTGCCGTGCCTGCCTCAGCGGCGGCGCCTGCGCGCATCCTCTACATCCCGCACTTCGGCGATCACCCGGTCGATCCGGCGATCGCGGCGCTCACCGGCGTCGCGGCGCGCCAGCTCGCCGCGCTGGGCCATGAAGTCACGACGGCCGATCGCTTCGACACGGCGGAGCCGGTCAACCAGCGCTGGCCGCTGCTGTCGCAGGTCGGGCTGGCGTGGCTGGTCGCGCATCCGCAGGCGCTGTCGGCGACGCGGCCCTTCGATCCGGCCTCGTTCGGGCCCGCCATGCAAGCCAACGCAGCGGCCGGCGGCGACGCATCGGCGCTCGCGCTGTTCGACCTCCTGTTCGAAGTCGAACGGCTGCGCGCCGAGCTCGCCCGCCTGTTCGAGCGCTACGACTTCCTGTTGACCCCGGCAGCCGCAGCGCTGCCCTGGCCGGCCGGCGAAACGCATCCGACCCGGATCGGCGGCCGCGAGGTCGGTCCGCGCGGGCACGCCGTCTTCGCCGGCTTCGTCAACGCGGCCGGCCTGCCGGCGATCGCGCTGCCCTGCGGCTTCGCCCAGGGCCTTCCGGTCGGCCTGCAACTGGTGGCGCGCGAAGGTGGCGACGACGCGCTGCTCGCCCTGGCCCGCGCCTT
The DNA here is from genome assembly GCF_057657375.1 of Variovorax sp. Soil_C_12. Taxonomy (NCBI): domain Bacteria; kingdom Pseudomonadati; phylum Pseudomonadota; class Betaproteobacteria; order Burkholderiales; family Comamonadaceae; genus Variovorax; species Variovorax sp. Soil_C_12. Next base: position 54,413 of record NZ_JBDGIO010000017.1, on the reverse strand, counting down.
CGAGCGAGCCCACCCGTGGCAGCGCTTTCCCGAGCTGTGACGCAGGCAGCGGCTACCGTGACGCCGGCGACCGCTGCGCGCGCGCTGTTCGTGGCGCGGCGCGATGGCCGGCGCGTGCCTTCGGCGCTGGTGCAGCCCGCGGACCATCGCGAGGCCTACGCCATCCAGGACGCGACCCTGGCCGCCATCGGCAGCGTCGGCGGCTGGAAGGTCGGCGCGCGCGCCGGCCAGGAGCCGACCTGCGCGCCGCTGCCGGCCGAGGGGCTGCTGCCCGACGGCGCGTTGCTGAGCGGGCCCGCTTGGCGGCTGCGCGGCATCGAGGTCGAGGTGGGCTTCCAGCTCGGCATCGACCTGCCGCCGCGCGCGGTGCCCTACACCCGGGACGACCTGGCCTTTGCCGTGCAGGCGGTGCTGCCAGTGATCGAAGTGGTGGAGACCCGCCTGGCCGACTGGCTCGGCGCCGGCGCCCAGGCGCAGCTGGCCGATCTCCTGAGCCACGGTGCGCTGGTGCTGGGCCGGCGCCAGCCCTTCGAGCCGGTGTGGTTCGACCTGGCGAGGGTCGAGGCCGTGCTTCGCTTCGGCGAGCAGATCGTGGCCCACACCGTGGGCGAGCATCCGAGCCCGGACGCCGGCACCCTGCTCGAGTGGCTGGCCAACCATTGCGCGGCGCGCGGCGCCGGGCTCAAGGCGGGCCAGGTCATCACCAGCGGCTCGTGCACCGGCATGCTGTTCGCGTCCCAGGGCACGGACGTGCACGTCCAGATCGGGGGACTCGCGCCCTTGCGCATGTCGTTCTAGGCTCCCCCACTCGAACACCAGAGGAAATGAAATGAAGCTCTCGAACATCGATGCCGTGGCCGCTGCGCTGGTGCGCGCGCGCCGCGATCACATGCCGGCCGACGCGGCCCTGCTGGCTGCCGCGCTCACGGATGCGGCCGATGCCTACGCGGTGCAGCTGCGCGTGGCCGGCGAACTCGGCTGGTTCGAAGGCGCGTCGCCGCGCCACTGGAAATCGGGCGGCGCCTCGCGCGACGCGGTGCTGACGCATGCGCCGCTGCCGTCGGCCGGCGTCTGGACCAGTCCGGCCCGAAGCGGCGCCTGGCCCTTTCACCTGCGCGGCATCGAAGCCGAAGTGGCCTTGCGGCTGGCGCGCGATGTGGACGCCACGCTCGCCGCCACGCTGGATGCGGACAACGCGCGCACGCTGGTCGATGCGATGGCCGTCTCGATCGAGCTCGTCGACTCGCGCTGGCGCGAAGCGCTGGAAGCGCCCGCGCTGTGCAAGCTGGCCGACCTGCAATCGCATGGTGCGCTGGTGCTCGGCGACTGGAGGCCGTTCGAGGCGCGCGACTGGCGCGCGCAAACCTGCCGCGTGCGGATCGGCGCACAGGCGCCGGTGGAGCGGCACGGTAGCCATCCGCTCGGCGACCCCGCCTTCCTGTTGCCGGCCTGGCTGCGCCATGCCACGCGCGAAGGCGCGACGCTGGCGGCGGGCACCGTCGTGACCACCGGCACCTGGGTGGGCATTCTTCACGCGGCCGAGGGCGACCTCGTCACGGCCGAGTTCCCGGGCATCGGACAGGCGTCCGTGCAGTTGTAGACCCCAGAAATTGCGCAACAGCGAAAGAAGGAGACCCATGATCGCTCTCGACAACCATCCCAGCGGCCGCCACTTCCTGCAAATCCCGGGCCCCAGCCCGGTGCCGGACCGCATCCTGCGCGCCATCAGCCTGCCGACCATCGATCATCGCGGCCCCGAGTTCGCGACGCTCGGCAAGAAGGTCATCGCCGGCCTGCAGCAGGTGTTCCAGACGCAGCATCCGGTGGTCATCTACCCGGCGTCAGGCACCGGTGCCTGGGAGGCTGCGCTCGCCAACGTGATGAGCCCCGGCAACGCGGTGCTGATGTACGAAACGGGCCACTTCGCGACGCTGTGGCAGCGCATGGCGCAGCGCCTCGGCCTGGAGCCTGAGTTCATCGGCCTGCCCGGCGTCGATGACACAGGTTTGCCGCGCAGCTGGCGCCACGGCGTGCAGGCCGATCTGATAGAGGCGCGTCTGCGCAAGGACACCGAGAGGAAGATCAAGGCCGTGTGCGTGGTGCACAACGAGACCTCCACAGGCGTCACCTCGGACATCGCAGCAGTGCGCCGCGCCATCGATGCGGCCAATCATCCCGCGCTGCTCATGGTCGACACCATCTCGGGCCTTGCGAGCGCCGATTTCCGCCATGACGAATGGGGCGTCGACGTGACCGTCAGCGGTTCGCAAAAGGGCTTGATGCTGCCGCCCGGCATCAGCTTCAACGCCCTGTCGCCCAAGGCCGTCGAGGCAAGCAAGTCGGCGCGCCTGCCCAAGGCCTTCTGGGCCTGGGACGAAATTGTCGAGATGAACCGGGGCGGCTACTGGCCCTACACGCCGAGCACGAACCTGCTCTACGGTCTCAGCGAGGCGCTCGACATGGTGCTCGGACAGGGACTACCGGTCGTGTTCGCACGCCACCAGCGCTGGGGCGCAGGTGTGCGCGCCGCGGTACATGCCTGGGGCCTGCCAACGCAATGCGCGGACGAGCGCGTCCACTCGCCGGTGCTCACCGGCGTCATCACACCGCAAGGCGTGGATGCCGATTCGCTGCGCCGGCTGATCCACGAACGCTTCGATCTCTCGCTTGGCGCGGGACTCGGCAAGCTCAAGGGTCGCATGTTCCGCATCGGCCACCTGGGCGACTGCAACGACCTGACGCTGATGGCCGCGCTGACGGGGGTTGAGATGGGCCTGAAGCTCGCAGGCGTGCCACTGGCCGCCAGCGGCGTTGCGGCGGCCATGGATTTCTTCGCGGCGACACCGCAACCAAAAGTCTAGCAAGCTCCTCGCTTCTGGAGAACACCGCCTCGAACGACGATCGCGGTGTGCTCGTGGTGCGGGCATGCGGGCATGCCGGGCGCATAGTAGAGCGCGATGATGAGGCAGGTGAGCGAGCACAGCTCGCGCATGTACTTGCCGAGATAGGGGTTCCGGGCGACTTCAGCAATCAGCGTGTGGAACTCGTCCGACAGCCGAATGATGGCCCGGCGGTCATTGCGCGTGCGCGCCTCGGATTCGCCGCAGTGGGACGGCGCAAAGCTCGCGCATCAGTGCCGGCTCTAGCACGCGGCGCGCGTTGAACACCTGCGCCAAGGCTTGCCAAGGCTTGGGCATCAAGCACAGCTTCACCAGGCCGTGCCGGCCCTCGTGATGACGTGATGAAGGATTGCGCGACGCCCGTGCCTGCAGAGGCTGCGTTGCACCTGGAAGGAGCCGACTTTCCGCTTCGTGAGGAAGGCGTCAAGGAGGCGCTTGCTGAAATGCATTGAGGGACGATTGGCGAACGGCGGCGGCGACGCCGCCGGTTCAGCCGGTTCTCCTTTCTTCGACCGCAATGCACATGCAAGCCGACGCTGAAAATGACGCCTCGTACGACGGCTCATGGCCGACTGTAGCCTGTCGCCGGGCCGCGGCTCCGAGCCCCTTGCGGTCCATGTCGCGGCTAACGGGCTGGCACGCGCACGGCGCAGGGCCGCGGGATTAGTCGCGATGCAGCGTAGAGATTCACGATTCTCAATCGGCTTTGCCACGGCATCATGGGGTGCGCAATTGGCGACATGCCAGCGTGCCTTCTTGACACGATAAAGTGACATGAATATTCTGCTGTCATGAGCACGACCACGTATGAAAGCCCGCTCCGCGCAGAACAGATGGAGCAGACGCGCCTTCGGATACTGGAGGCGACGGCAGATGTGCTGGCGGACGAGGAGGTCAACGAGGTCACCGTTCCGCTTGTCGCCGTGCGCGCCCGCGTGTCGGTCCGTACCGTCTACCGGCACTTTCCGACCAAGGAGGCGCTCTTCGACGAGTTCGGTGAATGGGCGGAGGAGCACCTCCGGGTCGTCCTCCTTTCCTACCCAGACACGCTCGAGGGCGTCCGCGAGATGGCGCCTGCGCTCTATCGCATGTACGACGAGCGAGCGCCGCTGATCCGCGCCCTCCTATCCAAGCGCGGACAGGAGATCCGGGCCCGCACGCGGCGCCGGCGACTGGCGACGTTCGAGAAGGCGATGCGGGAGGTCACCCACGGGCTCGGCCCGGCCGAGCGCCAACGCGCCCTTGGGGTGATCTACCTGCTCGTGAGCGCGCCCGCCTGGCAGGCGATGCGCGACCAGTGGGGCCTCGAGGGCCAGGAGGCGGGCAAGGCCGCCGCCTGGGCCGTACGCGTGCTGACGGACGAACTTCGCCGCAATCCGGCAAGCATGAAGGAGGTTGGCAATGATGACACTCGTCGCTGAGCAAAACTTCGCCCCACCTGGTCCGGGATCGTGGTTCCTCGACCCGACTCACTGGACGCGGCCGGTGACCCGCTTCCACGCGGAGATCTTTCCCGACGCGTTCCAGCGCGGCTTCGGCGAAAGCCTCCGCCGCTACGGATCGTTGCTCGAGTACCTGGAGGCGGGCTTCGTCAACGGGTTCCCGTACTACTGCGCACGTCCGGTCGGCGCGCCAAGGCAGGCAGTCGGTCACCCTCCGAAAGAGGTGTGGGACGAGCTCGCGCGCAGTCACCCAATGATTCGGCACCGACTCGAGACGAGCGCGACCGTGTTCGAGCGCAAGCTCTGGCGTGAGGACCTCGAGCGCTGGGACCGGGAGGTGAAGCCCGCGGCGATCCGGGCTCACCTCGCGCTGCTCGCGGTTGACCCGGCGGCGCTCGACACGCCTGCGCTCCTCGCATACATCGATCGCTGCCGCGAGAACCAGATTCATGGCGCGTACATCCATCACCTCTTCAACGTGCCGGCGCTCCTGCCTGTGGGCGACTTCCTCGTGCACGCGCAGGAGTGGACAGGCCGCTCGCCGGCCCAGTTACTCGGTCTCCTCCAGGGTGCGAACCCCGACCCGCTCGGTGCAGACGAGGAGCTCGAGCGACTGGTCGGCGCGCTCCGACTGGATACGGCGGCGACGGCCTTGCTCACGTCGGCCGGAGAGCCGGGTGAGGTGGTCGCCGCGCTTCGCTCGCTGCCCGGCGACACGGGCCGGCTCGCTTCGGCATACGTCGATCGTGTCGCCTACCGGCCGGTAAATGGCGAGGACGTGGGCGACCCGTCGGTGTACGAGCTTCCCGAGTTGATCGTCGGAGCGATCCGCACAGCATTCGATCGCCTCGAGACTCCACCGGCGAACGACCTGGACCGGAAGACCTCTGAGTTGCGCGACGCAGTGCCCGCTCGGCATCGCGATGCCTTCGACGCGCTGCTCGAGGAGGCTCGGGCGACCTACCGGCTACGCGACGAGCGGGGCATCTACGCCGACCTCTGGGCGATCGGGATTATGCGGCGCGCGATCCTGGCGGCCGGCCGCCGGCTTACGGCGGCGGGGCGCCTCGTTGATCCGGGCCATCTCGTCGAGGCTGGCTACGCGGAGCTGCGAAGCCTCGTCGAGTCCGGCGACGGCCCATCGGGAGAGGAACTGGCCGAGCGTGCGCGCTACCGGCTCAAGGCGCGCTACGCGGATGCGCCGGCGTTTCTCGGCGGCGAGCCGGGCGATCCGCTGCCGCCCGAGTGGCTGCCGCCCTCGGCGGCAAGGCTGGAGCGCGCGATCGGTGCAGCCGTGCAGGCGATCTTTGCCGCGCCGAAGCCACGCACCGAGGAGCGAAAGGTTCACGGTCTCGGCGTCAGCCCGGGCGTGTACGAGGGCACCGCACGGGTGATTCGCGGCACCGAGGAGTTTGGCCGCATCGAGCGGGGCGACATCCTCGTCACGAACTCCACGACGACGGCATTCAACATCGTGCTGCCGCTCCTCGGCGCGATCGTGACCGACCGGGGCGGGCTGCTCTCGCATGCCGCGATCGTCGCGCGCGAGTACGGGCTGCCAGCAGTCGTCGGGTGCACCGATGCGACCTCCGTGCTCCTGGACGGTGCGAGGATCACCGTCGATGGCACCGCGGGCGAGGTCGAGCTCGTCGCATGACGGAAGCAGGCGACGATGAAACCGGCAGCACTTACCGAGGAGCTCGAGGAAAGCCTGTTTGGCGGCAAGGCCGCGCAGCTGGCCGCGGCCACGCGTGCGGGCCTGCCCGTTCCCGCGGGTGTCGCGCTTCCGTACGGGTTCGTGGATGCACTCGCTGCCGACGAACGCGACGCGAGGCAGCGGCTGGCTGCAGTCTTTCGCACGCTCGGCGCCCCGCTCGTGGCGCGCTCGTCCGCAGTGGGTGAGGACTCCGAGCAGGCGAGCTTCGCAGGACAGCATCTGACGCAGCTGAACCTGCGCTCCGAGCCCGAACTCGTTGACGCCGTGTCCGCCATCTGGCGCTCGGCGCGCTCGCCTTCAGCGTTCGCGTACCGCGAGCGCCTTCGGCTGCCCCGCGAGCCGAGAATGGCCGTCGTCGTACAGGAACTCGTCGATGCGGACTCCGCCGGCGTGCTCTTCAGCCGTAACCCCGTCAACGGGTCGGACGAGCTCGTGATCGAGGCGGCCTGGGGGCTCGGGGAGTCGGTCGTTGCCGGTCTCGTCATCCCAGATCGGTTCCGCTTGAGGCGTGACGGTGCCGTCGCCGAGCGAATCGCGGGACTGAAGGACGTCGCCATACGCACCGACCCGGAAGGCGGCACAAGCAGCACACACGTTTCCGATGGGCTCACCCGCGTGCTCTGCCTCGACGATGCACAGCTCGCCGCGCTTCATGCGCTCGCGCTCCGCTGCGACGAGGTGTTTGGCGGGAGCCACGACATCGAGTGGGCGTTCGCCGGCGGCCGGCTCTACCTCCTGCAGCGGCGAGCGCTCACGGCGATCCTAAGTCCAGCTGCAGGCGACCACACGGACGAGCACGTGCGCTTGCCTGACTAGCGACCCGAAACGACCGGCCGCTGTTGGCCGACTGTAGTCGAAGCCACCACAACGTTGGCGATGTACGCCACCTCGCGCCCTCGTTTGAAGATTTCCTCGTCCGATGACTTTGCCAAGACCTGCCTTGAGGCCAGATTGAGCGACCGACCGGAAGGTCCGGTCATGGCCGGGACTGCCTGTTCCCGAGGCGCGCTGACAGCTGCCATTGGACAACCAGGTCATTACCCAGAAGGGCCGTGTCCGGCTGCGAACTCACAGTCGCGGCCATCCGCAGACGTCCGCGCCATAGGTCGTAAATGTCTGCTTCGGCTGCAAGCAGTCGTAGGTTAACCGCTGTCCGTCGTGCAGAACAACTACACGGGGTCGGCAGGCCGACCTTGGTGAGCACGCAGGACGGTCAGGGCTGCTGCGCCCGAATTGATCCGAGTTGGGCGAGACCGAGGGGCCATAGACGTCGAAAGCTCGGAGCATCAGGGTCATTCGACTTGGACCCGAGGGCCTTCTGCACGTTCGAGAAGGTGTCACCGACATGGGCATCGCGGCGCTCGTCGCCGACCTTCGCATCAGCAGCCTTGATCAATTGCGGCGCCGTTGACCTCGCCGGTTCGGGCGACGGCTACTGAAGGATGACCTGACTGGCTTGCCTGCTGGGAACATGCGGCAGCGGTGACCGCCAGCCCCACGTTGCGGCTGAGACTGACTTTCGGCGATCTCGAGCTCCCGGATGAGTGGGCACCGCGGCGGCAGGCCCGACGACTTGTTCGGTTGTATCGCGCGCGGCCGAGGTCTAAGCTTCTCACCGGCAATGACGACTGAAAGGATGAGCGATGAGAAACGTTCCATCCATGCGAGCCTTCCGTGGACTCGGCTCCGCGTGGCTCGCACTCCTGGTTGCGTGCGGCGGTGGCAGCAGCGGCGGCGACGGGAGCGGCGCGCAGGGCAACGCTGCCGCTCCTGCAGGCAAGGTGCAAGGGGCAACGGCTTCTGCAGCCAAGCCGATGGCATCCGCGGAACCGGGCGCGGCCCTGATCAGCCCGGCGCCGGGCAGCAAGCTGTCCGGCCGCACGGCGACCTTCGTCTGGTCCGATCGGGGCGCCAGTGAATACGGCCTCACCATCGAGTCGCCCCCTGGGGCCCCGCCCCTGCACGACATCGTGACGACTTCCACCTCGCTGAGCGTGCACGATCTGCCGGCCGACGGCGCCGAGATCGTGGTGCGGCTCAGGTCCCGCGTCGACGGGGAATGGTTGGCTGCCAATGCGTACGGCTTCACGGCCGCTGGCTATACCGCGGCGCAGTCCACCGCCGCAAGCAAGCCTTGGTCCGACCCCATTCCCTTGCCGCTGGTGCCCGCCTCGGCCGCCCATCTGCCGGACGGCAGGCTGCTGTTGTGGGCAGGGCGTTCGCCCTACGATTTTTCCAAGAGCAGCTGGCACGCCTGGACCTTCACCTCAGTGTTCGATCCGGCGACGCAAGCGGCCGGCGGCCTCTCGATCACGGCCACCGCCCACCAGATGTTCTGTCCCGGGCTCAGCATGCTGGCCGACGGCAGCATCCTGGTCAGCGGCGGCAGCAATGCGACGCGGACATCGCTGTACAACCCGGCGCTGGGACGCTGGGCGGTCGGCGCCCAGCTCGGGATCGCGCGCGCCTACAACGCCAGCACGATCTTGTCCGATGGCTCCGTGTTCACGGTCGGCGGTTCGTTCGACGGCGGACAGGGCGGCAAGTCGGGTGAGCTGTGGTCCGCCAGCACCCGGACCTGGCGCACGCTGGCCGGCGTGCCGTCCGACATGCCGAGCGCGGCCAATGCCTCTGACCCCCCGCTGAACGGCCCCGACGCGGCCGGGGTGTACCGCGGCGACAACCACATGTGGCTGTTCGGCGCGGCCGACGGCTGGGTGTTCCACGCGGGGCCCGCCGCCGCGATGCATTGGATCGATACGCGCGGCAGCGGTGCCATCGTGCAGGCCGGCCCGCGCGGCGACGACCCCTACGCCATGACCGCCAGCGCCGTGATGTACGACACGGGCAAGATCCTCAAGCTCGGCGGCGCCCCCAACCACGACAGCGGCGTCGCCTTCAACACGGCCTACGTTATCGACATCCTTGCCGGCCCGCCGAATGCGCCCGCCGTGCGCAAGGTGGCGCCAATGGCATACGGCCGCACCTTCGTCAACAGCGTGGTGCTGCCCAACGGCGAGGTCGTCGTGATCGGCGGCCAGACGCAGCCCTTGATTTTTTCCGATGCGTACAGCGTGCTGGCGGCCGAGCTCTGGAGCCCGGCGACCGAGAGCTTCGTCACCCTGCCGCCGATGCAGAAGCCGCGCAACTACCACAGCGTGGCCTTGTTGCTGATGGACGGCCGCGTGCTGTCGGGCGGCGGCGGCCTGTGCGGCTGCAGCGGCGACCACCCGGATGCGGAAATCTATACGCCGCCCTATCTGCTGGCACCCGACGGCTCGCCCGCTCCGCGCCCGGCCATCGCGGCCGCGCCGGCCACGGCCACCTGGGGCAGCCAGATCAGCGTGCAGACCGACCGGGCGGTGGAACACTTCGCGCTGGTGCGCATGAGCTCCGTCACCCATTCGGTGAACACCGACCAACGTCGCATTCCGCTCTCCTTCAGCGGCGCGGAGGGCACCTACCAGTTGAGCATTCCGGTCGAGCGCGGAGTCGTGCTGCCGGGCAACTACATGCTGTTCGCACTGGACGCCAAGGGCGTGCCGAGTGTGGCGCGCACGCTCAACATCCAGTAATGACCCGGCACGCTCGCAAGCCGGGACTGACGATGGCGCTGGGGCTCGCAATGGCGCTGACAGGGCGCGCCGGGTTCGGATGGCAAGAGCCTTCCGTGACGCCCTCGGTGTCGCGCGGCGCGCGCCTGTTCGACGGCACCGAGCCGCTCGCCGGCACGCTGTCCGGCCACAGCGCGCCCTTGCCCGCCGCAGCTACGCGTTGCAGCCAGCGCCATGCCGGCCCGGGTGCGCCCGCTGAAACGGGTTCTTCCTTCGCTCCGCCGCTCGATCGGCGCCAGCTGCGCGAAGCCCGGCCGCGCCCGGGGCGGTCCGCCCGTGGCCTACGAAGCGGCGACCTTCTGCCGCACCTTGCGCACCGGCGTCGATCCGGCCCATGCCGTACTGCCGCGCGCGATGCCGCGCTTCGAGGTCGACGATGTCCAATGCGCGGCCCTGTGGGACTACATGACGCAGGAGGTCCGCAGTTGAACGCGCGCCCGCTTCATGCCCGGCATCGGCCGGCGCCGCCGGGTCGGCGGCGCCTGCTGACGGCGGGCGCGTTGGCCTTGCTGGGGATGCCCGCGACCGGCCGCGCCGCCGTCGGCGTGGGCCGTGGCGGCCCCGGCGTTGCCGCTGCGACGCCACGACGGCGCCGCGCGCACGCTGGCGGCGCAGTTGCGCGGAGCCGTCACCGCCGTCCAGTTGATGTTCACCGGCTGCAGCACCGTCTGCCCAATCCAGGGCGCCTTGTTCGCAGCGCTGCAGGTTGCCATGGCGGCCGAGCTCGGTACGACGCTGCGCCTGCTGTCGCTCAGTATCGACCCGCTGGCGGACGACCCCGCTGCCCTCAGTGCCTGGTTGCGACGCTTCGGCGCAGGTCCTGCATGGAGCGCGGCCGCGCTCGCACTCGCGCTCGAGCGAGGCGACCCAGGCGCGGGCGTGCTGGGCTTCGTTGACGGCCTGCGCGTTGAGGGTGGAGAGCCCCCAGCGGCTCTCGAACCACAGCGTTAGATAAACCGCGCGCGGGGCGTTGCCGCTGGCCGCGTAGCGCTGCAGAGTGCGCAGGCTCACGCTCAGATGGTGGGCGATCTTCTTGCGCGGCTCGGTTTGGTCGGCGAGCAGATAGGCCAGGAGCGGCAGCCGTGCGAACGAGGGCGCGAGGAATGGCATGGCAAAGCTCCAGCGAGGTGCGGCGAAGGCCGGCGGCGCCGACCCCGCAATGCCATGTCAGTTTTTGTCGCGATGAGGTAGCGCCCTTTTCTGGCCTGCCGTGCGGGCTTTTCAGGCGGGATCGGGCCATTGAACATACCAGGCGCTCGAGCAAAAATCCATGGGAGCCAAGTTGACGTGTCGCGTTCTTCCTCGCTTCGCCATGAGCGAGGCGCTACGCGCCTGCTGTACTCGTTTTCATCGAACCTGATTGGTTTGACCCTAGCATTGCATCGAGAACACGCGCCCTGGAGCGCTCGATGTGCTCGCTGATGGCTTGGATTGCCTTGTCCTCATGGCGCGCCCTGAGCGCGGCGATGAAAGCCAGGTGTTCCTCCATCGCGGGAACGATGCGCATCGGGCGAACCAGGCCGGCGTCGAGGCGTATGAGCCTCACGTGCAAACTGTTCACCCGGTAGATCTCGGACAGGATCTCGTTGCCGATGCTGTCGACCATCGTGTCGTGCAGGCCCCAATCCACCGTCTGCGCGTCTGCGTCGAGCGTCAGATCGGGCTGGGCCGAACGGGCGCGCTCGAGAATCGCCAGGTGTTGCTCTTCGATGCGAGCCAGATCTTCGTCTGATGCCGAACGCAGGAAGTGGCGTACTGCCTCCCTCTCAACCATGCTGCGCACCTGAAATGCGTTGCGGATCAGCTTCAGGTCCACTGGCGCGATCTGCAGGCCCCGCTTTGGCACGGTCACGATCAGCCGGGCGGCCTCCAGCCGGGGAATCATTTCACGGATAGCGCCCAGGGGCAGGTCGAGCAGGCGGGTGAGTTCGCGCTGCGACACGAACTGCCCCGGGCGAATATTTGCGCTCAGGATCTGCCGCCGGAAGCTCTCGTAGGCCAGGGTGCGCTGCGACACGGCAGGTGACGCAGGCGCGGGCTTTTTCTTCGTCGCTTTCATCAGGATCCTTCCCGGCGAATGGGTCGCTCGGATGAGGTACGACTTTACGCCAGGACGGGCCGCGCGGCAGCTGACACATTAGAAGAAACCCGCTGGGCTCCACAAAAGGGTTACCGCGCTTGCACTGACATGTCAGAACGCATATAGTGTGCACAACGGCGCGAATGTTGGTTGCGCTCTTCCCCCCACCCAAGCTGCAAAACGGAGCACTTTCATGAGTCTTGAACTGACCGGCGTCATCCCTCCCCTTGTCACTCCTTTCACCGCCGACGGCGACATCGACGAAGCGGCCTTTCGCAGGGTCATCCGCTTCAACCTGGACAAGAAGGTGCATGGCGTCTGCCCCGGTGGCAGCAGTGGCGAAGGCCACACGCTGACCATCGATGAATTCAAGCGCCTGCTGGAGATCACCGCGCAAGAGGTGGCGGGCGCCGTCCCGATCGTTGCCGGCATCATTTCGAACAGCACGCGCGATGCCATCAATCGTGCCAAGGCGATTTCGCACCTTCCCATTGCCGGGCTGCAGGTCACCCCGGTTCACTACCTCTTCAAACCCGATGAAGACGCCACCTACCGCCACTTCAAGGCGCTGACCGAGGCGGTCGACATCCCCGTGATCATCTACAACGTCGTGCCGTGGAACTACCTGAATCCGGCGCAGATGATCCGCCTCATGAAGGATCTGCCCGGCGTGCAGGGCATCAAGCAGAGCCAGGGCGACCTCAAGCTGATGGCCGATCTGCTGCTCGGCGTGCCCGCAGGCTGCAAGGTCTATTCGGCCGTGGATGCGTTGCTCTATTCGTCGTTCGCCCTGGGCGCGCACGGCACGATCGCCGCAACGCCGGCGGCACTGCCGGGTGTGTGCGTGAACCTGTGGAACACGGTGCAGGCCGGCGACCATGTGAAGGCGTTGGAGATGCACAAATCCATGCTGGCCTTCTGGAACGCAATCGTCGCGGACAACCTGCCTGCGAACCTGAAGACCTCCATCACGCTGCAAGGCTGCAACGCCGGCCTGCCCCGGGCACCCATGCCGCCCACCAGCGACGCCCAACTGGCCAGGATCAAGGCCGCGCTCGACGACGTGCTGCGCTTTGACATCTGACACCTAGCTTCACACGGAGACATACGAACCATGAATATCCGACGTCGCGAGCTTCTGAAGCTCGGAACGCTCGCCGCTGCGGGCAGCGCATTGACAGCCACCGCATGGGCCCAGGAGTTTCCCAGCAAGCCGGTGACGATCGTTGTCCCCTTTGCGCCTGGCGGTAACACCGACATCGTGGCGCGAACCGTGGCGGTTGCCCTGGGCAAGGTGCTGGGGCAGTCGGTGATCGTCGACAACCGAGCGGGTGCCGGCGGCTCGATCGGCGCAATGCAGGTCGCTCGCGCCGCCCCGGACGGATACACCCTGCTGCTTTGCGGAGCCGGCGTGGTGGTCACGGTTCCGGAAATGGTCAAGACAAGCTACAGCCGGTCGAACTTTGCGCCACTCGGCCTGGTGAACAAGGGCTCGATGGTGTTGCTCGCGCGCAAGAACGAAACCAGGTTCAAGAACTTCAAGGAACTCGCCGCCTACGCGCGTTCCGGCGAGGGCAAGCTGATCGCTGCGCACTCCGGGCCGGGTACGCCCAACCACCTCGCATTGCTGCAACTCGAGACCCTGCTCAAGACCAAGTTCACGATCGTCAGCTACAAGGGCTCGGGTCCTGCACTGATCGACCTGATCGGCGGGCAAGTCGATGTGCACTTCGACCAGGTCAGCAGTTCGCTGCAGCACATCAAGGGCGGCGCGCTTCAGCCGCTCGCGGTGCTGGGGCCGACGCAAGATCCATCGCTGCCCGGCGTCCAAACCGTCGCGGAGCTCGGCTTCGGCGAGATCGATGGCACAACCTACGTCGGGGTGCTTGCGCCCAGCGGGACACCCAAGGCGGTGCAGGACAAGCTCGCCGCCGCGCTTGCGCAAGCCGTCAAGGACCCACAGACGGTGAACAGCGCCCGCGAACTCGGCAGCGTTGCCTACTCGAGCACGCCGCAGGAATTCGCGCGCTTGCTCGACGCCGAGTACGCACTGGCGTCGCAAGCCACCAAGGATGGCCGCCTGAAGGCCGACTGATCCGGCCCAAGCGCGCGCGCCGAGCACAAGCTGGCGTTGGCACGGCCGACGCTGGCCGGCGCGCGACTTCAACGCAACCGACAAAGCATCGTGAAAAAGATCCTGAACGACCCGAACGCCTACGTCGACGAAATGCTCGACGGCCTGTGCCTCGCCCACCCCGAGTTGCAGCGCCGCGGAGACGGCGGCCGCGTGGTGGCGCGCAGCAGCGGTGCCGTTGCGGGCAAAGTGGGCATCGTCACCGGCGGCGGCTCGGGCCATCTGCCGGTCTTCCTCGGCTACGTCGGCGACGGCCTGCTCGACAGCTGCGCCGTCGGCAACGTGTTCGCAGGCCCGCGCATGGACGACTGCATCGAGGCGATGCGCGCGGCCGACGGCGGCGCCGGCGTGCTGCAACTCTACGGCAACTACGGCGGCGACCGCATGAACTTTGACATGGCAGCCGAGATGCTCGAACTCGACGGCATGTCGGTCGCATCGGTCCGTGTCGCTGACGACGTGGCGAGTGCCCCCGCCGCACAGCGCGAGAAGCGCCGCGGGGTGGCCGGGCTCGTGCTCGTCTACAAGGTCGCGGGCGCCAAGGCAGCGGGTGGCGCGAACCTGGAGGCGGTGGCGGCGCTGGCGCGCAAGGCCAACGACGCGTGCCGTTCCATCGGCGTGGCGCTCTCGCCCTGCGTGGTGCCGGAATCCGGCAAGGCTTCCTTTGCCATCGGCGAAGGGGAAGTCGAGTTCGGCATGGGTATCCATGGCGAGCCGGGCATCTGGCGCGGGGCTCTTAAATCGGCCGATGCGCTGGCCGACGAGATGCTTGCGCACGTGCTGCCGGAACTTGCGCTGGTGCGCGGCGATCGTGTTGCCGTGCTGGTCAACAGCCTGGGGGCGACACCCGCGGAAGAGCTCTACATCCTTTTCCGCCGCGTGGCGGCCGCCCTCGCGGACCAGGGCGTGACCATCGTGCGCCCCCTTGTTGGCCGCTACGCCACCTCGATGGAGATGGCAGGTGCGTCGCTCAGCGTGATGAAGCTCGATGCCGAACTGGATGCTCTGCTGGCCGCCCCGGCGGACTGCCCCTTCTGGAGCGTGCGCTGATGCTGGACGCTGCCACCCTCTCGGCCGCGCTGCCCCGCTGGTGCGCGGCCGTACACGCCGCTGCGCCTGAGCTCAACGAGCTCGACGGCCGCCTTGGCGACGCCGACCTCGGTGCCACGCTCGACAAGTGCGCTACGCTGGTCGAAGAGGCCCTGCCCGAGATGCCCGACACCCTGGAAGGCATCTTCAAACGCTGCGCGCAGGCTTCGGCCAAGGCCTCGGGCTCAAGCTTCGGCACGTTGCTGACCGTGGCCCTCATGACCAGTGCCAAGCGCTGCGCCGGCGTGACATTGCTCGACCGTCCGCAGCTCGCGGCCCTGCTGGCCGAAGTGGTGACGACGCTCTCGGCGCGCGGCGGCGCAAAGCTGGGGGACAAGACGGTGCTCGACGGCCTGCATGCCATCCACATCGCGCTCGCCGCATCGCCCGCAGGCGCCGAAGCACGCCGCGTGGCCAGCGACGCGGCGCATGGCGCGCTCGACGCCTTCCGCGACAAGCCCAACCGCATCGGCCGCGCCCGCATGTTCGCCGACAAGACGATCGGCATGGACGACCCGGGCATGGTGGCGCTGCTGCGCATGGTTGACGCACTCTAGTTCCGATCTCCCAGCCACGACGACCACGTGCGACAGATCCAACCGGCCTAAGCCATGAATTTCCCAAAGTCACGCGATGAGGTCGCCCGCGATGTGCTCGCCTTGTTGCCGCGGTTGCGCGAGCGGTTTGGCGATCGCCTCAGCACGTCCAGCGCGGTGCGTGAGCAGCATGGTCACGGCGAAGGGGTGCCAGATTCCGCGCCGCCCGATGCAGTGGTCTTTGCGCTCGACAACGAGGACGTCGCTTTCGTGGCGCGCGCCTGCTTCGACGCGCAAGTACCGATGATTCCGTTCGGCACCGGTACCTCGCTCGAGGGCCACGTTGTCGCTGTGCACGGGGGAGTCTGCGTGGACCTGTCGAGAATGAACGCGATCCTCGAGGTCGACGCGGACGCGCTTGATTGCCGGGTGCAGGCCGGCGTGACGCGCGAAGAGCTCAATGCGCACGTCCGCACACACGGGCTGTTCTTCCCCATCGACCCTGGCGCGAATGCGTCGCTCGGCGGCATGGCATCGACACGCGCATCGGGCACGGCAGCGGTGCGCTACGGCACGATGGGCGATGCAGTGCTAGGCCTGACGGTCGTCACGGCCGACGGCCGTACCGTGCGCACCGGCACCCGCGCCCGCAAGAGCGCCGCCGGTCTGGACCTGACACGCCTGTTCGTCGGAAGCGAAGGCATCTTGGGCTTCGTCACCGAAGTGCAGCTGCGCCTGTGGGGCCTGCCGGAATTGGTGCAGGCAGCGGTGTGCCAGTTCCCGGACCTGGAATCTGCCATCTCAGTGGTCATCGGAGCGCTTCAGTTCGGCGTGCCGGTGGCGCGAATCGAACTGCTCGACGAAGTCCAGATGGACGCCTGCAAGCGCTACTCGAAGCTCGATGAGTTCGAGGCATTGCCAACCCTGTTCATGGAGTTCCATGGATCGCCAGCGGCCGTTCGCGAGCAGGTCGCCACGATGCAATCCCTCGCCGAGGAGTCCGGCGGCAGCGGCTTCGCGTGGGCCGAGCGTCCGGAAGATCGCACGCGACTTTGGAAGGCGCGCCACGAGTGCTACCACGCCAATCTGGCGCTGAGGCCCGGTTCCGCCCTGATCGGCACGGACGCCTGCGTTCCGATTTCGAACTTCGTCGCTTGTGTGATGGAAACGCGCGAGGATGTGCGTGCCAGCGGACTGACGGCGCCGTTGGTCGGACATGCCGGCGACGGCAATTTCCATCTCGGCATCGTGTTCGATCCCGCCAGCCCCGATGAGCGCGCGCGTGCCGAGGACTTGGCTGAACGGGTGTCGATGCGGGCGATTCGGTATGGCGGCACATGCACCGGCGAACATGGCATTGGCCTGCACCGCATTCATCAGCTCGCGGCCGAGCACGCCGACGGCGTGGCGCTCATGCGCGCGCTGAAGAATGCGCTCGACCCGCGCGGAGTTATGAACCCGGGAAAGATGCTGCCGGAAATGCACTGATGGACCGGACGCTGATTTCAACTGACCGAAGCCGACGGAGGCCTTCTATCGGACGAGTCGTGCGCCACTTGCGCACGCCAACTCTGCGCCGCAACGCAAACCGGCTGATCGTCCAAGCTGCCCGCTCCACGATGACAGGTAGCAAACGCTGATGGAGGAAGTTAGGCGAACTAGACCATACACACACCGCATGGGACTCGCGGTACCGCACGAGCCCTGCTACATCCGACGCATTGAGCTTCAGGTCTTGCTGCAACTCGTTAGCCTTAAGAGATAGTCACGAGGTCAGTGGACTCCATGCAAGTGCTGCCTGGAGAGTCCCTTGGTGCCAGAACATTGAATACTTAAAGGAGATACCAAATGCTGATGAAAACATACCGACGTCAACTGGCCCTCATGATTGGCCTAGCTGCCGCACAGCTCACGTTCGGCTTGGGTGGCGCTGTCGCCCAGAGCTTCCCGAGTCGTCCGATCGAAATCGTGGTTCCCTACGCAGCCGGTGGCTCGACCGACGCTCTAGGAAGGGCTTTCGCGGATGCGGGTCGCAACCACTCCTCACAACCAATCGTCGTCGTCAACAAACCGGGCGCCGGGGGTTCGATCGCTGCGAACGATATTGTCAACTCCAAGCCCGACGGTCACAAGCTAGGTCTCTTCACCAACGACATCTTGACAACACCATTGCTTGGTCTCGCAAAGCTTTCGTACCTGGATATCGAACCGATTGCACAGCTGAACTTCGATCCTGTCTCGATCATTGTTCGATCGGATGCGACCTGGAAAACTGTTGGCGAGTTTCTCGCCGCGGCGAAAAGTGCGCCCGATGGGCTACGCATCGGCACTACTGGGAACGGAACGCTTAGTCATTTGGCGGCCGCGGCGCTCGTCGACAAGACCGGGGCGAAACTTGCGCCGATTCCGTATCAGGGCGCTTCGCCAGCAGTTCAGTCGTTGCTCGGAGGCCACATCGAGGCAGTCACGGCAACTCCCCCGGAAGTAATCGCGCATGTTCGGGCTGGGACGCTTCGCATCATCCTCGTTCTGGCCGACCAACGAAGCAAGGCTGCTCTGGATGCGCCTACTGCCAAAGAGTCGGGGATCGACCTGTCCGTCGTCAGTTGGCGTTACCTGGGAGTGTCAAAAAAGACTCCTCCGGACGTCGTCGCCAAACTGCGCCAGATCGCCGCAGACACTGCCAGGGATCCCGCCATGATTGCAGCATTGGAGAAGCAAAACATTGGCTATAAATTCACTGACGGACGAGAGTTCCAGGCGGTGCTTGACAAGGAGCACGACGTCATGAAAGACCTCATTGCCAAGGTCAACATGCAACAGCAAGGCCGCTAGTGCACCCGCGTCCAGGCTGCGATCCATCTCGGGCGTGCCGACGTGCGGCATGTCTAGGTTATCGAGCAGCAACCACGGTACAGCGCCGCCGACGATGGCGAACTTGCGCGAAGCCTGCCACGACTGGGAAGGGGCGAAGTGTTCGCGCCGCGCCGCGCTGTCTTGCCGGAGCAGGTGGTGGAGAGCATCACATTCCTGGGGGTGTGCAGTGCAGCAAAAAGTAAGCTTCGGGGATGGAAGCTGGGGCATCTGCTGGGCAGGAGGTCCTGCAGCTGCGCGCCGTGCTGCGCAGCATCAGCCCGCTGATCTGGCGGCGCCTTCTGGTGCGTGGCGATACGAGCGTCGCCCGGCTTCACGAGATCCTGCAGATCGCGTTCGGCTGGCAGGACATGCACCTTCATCGCTTCGAGATTCGCGGTCGCGAGTACGGTGTCCATCAGGAGGGCGGCGTGTTCTTCGACACCGAGGCGCATGAAGTCCTGATCGGCCACGCGTCTCCTGGTGGCCAAGCCGGCCATACACCTGGCGGACTTCGTGAAGAATCAGTCAGAAGACACCGGCGGTCCGATGAACACCTGGCGCGTCAAGGACTGCCTTCTTCGTGACCAACCGCAGGCCTCGAGCGGCACGCCCTTGCTGAACTGTGAGACGGCACAGTTCATCCTGGCCAGCTGGGATGAACACGATGCGGGCTGCCAGACCTTCCCGCAGCACGGGACCGCGACGATGACGGTCAACTCGTCCCCCCGCGCTGTTCAGCGCCTATCGTGAGCTCGGGCGCCAGTATCTCGTGCAAGCCAAGGAAATGCTGAGCGGCCTTGCGCGCGACGATGCTGCAGCTGCCACGCTGTTCGAAAAGACAGCGGAGGCACAGGGCGCTGCCGGTCAGGCGATAGACGACCGTCTGCTGGCAGACGGAAAGACGGCCCGACCCTTAGGCTGCAAGGCGAGCGACAAGGGCCCATGGCGGCAGCCTTAGGTGCCGAAGCCGGCTAAGTGCTCTGAGGGGCATTTCAGCATCGCCGAATCCTGCGAGGACAGCGCGATCTGAGCGGGTTGAGCTGCCGGACGGCGCTCGGCCCCTTCACCCGCCCCGCGCGCTGCGCTGCATCCCCCGCGCAGTCTCCCCCACCACCGCCCTCAGCGACTGCACCATCGGATGCCCCTCCAGCTCCTTCAGCGTGAAGAAGCTAACCGGCGGCAGACTCCAGCTCAAGCGATAGGGCAGCGCCGCCAGGTGCCCCGCCTGCTCCATCTCCATCACCACGTCACGGGCCAGGATGGCGATGGCGTTCGGCTCGGTCCGAAGCACCGTCTCCATGCTGCGCATCGACGTCGTCTCCAGCATCGGCACCGGGGGCTGCACGCCGGCGCCCACGAATATCGCGTTGTAGGTTCTGCGCATGGGCGTGTTCGGCGGCGGCAGGATCCAGTCGAGCTGCGCCAACCGCGCCCAGTCCAGCGGCCCGCGCGACAGTCGCTTGACGCTCTTCGCGGCCACCACCAGGCAGGGCTCTTGCTGATAGATCGCCTCCTGCACCAGGCCCGTCGCATCCCCGTCGTAGGAGCGGCCGATCGCGCAGTCGAGCTCGCGCGCGACCAGGCTCGCGACGAGCTCGTCCGTCGTTCCCTCGCGCGTCATCACCGCCATGCGCGGGGTTCGATCCAGCAAGTGGGTGAGCGCGGCGGACAGCAGCTGTTGCGGCACCTGCTGCGTCAGGCCCAGGCGCAGGCGTCCGCTGCGGCCTGCCTCCAGTGAGGTGAGCACGCGCGTGGTGGACTCCAGTTCCGCGAGCCAGCGCCGCGCGTAGTGCAGCACCGC
This sequence comes from Variovorax sp. Soil_C_12, assembly GCF_057657375.1. Lineage (NCBI taxonomy): Bacteria > Pseudomonadati > Pseudomonadota > Betaproteobacteria > Burkholderiales > Comamonadaceae > Variovorax > Variovorax sp. Soil_C_12. The sequence continues at coordinate 34,244 of NZ_JBDGIO010000017.1, read as the reverse complement.
CTCGCCCGACGGCGTGGGCACCAGGCCGCGGCTGGTGCGCTCGAAGAGGGTGCTGCCGAAGATGTCTTCCGCCTCGCGCAGCGCCTTGGTGATGGCGGGCTGGCTCACTCGCATCTCCGCGGCCACGCGGCCGAGCGTGCGATGGCGGTCGATGGCCTGCAGCAGCGAGAGCTGGCGCAGCTTCAGGCGGGAGAGCAGCGCGTGCTGCAGCTCGGCGGCGGGGTCGCGGGCAGTCGGCAAGACCATAACTCCTGGGTTATCGGGCCATCAGAATTTAATGCACTTCAGTGAATTGCGGCGCCTAGACTTTCTTCATGGACGCAGCCACCGCATCGAAGCTCACGGCCCTCACGGCCAGCCTCCTGGACGTGCTCACCGAGGCGCGCAGCGCCGACGCTGCTCTGCGCCAGGTCGATCTCTACCGGCGCCAGCTTGCCGGCGACAGCATCTTCAGCATCCAGCAGAACGTGACGACGGAACGCGACCCGGTCGATGAGATCCGGCTGCGCCGCTTCTATTCGTCCGAGGCGCAGCACTACCCGGTGAACGGCGCCAAGCGCAAGACGCTCGGCCCGTGGACCGAGTGCCTGTTCCTGCAGGGCCGCGTGTTCATCGGCGAGGGAGAAGAGGCGCTGGCGCGCCATTTCGACGATTTCGAACAGATGCGCGGGCACGGTCTGCAGAGCGTGATCAACGTGCCCCTGCTCCAGGGCCATCTCTGCTACGCCACCTTCAACGTCTTCGGCACCCGCCCCCGATGGCTGCCGCAGGAAGTCCTGGGCATCCGCCTGCTGGCCCTGGCCGCGGCGCGCTGGGTGCCCGCCGCGCCCGGCCTGGCGTACCGCTTCACGGCCGTGCCCTTCACCTCACCCATGGAGGCTTGACCATGCAAAGCAAAGTCCCTGTCGTGATCGTCGGCGGCGGCCCGGTGGGCCTGTCGATGGCGATCCTGCTGCAGCGCTTCGGTGTCGACTTCGTGCTGCTCGAGCGCAGCGCGACGACCACGGACCATCCCAAGGCCCGAGGCACCTACACGCGCACGATGGAGATCTTCCGCCAGTGGGGCATCGACGGGCAGATGAAGCGCCACGCGCTGCCGGACGGCTCCGACTTCTTCACCTTCTGCGAATCCATGACCGGCCACGAGTGGGGCCGCACCAACCCGGAGCCGAATGTGGGCCACTCGCCGTGCTGGAAGATCATCCAGTCGCAGGACACGGTGGAGATGGAACTGCTGGACCACGCCCGCAAGAGCGAGGTGGGCCGCTTCCTCTTCGGCCACGAATTCCTGCACTACGACGAGGGCGCCGGCGGCATCGCGGTGACCGGCCGAAAGGTGGATAGCGGCGAGACTGTCACCTGGCAAGCCCAGTACCTGATCGCCGCGGACGGCGCCGCCAGTTCGGTGCGCCGGCAGGCCGACATCGAGATGCGCGGGCCGGCCGCGCTAGCCGTGATGGCCAACGAGTTTTGGCAGGCCGACCTCTCGCACGTGCGCGACGCCGCCATCTGCGCCGGCTGGCGCGTGTATGCGAAGGATTCGCCCTACCCCATCACGACCGTGCTCAACACCAACGGCAAGGACCGGTGGCTGAGCCTGCTGCCGGTGGGACGCGAGGTGGACGAGCGCATCGGCGAGCGTACCGACGACGAAGTGGTGCGGCTCGCCCGCACCGTCGCCGGCGTCCCCAACCTGGACGTGAAGGTGATCAACCGCTCGGTGTGGCGCATGAGCCGCCAGGTGGCGGCGAGCTTCCGCAAGGGGCGCGTGCTCCTGGTGGGCGACTCGGCGCACCGCTTCCCGCCAAACGGTGGCTACGGCATGAACTCCGGCATCCAGGATGCGCACAACCTCGCCTGGAAGCTGGCCTTCGTGCTCACGGGGCGCGCCAGCGCACGCCTGCTGGACAGCTACGAGCGCGAACGCCGGCCGGTCGCGGAATCGAACGCCGACTTCAGCCTGCACAACGCGGCGCGCTTCACCCAGTGCGACGAGGCGCTGCGTTCCGGCAACCCGGAGCGCATCGGCTTCTGGATCCGCGACAGCGACAACCACATCCACAGCATCGGGCAGTCGCTGGGCTTTTGCTACGAGGACGGCGCGGTGATCCCCGACGGCACCGGCAGGCACCTGATGCGGCCGCGCTGGTACGAACCCACCGATCGCCCAGGCGCACGCTTCCCGCACTTGTGGCTGGACCTGGCGCGGCGCCACACCACGCTGGACTGGTTCGACCAGGAGTTCGTGCTGGTCGCGGGGCCGATGGCGGATGAGTGGATGGCGGCGGCGCGTGCCGTTTCGGGCAGGAACGGCCGCGTCGTGCAGGCGCACCAGCTGGATGACTCGCACGAGAAGGACGGCCTGCTGCTCGGCCTGCGCGGCGCGGTGCTCGTGCGGCCGGACGGGCATGTGGCCTTCCGCATGCCTTGGACGCCGCCGGACCCCGCCACAGAGCTTTCTGCCGTTCTCGCCAAGCTGCTGGACTGATGCCATGCCCGTCACCGCACTGCACCACTACACGATCCGCTGCACGCCGGAGGAGCTGCCGCAGCTGCTCGACTTCTACACGCGCGTGATGCGCCTGCAGGCCGGGGCGCGGCCTGAGATTCCGGCGCCTGGGGCCTGGCTCTATGCGCAGGGCCAGCCGATCGTGCACCTGTATGCGCATCTGTCGAAGCCGGACGCGGCGGTGCAGCCGGTCACCGGCCACGTCGACCACATCTCGTTCCGCTCGCAGGGGTTGAAGGAGATGCGTGAACACCTCGATGCGCTGGGCGTGCCCTTCACCGAGGCCCCGATCCCCGGCTGGCAGATCCACCAGCTGTTCCTGCACGATCCGCGCGGCCTGAAGATCGAAATGACCTTCTGGATGGACCAGGAAGAGGGAGGCGCGGCATGACCGACTTCGTGCAGGCCGGCGAGGTGCGTATCGCCTTCGAACGCGCAGGCCAGGGCCCGGCCCTGGTGCTGATGCATGGCGCGGAAGCCTCGCGGCAGATGTTCGCTGCGCTGGTGCCGCACCTCGCGAAGCACTTCAGCGTGATCTCCTATGACCAGCGCGATTGCGGCGACACCGGGGGGCCGGAGCGCGCGGCGACGCTGGCCGACTTGGCCAACGACGCGCACCAATTGATCAAGGCGCTCGGATTCAAGCGCGCGCACGTGTTCGGCTCGTCCTTCGGCGGGAGGGTGGCACAAGCCCTGGCACTGCTGCATCCGCGCTCGATCGATCGCCTGGTCCTCGCCAGCACCTGGCCGCTGCCGCGGCCGTACGAGGAGCTCTGCCCTGACGCACGCCGCCTGGCCGAGCTGCGGCAGGGCCTGCCGGGAACGGCGGAGGAACTGGCCACGTGGTTCTTTCCTGAAGAATTTCTGCGCCAGCGCCCCGAGCTGCGGCGCGTGTTCGCGAATTCCCGGCCGGCATCGGCCCAGTCCGCGCGGCGGGCGGCCACCGTGACGACGACGCTGGACAACGGGGTCGCGGACATCGTGGCGCCGACGCTGGTTCTGGCCGGCGAGCTGGACCGCGTGGTGCCGCCGACGGTGACGCTGTCGATGGCCGGGCGCATCCGCGGCGCCGATGCCGTTCTGCTGCCGGCCATCGGGCATGTGACGGCGATGCAGGCGCCGGAGGTGCTCGCCCATCACATCCTTCGCTTCCTGAATCCCGCTGGAGTCAAGCCATGAACACGACGCTGCAGGCTGTACCCGCAAGATCCGACTACATCCGCATCGAAGGGCTGTCCAAGCGCTTCGGCGGCGGCCATGATGGCGTGCTCGCGCTCGATCAGATCGACTGCAGCATCCAGCAGGGCAGCTTCGTCACCATCGTCGGCCCGAGCGGCTGCGGCAAGAGCACGCTGCTGCGCATCCTTGCCGGACTGCTCGGTTACGAGGTCGGCAGCGTGCTGCTCGACGGCCAGCCGATCCATGGCACGCGGCGAGACGTGGGGGTCGTGTTCCAGAGCTCCATCCTGCTGCCCTGGCGCACCATTCTCGAGAACGTCATGCTACCGGCCGAGGTGATCGGCCTGGACATGAAGCAGGCGCGAAAACGCGCCATGCAGTTGCTGCACATGGTCCGCCTCGATGGTTTCGAGCACAAGCTGCCGCGCCAGCTGAGCGGCGGCATGCAGCAGCGCGCCTCGATCGCGCGGGCGCTGCTGCACGACCCCAAGATCCTGCTGATGGACGAGCCCTTCGGCGCGCTGGACGCGATGACGCGGGAACGCATGAACCTCGAGCTGCAGCGCATTTGGATGGAAAGCGGCAAGACCGTGGTGCTGATCACGCACTCCATCCCCGAGGCCGTGTTCCTGGGCGACAAGGTGTTCGTGATGTCGCCTCGCCCGGGCACGCTGGAGCGCGTGCTGCCCATCGACCTGGCGCGGCCGCGGACGATGGACGTGATGTCGGACCCGGCGTTCGCGTCCGCCGCCGCCTCGATCCGCGAGCGCTTCTCGCATGCCGCTTCGTTCGACTGAAAAAGGGGTGCCACCATGACCACTACCATGTTCACCACCGATGCCGCGCGGAACGGCGACTCCGCCGCCGAGCCGGTGAAGGCCCCGCAAGTCCGCCGCGCCAACCCGCTGGCATCCACCCGCGTGCAATCCATCCTGCTGCTGATCACGCTGCTCGGCTCATGGGAAGCAGCCGTGCGGCTGTTCAAGGTACCCAAGCACCTGGTCCCGCCGATCAGCGACATCGGGGTCGCGCTCTGGCGCGGCCTGGCCACCGGGCCGTTGGCGAAGGACGGGTTCTGGTACCACGGCGGCATCACCCTGGCCGAGATCCTGCTGGGCTTCCTCATCGGCGGCGGCATCGGCCTGGCGATCGGCATCGTGGTCTCGCAGATGCCGAAGCTGGAGGCGCTGCTGGAACCCTACGTGGCCGCGCTGCAAAGCGTGCCGAAGGTGGCGGTGGCCCCGATCATCGTGGTCTGGCTCGGCTTCGGGATCAGTTCCAAGGTGATGATCATCTGCCTGCTCACCTTCTTCCCGGTGCTGGTGACCAGCATCGCGGGCTTCAAGGCGGTGGACCCGGATCGCGTCGACCTGCTGCGCTCCCTGTCCGCCACGCCCTGGCAGATCTTCCGCAAGGCCAAGTTCCCGAGCGCCCTGCCCTACATCTTCGCGGGCTTGAACATGGCCGCTGCCTTCAGCGTGGTGGGCGCGGTGGTGGGGGAATTCGTCGGCGCCCAGGCAGGCCTGGGCGTGCTGATCCTGCAGATGGAGGCGCAAGCGGACACCGGCGGCAGCTTCGCGGTGTGCGTCCTGCTCTCGGTGATCGGCATTGCGCTGACCGCGCTGCTGCGCCGCGTGCAGCGGCGGGTGCTGCACTGGATGCCTGCCGACACCTCGCAGCGCACCGTGAACGTCTAGATCCGCACGAGCTGTTTTCTTTCAACGGGGCCGGCGGGTGCCGGCAAGGAGTGGACCATGTTGACACGACGTGATTTCGGCCTGGGCCTGGGTGCCCTCGGACTCGCCGGCGGGCAGCCGGCGCTGGCGCAGAACCTGCGCGTGATGAAGGTGGCGAACACCGCGGCGGTCAACGACCCGCAGCAGTGTTTCGTGACCTCGGGCCAGCATCCCAAGCTGAACTTCTACAAGCCCGGCGGCGTGGACGTGGAGTACGTCAACATGTCGAGCATGACGCAGGCGCTGCAAAGCCTGCGCGCCGGCCACGTGGACTTCGGGCCCGCCGTGCCCGGTATCCTGCTGCTGGCGATGGCCAAGGACCCGACGCTGGACCTGGTGAGCGTCTACAAATGGCTGCCGCGCAACGCCAACGTGATCGTGGTGAAGCCGGGCAGCCCGATCACGTCGGCGGCGGACCTGGCGGGCAAGCGCATTGGCGTGCGCAGCCAGGGCGACAGCGGGATCGTGGTCACCAAGACCATGCTCGCCGAACTGGGGCTGAAGGACGACAAGTGCGAGTACATCGCCATCGGGGACGGCGCACCGGCCGGTGCGGCGATCGACAACGACCGCGTCGACGCGATGGTGAGTTTCGACACCGCGGCGGCCCGCATCGAGCTGGTGGGCACCCCACTGCGCTATGTGCCGCTCACGCCGAGGTTCGCGCAGCTCGGATCGGGCTGGATCTGCGTGCCGCGCAAGCTGCTGAAGGAGGAGCGCAAGAACCTGGTGGCGCTGTTCCGCGGCATCGCCAAGTCCACCATCTTCGCGAACGCCAACCTCGACGCCGGCATCGATCTGCATTGGGCCGTGTACCCAGAGAGCCGGCCCAAGGGCCGCAGCGAGGCAGAGGCGCGCAAGGAGCTGGCCTTCATTCTGAAGGACCGCAAGAACAGCTGGATGCGCCGGCCGGACGATGCGGACCAGCGCATGGGCGCTTCGTCGCTGGCCGAGTGGAAGGCCAACATCGAAATGGCTGCCGAGAGCAGCAAGAACCCCAAGCTGGCCGAGGAGCTGGGTGATCCGAACCGCCTGTTCAGCAACGAGCTGATCGACGAGATCAATGCGTTCGACAAGCAGGCGGTGGTGCAGATAGCGCGGTCGTTCAAGTTGTAAGCCCGATGCATTTCGACTTCCACAATCCCTACGCCGGCACTCGCCTTCCGGTCTTCGCGCGCAACCTCGTCTCGACCTCGCACCCGCTGGCGGCGCAGGCGGGCCTGCGGATGCTGTGGAAAGGCGGCAACGCGATCGACGCGGCGGTGGCTGCGGCGGCGGCCATAACGATCTGCGAGCCGGTGAGCAACGGGCTGGGCAGCGACGCGTTCGCCATCGTGTGGGATGGTAAGGAACTGCACGGCCTCAATGCCTCCGGCCCGGCGCCATCCTCCTGGACGCCGGACTACTTCCGGCGCAAGTACGCCGAGAGCAACGCCGCGATGCCCCGGCGCGGCGTCGATTCCATCACTGTTCCCGGTGCGGTGGCGGCGTGGACGGCCCTGTCGGAACGCTTCGGCAAGCTGCCTTTCGCCGACTTGCTGGAGCCGTCGATTGAGATCGCCGAGCGCGGCTACCTGCTGCCGGTGGTGGTGCAGCAGAAGTGGGCGGCAGCGATGCCCGAGCTGGGCGGCCAGCCGGGCTTCGCGCAGTCGTTCCTGCCCTGGGGTCGGGCGCCGCGCGTCGGCGAGTTGTTCCGGTTTCCGGCAGCGGCGAAGGCCTTGCGGTGCATTGCCGAGACGCGCGGCAGCGCCTTCTATGATGGGGAAATCGCGCACGCCGTGGAACGCTTCGTGAAGGAAAACGGCGGCGCACTCTCGGCCAGGGACTTCGCCGCCTACCGGCCGCAGTGGGTCACGCCGCTGCGGAAGAACTACCGCGGCTACACGCTGCATGAGATCCCACCCAACGGCCAGGGCATCGCCGCGCTCATCGCGCTGGGCATTCTCGAAAAGTTCGACCTGGCCAGCCTGCCGGTGGATGGCGCCGACTCGCAGCACGTGCAGATTGAAGCGATGAAGCTCGCCTTTGCCGACGTGCATCGCCATGTCGCCGAACCGTCGAGCATGGAAGTGACGACTGAACAGATGCTGGACGACGCCTACCTCGAAAGCCGGGCGAAGCTCATCGACATGAAGCGCGCCCAGGATTTCCAGGCTGGTAACCCCGTGAAGGGCGGCACCATCTACCTCACGGCCGCCGACGAGAACGGAATGATGGTGAGCTTCATCCAGAGCAACTACATGGGATTCGGCTCGGGCTGCGTCGAACCGGGCTTCGGCATCAGTTTGCAGAACCGCGGCCACGGCTTCTCGCTCGCGCCCGGGCCCAACCAGGTCGCACCGGGAAAGCGCCCGTACCACACCATCATCCCCGCCTTTCTCACGAAGGACGGCCAGCCAGTGATGTCCTACGGCGTGATGGGCGGCAACATGCAACCGCAGGGGCACGTGCAGACGCTCGTGCGCATGCTCGATCACCGGCAGAGCCCGCAGGCGGCGTGCGATGCGCCGCGCTGGCGCTTCAACCAGGGCCTGGAGATCAACATCGAACAGCAGATGAACAAGGCGGCGGTGCAGGCTCTGCTGGACCGCGGCCACAGGGTTGAGGTGATCCGCGACAGCTACCAGGACTTCGGTGCCGGCCAGTTCATCTGGCGCGCGGGCGATCCGAAAGTGGAAGGCTATGGCGCCGCTTCCGATTTCAGAAGGGATGGGCTGGCGGCGGGGTTCTGAGAGGACGAAGCGGTGCCGGCGGGGCTGACCCACTCCCGACAGGTGTGCGGCCGAGAAGCGTTCCGTCCACGCGCGAGACAATGAAGGGTAATACCTGAGCGCCGATCGGTCGGGTAACCCCCGAGGAATAGTGTTGCTGCCCAAACGTAAGCTATTGCCGCTTCACCGGAGAACTGCAAATGCGCTGCACCCGTCGCCTGATGTATGTCGTCTCGGCCGCATCTGTGGCCGCCCTTGTCGTGTCCTGCGCCTCCGCGCCGAAGACCGGACCGATGAGCTTCTTCGTGACCAGCGTGAATCCGGGCGACGGCGCCAATCTGGGCGGCCTAGCGGGTGCGGATGCGCATTGCCGGAAGCTGGCGTCAGCCGTCGGTGCGGGAAATCGCACGTGGCGCGCCTACCTCAGCACGGGCTTCATCCCGCCCAGCACAGCCGCAGTGCACGCGCGCGACCGCATCGGCAAAGGCCCGTGGTTCAACCAGAAGGGCGTGCTCATCGCAAGCAACGTCGCCGAATTGCATGGCGACAAGAACAACGTCAACAAGGAAACCGCGCTGAGCGAGAAGGGCACAGTGGCGAACGACCGCTCCAAGCAGCCCAACCAGCACGACATCCTCACCGGCACGCGACCGGACGGCAGCGCGCCCGCGTCGTTCCCGAACCAGCCCGACATGACCTGCGGCGAGTGGACGAAGAACGGCGCCGGCTCGGCCATCGTGGGCCACTTCGACCGCTCGGGTCCCAGCCAGGACCCCTGGGCGGTGTCGTGGAACTCCTCGCACAACACCGCGGGCTGCGGCAAGGATGACCTGCCGAAGACCGGCGGAGCCGGGCTGTTCTACTGCTTCGCGGCGGATTGATCCGCCTCGGCGGGTGCAGATCCACGGCAAGCCTTGAAAGGGGATTGCGGTAGGGACGGAGGTTGCCCTCCGCCCCCCGCACAGATCCGTACGTGCAGAGCTACCGCATACGGCTCCTGCCTTGAGTCATGACGTGAAGAAGCGCTGCGCCGGGTAAGGGTGCAGCACGTGGACTGACGGTACATATGGCGCTACCCGCTTGAGGAAGCGCGCCCAGGACATACGGCCATACTGCCCACGTCGTCGAAGGGCGTGCAACCAAGCCTTGCAGACTCCTGATCGGAATCGGCTCAGGCGCAGGTTGTTGCCGGGGACGGCGTGGTAGTTGAAGTAGCCCTGCATCACACGGCGAAGCCATGTGCCGACCACTGCGATCGGTTCGTGCCGGCGTCGGTACAACGCCTGCCGCAGCGCCTTGAGGGTGGCGCGCATCCGCTTGCTCGACGTGAGCCGCTTGACGGTGAAGCGTCCATTCGACCGCTTGGTTGAGCATATGTGCGTGAACCCAAGAAAGTCGAATGTCTGCGGCCGGCCAAGGCCGGCGCGCTGGCGTTGACTGGCCGCGAAGCGGCCAAACTGCAACACACGCGTTTTCTCCTCGTTGAGCGACAGTCCGAACTGCGCTAACCGCGCCTTCAAGGCTTCCAGGAAACGCGAGGCTTCGGCCTCGAACTGGAAGCCAACGACGCTGTCATCGGCGTAGCGCACGATGATCACGTCCCCCTTGGCGTCGCGGCGCCGCCATCGCTGGAGCCACAGGTCGAAGACATAGTGCAAGTAGATGTTCGCCAGCAGCGGTGAGATCACCGCCCCTTGCGGGGTACCCACACGCACCTCCTGTATCTTCCCGTCTTCCATGACGCCGGCCGTCAGCCACTTGCGGATCAGCCGCAGGACGCGCCTGTCCGCAATGCGGTGCCCGAGGAACCGCATCAACCACTCGTGAGCGACGGTGTCGAAGAACGAGCGGATATCCGCGTCGAGCACCCAGCTCACTTTCTTCCAATGCAATCCCACCCAGAGCGCATCGAGCGCCTTGTGCTGGTTGCGGCCGGGCCGAAACCCGTAGGAGAACCCGAGGAAGTCAGCCTCGTAGATCGGCGTGAGCACCGTCACCACCGCTTGCTGGACGATTTTGTCTTCCAGCGCAGCGATGCCCAGCGGACGCTGTTTGCCGTCCGCCTTGGGGATGTACACCCGCCTTGAGGGCAGGGCACGGTAGCGGCCAGCTTGCACCGCATCCCACAGATTGCCGATCCGCTCGGCCAAACCTTCCTCGTAGTCGCGCCATGTCACCCCGTCGACACCCGCCGCCGCCGACTTCTTCAAATGCATGAAGCTGTCGATCAGCAGTTGCGGCGTGATGTGGTGCATCAGCGCAGTGAACTGCAATTTTCTGCCCGTTGCCTTTTGGGCACTGGCAGCTTCACGTACGCCGTCCAACCCCATCGACGCGCGGGTCCGGCTCTGGGTCCGGGGCGCGGGGGACTGTTCGGCGTTCCTCTTGGCTGCTTGCCTTCCCTCCCGCTCCTCCGCAGGCGCTGGCTTGCAGGCCACGCCATTGTTCGGAGCGCTCATCGGTACTACGCAAGCATCTGACTTCTCGCCAGCGTTGACGTCGGGCGTGCGGCCATCGGCCTTCCCCGACCCGCCCGTCGCCCCATCCAACTTCATGGGTTCGGCGGGCACTGACGAGATCTCCCAGTTCCTGTACAGAGAGCTTCTGCGCATGCTCAGGGTCTTCGACCGCGTGGAGCCCGGCGAGGACTCGCGTGTAGCGCCCTCGTCAGTGTTGCCTTCCGCTTCGATCAACAGCGTCGGCGCTCCAGACAGAATTATTTCGCGGCTCAATGGCTGGCCTGCGCTCTCCCCTGTCAACGCTTCGACGGCGCCCTCACGGGCGCCGCCGCATGACTCGGGGTCAGGGCGGTTCGCTATTCCTTTCCTGTATCGAACTTTCATCGACTACTCTCTGCCAGTCTCCTGGCGCACTGGTCGTCCTTTTCATGTAGTTTGATCCGGTTTGCTCCGGAAGCCTTTGCTGGCGCGGGTTTTCGGGTGTCGGAGCGCTGCTCAAGGACGGCCGGCCGGCGGCTGCCATGTACAGTCCCTCGACAGCCTGGATTTGCCGGTCCTGTCCACCTACGTCTATCGCTTCGTCGGCCTGGAAGCCCTGCCCGCTCGCCTGACGGACTTCGATCTCCAGCACTTTTTCCAACTCGGAGATGGCGACGTCCTGTCGATCCGCCAGCGATTTCGTTCCGCCTCGCCTTCAAGATCTCCGGGAGCGCAAGCTGTTCGTGCCGACGGGCTTCGAGGTTCCCGAAGCCATCGAACGCGCGACGGTCAAGCGCCTGTCGCGCAAGGCGATACGGGCGGGTTGGGACGACCTGATGCGTGTGGTCGCGTCGATCAGGGCAGGCAGGATCGGCGCGGACGTCGCGCTACGCCTGCCGGGCAGCGCCGCGCAGGGCGATCCCGCGTACAAGGCAGCGGATCATCTGGGTCGCCTGCTGCGAGCATCATGCTGAAGCTGGCCCAGGCGCTGGGGTTCGAGAATGATCCGGCAGAGCCGGCGGCTTCGGAGGTGCGGCGGGTGGTCAAGAGGCTCTGGCCTGTCAACGCTGTACCGGGCTTGATCGGAGTAAAAGGGATGGTCGCGGGCGTTGGCGGGGCCGTACTACTCGGGCTCGAGCGGGGACATCCACACAGGGCGGATGGTTGTCGGACCCACTCCGACCTGCGCAGCCACCGTGCGCGTGCTCCAGTGCGTGGCGGCGATGGGCTTTTCGTGAAGCGACTTGTCCACGATGCTCGATTCGAGTTCCGCCGTGACTGCGGGGGTGCGCCTGGGGCGCGGCGCATCGTGCTTCAGGGCCTCCACCCCGACGTCCAGGAAGCGCTGGCGCCACAAGGCCACCCGGCGCCGATCCAGATCGACCTCGGCGGCGATGTCCTTGTCCTGCCAGCCCTGAGCGCCACAACACGATTTTGGCCCTTTGCTGCACACGAGCCTCGACGCGACCGTCGCTGGTCTGACGATAATCCGAGCTGTGTCCGATGCATGCATCGATCGACACCTGTGACCCCCTGTGAGATCTCCGCTCAATTGCGCCCATCGAAAAGACCATGTCGCGCCCCCTTCCTCCACTCAATCCGCTCAGGACCTTCGAAGCCGCCGCGAGGCACCTGAGCTTCACGCGTGCCGCGGAAGAGCTCTTCGTCACGGCCGCCGCCGTCAGCCACCAGATCAAGACTCTGGAGGAAAGCCTTGGCGTCCAGCTGTTCGTACGCCAGGCCAAGTCGCTGGTTCTGACCGAAGCCGGACAGTCCTATCTGCCGGGCATCCAGCGCGCATTCAAGCAGATGGCGGAAGCCACGCACCAGTTGCACCTCAGGGGCAACCCGACGATCTTGAGGATGAACGTGCCGCCGACCTTTGCCGTCAAGTGGCTAATCCCGCGCATGGATCGCTTCATGAGAGAGCATCCCGAGATCGACCTCAAGGTCTCGACGTCGGCCAAGCAGGTCGATTTCGACCGGGACGATTTCGACTTGGAGGTGCGCTATGGACGGGGCGTCTATCCGGGCCTGCATGCCGAGCTGTGCCTTCCGGTGGAGGTGTTTCCCGTGTGCAGTCCGGCACTGCTCGAGGGAGAGCATCCGTTGCGAGAGCCAGCCGACCTGAAGTACCACATCCTGCTGCACGACGACAGCGTCTACACCGATGTCAGCAATCCCGATTGGGCGATGTGGCTCAAGCATGCCGGCGTGGTGGGCGTGGACGCCAACCGGGGGCCTTCATTCCGGCCGAGCCACCTGGTGATCAACGCCGCGATCGATGGCCTGGGCGTGGCGCTCGCCAAGAAGAACTGGGTCGAGCAGGATCTTGCCCAAGGGCGTCTGGTACGTCCATTCGATGTCAGCCTGCCGGTGGAGTTCTCGTACTACCTCGTCTATCCTGAGGGGCGCGCGGAAGATCCGCTCATCGCCACCTTCGCCCACTGGGTCCGCAGCGAAGTCGCCAAGGACAACGCGGCGAGAGAGCTTGCGGCACGGGCCTCTATCGGCCCTTGAAGAAGGCCTGGCTCTTGTCCAGGAAGGCCTGGTAGCCGATCCTGAAATCTTCCGTCTCGAAGCACGCATGGCACTCGTCGCGCTCGGCCGCGGTGAGCGGCGCCGGGTCGGCCAGCCGGCGCACGAACTTCTTGTGCCAGCGCGCCACCAGCGGCGCACCTTCGGCGATGCGCTGAGCGGCCGCGTCGACTTCCTTGCCGAGATCGTCGTCGGCCACTACCCGATTGACCAGGCGCTTGGCCAGAGCTTCGGCGGCATCGAAGACCCTGCCTTCGAGAAGGATCTCCAGCGCGACGGCGCTGCCCACCAGTGACACCAGCGGGTCAAGTTCGCTGTACGAGACGACCAGGCCGAGGCGCTTGACGGGAATACCGAAGCGGCTCGACGCCCCGCAGATGCGCATGTCGCACACCGAGGCGACTTCCAGCCCGCCGCCGACGCAGGCGCCGCGAATCATCGCAATGACGGGATGGCGGCAGGAGACGATGGCCTGCATCGCGGCATGCGTAATGTCCGCAAAGGCGCGCGCCTGCGCGACCGTCGATCGGACACTCGAAAACTCGGCGATGTCGGCCCCCGCGGCGAAGGCCCGTTCGCCCGCGCCGCGCAGGATGATGCAGCGCAGGCTGTCGTCCGCGGACAGTTCGTTGAACGCGAGCGCGAGGCCGCGCCACATCTCCAGATCGAGCGCGTTCAACTTCTCCGGCTTGTTCAGTGTGACCGTCGCGATGGTCTGGTTGCGTTCGATCAAGACGGTGCTGGCCATGCGTTGGTTTCCTCGGAGTACGTGAATCAGCCGGCGAGTCTAGGGACGGCTGCCTTCCCGCTCAACCGACAATTTTTTAAAGGGCTGCCAAGAAAAACTTGGGGCCCGGGCACCCAAGTTTTTCTCGCCCCATCGTCAAGTAAATGTCGCTTGCTGGCACCGACGCGCGCTTTCTAGAATTATTTCGGCCCGAAACATCCACCAGCGACCCGATGCAAATGAACCTCCTCGCCGCGACCGTCCTGCCCACCGACCACGAGCAAGCCACGCTGATCGGCCGCGCATGGATTCCCTCGCGAGGCGGGCCGGTGCCGGTGGTCGTCCGCGGTGACGGGCTGCACGACCTGGCGAGCTTGTCGCCGACGGTGAGCCAGCTGCTGGAGTTCGATGCACCCGCCGATGCAGTGTCGCGCGCACGCGGGCTGCCGCGTGTTGCCTCGCTGGCGGAGGCGCTGGCGAACACGGACCCGCTGCAACGCGATCCATCGCGCCCCTGGCTGCTCGCGCCCAGCGACCTGCAGGCGCTCAAGGCCAGCGGCGTGACTTTCGTGGCCAGCATGCTCGAGCGGGTCATCGAGGAGCAGGCGCGCGGCGATGCCTCGCGGGCGGACGAGGTGCGCCGCGCCATCGTCGACGTCGTGGGTCGCGATCTGGCCGGCGTGCGGCCCGGCTCGGCCGAGGCCCTGGGCCTCAAGGACGCCCTGGTCGCCCAGGGCGCCTGGTCGCAGTACCTCGAAGTCGGCATCGGACCCGACGCGGAGATCTTCACCAAATCCCAGCCGATGTCCGCGGTCGGCTGCGGCGCAGAAGTGGGCGTCCATCCCGATTCGGTCTGGAACAACCCCGAGCCGGAGATCGTGCTCGCCGTGAACAGCCAGAGTGCCGTGGTCGGCGCCACCCTCGGCAACGACGTCAACCTGCGGGACTTCGAAGGCCGCAGCGCTCTGCTCCTGGGCAAGGCCAAGGACAACAACGCATCGTGCGCGGTTGGGCCGTTCATACGCCTGTTCGACGCGGACTTCACGCTCGATGACGTACGCCGCTGCGAGGTGCTGATGCAGATCGTCGGCCCGGAGGGCTTTTCGCTCACCGGGTGCAGTTCGATGTCGAAGATCAGCCGGGATCCGCTCGACCTCGTCGGCCACGCCATGGGCGCCACGCACCGCTACCCCGACGGAATGATGCTGTTCCTGGGCACGATGTTCGCCCCGACCTCCGATCGGGGCGAGCCGGGCCAGGGGTTCACCCACGTCGTCGGCGACATCGTCACGGTCCACACGCCGCGGCTCGGGGCCCTGATCAACCGGGTCAACCACGCCGACAAGGCCGAGCCCTGGACCTTCGGCCTGGGCGCGCTGATCGCGCAGCTTGCCGCGCGTTAGTTCCGGTGCCGGGCCGCGGCCGGGCTCCAAGTTTTTGTATTCCGACGCTTCAATTTTTGTCGTTTGACCCCCTGGCATACGACTCATAGAGTGTGATGCGGCATCCAATTCAATCAAACGGAGACAACCAAATGAGCATCTGCAATTCCAACCGCCGTACCTTAATCAAGGGCATGTCGGCCGCTGCCCTGATGGCGGGCGGGGGCGCCATGCCATGGGGCCGCCGGGCGCTGGCCGCCGAGCCGGTACAGCTCATCAGCCATCGCTATCCCGCGCTCGAATTCTGGGCCGGCAAGATGAAGACGGCCTTGCCCGGCGTCGAAGTGAATGCCCAGCTGATGCCCTTCGAGAAGATGGGCGAACTCGTCAGCATCGCCATGGCGTCCAAGGCCCAGACATTCGACATCGTCTACCTGATCGATTCGACCGTGGCCTCCTATGCGCGCAACGGCTGGCTGCGCCCACTCGACGACCTGTGGGCAAAGTTCAAGGACGAGTTCAAGCTCGGCGACTTCTCCGAAGCGGCCATGAAGATGTGCAGTTACGGGGGCAAGATCTACGCGATCCCCGGCACCATCAACGTGATGATGATGTACTACCGCAAGGACCTGCTCGATGCGGCCGGCAAGGCAGTGCCCAAGACGGTGGCCGAATACCAGACGCTGGCCAAGGCCATGAACTCGCCGATGCGCGCCGGCGCCATCAGTTGCCTGAAGCCGACCGACGCCACGATGAACGAGGCGCACTGGTACATGAACAACATCGGCCAGGGATGGTTCGACGCCCAGTGGCGGCCCATCTTCAACAACGAGAGCGGCGTTCGCGCCATCGACGCTCTGAAGGAGGTCACCAAGTCCGCCCAGCGCGGGTTCACGGCTGCGGCCAACGACGAATGCACCATCGCCCTGCAGCAGGACGCTGCCGTCATGGGCCAGCAATGGGCCACGCGTGCGCGGTCGGTCGACGACGCCAAGCAATCCCGCGTGCCGGGAAAGTTCGAATGGGCGCCGATGCCGCAGGGCCACGCGCGCGTGCTCGCGGACGGCTACGGCATTTCCGCGTACAGCAAGCAGGATCCCGAGATGCTGTTCCGCCTGATAGCGACAGCCACCAGGGAAGCCAACATGCGCGAGGCCGCCGGGCTGCTGGTGCCGCCGCGCCGCTCGCTCTTGTCCGACCCCGGGCTGCGCGCGACCAACCGCTTCTATCCCGCGGCCGCGCAAGCCATCGACAGCGGCACGCCGTTCCCGGCACTGCCGGAGTTCTACGCGGTGGGAGAGTTCATCTCGCGCCGCATCCTGCAGGCGGTGACGGGCGAGATGCCTACCAAGCAGGCGCTCGACGCCGCGGCGGGCGAGACGGAAGCCTATCTCAAGGCCCGCGGCTACTACCGCTGATCGTCGAAAGGAAAAAGATCCCATGTCCGCCGTACAGATCCATGGTATTGAAAAGTATTTCGGCGCCACGCATATCATTCGCGGCGTCGACATCGACATCGACGACGGCGAGTTCTGCGTGCTGGTCGGCCCTTCGGGCTGCGGCAAGTCAACGCTGCTGCGGATGATCGCCGGGCTCGAAGAGATCGACGAGGGCCAAATCTCGATCGGTGCCAAGGTCGTCAACAGCGTGCCGCCAAAAATGCGCGACATTGCCATGGTGTTCCAGAACTACGCGCTCTACCCGCACATGTCGGTGCGCGAGAACATGTCGTTCTCGCTGGAGCTGGCCAGGCAGCCGAAGGCGCAGATCGAGCAGCAGGTGAAGAAGGCGGCGGACATCCTGAGCCTCACGCCCTACCTCGACCGCTATCCGCGCCAGCTCTCCGGTGGCCAGCGGCAACGCGTCGCCATGGGGCGGGCCATCGTGCGCAATCCGCAGGTGTTCCTTTTTGACGAGCCGCTGTCCAACCTCGATGCCAAGCTGCGCGTGCAGATGCGCACCGAGATCCGGGAGTTGCACCAGCGCCTGAAGACCACCTCGGTCTACGTAACGCACGACCAGACAGAGGCCATGACCATGGCCGACAAGATCGTGGTGATGCGCGGCGGCATCGTCGAGCAGATCGGCGGGCCGCTGGATCTCTACGACCGGCCGGTCAACACCTTCGTCGCCTGCTTCATCGGCTCGCCGGCGATGAACCTGATCCCGGGCGTCGCCCGAACGAGCGACGGCGTCGCGCAGATCGAGTTCAAGGGCGGCACCGCCCTGGCCCTTCCGGTCGGCGCACGCGCCGACAACGGCCAGGAAGTGCTGTACGGCGCCCGGCCCGAGCATTGCGCCGTGGGTGCGAGCGGGCTCCCGGTGGACGTGGTGGTCGTTGAGCCGACCGGTGCCGACACCCAGCTCTACTGTCGCTTCCAGGGCCTGGACGTGACGGCCACCGTGCGCGACCGCAGCGACTGCCACCCGGGCGACCGGGTCTGCCTCGCGCCGGATCCGAGGCGCGCCCATCTCTTCGATGCGGCAAGCGGCAAGCGCCTGGCAGGATAGGACGCGCATGAATGCCGACACAACACTGAGCGGCGTGCGCCCCGCGGCGCCCGGGGCGCACGCGCGCAAGCGGCACGGCCGCGCCTACCGCCGCCGGCTCTGGCCCTTCCTCGTGCCCAGCGCGGTCATCTCGCTGCTCATCCTGATCTACCCGCTCGCCTATGCGCTTTACCTGAGCCTGTTCAGCTCCTACCTCGACAGCGGCACGAGCACTTTCGTCGGCCTGGGCAACTACACCGAGCTGCTGGGCGACAACCGCTTCTGGTCTTCGCTGCTGCGCACGTTGCTGATCGTCGTGTCCGCTGTGGGCCTGGAGTTCTGCGCCGGCCTGGCGATCGCCTGGGGCCTGTACCGGCTGACCTTCGGCGCGCGCGCGCTCAACCTGTTGATGTTCCTGCCTCACATCATCACGCCGGTGGTCGCCGCGCTGTTCCTGAAGTGGATCTTCGCCGGCCGCTGGGGCCTGCTCGATTCGGTGCTGGCGAGCATGGGCATCTTCTCGCCCGACTGGCTCGGCGACCCGATCTGGGCCCGCATCACGGTGGTGCTGGCCGACGCGTGGCAGTTCACGCCGTTCATGATCCTGGTGCTCTATGCGGGGCTGAACACGGTCGACCAGAGCCAGATCGAAGCGGCGCAGCTCGACGGCGCGAACGGCTGGCAGATCCTGCGGCGCATCATGCTGCCCTCGATCAAGCCCATGGTCGTCTTCGTGCTGACGATGCGGATGATGGACGCCTTCCGCTACTTCGACACGATCTACGTGCTGACCTCCGGCGGTCCGGGTTCGGCCACGGAAACCCTCACCATGCAGACGTACGCACTTGCGTTCCGCCTGTTCCAGATCGGCAAGGCCTCGGCCCTCGGGGTCCTGACCCTCATCATCGTGCTGGCATTGGCCTTCATCCTGATGGGCGTGATCGGCCGCAGAAAGGATGGAGACTCATGAAAACCCGCCGCCCCGGCAACGCGCAGATACTGCTGTTCCTGTCGCTGTGCCTCTTCACGGCGGTCATGCTGACGCCGGTGATCTGGGCCTTCCTGACATCGATCAAGCAACCGATCGACGCCTTTGCCATTCCACCCAAGCTGGTGTTCGCGCCAACCCTCGAATTCCACCAGCAGGTCTGGTTCGAGAAAGGCTTCGGCAAGTTCCTGGTCAACAGCCTCGTGATCGCGGTGAGCACGGTGCTGATCTCGGTCTCGATCGGCACCATGGCCGCCTATGCGCTCTCGCGCATGCGGGGCAAGGCGTCGCGCGGCATCCTGGTGGGACTGCTGTCGCTGCGCATGTTTCCGCACATGCTGCTGGCGATCCCGTTTTTTATGCTGGCGAAGCTGCTGAACCTCGTCGACACCTACCCCGCCATGGTCCTGGCGCTGGTCGCCATCAACCAGCCCTTCACCATCTGGCTGATGCACAGCTTCTTCGTGGATGTGCCCGCCGATATCGACGAAGCAGCCGCGATCGACGGCGCCAACGAATGGGAGGTCTTCTTCAAGGTGGTGCTGCCGATCGTGCGGCCGGGGCTCTGGGTCACGGCGCTGTTCAGCCTGCTGCTGGCCTACAACGAGTTCCTGTTCGCGTTGGTTCTCACGGGGCCTCAAACCAAGACGCTGCCGGTGGCGATCGCCGAGTACGGCGGTGAAGACCTCAACTACTGGTCGCTCTCCGCGGCGGCGGCGATCGGCATCATGATTCCCATCATGATCTTCATGCTGCTGGTGCAGCGGCACCTGGTCCGAGGGATGGCACTTGGGGCCGTGAAGTGAGTGGCCCGCCGGACATGGTGGATGCCCACCAGCATGTCTGGCAGATCGGCCGCCACGATTACTTCTGGCTCGCGCCGGAGCTCCCGATCCACCGCGACTACGGCCTCGACGAGCTGAGGCCGCAGCTCGGCGGCATCGGCGCCACCGTGCTCGTGCAGGCCGCGCCGAGCGTGGCCGAGACCAACGATCTGATCGCGATCGCGGCGGCATCGCAGGGCCTGGTGCGCGGCGTGGTGGGGTGGGTGGACCTTGCGTCCGGGGCTGCCGTCGACGAGCTGGCGCGCCTTGCCGCGCATCCCATCCTGAAGGGTGTGCGCCCCATGCTCGGATTCATCGACGACACGGCATGGATCCTTCGAGCGGACGTCGCGCCTGCGCTCGGTGCGCTGTCCGGGCATGGCCTGCGGCTGGACATGCCCGCGCGTCCCCGGCATCTGCCCCTGATGCTGGAACTGGTGCAGCGCCATCCCTCCCTGCCGATCGTGATCGACCATGGCGCCAAGCCTGCGATCGCACGTGGCGAATTCGGACCGTGGGCCAGCGACATCGCACGCGTCGCGCGAGAGACGGGAGTATTCTGCAAGCTCTCGGGCTTGGTCACGGAAGCCCCTGCGGATTGGAACGACGATCAGCTTCGACCCTATGTCGACCACCTGCTCGACTGCTTCGGCGCCGAGCGCCTCATGTGGGGCAGCGACTGGCCGGTGGTCGATCTGGCTGGCGGCATGCCGCGCTGGCGCGATGCCGTGCTGCGCATGGTGCCGCCCCGGTGGCACGCTGCCGTCATGCGCGACACGGCACGGCACTTCTACGGCCTTGGCGAGTGAGAGCTGCTCCCAAGTTTTTCTTGATCATTTTTTTAGAAATTGTCGTTTGATGCGGCGCGCCACCGTGCATAGACTGCTTGCGCACCCTCGCTACATAACGATCCACGGAGACATCATGCGTTCGAGAATTCCCGGCCGGTTCCGGCCCCTGCAAGCGGCGTTCGTCGCCGCCGCGCTGGCGATCGGCACTTCGCCGGCGGTGGCCGACACCTACCCGACCAAGCCGATACGGCTCATCGTCGGCTTCCCGCCGGGCGGCGGCGCCGACATCATTGCGCGCGCGGTCGGCACCGAGCTGGCCAAGTCGCTGGGGCAGAGCGTCGTGGTCGACAACCGCGGCGGCGCCAACGGCGTGATCGGCACCCAGGAACTCGCCAAGGCCGCGCCCGACGGCTATACGCTGATGCTGACGATTTCCTCGCACGTGACCAACGCGTTGATCTATCCGAAGCAGCCCTACGACACGCTGAAGGACTTCGCGCCGGTGTCGATCATCGCGACGTCGCCCTTCGTGCTGGTCGCGAATCCGGCGCTGCCCGCGAACAACGTGACCGAGCTCATCGCACTGGCGAAGGCGAAGCCGGGCGCGATCGACTACGGCTCGCCGGGCAACGGGTCTACCCAGCACCTGTTCCACGAACTGATGAACCTGAACGCCGGCATCCGCATGACCCACGTGGCCTACAAAGGCGGGGCGCCGATGCTGAACGATCTGCTCGGCGGCATCGTGCAAGTCGGTTTCACGACCCCCCTGTTCTCGCAGGCTCACCTGCAGCAGAACAAGCTGAAGGCGCTGGCGGTCAGCAGCAAGAAGCGAATCGCGATGCTGCCCGACGTGCCCACGATCGGCGAAAGCCTCCGCGGCTACGAGGCCGATGTCTGGTACGGCGTGATCGCACCCGCCGCCACGCCCAAGCCGGTGATCGACCAGCTGTCGGGCGAGATCGCCCGCATCGTGCAATCGCCGGCCATGAAGGAGAAGCTCACCCAGCAGGCCGCCGAGCCGGTGGGCAGCACGCCCGAGGCCTTCGCCGCGGTGATCGGAAGCGAGCTCCAGAAGTGGCGCTCGGTGATCACGCAGTCCGGCATCAAGGCCGACTGAGAGCGAGCCGCATGTTCCACGAGTTGCGGATCTACCAACCTGCGCCGGGCCGGCTCGCCGACCTGGTCGAGCGCATCGGTTCGGACATGGCCCCCTACTTCGAGCGCCATGGCTTTCCACCGAGGCTGGGCCAATGGACGACAGCGGTAGACGCGCCCTCGCCCCGTTTTGCGTGGCTGCTGGCGTGGCCCGATCTCGCCGAGCGCAGCGCGGCATTCGCACGGCTCGACGCCGATGCCGACTGGCAGGCGCTGCGCCGCAAGACCAACGGCCCAGGCGAAATGGTGCAGCGCTACGACCTGCGCTTTCTTGCGCCGGCACGGGCGTGGCTGGCGCAGCTCGAGCGTGATGAACGGATCCGCGCCTGGGGCCTGTGCGAACTGCGCGTCCATCCCGTCGCCGTTGCCAGGACACGTGTGGCGGGCCAGGTCCTCGCCGAAGTCGATCTGCCGGCGCTGGCCGCGTCCGGCACTACCGTGCTGGGCGTGTACGACAACGTTTGCGGAGGCCCGGCGACGCCCGGCATCAGCATGCTGCTCGGCTGGCGCGACGAGGTGCACCGCCGCGCGGCGATGGCAGCGTACGAAGGCAGCGCCGAAGTGCTCGACGCCAGGCGCGCCGAGCGCGCGCGATGGTCGGGCGAACAGGTACTGGGCGAAGCCGACAGCCTGCTGCTGGTCCCAACGCGACATGGCGTTGCCCAGAAGTGGAAATGAAGATGACAAAACCCAAGCTCGGCTTTATCGGCATCGGCCTCATGGGCGAGGCCATGACGCGGCGCCTGCTCGAGCGCGGCTGGACGGTCACGGTGTGGAACCTCGAGCCCGAGCGCCTCGACCTGGTGACGCCCCACGGCGCGGTCGCGGCCCGCTCGCCGGCGGAAGTGGTGGCGGCGTGCGACATCGTGCTGACATGCGTGCTCGACGGCAAGGCCGTGGCGAGCTGCGTGTTCGGCGACGCCGGCATCGCCTCGGCCGCCGAGGCCGGCGGCAAGCTGCTGATCGATCTGTCCACCATCGACCCCGGCCTCACGCGCGATCTGGCATCGCGTGCCGCCACCGAAGCGGGGCTGGCTTGGGTCGACGCACCGGTGTCCGGCGGACCGGCGGCATCGCGCGACGGCTCGCTGACCATCATGGCGGGCGGTGCGCCCGGCGATATGTCTCGGGCCGAAGCCGTGCTCGCGGAACTGGGCAGCAACGTCACGCACATGGGACCGGTGGGCGCCGGCCAGACGGCGAAGATCATCAACCAGGCCATCGTCGGCACCGGCTACGTGCTGATGACCGAAGCAGCGCTGCTCGCGAAAGCGGCCGGCATCGATGCAGCGCGGCTTCCCGAATGCCTCGCCGGCGGCTTTGCCGACAGCGTGCTGCTGCGCAAGCTCTACCCCCGCATCCAGCGTCGCGAATTCGAGCCGCCGCTCGCCTACGCACGCCAGTTGCTGAAGGACCTGCACGCTGTTTCCGCGTTCGCGCGCGAGCACGAATGCGAACTCCCGCTGGTCGAAGCAGCGCGTGCGCGCTACGCCGCCTTCGTCGACGGGGGCCACGCCTTGTCGGACCCGGCTTCTCTCATTCAACTCTATGAATCGCAACACCCTGGTCTCCAACGACCTGACTAAAGAAGGACGCCATCCATGATCGCCGCAACACCAGCCTCCACCGACAGTGGCACTGTCGACTCGTTCCGCCTGAAGAAGTACTACGACCCCTTGCGCGTGGCCGACGTGTGCGACGCGCTCGACGGTATCGGCTACTTCAACGTCGGGCTCGTCACCCCCGAGATCCGCGCGCTGCAGCGCGGCACGCGCTTCTGGGGCGTGGCCTTCACCGTGCGCTGCGTGCCCGCCAACCGCCCTATGTGGCCGCTGCCGACGACGCCCGAGATCGTCGACTCGCACGACATCTGGTTCAAGAAGGTCGGGATCGGCGTATGGCGCTTCTACGACCAGCTCAAGCCCGGCCACGTCGTGGTGACCGACACGGGCGGCGCCCCCCCGGTCGGCCTGTGGGGCTCGGAGAATTCGCTGCGGGCCATCCAGAAGGGGGCCGTGGGCATCGTCACGGACGGCCAGTGCCGCGACAGCGGCGAACTGCTCGACCAGGCTACGCCGATCTGCTCGCGCGGCGTGGCCCGCACCATCATCCCGGGCCGCATCGAGATCATCGAGACTCAGACGCGCATCGGCATGGGCGGCGTGCAGGTTTGCCCGGGCGACATCGTGGGCTGCGACGACGACGGCATCGTCGTGGTGCCGCAGGCGGTGGCCGCCATCGTCGCCACGCATGCCCGCGAGGTGCTGCTGGCCGACATGAGAAAACGCAAGAAGCACTTCGCCGAACTCGGCTACCCGGCGGACGACAGCGTGGATGTCGAGAAGATCGAGAAGTACTACGCGAACCTCGGCGCCGACGCCTGACGAAGCAGTCGCCGCCATGGCCCCGATCACCAGCATCGAGGACCTTCGGGTCCTCGCTAGGAAGCGCGTGCCGCGGATGTTCTACGACTACGCGGATTCCGGCTCCTGGACCGAGAGCACCTACCGCGCCAATGAACGCGACTTCCAGGACATCCTGCTGCGTCAGCGCGTCGCGGTCGACCTCACAGGCCGCAGCACGCGCACGCGCATGCTCGGAAGCGATGTCGCCATGCCGGTGGCGATCGCGCCGACCGGCCTCACCGGAATGCAACACGCCGACGGCGAAATACTCGCCGCCCGTGCGGCGAAGAAGTTCGGCATTCCGTTCACGCTGTCGACCGTCAGCATCTGCTCGATCGAGGACGTGGCCCAGGGCACCGACGGGCATCCGTTCTGGTTCCAGCTGTACGTGATGCGCGACCGCGCCTTCATCGAACGGCTGATCGATCGCGCCAAGGCGGCCGGCTGTTCGGCGCTGGTGCTCACGCTCGATCTGCAGATCAGCGGCCAGCGCCACAAGGACCTGAAGAACGGCTTGTCGGCGCCTCCCAGGCTCAGCCTGCTCAACCTCATGAACATGGCCGGCAAGCCGCGCTGGTGCATGGGCATGCTGGGCACCCGGCGCCACACCTTCGGCAACATCATCGGCCACGTCAAGGGCGTCGAGAACATGACGTCGCTGGCGGAATGGACGGCCCAGCAGTTCGACCCTTCGCTCAGCTGGGACGACGTCGCGTGGATCCGAAAACGCTGGGGTGGCAAGCTCGTGCTCAAGGGCATCCAGGACGTGGAAGATGCGCGTCTGGCAGCCGACGCCGGCGCCGATGCTCTGATCGTGTCGAACCATGGCGGCCGCCAGCTGGATGGCGCGCCGTCTTCGATTCGCGCGCTGCCCGCCATCGTCGACGCGGTGGGCCATCGGACGGAGGTGCACATGGACGGCGGCATCCGCTCGGGCCAGGACGTCCTCAAGGCGATCGCGCTCGGCGCCAAAGGCACGTACATCGGCCGCTCGATGCTCTACGGCCTCGGCGCGATGGGCGAGAACGGCGTGACGCGGGCGCTCGAAATCATCCAGAAGGAACTCGACCTGACGATGGCCTTCTGCGGCCGAACCGATATCCGCGACGTCGACTCGGGCGTGCTGTTGCGCGGCACGTACTGAGCTTGCACGCAATGATTTTTTCTAAGCGGCGCTTCAAATTTATCTCGCTTGTTGCGGCACTTGGCGCTCCATAGACTCGGTTCGGCATGCACATGCGCATGCACGTTCCAGTGCCATCAGCCCGAGACCCACGGAGACACTCTTGACCCTTTGTCGATCTATCCTGCTGCCAATCTCCGTCGACGAACCGCAGCCAACGCCCTGAAGCCATGAACCCGATCCAACCTCTTTCGCATCTCAAGGTCCTCGACGTCAGCCAGATCATGGCGGGCCCCTTCTGCTGCATGTTGCTGGGCGACATGGGCGCCGACGTGATCAAGGTCGAGCCGGCCGGCGTGGGGGACCAGACGCGGCGCGCGATGGGCTTTCGCCTGAAGGGCGAAGACAGCGGCGGCTTCCTGGCGCTCAACCGCAACAAGCGCAGCATCGAGCTGAACCTGAAGAACCCGGCCGGGCTCGAAGCGTTCTACGAGCTGGTGAAGGGCGCGGACGTGCTGGTCGAGAACAACCGCCCCGGCGTGGTCGCGCGCCTGAAGATCGACTACGAGACGCTCCGAAAGATCAACCCGCGGCTCGTCTATGCGAGCATCTCCGGCTTCGGGCAGACCGGGCCCTGGGCCAAGCGCCCCGGCCTGGACCTGATCGCGCAGGCCATGTCCGGCGTCATGAGCGTGATGGGCCACCCTGACCAGCCGCCGGTGAAGGGCAGCGTGCCGATCGCTGACCTGGGAGCCGGGCTGTTCACGGTCTACGGCATCCTGAGTGCCGTGCTGGGCCGCGAGCACACCGGAGAAGGCCAGTTCATCGATGCCTCCTTGTTCGAGACCGCGCTGGGCCTGTCGGTATGGGAATCGGCCGAGTACTGGGGAACGGGCGAGGTTCCCATGCCGATCGGCAGCGCGAACCGCATGAGCGCGCCGTACCAGGCGGTGCGCGCCGCCGACCGCTACTTTGTGATCGGCGCTGCGAACCAGAAACTATGGGCCAGCGTCTGCGCCGTGGTCCAGCGGCCGGACTTGATGAGCGACCCGCGCTTCGCCACCAACGTCGACCGCCTGAAGCACCGCGACGCGTTGATCGATGAGCTCGAGCGCACCTTCGCCACGCGGCCCTCGGACGAATGGGTCGAGGCGCTGATTGCCGCCGGTGTTCCCGCGGCGCCGATCTACAACTATGCCGAGTCGCTGGCAAGCGAACAGGTCGTCGCACGCCAGATGGTGCTGGACATCGACCATCCCGTGGAGGGCACCGTGAAGGCGCTGGGATTTCCGGTCAAGCTCAGCGGCACGCCTCAGCGCGTTCGCCGACCGGCTCCGCTGCTCGGCCAGCACACCGATGAGTTGATGGGCGAGTTCGGCATCAGTGCGGAGGCACTCGCGGCATTGCGCGAGCGCGGCGCCTTCACGCCCGCGTCGAGCAGCGCGCAGATACGGCAGGAGGTTGCGGCCGGCAGGGCGCAGGTGCCAGGAGCGCCGCCCGACCGCCCGAAGGTGCTCGCACCGCAGCGCGCAACGACGCGGGGGTCATCCGCATGATCTTGAACGAGCCATTCATCGATGCGCACCAGCATTTCTGGAACCTTGAGCGCAATCACCATCCCTGGCTGCAGGACGAGCCCGTCTCCTTCCGCTATGGCGACTACAGCGCGCTGAAGCGCAACTACCTGCCCGCCGACTTCGAGGCGGATGCGGCGGGCTGCGTTCCGGCGAAGACCGTTCATATCGAAGCCGAATGGGACCGGGCGACACCGGTGGACGAGACCCGATGGCTGACGCAGCTGGTCAGCGCCACCGGAAGGCCCTCCGCCTGCGTGGCGCATGCTGCGCTGGATCGGGAAGATACCCAGGAAGTGCTGGCTGCGCACGCGCGTTACGCGCTGGTGCGCGGCATCCGCCACAAGCCGGTGACAAGCGCTTCGCGCGACCAGGCGCAACGCGGCCTGCCGGGCTCCATGGACGACGAACGCTGGCGCAGCGGCTTCGCGCTGCTCGCCGGCCACGGCTTCTCGTTCGACTTGCAGGCGCCCTGGTGGAACCTGGATCAGGCGGCCGACCTGGCGCGGGATTTCCCTTCGACCCAGATCATCATCAACCACGCGGGCCTGCCGGCGGACCGCAGCGCCGACGGCCTGTCGGGCTGGCGACGGGCGATGGAGCACGTGGCCCGGGCTTCGAACGTGGCGGTCAAGATCTCCGGCCTCGGGCAGCGCGGCATTTCGTGGACCGTCGAGGCCAACCGACCCATCATCCGCGACACGATCCGGATCTTCGGCGCGGAGCGCTGCATGTTCGCCAGCAACTTTCCGGTCGACAGCCTGGTGGCAAGTTATCAGACCATCGTCGCCACATTCCTCGAGGCGATCGCAGACTTTTCGACGTCCGACCGTCGAAAGCTGCTTCACGACAATGCGGCGCGGATATATCGCATCTGACGACAGGGCATCCAAGCCGGCGTAGCTTGGCCGAAGAGCCAGATGGCCTACTCGTTTTCAGTGCATAGAGATGCTATGTGGGACTACCCGAGGAGGACCCGTTTCCCACCTCTCCGACCAAGCTGCGCCTCCCTCCTTCCACTGACGACGCGCCTCGAACAAAGTCCGCGAAGCCCGCTGCGTTGTCGCGGGCCTGCCCTGCATACGCGATCTAGGGCTGGCGTAGCTACGCTGGATCGCCTCGATGCTAAGGATTCGAACGGATCCCGTCTGTCGTACCCGGCAGGGCTCCGTAAAGGGCAGCCACGGCGCGTGCGTCCCGAGTCGGCGCATGCAGCGGCTGGTAGAGGCGATAAGCCCGACGCGCTCATGAGCTTCACAACGTTGATCCACTGAGTGGCGGCCCACCCCCACGGACCAACCCGAGGCGGCGGCGACAATTGCAGCACCCGTTGGAATCCTGGCTGATGAGGAGCACTGTGTCGGGGATCACAAGTTGACCAGCGCCATGTAGTCGAGCAGCGTGGTGCTGCCGACCGTGGCGAAGGGAAGCAACACAGCCTTCAGCAATGGTTGCTGCCAAAAAGGTGCGAAGGCGCCCTCCTGCAGTTGTTCGATGCGCGACCGCAGCAGTTCGAGCTGCTTCACGGAAGGCACGACCACGTTGGCAACGTGCCGCGTGTTCATCCGCACCAATGCGTCCTGGATCCGCTCCAGCGCATGCTTGCGCGAAGCCTCTGCAGCGGTGCGCAGTGCCACAGCCAGGCCTAGCGCCACGGCCGCACCGATCAGGGCCACCGCCAAGCCCCCCATCGACAGCGTCCAGTGATCGAACACAGTGCTTTTCGACAGCAGCCACAACGAGATCACGATGAACGGGTAGTAGACCAACCCCGTGACTGCGTCGGTGCGCAGCGCAATGAACTTCAGGTCGATCCAGTTGCCGACGTAGCCCTTCGGGAGATCGAGTTCTCGGCGGAACGTGGCGAGGGCGATTTCGGGCCAGTTCGTGCCTTCGACGCCCTTCTCGGTCCTCTCTTCCTTCTCGCGCCGGAGACTGAGCAGGCCGCGCACGAAGCACACGCTGAGAACGGTCGCGTCCACCACGAAGAAGATGAGGAAATAGATCATCAGGAGCGTGGGGATGCGCAAACTGTCGTGCACGATCTCCGAGAGGTCTCCGCGAGCCGGAACGAAGCGGTACTCCCCGATGGCCCAAGCCAGGAAGAGACTGACGAGGGCAGCGATCGCCACGCATGCGGTGGTGCGGACCAGTCGCGCGCTGAGACGGTTTTGCACGATATGCTGGCTCCAGAAATCGATCGCGTCAGGCTGCAATCCCAACTCCGCGACATTCACGTCGGTGTGGATCGCAGCCGAAGCGGAAGCGGAGGTCGGATCGACGATGCCCATCGAGATCATCCGCAGAAAGCGGTCTCGCAAGGGGATGTGCTTGTCGACCTTCTCTTGCGCCTTGGTCATCACCTCACGCGCATCGCCGGTACCGAACTCTCGGCTGATCTCGTTGAGGTTGTGCGAAAGCATCCTCCAACCCCGGACGACCAGATAGCCACATACGACCAGCAGGTAGAGGCGAATCAGTTCCGTAGGCCACAGGCTGATGCCTTCCATGGCCGTCAGCGGCTTGCCCGTCTCGGTGAGCCACCCGGCCAGATCCTCCCATTGGAAGGCCAGCAACAGTGACACGCTCGTTTGGAGCAGCACCATCAGCAGCACTCGATCCCGTGTGCGCAGTCCTGTGCCGGGCTTGCCCGGTGCTCGCGATGGCGGCGTTCCGAATTCCAGGTTCAGGGCGAAGAAAGGGAGCCACATGGCCAGCAGCATGACGCTGAACACCACAAACATGATGGCTGTGCCCGGCGAGGGATAGGGCGGCGAACCTTCCGGGTGGACATCGACGTAGTCGAGCAGCTCTGGGCGGGAGCCGCCGCCCTGGACCGGTGCGGGAAGCACGCCGAGGGCCCTGCCGGAGAAGTCGAAAGCGCCAGTTCGTCCGATCTCAAAGATCCGGGGTTTGTCCAGCCAGCCCTTGACCGCATCCATCGTCGTTGGATTGGCCTTGCCACCCGCTGCGTCGGTGGCGGCCAGGCTAGCGCGCCGCGCGTCGTCCAGGGCCAGGCGGGTCGAGAGAAAGGCCGAGGTCTGGTAGCCGTCGCGAAACGGCGGCGCACCACCCTGCAGCGTGTCGGTCAGGCGCAGGCCGAAGCTCGAGGCGACGATCAGGTTGCGGGTCCAAGCCTGTGCGTGCGGATAAAGGTAGCGCGCATCCATGTCGGTGGTGAAGAAGATGGCGTTCGGGAATTCCGGGCGCAAGGCCTGCAGAATCAGCAGCTTGTCGTGCACGTCGTTGCCAAGCACGCCGATGGCACGGTAGCCCTCGCTGCCGGTGGTGCGGCGCAGGCGCTCTTCCTTCTCGCGCATCTGTACGGCGAGGCGACGCAGGTAGTCGAACTGGCTTTGGCCTTCGGCGATCTCGACGAAGGTTCCGTCCTTGCGACGCTGCGCTTCCTTGTCGCCGGCTTGCTGCTTGGCGCCGCTTGCCGTGGCCGGCGCGCCGTCGCCGCTCGCCGGCAACTGGCCGTCGAGCCCGCGCACGTAGATATAGCGGTCCACGCAGAAGCCGGAGTCTTCATTCTGCGGCATGAACTGCCGCCTTAGGCTGCGCCCATAGAGCGTGTCCCATTCGGCCACCACGGCGATGCGGCTTGGCGAGGACGCATGGGTCTCGCGGCTCTCCGGACAAATTTCGCCGTAAGTCTTCTGGGCTTGCCCGCCTTCCTTCAGCTTTTTTGGCTTCAGGCCCCGAAGCTCGAGTTCGTCGATCAACGCATTGGCGAGCTGCGTGTCGTTGCCGATGGTGCGCACCAGGTTCAGACCCTTGCCTGCCATGTACTTCGACAGGTCTGGCGTGGCCTCGTCGGCGCTCCGGATCCCGAAAAGAACTTTCTCCGGCACAGTCGCGTAGAGCGAATAGAAGTGCATGCGCTTCAGGCTCTGCGGGGCCATGTACGGCTCCTGTTTCGTTGCGTCGACCATGGCGCGGAGCCCGTCGGACTCGAGAGGTCCCAGGACGCGCCATGTCGCACCCTCCGAAAAGGTTTCGACCAGTTGCGACATCTCTGCGAATGGGTTGGTATCGAAGGATTCGCTCGGAAGCCACATCACCAGTACGTGCGACGTCAGGACCTTCTGCAAGGTCCTCGGGCTGGCGTCGAGCATCGGCTCGAACCACTCATATGGAATGGGGAGAGGCGGTCTTTTCGGCGACGCGGGATCCTGCTTCGTCGGTTCCTTAAGCGCCGGCAGGAAGTACCCCAGATGCTGGGTATCCACAGGAGACATGCGGCTCGCATTCAGGGCTGCCAGGACGGCATAGCGAGCGCGCCGGCGGCTCTCCACATTCTCAGAGTAGGGGCCGGCCGGGAGCATGACGACGAGGATCTCAACTTTCTTGTGATCGTCGAGCTTCTGCTCAATCTCGTTCTTGAGTTGCAGAGTGCGGTTGGCATCGAAACTTGCCGCATTCCTCGGATCACGTTTCGCGGCCTCGGCGCGCGCCTTCGCAACGGCGGCGTACGGGTCCTGCCACAGTCGTGCATCGATGTCCTGCAGGTCCTGCTGCTGGCTCAGGCGCACCTCGTTGACCGGTTGCCGCGTCGTCTCGAGCGGCACCTCGCGCACCAGGAAGACGCCCGCGATCACCAAGAGCACGGCCATGACGCCGTTGCCCGACAAGCTGCTTGACGAGGACTTCGACTCCTTGTCCATCGCGCCTCCTCGGCCGGCACACGCGTTGCGCCGTGCAGCATTGCACCATCCGGCGCGCAATGCCGGCAACCTCCATCCAGATGAGATGGCGTTCGGTGCGGTATGCGAGGCGCAGCGCCGGCACAGTCGGGTCGGCGCCTTGCGCGCCCGCTGCTCCCGCGGCGCCTCGCTTCACTTAGCGCTTGACCCTCCAGCCTGGCAACACCGGCTGAAGAAGCCGGCCGCAGCGCAGTAGAGATTGCGGTGATCGACAACGGCGTTGGAGTCGCGCCCGATCAGCAGACCGTGGTGTTTGAAGAATTCCGCCAGGCATAGGGAGATCTGCTGAGCAAGTCTGAAGGTAAAGGGCTGGATCTGACGCTCGCGAAGCGCTGCGTCGAACTGCATGGCCATCCATGCGCTTGACGAGTGCGCCAGGCAAGGGCTCGATATTTGTGTCAGGCGACAGGAGAAACTGACCCCCTGACGACATGAGGAATTGACCCCCCTCATGGCAGGAGGCCAAGATGGAAGGCAACGTGTTCGAGCAAGCTCCACGGTCCGAACGGATCGATTGGAGAGAGGCGATGCAGGCACCGGAGGACGTGGAGGCGATGCTCAAGCTGGCGTCGCTCGGTTGGGGCGCCAAGCGCATCGCCAACGAATTGGGGTGCAGTCGCAACACCGTCCGGCGCTACCTTCGCCAAGGCGGCTGGCAGCCCTACGAATCACCACAACGACCCGGTCGCCTGAGCGCGCATGCCGAGTGGCTCACGATCCAGTTCCGCCAGCACCGCGGCAACTGCGATGTCGTGCGCCAGGAACTGCTGCGCGTGCATGGCATCACGGTGAGCCTTCGCACCGTTGAGCGTGCGGTCGCGCACTTGCGTCGTGAGGTCCAGGCCCAGAGCGTCGCAACAGTGCGCTACGAGACGCCGCCGGGCCGTCAGTTGCAGATCGACTTCGGCACCGTGCGCGTGCCGGTGGCCGACGAGCCGCTGAAGGTGCATCTGTTCGTCGCGACGCTGGGCTACTCCCGCCGCACCTTCGTTGCCATGTTCCTGCATGAGCGCCAGTCGGCGTGGCTGCAGGGCTTGGAAGGCGCCTTCCGGCACTTCGGCGGCACGACGCAGGAGGTGCTCGTGGACAACGCGCGGGCCCTCGTCAACGAGCACGATGTGCAGACCCGCGAGGTCCGCTTCAACGATCGCTTCCATGCCTTCTGCCGGTACTGGAAGGTGACCCCGCGGGCGTGTGCGCCGTACCGGGCCCAGACCAAGGGCAAGGACGAGCGTGGTGTCGGCTACGTCAAGCGCAACGCCATCGCCGGGCATCGATTTGCTTCGACGGAACATCTGCAGGCTCACCTGGCGCGGTGGATGCGGGAGGTGGCTGACGTTCGTGTGCACGGCACGACCGCAGAGCCTCCGATGCAGCGCTTCGAGCGCGATGAGCGCCAGGCGCTGGCACCCCTCGCCGCCCGGGCCCCCTTCCTGCAGGTGCGCGAACTCACCCGGCGGGTGCACAGCGACGCCTGCATCGAGCTGGACACCAACCGCTACAGCGTGCCGTGGAAGCTCATCGGCGAGAACGTGACCGTCGTCGCGGCCGAGCGGCAGGTTCGGGTCCTTTACGCCGGCCAAGAGATCGCCTGCCACGCGCAGAACTCAGGCCGGCGCGTCACCGTGATCGAGCGTGCCCATCTGGCCGGGATCGTCGGCGCGAACGTGGTGGGCGTGAGCTGGCTGACCAGGCCATC
Source organism: Variovorax sp. Soil_C_12 (assembly GCF_057657375.1). Taxonomy (NCBI): domain Bacteria; kingdom Pseudomonadati; phylum Pseudomonadota; class Betaproteobacteria; order Burkholderiales; family Comamonadaceae; genus Variovorax; species Variovorax sp. Soil_C_12. The sequence goes on along the minus strand of NZ_JBDGIO010000017.1, from coordinate 1,266 downwards.
CACCGACGCCTCACTTGTTGCGCTGCCCATGGGCATGCCCGCCGAGCTGCTGCGTCCCCTGGCCGAATACGAGAGCGCGCTCGGAGGTCGCTGGTGATGGCCGCCAGCAAGAAGGTCAGGGCCCCGGCACTGGAAGTGTCGGGCGACCTGGAACCGATGCTCACGCGCCTGAAGCTGACCGCCATCCGGGACCAACTCGACACGCTGCTCGATCAAGCCGGGCGTGCCGAACTGAACCTGCGCGAGGCGCTGTCGATGCTGTGCGCAGCCGAGGTCGCGCGCAAGGACGAGCGGCGCATCCAGATGGGCATGTCGATTGCCAAGTTCCCCTTCGTGCGAACCCTGGAGGGCTTCGAGTACGAAGCACAGCCATCGGTGGACCCCAAGCAGATCCGTGAGCTTGCCACTTCGCGCTGGATCGGCAACGGCGACAGCGTGCTGCTCCTCGGGCCGCCCGGCGTGGGCAAGACCCACCTGGCGGTGGCGCTCGGCCGCGAGGCCATCGTGCGTGGCTACTCCACGCTGTTCGTGCCGGCCACCGGGCTGGTGACGCAACTGGCCCGCGCACACGCCGAAGGCAGGCTCGAGGAGAAGCTCGTGCACTTCACCAAGCCCAAGCTGCTCGTCGTCGACGAGTTGGGCTACCTTCCGTTCGAGGCGAACGCCGCGCACCTGTTCTTCCAACTGGTCAGCCGGCGTTACGAACGCGGCTCGATGCTGGTGACCAGCAACCGCTCGGTTGCCGAGTGGGGCGCCGTGTTCGGAGACGCGGTGGTGGCCACCGCCATCCTGGACCGGCTGCTGCACCACAGCCACGTCATCACGATCCGCGGCGACAGCTACCGGCTCAGATCGAAGCGCCGCGCTGGCCTGGTTAACCAGGCCAGCGCGAAAGACGCAGTCACGACAGATTGATCAACCCGGGGGTCAGTTCTTCATGTCGTCAGGGGGTCAGTTCCTGATGTCGCTTGACAATTTGCGTTCACCTGCCAGGCCGCCCCATGGGGGCTGCTTGATCAATCTAGCGATCGCACATGCGCTCTATGCGATGCCGTTCGCCCTTCGGGGGGCTGCCATCATGCAGTGACCAACATCGGCGGCTCGTCGTCGCCGACTTCAAGCGCCAAGGCGATACCTTGGACCCAGGTAGAGCCGCTGCATCCTTGTCGTGATGTTGTCTGGCTGGATCGGGATCTACAAGGGCTTCCCTACAAATGTGGGCGAATTTTTCGCTGTCCCCAAATGCGAGCGATGCTCCGCGTCGAC